>CAZOHJ010000026.1:0-39659 GCA_964579875.1 uncultured Lachnospiraceae bacterium | reverse complement strand
AAAAAATATCTTAAATAACGAGCAAATTCTTAGGGGAATGGGCAAAATTAACAATTTTCCCGTCAATCACCGCGATAAGATCCTCAATTCTAACGCCGCCCCAGCCGTCAATATAAATTCCCGGCTCAACGCTCAATACGTTGCCCTCGCAAAGCTTATCCCTGCTCTTAGGCGAGAAGCACGGCATTTCATGTATCTCGATCCCAACGCTGTGTCCGAGGGAATGTCCGAAATTGCCGCCGTAGCCCGCCTCCTTTATAACATCTCTTGCCAGCCTGTCCGCAGCCGCGCACAGAATACCCTCATGTATTCCTTCAAGAGCGGTCTGCTGCGCCTTAAGAACTATATCATATATCTCCTTCTGCTTCCCGTCCGGCTCTCCGAACACGACGGTTCTCGTCATATCCGAGCAATAACCCTTGTATACACAGCCGAAATCAAGAGTGAGCAGCTCGCCCTTCCTGACAACCTTATCGGTTGCAACGCCATGCGGCATTGACGAGCGCACCCCTGAGGCCGCGATCGTGGTAAAGGACAAGCCGCTTGCGCCAAGCTTTTTCATTGTCATTTCAAGCTCCAGCGCTATTTCCCTCTCGGTCATACCCGCCTTCATAAACTCCAGCATATGTGAAAAGGCCCTATCGCCTATCGCCTCTGCTTTCTCTATGATTTTAAGCTCCCTGATGTCCTTGGTATATCTCGGGGCGTCAATCTTATTCTGCGCCTTAAAAAATCTCTTGCCGCATGACTTCGCCTGAAGCTTTTCAAAAAAAGCAAAGGTGACCCTGTTCTCTTCAAAACAGATCTCATCCTCCTCGACCCGGGCAAAGATCTTCTCCCAGCCCTGATCAATATCAAGCACCTCAAAATCCGGCGCCTGCTCCTTAGCCTGAACAAAGTACCTTGAATCCGTCACAAGATACCTGTCCCTGCGCGAGATAATAAGCCAGCCGTCCTCGGAGGCAAAGCCGCTGTAATAGAAAATATTCGGATAACCCGATATGAAAACCGCTCTGTCCTCCCCAATATTTTCAAGCAGTCTGTCAATCCTTGACTTCATCGCAAAGCGCCTCCAATGCCAGCTCATAGCCCTTGAAGCCCAGACCGCAGATCTGTCCTATGCACTCCGGCACGGTAACGGAATGATGGCGGAACTCCTCGCGCTTATGAATATTTGAAATATGTACCTCTATGGCCGGGAGCTTTACCGAGCCGAGCGCGTCACGGATAGCATATGAATAGTGCGTAAACGCGCCCGGATTCATAATAATTCCGTCAAACACTCCAAGCGCCTGCTGTATCTTCTCACAAATCGCGCCCTCGTAATTGCTCTGGAAAAATTCCACCTCTACGCCCAGATCTTCCGCCTTTTCCGAAATCTGCTTTTCCAGTCCGGCAAGCGTGTTTGTTCCGTAGATCCCCGGCTCGCGTATTCCGAGCATATTGAGATTTACTCCGTTTATAATCAGAAACCTTCTCATATTTTTTCTATCTCCTTTATCAGCTCATCAACTATCCTGTCCTCGGGCACCTTGCGGAGAATTTCGCCCTTTCTGAATATCATTCCGACGCCCTTTCCGCCGGCAATGCCTATGTCGGCGTCTCTCGCCTCGCCGGGGCCGTTCACAATACAGCCCATAACGGCGACCTTGATGTTTTTATCAATTCCCTCGAGTCTCTTTTCCACCTCGGAGGCTATGCCTATAAGGTCTATCTCGGTTCTTCCGCAGGTCGGGCAGGAAACAAATTCTATCCCGTCATTCCGCATACCGCATATGCGCAGAATATCCTTTGCCGCATATACCTCCCGTACAGGATCTGCCGTGAGCGACACGCGCAGAGTATCGCCAATGCCCTCATTGAGCAGAGTGCCTATACCAATGCTTGACTTTATTGTGCCCAGTCTCTCCGTTCCCGATTCGGTTACTCCGATATGAAGCGGAATATCGCATTTTTCGGAAAACTTCCGGTAAGCGTCAAGCATAACGGGAACATTTGAAATCTTTATGGATACCACCATATCCGTAAAGTTCACGGCATCAAGAATTTCTATGTGCCCCATTGCGCTCTCAACAAGGGCGTCGGCAGTCGCGCCGCCGTGCTTTTCAAGCAGCCTCTTTTCGAGAGAACCGCCGTTTACGCCTATTCTGATAGGAATACCCTTTGCCTTTGCCGCGTCCGCAACAAGCCTGACCCTGTCGCGGCTTCCGATATTGCCCGGATTTATCCGAACCTTGTCAATGCCGTTTTCGATGCACTTCAAGGCGAGCGTGTAATCAAAATGAATATCCGCGACAAGCGGAATATGGATCTGTTTCTTAATATCAGCAATAGCCTCAGCCGCCTCCATATCCGGCACCGCCACACGGATCAGCTCGCAGCCCGCCGCTTCAAGGCGCAGTATCTGAGCCGCGGTTGCCCCGGCATCGCGGGTATCGGTATTGCACATCGACTGGATCACCACCGGATTTCCTCCGCCGATCTTAATCCCGCCGACATTTACTTCTCTTGTAGGTCTTCTGTTCATAATATCACCCTTTAACTAACTTTACTATATCATTATACGAAACAAATACTATCAGCGCAATCAGCAGCATAAAGCCTATAGCGTGGACAATACCCTCCTTCTCAGGCGGTATCCTCCTGCGGCTTATAAGCTCAATTATCATAAAGAACAGTCTACCGCCGTCCAGCGCCGGAACAGGCAGCAGATTGAACACTCCCAGGTTGATCGTAAGCAGCGCGGTAAGCTCCAGAACATACAGCCAGCTGTAGCGTCCGCTGTTCACGGCGGTATTTACCTCCGTTACAACGCCTACCGGTCCGCTCATCTGTTCCATTCCTATTTTACGCGTTACCATCTGCCATAGAGAATTGTATACAAGCTTTACAACAAATCGGGTTTCGTTCCATGCCTGCGGAATAATATTGGTTACCGTTATATTCTCACGCGCGGGGTAAAAGCCTATAATGAGCTGCTGTACAGTCTCGGTCGTTCCTACCTTTTCCTCATCCTTCACCAGCCTGTCGCCGTACGGAATAAACTCTTCTGTATCTTCCCTGCCGTTTACAACGCTTACCGCTTTCATGCCTTCACCGGTATACTCATAGGTAACAACGTTCACCGACGGACGGAATACCGTGCTTATCCTCTCCCCGCCGCGTTTCACGACAAGCTCATATTCCTCACCGGCTTTGAAATCATCCTTATACAGCGATATATCGGAATAAAAGCTCACATGCTTTCCGTTTATCTCAACTATCCTGTCGCCCGGCATAAGTCCTGCCTCCTCAATATAGCTGCCCGGCACAACGCTGTCTATAACGTTTGTGCTGACAGGCGACATGAACGGAACTATAACGAGAAAAAGCAAAAAGCCTAAAATTATATTGAATACGCCTCCTGCGGCGACAACTATAATTCTCTGCCAGCAAGGACGGTTAGAAAAGGCTCTCGGATCCTCCGATGACTCATCCTCGCCCTCGAACTTACAGTAGCCGCCGAAGGGAATACATCTTAACGAATATTGTATTTCCGATTTTTTGCTGTGCCATAATGCGGGGCCGAAGCCTATTGAATATTCAAGAATTTTAAAATTCATGACCTTTGCTGTTATAAAATGTCCGAATTCGTGAAGCGAAATCATCACGAGGAACATTAATATTGTTACAATAGCAGTAACCACTGAAAATCCTCCTTAACCGGCAAATTTACTCTTTACGATCTCCCTTGCCTCTTTATCGGCATTATAAATATCCTCCAGTGAAGGATCAATTATTGTCTTATGCTGCTCCATTGCGTATGCAATCGCGTCCGTGATGCCCGGATATGAAAGCCTGCCCTGCATAAACAGCTTTACAGCCTCCTCATCGGCACTGTTGAATACAGTCGCCAGCGTGCTACCCTCAAAGCCTCCGGCGCGCCCCGCCCGCCTTGCAAGCTCCAGAGCGAAAAAGGTTTCCGTGTCCGGCTCGTCAAAGGTAAGAGCGCCGTAGCCTAACAAATCAAGCTCATTGTCGGGAATCGGCAAACGCTCCGGGTATGTGAGCGCAAACTGAATAGGCAGACGCATATCCGGCGCTCCGAGCTGCGCGATAACCGCGTTATCCACAAACTCCACAGCCGAATGCAGCACGCTCTGACGATGCACAAGCACCTTGATCTTATCCACAGGCACATCAAAAAGCCACTTTGCCTCGATCAGCTCAAGCCCCTTATTGACAAGGGTAGACGAATCAATAGTTACCTTTGCGCCCATATCCCAGTTCGGATTGTGCAGCGCCTGCTCCGGAGTGATATTTTTTAAGTCCTCACGCTTTTTGCCGAAAAACTCTCCGCCCGAGGCTGTAAGCAGTATCCGCTTTACCGCCTTTTTGCCGCCCGCTCCGAGCATTGACTGAAAAATAGCCGAATGCTCACTGTCAACCGGTATTATACGGTTTCCGTATTCATTCTCGTACCGCTTTATTATGCTGCCCGCGGCAACAAGGGTTTCCTTGTTGGCAAGCGCAACCCTTTTTCCGCTCTTCAGCGCGGCGATCGTCGGCTCGATGCCGGCCATGCCTACAACGGAAACAACTGTTGTTTCCGCCTCACCGTACCGTGCCGCCTCAACGATGCTTTCCGCGCCGCCTAACACTCTTATATCCGTGTCCGCAAGTCTTATTTTAAGCTCTCTTGCCGCGGCTTCATCCGCCGCGCATGCTAGCGACGGTCTGAATTCTCTCGCCTGCTCCTCAAGCAGCCTTATGTTTCTGTTTCCGGCAATTGCCGCGGCTTCAAACCGATCCGGATGATCGCGAACACACTCAAGCGTCTGCGTGCCTATCGAGCCGGTTGAGCCTAATATTGAAATTTTCATCTGTAAAATCCTCTTTATAAAATTACGCCTGTATTATTTAAAATATGCAATTATCACCGGAAAATACCGGACAATATAGTATACAACAGGCGCTATCAGAATTACGCTGTCAAAGCGGTCCATAAATCCTCCGTGACCCGGGAAGATCTTTCCGAAATCCTTAATACCCGTGTCGCGCTTTATCACCGACGCCGCAAGGTCGCCGAGCTGGGAGAGCGCCGATGCGATAATTCCCAGCGCCGGAGCCATAATATACTCCGCCGCGCCTATAGTTCCGCTGCCGAAGCTTCTTCCGCACTTGTCAACAATAAACACATACAGCAAACAGAACAGCGCAACACATATCACTGCGCCCACCGAGCCTTCGACGGTCTTTTTCGGGCTTACCCGAGGGATAAGCTTGTGCTTTCCCAGAAAAGTTCCGCAGAAATAAGCCGCCGTATCGCTGCCCCACGCGATTATAAATATAAGCGCCATAGCCGCAAGTCCGTTGCGGATCCTCAGCAGCGGGATATATCCCATAAACAGAGTAATATATATTGTTATAAGCGCCGCGCCGAAAAGCTCGCGGTAGTCGATCCTACCGTGCAGAAATACCGCAAACAGCATGGTAACGATCAGCGCCTCGACCACGCCGAAGCCCGCCTGATTGAAAAAGAAAGCGACCATAAGCAGCAGAGAGCAGATATATCCGCACACCTTGACCGGAACGGATTTCGTCACCGCGCCGTACACCTCATACAGCATTGCCAATATTACAATGCCCACAGCTGCCAGCAGCGGAATAACACCCGAAAAAACAACCGCGAAAAATACTATTAACGCTACTATTGAAGTTATAATTCTTTTCAGCATTTCAGATACCTCCAAATCTTCTTCCTCTGCCCTGGAAAGTCAGAATACACTCTCTTAAATCGGCGGGCTTGAAATCGGGCCACGCCTTTTTTACAAATATCATTTCAGCATAGCTTACCTGCCAGAGCATGAAATTTGACAGTCTCTGCTCTCCGCTTGTGCGTATCAGCAGATCCACATCCGGCTGTCCGGCCGTATACAGCTCGCTGTCAATATCCGCCTCCGTAAGCCTGTCGGGATCAATTTCTCCCGCCGCCGCTTTTCTGCAAAGCTCGCCCGCGGCATGGAGCAGCTCTTCTCTGCCGCCGTAATTGAGCGCGATATTCATCGTAATACCGGTTCTGTCCTTGGTGAAATTTTCTGTTTTTATGATCTGTCTCTGCATTTCCTCCGAAAGCTCCCTGCGCGAGCCTATCGCCCTGATACGCACATTTTCATTTGCAAGAGTTTTTTCGGCATTGATCAGATAATCCATAAGCAGATCCATAAGATAATCCACCTCGGCCTGAGGTCTTTTCCAGTTTTCGGTTGAAAAGGCATATACGGTTATGTACTTGATACCCATATTATTTGCCTCTGTAACCACCTTTTTAAGGCTTTCCGCGCCCGCCTTATGCCCCGCGCTTCGGGGTAAGCCGCGCTTTTTTGCCCATCTGCCGTTGCCGTCCATTATGACGCCTATGTGCTGCGGCAGATTATTCGTGTCTATTTCGTGAATTATTCTTTTCCTTTTAAAAAGCATAATTGATGATCCTTTCAATTATTATGCGCCGCGGCGGTAAACTGCCGCTGTTATATGAAAACAGTATTGCGGTTATATGTAGCGCAATACTGTTTTGGTCATTTTTATCAGATTTCCGTAATCTCTTTTTCCTTATCGGAGGTTACAGTATCAATCTCCCTGATATACTTATCTGTAAGGTTCTGAATGTCCTTTTCGATAGTCTTCATATCGTCCTCCGTGATCTCGCCGTCCTTCTTCTGCTTCTTATACATTTCTATACCGTCACGGCGCGCATTGCGTATCTGAACCTTAGCCTCCTCGGCATACTTCTTGACCTGCTTGACAAGCTCCTTTCTTCTCTCCTCCGTAAGCGGCGGGAATGAAAGTCTTATTACCTTGCCGTCATTCTGCGGTGAGATGCCCAGCTCTGACTTGTTTATTGCTTTCTCGATCTCCTTAAGGAGCGTGGTGTCCCACGGCTGTATCACAAGGAGTCTCGGCTCGGGTGACGAAATTGAGCCGACCTGGTTTACAGGCGTCTGTGTTCCGTAATACTCTACGGAGATCTTATCAAGTACCGACGCGTTTGCGCGTCCCGCGCGGATCGTCTTAAATTCACTGAGAAGCCCCGCTACTCTCTTCTCCATCTTGCTTTCAACTTCAGGATATTTTGCCATAATTGTTTCCTCCTCTTTATTTGCCTTCGTAATTGACAAGCGTTCCTATTTTTTCACCCTTTACAGCTCTTACGATATTTTCCGGATCGTTGAGACCGAATACAAGGATCGGCATCTTATTATCACGGCAGAGTGAAGCTGCTGTTGAGTCCATGACCCCAAGATTTTTTGAAAGAATATCACTGAACGAAAGATTGGCAAAGCGCTTTGCCTTTGGATTGATGTTCGGGTCGCTGTCGTAAACGGCGTCTACCTTCTTTGCGAGAAGAATTACATCCACCTCCATCTCAACCGCCCGGAGAGCCGCCGCGGTATCCGTTGACATGAACGGGTTGCCCGTTCCGCAGCCGAAGATCACAACTCTGCCCTTTTCAAGATGGCGCGTTGCCTTGCCCCTGATATACGGCTCCGCCACCTGCCGCATCTCGATGGCCGTCTGCACTCTTGTCTCAACGCCCTGCGCTTCAAGTCCGCTGCACAGACCGAGGGAATTGATCGCGGTTGCAAGCATGCCCATATGATCCGCTCTTGTTCTGTCCATATCGTTGCTCGAACGTCCGCGCCATATGTTTCCTCCGCCTACAACGATCGAAACCTGACAGCCCATATCAACGATCTTCCTGATATTCTTTGATATTTCATTAACAGTTTCCTCATCAATACCGAAGCCCTTCGGTCCGGCAAGAGCCTCGCCGCTGATTTTCAAAAGCACGCGCTTATACTTTATTCTCATTTCAAGTCCTCCTGTTCAGGATAAATATTATTGTTATTATTATACCTTAGTTTTGTCTAAAATGCAATATCAAATTTCATAATTTAAAATTTTTTTGTTAAATTCTCAGATATTACCCATAAAACAAGGGACAGACCTCAGTCTGCCCCCGGTATAAATGCCTGTTGATCAATTGAATGAGAGTGATACAAGACTGTCCTTGACACCCTTATAATATTCTATGCTTGCCGATGAAGCGTTAAGGAACACATACGGAGTATTGACTCTTACATCATGATACGAGCCTGTGATCGTAACATATGAATCATCGGGAGAGGTCTTCTTAACGCCGTTGCTGTCCGTTGTCTCCTGCGGAGTCTTGTCCACACCGCCGAGAACCAGAGTAACGCCGTTTACTGTCGAGTCTGTAACCTCGCAGCCCTTCTCGTCAACGCCGTATGTGATGATGAGATTGTGCGATGTTTTAAAGCCTTCGATTTTAACTCCGCCGCTTCTTACCATTGTGAGACCGTCAGGAAGATCCTTATATGTACCCGGCTCATCAATATAGGTGGTAACGATATTGTCCATAAGGATCGCAAACTCACCGCGCGTTATTGAAGCTGTCGGCTTGAGCTTGCCGTCAATACCGCTCCAGCCGCCGTTTCCTACAATATATTTGGCATAATTCTTTGCCCATGACGCGATCTCATCCTTATCGCCGAATGAGTCGAGAACGCTCTCGTCGCAGTCGCCGAGCAGGGACGTGGTACCGTCCGAATATCTTAGCTCATATGGCTCAAAGCCGAACATTCTTGAAAGAACAATATATGTTTCCTGGAATGTGATATTGTTCTCCGGGTTGAAGTTGTTGTCATCATCGCCCTCAAATGCGCCCATTGCCGCGGCCTTTGAAACATAATCCGCATACCACGCGTCCGCAGCAACGTCATTGAACTTTGTCGATGAATTTTCCGTTGCGCTGAATGCTCTTACGATGATTGTTGCCATCTGAGCTCTTGTTATGTTGTCATTCGGCGCGATGAGGTCGGTCGTTATGCCGTCCATAAGTCCTACATCAACAGCGCGCTGCAAGGCCTCGCCCATTTCGCCGTCCGGCATATCGGAAAATGCCGAAGCTGATACGCCGATACCCATGCACAGCGCCATTGCTGCCGCGCATGACAATACTTTTGTAAATTTTTTCATGATCCTTATTCCTTTCCGAAATTTCATTATAAGATATATATATTATACTACATTTTTTTTAAATTGTCTATATTTTTTATAAAACTTCTTAAAATAACTTGCTTTTTTCTTATATTTTGTGTATAATATTTTATGGATAGGAGTGAACACTTCAGACATCATATGGCAGAAAGGAATTTTAAATGAGATATAATATCGCCGGTATAATTGTGGATATGAATGTGAGCTATCCGCGGCTGAGAAATCAGAGCAGGGCTTACGAATACCACGGTGACCGTGAAACTAATGTGCAGATAAGACTCAACGAGGAATTTTACCGGCAGAGGCTTATCGAAAATCCTCATCTTGATTATGAGATGATCGAATACATATGGATGGGATCGGAATTTTATAACGCTCTCATTCACTTTAACGGAATGCTTCTTCATTCTTCCTGTGTTGTTTACAAGGACGAGGCGTATCTTTTCAGCGCGCCCTGCGGAACGGGAAAATCCACTCATACACAGATATGGCTCAGGCGTTTTCCGGGGGCTTATATCCTAAACGATGATAAGCCGGCAATACGCCTCACCGATAAGGGCGTATACGCATTCGGAACACCGTTTTCCGGCAAGACAAGCCAGAATGTAAACGCATACGCGCCTATCAAGGGAATATGCGTTATAGGGCGCGACACAACAAACCATATTGAACCTATCACGCCGGATGACGCGCTTTTTAATATCATGAATCAGACCGTACGTCCGGTCGGCGAGGACGAAATGGGCAAGATGCTCACTACGCTGGACACTGTATTAAAGCAGGTGCCGGTATACCGCCTGTACTGCAATATGGAAACCGAAGCCGCTGAGGTTTCGTATAACGGGATGAACAAGCAGGAACGGCGCAGCATATAAAAAATTATAATAGCAAAGGGGTTAATTAACATGATCAAAACAAAAAAAGGCTTTATGCTCCGCTCTGTGGCAGGCAGACATGTGGTTGTCGCCGTGGGCAAGGCATCGGTCGACTTTAACGGACTTATAACACTCAACGAAACGGGTTCATACATATGGGAAAAGCTTGCAAAGGGCACAACCTATGACGGGCTGCTTGCGGATATGCTTGCGGACTATGACGTGGACGAAAAGACAGCTCGCGAGGGGATCGACGGTTTTCTCGCAACGGCAAGAGACGCCAATCTCTTAGACGAGGACTGATACAATGAACCTTATAGTAAATGTCGATAAAAACTGGGCGATCGGCAATGAGGGCGGGCTGCTTTTTCACCTGTCGAAGGATATGAAATTCTTCAGATCCCATACAATAAACAATATCATTGTCATGGGCAGAAAGACGCTTGAATCATTTCCCGGTTCAAAACCGCTCCCGGACAGGACAAACATAGTTCTCTCCCGACGTGCCGGCTACGCGCCCGAGGGAGTTACCGTATGCAATAACGGCGGTGAGCTTGCTCTGTTTCTCAGAGATGTCAAAGAGGACATATATGTGATAGGCGGCGAATCGGTCTACCGCGAGCTGCTCCCGTTCTGCGACACGGCATATGTCACAAAGGTAGACGCCGCGTCGGACAGTGCGGACGCGTTTATGGTTAATCTTGACGAGTCGCCCGACTGGAGGATCGGCGAAGAATCCGAAGAGCTTGAAGAAAAGGGGCTTAAATTCAGATTTGTTACATATAAAAGAAGATAAGCGAATGGCTGCTGCGTGATTATAAACCTCGCTTTTATTTTGTATGATTATAGTTTTCTGAAGCTTGCCTGACCCTGCTCGTAAAGATCGTTTCCCTCGCAGTCGATAAGCACAAATGCCGGGAAGTCCTCAACCTCCAGACGTCTTATCGCCTCTGTTCCGAGATCGTCATATGCCACTACCTCGGCTTTTTTGATGCTTCCGGCTATAAGTGCGCCCGCTCCGCCGATTGCGCCGAAATAGATCGCCTTGTTGCGCTTTATCGCGTCAACAACCTCCTTTGAGCGCACTCCCTTGCCTATCATTGCACCGAGACCCGCGTCAAGCAGTTCAGGAGCGTATGCGTCCATTCTTCCGGCGGTTGTCGGTCCGCACGAGCCTATGACCTCACCCGGCTTTGCCGGACAGGGACCCGCATAATAGATTGCCTGATCTGTCAGATCTATAGGATAATCCTGACCCTCTGCATGAAGTCTTGTCATTCTCTCATGGGCAGCGTCACGGGCGGTATATATAACGCCGGAAATGAGAACACTGTCCCCCGCCTTTAAGTTCTTTATTACCTCTCTGTCAACAGGCGCCTTAATTTTAATTTCCATCTTTATTACCTCCGGTGTCACAGCATGTCCGCGACTGAATTTAATATATATCCGGCATTATGCGCCTCAAAATATCTTCTTGCCGCCTGCCCGCTCACACCCGTAAGCACCGCGCAGAAGTCGGCTCCCATTGCCTGCGCCGCAAGAATATCCGCTCCCGCGTCGCCCACGACAATCGTTTTTGATATTTTATCCCGGTCATAATCACCGTTTATTATCCTTGTATCTTCATAATCCGTGCCGTATAGAGCTTTGAGAAACATATACGGGTGCGGCTTTGTAAGCGTTGATCCGTTTTCAGCTTCGGCCTTTACAACATGGTCATAATTACACAGCCCGTCCGGGGCAAAATATTTCAGCGCGTCCCAGCATCGGAGCGGTTCAAGGATTTCATCGGACGGTCTGCCCGTTCCGGTGCAGACGCGCTTTGTTTCCGACAGCTCCGACAACAGTCTGATAAGCGCCGCCTTGTCTATGATTGGCTCCTCCGCATAGACAAGCCCCGGCTTTCCCGGATGCAGCGGCGGCATATTACGGGCTGCCGCAAGCTCATCACCCAAAAACCAGCCCTGAAAAATAGAACGCATGGTTTTCCACATAAGCCCGTTGCGGCGCATCCAATCGTAATCAAAGCCTGTTTTTTCAGACGCCCTTTTCGCGAGCAAATCATATGCGTCAAGAATATTGTCCGGCAGCTGCCCTGCATAATCAAGAACAGCGGAAAAATCCCCGATTTTCTCACTGCCGTATACTATCCATGAAATAAGAACGGTTACATATCCTAAATCCCAGTTGGAATTTACGCCCCTGCCCTTAAGCGCCGATATAAGCTCATCATCGCAGAATACCCGACCGCGTATTTCCGGCAGCTTCTTCATGCACTCCGGGGAAGCTATCTCAATACCCATGTTCCAATTAAGATATTCCCACACCGTGAGCGCAGCGCTGTTCCAGTAATTCTGCTCGCTTGTTATAACTCCGTCCATATCGAATATGACGGTATCATATTTATCTAAAAAGCTTTTCATTCCGCTTCAACGACCCATTGAATTTTCCCGGCAACGCCCGATGTCTTGCCCTTTCTCGACTCGTCAACAGCTATTGCCCTGTTCAGCGCCGAACCGACCGAACGGTATATTGCCTCCCAGATATGATGTCCGTTATGACCCTTGAATAAGTCTATATGTAAAGTGCACATTGCGCCCTGAACAAATCCGTCAAGAAAGGTTTCAAGATCCTCGCTCAGCATTCCCTCTGTTTCCTTCGGAATATCTATACCGTGGTAATCCCGATCGATATATGCTCGGGATTCAAAGCTTATCGCGCATTCCGCCTTTGCCTCGTCTATGACGCCGATCGCATCGCCGTAGCCGTATGCGCCATCGGTTGTGTCGATATACTCCTTGACCGCCTTGCCGAGCGCGATACCCAGATCCTCGGCAATAACATGGGTAAGCGTAAAGTCCGCAAGCTTGATCCTTGTTTCGATATTAAAGCCGCCGCGGTATGCTATATGCTCGATCATATGATTGAGAAAAGGTATCGGTGTGTTTATGTCCTTGCGATAATCCGGCTTTAATCCGCCGAAATCAAGCACAACACCCATCTCCGATTCCGTTGTTGTTCTTATGGCTTTTACTGTTTTGGTCATAATACGTTCTCCTATATGCAAATACAGAAATCCCCTGAGGGACTCCGCATTTTATTATTAATCTCTTTCCTTAACGGCAAGAGCATGAGTCTCAAAGCCCTCAACTGTCGCGAAATTAAACGCGTGCTCTCTTACCTTTTCAAAGCCTTCCTTCGAAACGTAACCCACAGATGAACGCTTTAAGAAATCCATAACTGAAACGGATGAATATGTCTTTGCAAAGCCGCCTGTCGGAAGGATCGCGTTCGGGCCTAATACAAAGTTGCAGAGTGTGACCGGTGTGTAGTCGCCGAGAAGGATTTCACCGGCATTCTTTATAAGAGGAAGAACATCAAACGGCTTTTCTGTCATAACCTCCATATGCTCCGGCGCATAATCATTTACAAAAGCGATCGATTCCTCAAGCGATCTTGTAAGTATTATTCCGCCGTAGGTGGTGTAGTTTGTTTCTATCCAGCCTCTTCTTTTCTCCGAAAGCTTTTCAAGCTGTGCATTCATGATAGGGATAACCTTGTCAACCAGCTCGCGCGAGTGTGTAACAAGCAGCGCAGCGCTGTCAGGGCCGTGCTCCGCCTCGATCATCCAGTCGCGCGCAGCCTTTTCGGGATCAGCCTTTTCGTCAGCTAAAACAATGATCTCCGACGGACCTGCCGGAAGCCCCGCGTCAATGCTGTTTGCGAGAACTCTCTTTGCCGCTGTAGCATAGCTGTTGCCCGGACCCAGTATCTTGTGGCACTTGGGAATTGTTTCCGTGCCATATGCAGCGGCGGCAACCGCCTGAATACCGCCGACCTTGTATATCTCTGTGATACCGATTATCTTAGCCGCGCAGAGTATCGCATCGTCAACCTCGCCCTTCTCATTCGGAGGCGTTACGACAACTATTCTCGGAACCTTTGCAACCACCGCCGGAATACCGAGCATACAGAGAACCGACGGGAATGAGCCCTTGCCGTGAGGAACATAAAGACAAACGTCAACTATCGGAGTTGTCTTTTCGCCTACCATAAGACCGTCATCCACCATTGTGAACCACATTTCCTCCGGGAGCTGTTTCTCATGGAAATCGTATATGTTCTTATACGCATACTCAATCGACTTTCTCGTCTTTTCATCAAGTCTTTCATAGCCCGCGTCAATTTCCTCCTGAGTAACCTTCATTGTATCGGCAGTAAGCTGTACATGGTCAAACTTTGCGGTATATTCGAGAACAGCCTCATCGCCGCGGTCGCGGATATCGTCCGAAACCTCTTTTGCGATCTTCATCTGCTCTGTAATGTCATGCTCGGCGCGCTTCATAATGAAGTCATACTGCTCCTTTGTCATTTTGTCGAGCTCATAAATATTCGGTGTCATAGTTCTGATCCTTTCGTTTATATAATATTAATTTACTTCAACTGTTAAGAAAATCCTTCACTTTTTCCTTAAAGGTTTTCTTTTTTGTATAATTTTTTTCATCATCAACCTCGCGGAGAAGGTCTTTCTGCTTCTGGCTGAGATTTTTCGGGACCTCAACCGTAACCGTTACATATTCATCGCCGTTACCCTTGCCGTGAAGCACAGGTATTCCCTTCCCTCTCAGCCGGAAACGCGTATTTGTCTGCGTTCCCTCCGGAATGTCATACTCGACAATGCCGTGAATCGTGGGAACCTGTAAGGTCGCTCCCAGCGCCGCCTGCACAAAGCTTATCGGCAGGGTCACAAATACGTCATATTCCTCTCTGCGGAATATTTCGTCAGGCCGTACGTTAAATATGAGTTGGAGATCGCCGTTAGGCCCGCCGTTTTCACCGGCGTTACCTGCTCCGGAAATTCTCTGTACCTGATTGCTGTCGATTCCGGCGGGGATATTTATTTCAATTGTCTTGTTCTTTTTTACATTTCCTGTACCGCGGCATGACGGGCACGGCTCCTTTATGATCTTACCCTTGCCGCGGCAGTTGGGGCACTCGCTTATAACGTTCGAGAACCCGAACATCGTCTGTCTTCTCTGCTGAACCTGACCTGCGCCGTTACACTGCGGACAGGTCACAGGCTGAGTTCCCCTTTTCGCGCCCGAGCCGCCGCATACCCCGCACTTTTCACTGCGCGTAATGCTTATCTTCTTCTTGCAGCCGAACGCAGCCTCTCTGAAGCTGAGATTTATATACTGGCTGAGGTCGCTGCCCCTCTTAGGACCGTTTCTTCTGCTCCTGCCGCCGCCAAAGCCGCCGAAGCCGCCGAAAATATCGCCGAAAATGTCGCCTATATCGCCCATATCAAAGCCGCCCTGGAAGCCACCGGCCCCGCCGAAGCCGGCATTGCCGTCAACTCCCGCGTGACCGAACTGATCATAACGCTGACGCTTATCGTCATCCGAAAGAACCTGATATGCCTCATTGACCTCTTTAAATTTTTTCTCCGCTTCCTTGTCGCCCGGATGGAGATCCGGGTGATATTTTTTACTCATTTTACGGAAGGCTTTCTTTATTTCATCGTCCGAGGCGCTCTTATTGACGCCAAGAACCTCATAATAATCTCGTTTTTCAGCCATACCTATGACCTACCCCTTTCGCTATCGCTTTTTTACAGCACACATTGTAATTATACTATATATTATTATATTTGTAAATAGTCAAAATGACAAAATTATATGCAAAACGAGCGGGCGCATTTGCACCCGCCCTGTATTTTTTTATTCAAAATCAATTCTTGTCGTCGTCTACTTCTCTGTAGTCTGCCTCATATACGCCGTCGGAACCCGGAGCCTGCTGTCCTCCTGCTGCCTGTGAGGGATCGAAGCCCGCGCCCGGAGCACCCTGCGGATTAGCCTGCTGATACATCTTCTCCGACATCTTATAGAACTTCTGGGTAAGTGACTCCGTAGCCGCCTTTATGGTCTCCGTGTCTGTGCCCTTGAGTGTTTCCTTGAGCTTGTCGATCTCAGCCTGGATCTCGCTCTTTTCTGACTCTGAAATCTTATCGCCAAGATCCTTCATAGCCTTTTCACACTGGAATACCATTGACTCCGCGCCGTTTCTTACCTCTACCTCTTCCTTACGCTTCTTATCCTCTTCGGCGTACTTTTCGGCATCCTTAACAGCCTTATCAATATCCTCATCGCTGAGATTTGATGAAGCAGTGATTGTGATCTTCTGCTCGTTGCCTGTACCGAGATCCTTAGCTGTTACGTTTACGATACCGTTGGCGTCAATATCGAAGGTTACCTCAATCTGCGGAACGCCGCGCGGCGCCGGAGCAATACCTGTGAGGTTGAAGCGTCCGAGTGTCTTATTGTATGCGGCCATTTCGCGCTCACCCTGGAGAACGTGGATCTCAACCTGTGTCTGACCGTCAGCGGCTGTTGAGAATACCTGCGACTTGCTTGTCGGGATCGTTGTGTTTCTCTCAATAAGCTTCGTGCATACTCCGCCGAGAGTTTCGATGCCGAGTGAAAGCGGTGTTACATCAAGAAGAAGCACGCCTGTTTCCTCGCCGCCGAGGACGCCCGCCTGCCGAGCCGCGCCAACGGCAACACATTCATCCGGATTGATGCCCTTATGCGGCTCTCTGCCCATTTCCTTCTCAACCGCTTCCTGTACAGCCGGTATTCTTGATGAACCGCCGACAAGAAGTACAGCGTCAATCTGCTTAATCGAAAGATCCGCATCTCTCATAGCGTTCCTGATACACACAAGCGTTCTGTCAACGAGGTCTGACGTAAGCTCGTCAAACTTAGCTCTTGTAAGATTGATATTCATATGCTTCGGACCTGTCGCATCGGCTGTGATGAACGGGATATTGATCTCCGAGGTCGTTGTTGTTGAAAGCTCGATCTTTGACTTCTCCGCAGCCTCCTTAAGTCTCTGCATAGCTACCTTATCGTTTGAAAGGTCAATGCCGTCTGTATTCTTGAAGGACTGAATTAAGTAGTCTATAATCTTCTGGTCAAAATCGTCTCCGCCGAGATGTGTGTCACCGTTTGTGGAGAGAACCTCAAACACGCCGTCGCCGATTTCAAGGATTGACACATCGAAGGTACCGCCGCCGAGGTCGTATACCATTATCGTCTGATCCTTGTCGCTCATGCCATAAGCAAGCGCCGCGGCTGTCGGCTCGTTGATAATTCTGAGTACCTCAAGACCCGCGATCTTGCCCGCGTCCTTTGTCGCCTGACGCTGTGAGTCGTTGAAGTATGCCGGAACGGTTATTACCGCCTGTGAAACCTTCTCGCCGAGATAGCTTTCCGCGTCGCTCTTGAGCTTCGTAAGGATCATCGCGGAGATCTCCTGCGGCGTGTATGCCTTGCCATCGATCGTTACCTTTTCCGTTGTGCCCATCTTTCTCTTGATCGACATAATTGTTCTGTCCGCGTTTGTTACTGCCTGACGCTTCGCGACCTGACCGACAATTCTCTCGCCGTCCTTCTGGAATGCTACCACTGACGGCGTCGTTCTTGCGCCCTCGCTGTTTGTGATAACGTTCGGGCTGCCGCCCTCCATAACCGCAACGCAGCTGTTTGTTGTACCTAAGTCTATACCGATTATCTTTGCCATTTCATTTTCCTCCTTAATTTGCAACCTTTACCATACTGTGTCTTACAACACGTTCATTTTTATATATATAACCCTTCATAAATTCCTCAACAACCGTATTGTCATCGATCGAATCATCGTCAATATGCATTACCGCGTTGTGAAGATTCGGGTCAAATTGCTCGCCCTCCGCCTTAATCGGAGTAATCTCCAGCTTTTCGAGACAGTCGTTAAACTGCTTCATAACCATTTCAATGCCTTCTTTAAATTTAACGGTATCCTCTGATGTGACCTCTGTCGCAAGCGCCCTTTCAAGATTATCTCCTATCGGGAGAAGTGTTTCAACCGTATCTATTACAGCATCCGCATAACGCGCCGCCTTTTCCTTCTGAGTCCGTGTCTGATAATTTGCATATTCAGCCATGAGCCTCAGGTATTTGTCATTCTGCTCCTTAAGCTGCAGCGTGAGCTTTTCAGTCTCTGATTCCTCATTGTTCTCCTCCGCTTCATTTCCCTCCGTCTCGGTTTCTTCAATTTCTTCATTCTTTATTTCTTCTGCCATTGTATCTGCCTCCTTCCTTGCCTCTATCCGTCAGATGTCATATATCCCATTAATTTGTCTATTTCATTAGATATCAAATCAAGACTCGCAAACACCTTCTCATAATTCATTCTCTTCGGCCCTATAACGCCCAGCTTTCCGACCGCCTTGCCGTCAAGCGTGTAATTCATCGTTACAAGCGAACAATCCTTAAGTATCTCATTTTCGTTCTCAGTGCCGATCTTCGCTTTTATCCCCTCACTGTCGGTTCCGGCGATAAGCTGCTTTACCTTACTCTTATCCTCAAGCAGGCTGAACATTTCCTGCGCCTTGGCAATATCTCGGTATTCGGGATATTTCAGAATCGACTTCGCGTTTTCAACATATATTTCCGTATCGTCAAGCTCGGATACCGTCTCATAAATATAATGCATAACGTTTATGAGAATTTTCGGTTCTATTCCAAGCCTTTCACAGGCTTCAAGCTGAATCTCGTTTATGGTTTCAAGAGTGATCTCGTCAGCGGTCTTTCCTCTGATTTTCTCATTAAGCACCGACGCAAGCTTTTCACACTCGTCAATGCTCAGATTAGCCTTTAATATACTGTTCCTTACGGTTCTTGTAACTATTATAAGCATGACCGTATGCTCAGAAATAGGAACAATGTCGATCTTCTTAATATCCATAACCTTGGAAACAGGCGCCGAAATAACTGTTGTGTAATCCGTCAATGCCGACGCAAGAAAACCCGCGCGCCGTATAACCCTGTCAAGTCTCCCGATTTTTTCAGCGAGCTGCTGCTGCAGCTGCTCGATCGCCTCAACGCCGAGTCTGTACCGCTTCATAAGTGAATTTACATAAAAGCGGTAGCCCGCATCCGACGGGATCCTTCCCGCTGATGTGTGCGGCTGGATAAGATAGCCCATCTCTTCAAGGTCAGCCATTTCATTGCGAATGGTCGCGCTTGAAATACCAAGCTCCTTCTTCTTTGAAATAGCCCTCGACCCTACCGGCTCGGCAGAACCGATGTATTCATCTATGATCGCCTGCAGGATCAGCTTCTTACGATCATTAAGATCCATCTTCCTCCGCCTCCTTTTCCTGCGGAACAGATCTCCTTTTTATTGCTTTTATCTCTTGTTGTTAGCACTCAAATCAAATGAGTGCTAACAACTGTATATAAGATACCACTTTTTCTATCCTTTGTCAAGTATTTTATATAATTTTTAATATTTTATTCATATTTTCTGTAAACAGATCATTTAAAATATTAACAATGCGCTTGGAGAAGGACGGATTCGAAAAATATTAATAAATGCCCTGTTTTCTCTAAGGAAGCAGGGCATTGACAACTGCCAAAGCGTTTTTCTGTATCAGACAAATTCACACATAACGGTATTTGCCACATCAAGTCCGCGTTCAGTGAGCCTGAAGCTGCCGCCGCTCCGCTCCATCACTCCGAGCCTTATAAATTTCCGCAGCTGTTCACCGTATACGCTCTCGACTGCGCAGCCGAAACGCTGTCTGAACTCTTTTTCAGATACGCCTTCCGCTTTACGCAGTCCCAGCATCATAAACTCTCCAATCATGTCGTTACGGGTAAGCGTCTCTCTCTCGCCGCTGCGGTATCGTCCCCGCAAATATTCCGTCAGGTCCGCCGTATTCGAATAGCGCACTCCGTCCAGATACGACGCGGCTGACGTGCCAAGACCTATATATTCATCACAGTCCCAGTATTTCAGATTATGACGTGATTCGTAGCCGGGGATCGCATAATTGGATATTTCGTACCTGTAAAAGCCGTGTTCGGCCAGAAAATCCTTTGTATAATGGTACAGCTCTCTGTCATTATCCTCGTCCGGCAAAGTATATATTCCCTTATTGTACTTCTCCTTTATCGGTGTGCCGTCCTCAATGATCAGGCTGTAAACACTGATATGCTTTACGGGAAGAGAAACCGCCGTTTCAAGCGTCCGCTTAAAGCTTTCCGGCGTCTGATACGGCAGCGACTCCATAAGGTCTATGCTGATATTTTCAAAGCCGGCTTTATTTAAATCCGACACCGAATTGAATGCCGTCTCCGCATCATGGATTCTGCCCGCGACTTTCAATTCCTTGTCGTTAAAGGACTGTACACCGAGACTTACGCGGTTTATTCCGCCGTCCAGTATTGCCCGGATCTTTTCATTCGTCAAAGTTCCCGGATTTGCCTCGGTCGTCCACTCATAATTATTTGCAATATTAAAATTATCCTTAACCGCGTCACAGAGCTTACCAATAAGCCGCGCCGGAAGAACGGACGGAGTACCACCGCCGATAAAAACCGTATCAACGGCCGCGCCGCTGTATTCCTTCATCTCGCCGACAAGCGCGTCAATATACGGCTCAAGCCTATCCTCCTGCCCGGAGAATGAAACAAAATCACAGTATTCGCACTTTCTAACGCAGAACGGTATGTGAATATATAAGCCTTTCATCGTTATGACCGTTAACTCCTCTCACAGCAGAAAAATAAGGGCTGCTTACGCAACCCTCATCATTCATTTTTACGCAAGCTTAGCGAGCTTAAGAGCCAACTGTGACTTCTTTCTTGCAGCCTTATTCTTATGAACGATACCGTGAGCAACGCCCTGATCAAGCTTCTTTGCAGCTTCATTGTACAATGCTGCGGCCGCTTCCTTGTCGCCTTCAACTGCTGCTGCTTCAAACTTCTTTATAGCAGTCTTAAGAGCAGTCTTGCGAGCTGTGTTTATGGCAGTCTTTTTCTCGATTACCTTAACACGCTTCTTTGCTGATTTAATGTTTGGCAAAGTTTACACCTCCACGAATTTAATACATAATACCGTATTAGTATACTACATATTTAATAAAATTGCAAGAGTTTTATTTGCTTTTTTTGCTTTTTTTCGAATTTTTCCGAATTGATTAACTTTGTCCGATTTTGATTGCGGTTTTTTATTCAAAACGACTAAAACCACCCTACATGGCAAGCATTGCTTTGAAATATCCAAGGCTTGCAAATTCCTTGTCGGCATGGGCGCTAACATATTTTTCGGTGAGTGCGCTCAGCTCACTGTAATACGCTTCATCCTTTACCGAAAACGCAAGCATTTTCTTGTCCGGGCAGGTCACAATATGCTTCATTATCGCCGCCGCTCCCTGAGATGTTTTAATATCCCCCGCATTCCTGTGCGATCGGCACACCATACAGCCTCTGTCGGGGCTGAAATACCGCGCCTCCCCGCCGCATACGCCGCAGCCTCCGAGCTGCGGCATAAATCCGTCCGCGCACATAAGCTTCAGCTCATAAACCGTTTTAAGCTTCAAATACGGCTCACTGCGGTACGCCGCCGCGTATACTGTATTTAAAAACAGCGACAGTATACGCCTGTCCGGATTTGCTTCGCCGAGCAGAGCATATGTTATATCCGCAAGATACGACAGCAAAGACAGCTTCACAATATCCTCGCTCACCGGATAAAACCCGTCTATTATATCCGCCTCCGAAGCCGTCATTATATCGCCCTTTGACGGACGCAGCTTAAAATCACCGTAGCAAAGCAGCTGAAATGCCGCCGCATTTGAGGTCTTCTTTCCTCTGATTCCATAGCGAACAGCCTTGATTATTCCGTTGCTCTCAGTAAATATCGTCAGCATCCTATGCGCGTCGCCGTAATTATTCTGTTTGATTATTATTCCTCTGAATATTAAATCATCCATTAAATCTCATCGTCATTCCTGTACCCGAAATGCTTAATCAGAAAATCACTGTTTCTCCAGTTGTTCTTGATTTTTACCCACAGCTCAATATATACCTTCTTATCCAGCATTTTTTCCATATCGCCGCGGGCAAGAGTTCCTATCTTTTTCAGCATTTCGCCGTTTTTTCCTATTATAATACCCTTGTGACTCTTACGCTCGCAATATATTATGGCATTTATGGACGTGATATTGTCCTTCTCCTTCATTCGAGTGATCTCGATTGCAATTCCGTGCGGAACCTCCTTGTCAAGCAGCCAGAGCATTTTTTCGCGTATGATTTCCGCCGCAATCGCCTTTTCCGGCTGATCTGTGACCATGTCGCCGTCATAGAACATAGGTCCTTGCTCAAGGTACTGTGTTATTGTTGAAATAAGTGTGCTTATTCCGTCATTGTCCTTTGCGCTGATGGGTATTATATCCTCAAAATCATTTATACTTGAAAAATCCGCTATCATCGGAAGAAGGTCTTCCTTCTTAATCAGATCGATCTTGTTTATGACCAGTATGCACGGGATGCCAAGCTGATCAATGTTTTTCGCAATCTCGCGCTCCTTATCTCTTATTCCGCGTGTCGCGTCAACCACAAAAATCACAACATCCGTATCGCGCATACTTTCGTTTGCTATCTTTACCATATATTCGCCGAGCTTGTTGTGCGGATTGTGGATTCCCGGCGTATCGGTAAATACGATCTGCTCCCGCGCCGTTGAATATATCGCTAATATCTTATTTCGCGTTGTCTGCGGCTTGTCCGATATTATAGCTATTTTCTGTCCCGCAATTGTATTCAGTAATGTGGATTTTCCCACGTTAGGCATTCCGATTAACGCGCAGAAGCCTGATTTAAACTTGTTCTCCATTAATTTCCTTTCTGTCTCAGCCCTTCCCCGCGGGTCAAAACTCCTCTATTTCTCTTGTAAGTCCTAATTTTGTCAGCGCCTCGTTCTGCTTTTCTATCATATATGTCTCTCTCTCCGAATTATCAACATGATCCCAGCCGAGCAGATGAAGCATTGAATGCGCCGTAAGGAAAGCCATCTCGCGGCGCAGGCTGTGATTAAGCTCCTTCGCCTGCTCTCTTGCCCGCTCAATCGATATTACAATATCTCCGAGCATAACAAGCCCTTCCTCTGTTTCAAATTCAGCGTCGGTTTCCTCCTCGCCAAATTCAAGCATAGGGAACGACAGCACGTCAGTTGCGCGGTCTATGCCGCGGTATTCCTTATTAATCTCGTGTATGCCGTCATTATCGGTAAATGTAAGGCTTATTTCTGCGTCAAAATTACAAGCCTCGCCCTCCATTATTGCTTCGGCAACACGCTTTAATTCCTCAAGCTGCTTTTCTGGAATTTCCTCATCTGTTTCATTTTCAAAAATAAATTCAACCATTAGGCTTCCTCTTTCTCTTTTCCTTTTCCTCGTCGTATTTAGCATAGGCCTTTATAATAGCCTGTACAAGCGGATGACGCACAACATCCTTGTCCGTAAACCTGCAGAATGCAATGCCTTCAATTCCGCCGAGTATTTTCATCGCTTCCTTCAGACCCGAGCGTTTATCTCCCGGCAGGTCGATCTGGGTTATATCTCCCGTTACAATCGCGTGAGAGCCGTAGCCTATACGCGTAAGAAACATCTTCATCTGCTCCGGCGTTGTATTCTGAGCCTCATCAAGTATTATAAAGGAGCTGTCAAGAGTTCTGCCTCTCATATACGCCAGCGGCGCAACCTCTATCACGCCCCGCTCCTGATAGCGCAGAAAGCCCTCGCCGCCGAGCATTTCATACATGCCGTCATAGAGCGGTCTGAGATAAGGATCGACCTTATTCTGGAGATCTCCCGGCAGAAAGCCAAGCTTCTCACCCGCTTCAACGGCAGGTCTTGTAAGGATTATTCGGCTTACCTCGCGGCGCTTCAACGCCATGACCGCCTTTGCTACCGCAAGATATGTCTTGCCCGTTCCGGCAGGACCTATTCCGAATACTATTGTGTTCCTGTCGATAGCCTCCACATATTTCTTCTGACCAAAGGTTTTTGCCTTTATCGGCTGTCCCTTGATATTGATCGCGACACAGTCCGAGCCTAATTTTGAAACGTCAATCCCGCCGCCCTCCTGCTGCATGGAAATTGCGTATAATATTTTCTGCTCGTCAATTCCTTCACCGTCGCAAAGCATTGTGATAAGCATATGGACAACATCTCCCGCGCGTTCAACACTGTCCTCCTCGCCCGTAATGCGCACCGCATTCTCACGCAGCGCGACATTTACATCAAATGATTTTTCGATAAGCTTCATGTTGGAATCAAATCTTCCGAAAAGCTCTGCCGCATCAAGATTCTCCGGCATCTCTATCATTCGTTTTATCAAATACTGTCACTCCTCCGCAGGCACCTCAATGCCTATGTTTTCTTTTAAACGCATACGCAGCTCAACCGTATAGCTGCCGCCGCTCACGTTATATGTAAGCTGTTCCTCCTGCTTAACTGCTCCCGTATTGAGTTTTTTACATATACGCTCCTGTAACTGCTCCTTTGCGCGGTTAAGCACCTCGCGCTCGCTCAGCTCATGCAGGGTCTCATTTATCTCATAAATTTTATGGACCGTAAGCGATATTCCCGTATAGCCCAGGAAGGGAATATCCACATCATATGTCTGCGACTCCTTATCGCAGTCCTCAAAGCCGCCGTTTTCATCACGGAACAAATCTATGCTCCTTCCGAAAAGCGACACGGTAAATCTTGTTTTCTGTCCGCCTGTTTTAATTCTCAGCGTTTCCGTAGTCCCAAAAATCCCGCTTTCATGCCGCACAGTCTCCGCCACAATATCGGCCTTTGAATGTACATGCATATATTTTTCCGGATAGCCGTCCATATAAACCGCCACCTTCCCGGAAACCAGAATATCTCCGGCATTTACAGTCATTCCCTTGTTTACGCGTTTTTCGCCGCTTAAAACGTCCGCCCGTTCTATATATCCGTCACAGGCGGCGATAATATCCGTAGGCGTGATTTTGTCCTCTATGGCATGGCTCGGCGTTTCCTCCTGGATCTGCAGCCGCGCACGCGCTCCCTCGGTATAGAGCCACGCCCAGTTTACACCGTCCACGCCGTAAATTATCGCATTCTTGATTTCATCAAGCTCAGCTATACCGCTCTTTTTCGCGCCGACATACACGCCATGCCCGCGCAGTATTTCCGTGATCCTTCCGATATCGGCAGAGTAGGCACCGTCAATTTCCACACACCAGATATAATGAGGAATTATAAGAAAAAATATGCAGACCGTTACCCCCGACGCCGCAAAGCCGAATCTGAAACGATAGCCCTTGAGCCATTGCCTCAGACCGTGCTTTGACCTTATTCTCACCCTTACACCGCATTTATGCGCAAGCCTTGATATGCGCATAAAATCCCGCATCTCCATTCTGAGCAAAAATCCGTCACCGTCCGGAACAATGTTATCGATCTCCATAAAATTATGCAGACACATCGAGATAAACTTCTCTTTATTTTTGCCTGTTATTTCTATTATAACATATCCTGTAATAAATTTAAAGATATTTTTGAACATTTTTTCTTATTCTCCCGACTTTTTCATACTTGACACCGGCAAAGTCACCGTTTATAACCATTCTGTTGACATCAATAGCAATTATTCTCAGTCCGGCGCCGCAGACATACATTATCCCGTCATTCATTCTTACACTGATTTCACTGTCCGTATAGCCTAAAAGCCCCTTATAATTTTCTATATATATCTCTTTATCGCCGCAGACCGACACTTTCGGGAGATTCATTATAACATCCTTGGGTATCCGCATTTTATCCGCAATATACTCGCTCAGTTTTTTCATAGCGCCCTCTCCTTGTAATTCAATTCTTTAATTTATATGCTTATTTTTCCCGATAAATGAATATACATAAGATTGACAGGGGGAGGTATCCTATGAAAAAAATGTTTTTTTACACAGCTGTAATATTAACTATCGCTCTCATTCTGCTCCGCGCGGAATTTGTTATTCGCTATGCGAAGGATGCGATGGAAATGTGTTATTCGCTCATTATACCCACATTGTTTCCGTTCTTTGTATGCTCGGGACTGCTGATATACTCCGGCTTTGGCTCCGTT
Source organism: uncultured Lachnospiraceae bacterium (assembly GCA_964579875.1). Classification (GTDB taxonomy): domain Bacteria; phylum Bacillota; class Clostridia; order UBA1381; family UBA1381; genus Ornithomonoglobus. The sequence continues at coordinate 13,735 of CAZOHJ010000026.1, read as the reverse complement.
CTCGCCCGCGCCGCGCAGGGAATTATGCGTCCGCTGTTCAATGTTGCTCCCTCCGGCGCGGCGGCATTTGTGCTTGGAATAATCAGCGGCTTCCCCCTCGGCGCGGTCACGGTATGCCAGCTCTACCGCTGCGGCAGTCTGTCAAAATCCGAAGCGGAGAGACTCCTTGCCTTCTGCAACAATTCCGGGCCTCTTTTTATAATAGGCTCGGTGGGAACCGCAATCTACGGAAAGCTGTCCTATGGCATAATACTGTATGTAATTCATATCATATCCTCCGTGATCGTGGGAATTATATTCCGTTTTTACGGCCGAGGCAGGCATAATTCACCCCCGACACGGCTTGACACTGCCGACATTCCACTCGGAGAGGTGTTTTCCGCTGCCCTTTCAAACGCGTCAAAAAACATAATAACTGTATGCTTCTCCATTATATTTTTCTCCGCAATCTCCCGCGCGCTGCTTGATCTGCTGCCGCTGCCGCCGCTGCTTGATTCTCTCGCTTCGGGAATATGCGAATTTTCAACAGGAACCTTAAAGGTTTCTGTGCTTGACAGCAGCATGTACGAAAAATTTATCATTACGTCCTTCATTGTAGGATTTTCCGGCATCAGCGTGCACCTTCAGGTCATGGCTGTAACCGCCGGTTCGGGACTGAGCCTTAAGCCCTATATTCTCGGTAAGCTTCTGCACAGCATAACAGCGGCAGGAATAACCGCGGGCGCGCTGTATGCCTTTCCGGCTTCCGCATATGTATTCTCCGGCAAGGCGCAGGTTCTCTCACTATCCTGTGCCGTAATACCGCTTATGCTCGCGATAAGCGCCTCTGTGGTATTTATGCTGTGGTGCTGCTGCCGGATCAATTCAAAATATGATGAATGATATATGCTTTCCACTGAGTTTTACTAATCTATCATATTTACCACATTATCAAATGAAAGCTCTCCGCCGAAAAGGAACTCATCATATATCGCGTCAATATTATCCTCATCATGCTCAATCTCAATTGAATACATTCTTGCGCACTCCGGCAAATCTCCCAGCGCGTTTTCAAGGGCAATTATCGTCATCGTGCTTAAAACCGCAAGCTTCATTTTATCAAGAGCCTCGCAGTCAAAGGCGCCCTTTAGGAAATAACGGAATACAAAGTAAACCGCCAGCTGTTCGCCCTTTATCGGGTCAGCTATGTGCCGTGGCTTCATCCGCTCAAGCTCCGCCGCGCTCGTCAGCATATCCTTCCATTTCGGATAGAGATTTTCAAGCCCGCTTATGAACTCAATAAAATATTCAAGGCTTTCATGCTCCTTAAAGCAGTCCTGCGGCTCGTATTCAAACGGTTCGTAATTATTCTCGTTTATACGATCCTGAAGCTCACATACGTAATCAAGCGCAAGCCGCATACGCAGGAATATATCATGGCCGCGGTTCTGCAATATCTCAAATATTTTCGCCCGTGACCGGTAAGTAAGCTTAAACAGCGGATGAGTGCATTCCCCGCTCTCCCCTATGAGCCTGACCCTGTCCTTGTTATTGAGAATTATTTCATTCGCCGCCTCGCAGGACAGGGAAATCCCTCGCTCGGAATAATCCTCCCAGAACTCGGTAAATCTCGGATATTCATCACATACAATGCACAGCTCATGACCGTTTAATGCCATTTCACACCAGCCGTCGGGGCTTAACAGCGGACAGTGTCCGTCCCTGTGTACGAACACATTTTCATCGTTAATTGATGCCCTTACGCGGTCGCCGAATTCTCCCCCGATTTTATTAAAGCGGTCAAGCGCCTCATCGTCAACCTCGATCTCCCAGCCGCCCTTGCAGCAGTTGTGAAGACATCTTCCGCCGATACACTTAAACCTGCCGTAATAATCAGGTGTTACCATCAGACCTCACCCTTTCAAGCATATTTACAGCGTAATCCCTTACCACAGGATCATATGCATACGGCGCTATCTCCGCAAGCGGCGCGAGAACAAATTCACGCTTTGCCAGCTCCGGATGCGGTATCGTAAGCGTGTCATCATGCATAACAGTATCATCATAGAGAAGTATGTCAAGGTCAAGGGTTCGCGGGCCCCAATGGATCTCACGCTTTCTGCCCGCCCTGTTCTCTATTTCATGAAGAAGATCCAGCAGAGCATGGGGCGATAATACTGTGTCAAGCTCAATACAGCCGTTAAGGAAATCGTCCTGCTCCACGCCGCCGTAGGGCTTTGTCACGATATATTCCGAGACCCTTTTAACAGCGCAATATTCGTTTTCTCCTAATGCTTTCACCGCAAAATCCAACAAACCCTTTTTATCGCCCATATTTGAGCCTATGCCGATATAGGCTGTGCTTCTCTTGCGGCAGATATTCACCGCGACCCTGTCAAGGGGCAGACCAATAGGCGCCCACGGTTTTTTAAGAGTTATCTCGACCCTTGTCAGCGCCGGGTATCTTATAAGCAGCGCGTTTGCAATATTTTCCGCCGCCGTTTCAATCAGTCTGCATCGGTTTATTCTTGTAAACTCTGTAACATATGCGCAGACCTCGGCATAATTTACAGCCTTATTTATATCATCGGCTGCCGCCGCTTCGCTCATATCTTCATACAGCTTTAAGGAAATAACAAACTTCTGCCCCATTGTCTTTTCCTCGGGCAGGACACCGTGATTTGCGAATATTATAAGATCCCTTATTTCGATGTAATCATTCCGCATCACTCTTAACCTCTTTCTCCGGCAAGATCCGGTTTTTAAGGAGCCTTTCTATTGTGTCCTCGGCTCTTGCCAGTCTGAGATTGTACTGCTCAAACTCGTCCATCACGCGGTTATGGACATCCTTCAGCTCGCGGACAGCTTCCTTTGTGGCCTTGTGCGTATTACTTATCGTAAGTATTGACGGATTGGTAACTCTGTCAAGCGTTCCGCGCATTGCGTTTACGGACTCCGCTGCGCAGGCTGTGGATTCCGAAAGCTCTCCGGTTTTCTTATATATCGTGTCACTAAGCGCCTTGAGCGTTTTCTCTACGCCCCCAAGCCTGCCGCTTATATCGGTTGTCCTTTCCTCCATCTCTGACACCGTTGTCTCCAGTGTACCGACACGGTTGGCAAGCGTCTGGATCACAACGCGGCTGTCCTTTATCTGATTAAGTGTTTTCTGTATGTTTTCATAAATAAGAACCAATAATTCATTATCTGATGCCATAATAACCTTCCTCCCTGCATTCCATTTTCTATAGAAATAATAAATGTCATATAACGGAATCATTTCTGAAAATAATTATAGCATATCGCACTCAAAAAATCAACGATATTGAAAAGTTTTATGTCTCTCGGCGCCGAATTAGCGCTGAAAAAAGACCGCCCCAACAGGAACGGTCTGTATAAACGTATTCACAAGCCGAAAATCAGTCCTCAACCCTGATAATTTCCTTACCCTTGTACTGTCCGCAGCTCGGACAAACTCTATGAGGCAGCTTGAGAGCGCGGCACTGCGGGCACTCTACCAAATTCGGAGCAGTGAGCTTCCAGTTAGCACGTCTCTTATCTCTTCTGGCTTTTGAAACTTTATTCTTAGGTACTGCCATTGATTACACCTCCAATTAAAATAACAACACTCTATTTCTTCTCAGCAGATCAATCTTCCGGATCCTTCTGCTGATTAAGTATATCGGCTAACGCCTGCCAGCGCGGATCAATTACATCACGGTTACAGCCACAGTCGCCCTCATTGAGATCATGACCGCATTCAGGGCAAAGTCCCTTGCAGTCCTCTTTACAGAGGTATCTTCCCGACACATTCATCAGGAAATTGTCCGCGGCTATATCATCAAGCTCGACCTCATAGCCCTCAAACAGGATCATGTCCTCGTCCTTCGGATCAGCACCGTCCTCTACTCTTGACAGAAGCTCATGGATATCATAATCCACATCAACATCTATCTCTTTAAGACAGCGCGCACATTCGGTTTTCATTGAGCCTGTCACATGAGCGACAAGCACAAGCGATTTACCGTTGTTGTATATCTCACCATTAATTTTTAACGGCTCGGGAAAGCGGTATGTCTCACCAAGGAACTGTGCATTGTTAAATCCGGCAATCCCGTCAATAGTAAGCTTTGCTCCCGTAACCTTGATTATTGGCGATACATCAACTAACATCTCCCAGCCTCCCCTGCTGTGTTTAATTAATTTGTTATGGCAAGCCTCGTCGTAAAAATATTACTAAGAGTGGATTACTTCAATTCGACCTTAGCGCCGGCAGCCTCAAGCTCTTCCTTCATCTTCTGAGCTTCCTCAGTCGGAACAGCTTCCTTGATTACGCCCGGTGCGCCGTCAACTGCAGCCTTAGCCTCCTTAAGACCAAGACCTGTAAGAGCCTTAACAGCCTTAATTACATTCATCTTTGATGCGCCGATCTCAGCAAGGAATACATCAAACTCTGTCTTTTCCTCAGCTGCTGCCGCGCCGCCCTCTGCTGCGCCCGCTACCATAACCGGTGCCGCTGCGCTTACGCCGAACTCTTCTTCCATAAGCTTTACAAGCTCTGCTACTTCAAGTAACTTAAGCTCCTTGATTGAATCAAGAATTGCATTTAAATCTGCCATTTTATTTTCCTCCTATTAAATGTTGATTTCAAATTTATTTAATTATTTCTTTAATCCTATAGGATCAATTATTCCGCCGGTGTTTCAGCCGGTGCTTCCTCTGAAGGCGCTTCCGCAGCCTTCTTTGCGATAAGGTCAGCTATTTCCTCGCCGCCCTCAGCTATAGTATTCAACAATCTTACTAAGCCGCTGATCGGCGCCTGCAGGCTGCCCATCATCTTTGCGATCAATGTCTCGAAGTTCGGTGTTGCCGCAAGCTTCTTGACCTCGTCCAAGCTCATTACGGCGCCATCCATGAAACCGCCCTTGAGCTCAAGCTTATCGTTTGTCTTTGCAAACTCGGCAAGTACCTTTGCAGGCGCTACCGCGTCCTCATCTGATACAGCTAAAGCTGTAGGTCCGTGGAGAACCTCGTCAAGACCCTCGATGCCCGCTTCCTCGACCGCGCGCTTCAAAATCTTGTTCTTGATAACAAAATACTTTACATTTGCTTCGCGAAGCTTGTTTCTCAGCTCGGTATCCTCAGCAACGTTAAGACCTCTGTAGTCAACAAGAACACCTGTCTGTGCTGCTTTTATAAGCTCTGCCGCCTCTGTAACCTTTGCCTTCTTAGCTTCTAAAACCTGTGCGTTTGGCATAAATTTTCACCTCCTGATGTTTATTTTATGCCTTTAAAAATATTAAAGGCTCTTTGCCGTAGACGCAAAGAGCCATGAATTTCTATCAATTCAATACCTCGGTTGGACTTACAGACTTGCGCCCTGCCGACTGTCTACGGTCTGTCAACCTGTTTATAATAACATATTTTATTTAGGTTGTCAAGTATTAAATTTAATATTCTCAGAATTTTTATCAGCCGAGCTTAGCCTGATTGATCTTTATTCCGGGGCCCATTGTTGATGCTATAACAACGCTTCTGAGATACTGACCCTTTGCTGCCGACGGCTTAGCCTTGATTACAGCGCCGATAAGAGCGTTAAAGTTCTCCGTGAGCTTCTCTGCGCCGAAGGATGCCTTGCCTATCGGGCAGTGGATAATGTTAGTCTTATCGAGACGGTACTCAATCTTACCTGCCTTGATCTCCTTGACAGCCTTTGTTACATCCATTGTAACTGTGCCCGCCTTCGGTGACGGCATAAGACCCTTAGGTCCGAGAACACGTCCGAGACGTCCTACAACACCCATCATATCCGGAGTTGCAACAACAACATCGAAATCGAACCAGTTTTCGCCTTGGATCTTCTGAACGAGATCCATTTCGCCTACATAGTCAGCGCCCGCTTCCTTAGCTTCCTCAGCCTTTGCGCCCTTGGCGAATACGAGAACTCTTACTGACTTGCCCGTACCGTGCGGAAGAACGATCGCGCCTCTTACCTGCTGGTCGGCGTGACGTGAGTCAACACCCAGTCTTATATGAGCTTCTACGGTTTCATCAAACTTAGCCTTTGATGTCTGTGTAACGAGCTTCATAGCTTCATCAGTGTCATAGAGCTTTGACTTATCAACAAGCTTGACACTGTCCTTATACTTTTTACCTCTGAACATTTTAAAATCCTCCTTCGTGGTTAAGCGGGAAATATTCCCTCCCACCGTTTACTTTAACTCTAACTCTCTTTGTATCAGTCGCCTACTACTACGCCCATACTTCTGCAAGTGCCTGCGATCATGCTCATAGCAGCCTCAACTGTTGCAGCATTAAGATCCGGCATCTTTGTTTCAGCTATCTGTCTGAGATCTGCCTGTGAAATTGTTGCAACCTTTGTCTTGTTCGGAACGCCTGAACCGCTCTGAATCTTACAAGCTCTCTTGATGAGTACTGCAGCCGGCGGAGTCTTTGTAACGAACGAGAATGAACGGTCAGCGTATACGGTAATAACTACCGGAATGATAAGACCTGCGTCATTTTTTGTCTTTTCGTTAAATTCCTTTGTGAACTGCATAATGTTTACACCATGCTGACCCAATGCAGGGCCAACCGGTGGCGCCGGTGTAGCTTTGCCGGCCGGAATCTGTAATTTAATGTAACCTGCTACCTTCTGTGCCATTACGGCCACCTCCTTAAAATTTAAAGCGCACTGCGCTAAATGTGGTAAAATCGGACATAACCTGTCCTCCCACTGTTTCCAGAGGGACGGCGTCTTCCTGACGCCTGTATCATATAAGAGCCTTCCAACCCTATATAATCTTAATTAATCCACCGCTTCAACCTGTGTGTAATTTATTGATACAGGTGTTTCACGGCCGAACATCGAAACAATAACCGAAAGGGTTCCTGTTTCCTGATCGATTGTGTCTATGCTGCCGGAGAAGCCTTCCATCGGACCTGCCTTGATCTCTACCAGATCGCCCTTGCTGAACCTGATCTCGGCGCGGCGCACCTCTTCAACGCCCATCTTCTCAACCTCGGAATCCGAAAGCGAGACAGGCTTTGAGCCGGGACCTACGAAGCCTGTAACACCGCGGGTGTTACGGACAACATACCAGCTTTCATCGGTCATGATCATCTTGATCACAACATAGCCCGGGAAAATCTTTCTCTGAACAGCCTTTTCCTTATCACCGCGTTTTTCAATTACATCCTCAACCGGAACCTTAACGTCCATGATGAGATTCGAAAGTCCGCGGTTCTCAACCGTCTTTTCTATGCTTTCTTTAACTTTATTCTCATATCCGGAATATGTGTGAGCTACATACCACTTAGCAACCTCTGCCATATAAACCGCTCCTTTCGACAAATCTTACTACTGATAATTACAGTATGTTAGTCAATAAGGATGCTGCCAGTGAGAATATCACATCAAATACGGAAAGGAAAATGCCTATCAATATGATGAAAACAACTATAACAGCGGTGTTCTGCTTGAGCTGCTCCTTTGTAGGCCATGTAACCTTCTTTAGCTCAGATTTGGTATCCTTGAAATACTTCTTCATTCTTGCAAAGAAAGGCTTCTTTTTAGCTTTTACGTTTGCCTCAGCCATACTATTACTCCTTATCTGTTCTTAACGGTCAATTACTTTGTTTCCTTGTGTAATGTGTGCTTTCTGCAGAACCTGCAGTACTTGTTCATCTCAAGTCTGTCAGGGTCGTTCTTCTTGTTCTTCATTGTGTTATAATTTCTCTGCTTACATTCCTGACAAGCTAATGTAATTTTAACTCTCATCGTAACTACCTCCATATATATTTCGGGTCCGCTCATGCCTTAAAAAACACGGCAAAAAAAAAGAACCCTTTTTTCATCAGATATATTGTAGCACAGACGGGGCGGCTTGTCAAGTATTTTTTTGTATTTTCCCTGTTTTTATTAAAAATTTTTTTGTAAAAAACTCTTGATTTTTTCAAAAGGTTCTGTTATAATAGTATACGTTGTGAATACGCAGATGTGGCGGAATAGGCAGACGCGCTAGATTCAGGTTCTAGTGGGTAACACCGTGCGGGTTCAAGTCCCGCCATCTGCACCAAAAAGCCTTGTAATCCTGTATTTATGCGGGTTACAAGGCTTTTTATTTTGCTCTTACACGTTTTTTTACACGATTTTATTTAAAATTTCTGCCGCCTTTTCCTCTTCGTGCGGGTATAAATGAGAATAGATGTTCCATGTGATTTCTATATTGGAATGCCGGATTGTTGTGTCCCTTAAACATTGGACGCCTCCACAGATGCGGCATCCGAGAGAAAAGAATTTTCATAAGGATGAAGGAACGAAAAATTTCCGGCTGATGCAAAGCGGGTCTGCCGGTAGAAGAATACAAAGGAGAGATAATGCCCGCATTTCTGCGGGCATTGCCGTCATATATTAATTCTCGTCCTCATCCTCATCAGCAGACTCGAACATCTTCGTAATTATAACCTCGTTCACACGCCTCGGGTCACGCTTTGAAACGTAGACGTTAAGCGGACCATAGGTGAATTCATCACCGACATGCGGTATTTTTCCAAATTCCTCCATAACCCATCCGCCGACGGTTGAATGATCAATTTCCTCGGCTTCGCCGTCCATTCCAAAGAGTTCAAACATATCGTCAAGATCCGCTTTTGCGCGTACCTTGTATTGATCCGCTTTGATTTTGACAAACGGCTCTTCCACCGTGTCGTGCTCGTCCCATATTTCTCCGACAAGCTCCTCAAGTATATCCTCCAGCGTCACTATACCGACCGTTCCGCCGAACTCATCAAGAATTATCGCCATATGCGACTTCTTTTGCTGCAGGGTTCTCAACAGCTCGGAAATCTTCATTGTCGGAACAACAAAGATAGGGTCGTTCATGACATCCTTCAGCTTCTGTCCTGTCTTCTTCATGGATTCAAAATCCTTCTGATTTAGAATACCTATTATGTTATCGACAGTCTCAACATAAACCGGCAGTCTTGAATAACCCCTTTCAAACCGCTCGGATATTTCCTCTGTTGTATCATTTATTTCAACGCCTACCACATCCACACGGCTTGTGAAGATATCCGCGACCTCAATATCGTCAAACTCAATCGCGTTCCTGATAAGCTCACTTTCATTCTGGTCGATCTCGCCGTCGTGATGGGCTTCCTCAACCATGGTTATAAGCTCCTCTTCTGTTACGCCTCGGTCATCATCAGCTTTGATAAGCTTATATACAAGCTTCTGCCACATGGCAACCAGCCAGCTGAACACCCTGAATAAGATCATCAGTACCCGTAATGCCGGTGCAAAAAGCATCGCCATCTTTTCCGGTGAATTTTTTGCCATGCTTTTAGGCGTAATTTCGCCGAACATAAGTACCACTACCGTAACCACGATAGTCGCAACCGTCGCGCCCAGCTCCGCCCCGATAAGATTTGTGAAAAGGACTGTGGCAATAGCGGTCGTTGCTATGTTTACAAGATTGTTTCCGATAAGTATAGTCGATAGCAGCTCATCCATGTTCTCGGAAAGCTTCATCGCCTTCTTTGCCCTCTTGTTGCCGTCATTGGCAAGAGATTTGATCCGTATTTTATTCATCGAAAAATACGCGGTTTCCGATGCCGAGAAAAATCCCGACAACAGGATTAAAATTGCAAGTATTATGACTTTTGGTAAAATCCGCGACACACTGTCACTGTCCATATAAAAAAGCTGCTCCTCCTTAAAGCTACAGCATTGTCCGTTGTTATGCTTCGGAAAACACATCGAAGCGCGCGCAATGCATTGGTCAATAGTGTTTAGCTTTTATTATACAGCATATACCTATAAAAATCAAGAGTTTTTTCGCCGTTTTTTTAAATTTTTGTACTGCGTCCCCGAAAGAATGCGGCGCATTTTCCTGAAGTAGCCATTTTTGATGTGCTTATTGATCTCCGCGCCGACAAGCAGCAGATATATACAGAAAAAAATCCACAGCATCATGAATACAATAGCGGTAAGACTTCCGTAGAGCAGCGAATACTTTGAAAAATATGTTATATACACGGAAAATCCATATGAAAATCCTATCCACCCTACCGCCGTAGCCACAGCACCCGGCAGCTGCGAGCGGAACCGCATCTTCTTCTGAGGCAGAAAGCTATACAGCCCCGCAAAAGCAAGTATAAACAAAACAAAAAATATGAGATACTTCATCTTAAACACTGCCTCAAACGCGTAGTGCACTACAAAAAAATCGCTCAAATGGTCCCTGAACAAATGCAGCAATGTATTTCCGAACACAAGACATGCAATTGACGCAACGATAACAACGATAAACAATATGTCATAAATCAATGCCGTAATACGCGCGGCAAACCAGTTCGTCGTACGATTACAGCCGTAAATGTTATTAAGTCCCACATAAATAGACATTATTCCGCGCGATGAGGTCCAGAGAGCGGTAACGAGTGTTGCGGAAAACAGGGCTGTTGTTTCGCTGCGCATAAATACCTCTGATACTATTCCATACATGTAAGTAGAAACGGGTTTGGGGAATGCTCTTCTGATAGTCTCGGCCAATGCGGTCAAATCAACGTTTATAAAATATTTAAGACATAGTATTACAAGCATCAGAAACGGTACAGCGGAAAGCACGGTAAAAAGGGCTGACTGAGCGGCATATAAGCCCACGTTATCATCAGCCATATCTGTCAGAAATTCCACTACCATCTTAATAAACAGTGTTATTCTCGGCATTTTCTTGCCCTGGCGGCGTATAAAGCTGCCGCGCGCGGAATCAAGACTGTCAAGCATATTATCCTTAAAATTATCAAGCATATTAATATACCTTTCCCGATCAAATCATTCAATATTTATATTATACCAGATAATTTTTAATAAGTCCATACTTTTCCGTTTATTTTTATATGCTTATTTTACTACCAGAACACTTGCGGAAAATCCTGTTTTCTTCTCATAGCCTCCGGAAACAGCCCGTATTATACTATCTGTCTTATCCTTTTCCGTAAAACATATGACCCCGTTATCGCATATTTTGGCAGCCTTTACTCCGTCAACCGACATAGCGATCTTCACGGCCGCTGCCGCCGGCTCCGGCGGATTCATAAGATATTCATATGCCCTCCGGGATTCGTTTACCATATCAAACAATACTCTTATACGGCATCTTTTCAGTCCCTGTGCCGCCGCTATAATACGTTCCTTTTCCTCCGCGCAATACTGCTCTATCATATCCCGCGGAATTTTTTTGTTTTTTGCTCTTCTTGTTCTTATGAGCAGCACATTATAGCCCGTAAGCGGCAGAGGGACTTCCTTTATTTCATCATATGACGCAAACGCGCACCAGCCGCCGCTGCCGTAACGGTCGCATATTGCCGCAGCGCTGCCGGTCATGCTCTGCCTTTCCGCTATTCCCATTCGTCCAAGGAGCTTTTCTATTGCAAAAGCCGTCGTATCCTTCATCCCGGGCAGTCCCGGAACATCTGCGCTGTATAATATCTGCGCGCCCTTGCCGCTTTTCATAAAGTGCACATCACACACATTAGACCTGTCGTTAAGTATTCTGAGAACATCCCCGTATCTTCTTCCATATGCCCTTACACCGCAGCCCAATGCAAACGCGAGCGCATGACTTCCGCTGTCCATAATAACGCATGGTATACCTACACGTTCAAAGCAAAGCTCCCCTGTAGTTTCTCCGAAACGCGTATAAAAATCCGATTTAAGCTCAACAGACTTTTCTGTATACATAAAAAACCTCCATAGCTTCTGTAAACATATTATTTTTAATATAAGTTTAACCAATAAAACAGTTGACAATTCCGAAAAAAGACTGTATAATTATACCCATGAGATTAATTTGAAAGGTTCTGATAAAATGGCAGAAAATAAAGAATATATTTTAACTGTCGATGGTAAAGCAAATCTTGAAGCTGAGCTTACACATCTCGTTACGGTTACGCGTAAGCAGGTTTCAGAGAAAATCAAGGAGGCGCGTTCCTTCGGCGACCTCTCGGAGAATGCCGAGTACGACGCCGCAAAGGACGAGCAGGCAGAGGTTGAAGCAAGGATCCAGCAAATCGAGCATATGCTCAAATATGCAAAGGTCGTTGAGGTCGAATCAAATGATATTGTAACAGTCGGCAAAAAGGTAACACTCAATTTCCATGGTGAGCTTGCCGAGCTTATGGGAATGGCCGGAGAGCAGATATATACTATTGTCGGCTCAACAGAGGCTGATCCTAATGAGAACAAGCTTTCATACGAATCACCGATAGGCGCGGCATGCGTCAACAAATCAGTCGGAGAAGATGTTGAGGCTGAAACTCCTGCGGGAATGGTTCAGTTCACAATCCTTAACATTGAAAACGCGCAGTAATTACAAGCATCGGGGCCGTGGAAAATCCACGGTCTTTTTTTGCCGATTTCATCATACGGTTAATAACAGGGGTGATTACATTGAAAAATATTCTTATGATCTCATACGCATATATAGCTGCGCTTATCGGAGCCGGTTTTGCATCCGGTCAGGAAATTCTTTGCTATTTCACCGTTTTCGGCAGAAAAGGTCTTTACGGTGTTGTCATTGCCGCGATAATATTTGCCCTTTTCGCATATTCGGTTCTCAGAACAGCTGTTCTCACAAATTCCTCGGGATTTGATGAATTTTCAGGCAGACTGCCCGGCCGCTTTACCGCAAGGCTGTTAAAGCTTCTTATTGCGGTTTTCGCGTTTGCAACATACACTGTTATGCTTGCCGCTATAGGTGAAATACTGAATATGCTTTTCGGCATACCCCAAAGATCCGGCGCGCTTATGGCTGCCGTTATCTGCGGGCTGCTTTTCTCCCGCGGTGTGACCTCCGTATTCAGGCTCAACGGCGTCATAGGTATTATACTTGTTGCCGGAATTACAGTATGCTGTATTTATATACTGAACTACAGGGAGTTTCACGTTTTCGCAGAAAACGCGGATATGATCGGCAGCGCCTGTATTTATTCCGGATATAATCTTTTATCGTCCGCTCCGCTTCTTATAGTAATGAGCAAATCTATCAGCTCCTCATCGGATGCCGCGGCGGTATCCGTGATTTCAGGAGGTGTGATTCTGTTTCTCATGCTGCTTATTTTCGGCATTCTGTCAATATATGCAAATAGAATAAGCTTGGGAGAGTTTCCAATGCTTACGCTTGCTTTTCGGCAGAACCGCATTTTCGGCATATTCTACGGAATTATGCTTACCGCGGCAATAGTCACAACGCTGCTGTCCTCCGGAGGAAGTACGGTAGAAGTTCTTTCATTAAAAAGCGGTATATTTATTATGCTGTTATCGGTTACCGCGTATGCGTTTTCCGGCTTCGGGTTCAGTAAGCTTGTGAACACAGCCTATAGAATATGCGGCGCCATAGGCTTTGCTGCCGTTATCTTTATTATAGCTGCTTGTCTGAAATGCAAAGGTCAAAAAGCGCGATATTGATTGATTTTCAGGGCTTTATTGCGATTTTAAGAGATTTTCATTAATTTTACCGCATTTTTAAGTAACTCATGATTTGCACATTTGCCGCATTTATGGTATCATATTTTAGTCGTTTAGAGACGGGATAAACAAAAAGTTAAGAACCAACGGGATGTAGCGCAGTTTGGTAGCGCATTTGGTTTGGGACCAAAGGGCCGCAGGTTCGAATCCTGTCATCCCGACCATGAATTATCTATGGGAGTTTAGCTCAGCTGGGAGAGCATCTGCCTTACAAGCAGAGGGTCACAG
>CAZOHJ010000025.1:11525-43834 GCA_964579875.1 uncultured Lachnospiraceae bacterium | reverse complement strand
TAACACCGGACTTGACAAAACCGGAAATATGATGTATTATATGTAAGCAGAATACAGCAATACCGAAAGGCTTGAGAAATATGAGGAAAAAGATAAGAATACTGACTGTGTCGCTTATGACGCAGCTGATAATCGTCATTGCGGCGGCGTCCGCTTTCGCGTGTACCGGAGTATATGTGGGTAAGGGGGTATCCGCCGACGGCTCGGTCATGCTTATGCGTACCGAGGATATGAACAGCGGAGAGAGCAAGCGTTTTATCGTTCATCAGGCGGAGGACCATAAGGCGGGCGAGTATTTCACTGATGCGATGGGGCTTAAGCTGGAATATCCGCGTCATACATACAGATATACCGCAGTGCCCGGGTCGGACAAGCGCGGCATAGGGGAGGAACCCTACGGCGAAGCCGGTTTTAATGAGCTGGGCGTCGCTTCCACCGCCACGATCACCGCGTATCCCAACGACAAGGCTGCCGAGGCGGATCCTTTTACCGAGAACGGTCTGCACGAGATTTCGGCCAATGATATAATTCTTTCGAGGGCGGCAAGCGCGCGGGAGGGCATTGAAATTATTGCCGATATTGTGGACAGGCACGGCGCGTGTGAGGGCAGTATAATCATGACGGCGGATAAGAACGAGGCATGGTATATGGAGATATATACAGGTCATCAGTACGCGGCAATAAAGCTGCCTGAGGATAAAGCGGCGGTTATTTCAAATGCTTATATGCTGGGAGAGGTTGACGTGAAGGCGGAGGATGTGATCGCATCAAAGGATATAGTGAATTTTGCAAAGAAAAATAATATCCTTAAAAGCGTTGACGGTAAAATAAATCTCCGCGAAACCTACGCTGAGCCTGCCAAGGAATCTAACTCGATAAGGATATGGGGAGGCAGAAGGCTGCTTCATACAAGCGTGGGAACAGACCCGTATAAAACGGATTACGAGCTGCTTTTCGCCCCGTCACAGAAAATAAGCGTAAAGGATGTAATGAATGTAACGCGTTACCGCTATGAGGACACCGATTACAACGCCAATCTGGAAAATAACAAATATATCCGCGCGATAGGTACCTCGCGTCAGGAGGAATGCCATATTCTGCAGATAAGGCAGAATATGAATGTTGAATCAAGCTGCATTGAATGGCTGTGCATGGGAAACAGTGAGTTTACCTCGTTTGTTCCTTATTATGCGGCGGCAATAACCGACACTCCGATTATGTGCAGGCTTGACGCTCCTGAATTTAATATGTATTCAATGTACTGGGCATGCCGCGGACTTAGCGCACTCTGCGGACAGAACCGCGAGCTGTACGGCGATAAGGTTCATGAGTTTTTTGATGAATATGAAAACAACCTTATTAATTATGTTAAATCTATGGATAACAGCATGGCTATTTCACAGAATCGAGATAAGACGGCGAACAGTCTCTGCAATGATCTGGCGTATGACGTCTTCAACAAATCGGCTCTGATGTATCGGCAGGTCATGAGTTTTCTTGCCGTTCATGAGGGCAATGCTGAGTTGGAGGACAATACATACGAATTTGATCCGGGGATTTCTGCCGAAGTGTATCGCGGCGGCGCATATACAACGGTGCTGCCGACTGTTGTTACAATTGAATAATTACCGTGATTTCTGAGAGGGCGAATGCTTTCTCGGAAATTTTTTATTTTTTTTAAAAAAACTATTGACAAAATGGTTAGTATATGCTAATATTAGTTATGTGATAGGGACATCAATAAGCAAAATGCAATTTATAAATATATTTAAATGGCGGCTTTGTCTTTATCATATAGTGTGAACGGGCGTAAAACCGTGTTTCTCCTTATCCGATAATATAACTAAAGCCATAGTAGTTCTCTAAAGGATATTTTTCCCGTTGACATTAAAATGTTATAAGTTTTCATAAAAGGAACCGCGGCAATAAAGCGCAATTGTTCGGTTCCTTTTGTGTTATGGCAAACGCCGGAATAATGGTAATATTTGCTTTAGTAAAATAAAAGTATAAAAGACAATCCTTTTCACATAATAAAGCTATAAAACAAAAGCTTATAAATTTGAGGAGGAATTGTTTATGAAGGCAACCGGAATTGTCAGAAGAATAGATGATCTCGGCAGGGTGGTTATACCTAAGGAGATAAGAAGGACAATGCGTATACGGGAGGGAGATCCGCTTGAGATCTTTACCGAAAAGGATGGAGAGGTTATTTTCAAGAAGTATTCGCCGATCGGCGAGCTGGGCGATTTTGCGGCGAATTATGTCGAAACGCTTGCAAAGGCAAGCGGACACGGCGCGTGCATTACAGACCGTGACAACGTGATCGCTGTTTCGGGAGTGCCCAAGAAGGAGCTGATCGAAAAGCGTGTTTCCAATGAGCTGGATAACCTTATGAATGATAAGGTAACCGTGACATATGAATCCGGCAGAGTGGTATCGATCGCGGACGGCAATGACAAGTATAATGCCGGCGTGGTCGTTCCTATAATTTCGGAGGGCGACACGATAGGCTCCGTTGTGTTTGTCATGAAGGACGGCGAAAAACCAAGCGAGGTGGAGGACAAGCTGGCCGAAACCGCCGCCGGATTTTTAGGCAGACACATGGAAGGCTGATTTTGCACGGAAACGGCAGCATCGGGTTATGGCGGGCGGAGAAATCCGTCCGTTTTTTCCGCATGATTTTTGCTTAAAACAATATTATATTAAATTAGACAATATTTTTTGTAAAAAAAAATCTAAAATGTTTATAATAACAATTGCAAAAACATACAAAAGATGTTATAATGAATTTCGTATTAAAGTTCATTTCGGAATTTATGACCAAAAAGGAGAAAACAATGACCAATTCATATCAGGATGTAACAGCAACCGATGCAATGCCTACAGTCGGCAAGCTCAGCGTTATCAGCATGAAGGGCTGCGAGAAGTTTACCGAGAGGATCGACTGGTATCTTCGGGATATGCGTAAGGATATTGAGGACGTTGATACTTATGTAACTCATGTGACCTGTCCGAGATTCGGTACGGGAGAAGGCAAGTGTATGATTGAGGAAACCGTAAGAGGACATGACGTATATATTATTTGCGATTGTTTCAACCACGGCGTTACATATAAGATGTACGGCTATGAGAATCACATGAGTCCGGACGATCATTATCAGGATCTTAAAAGAATTATCTCCGCTATGGGAGGTAAGGCGAGACGGATAACGGTTGTAATGACAATGCTTTATGAGGGCAGACAGCACAGAAGAAGCGGCCGCGAATCGCTGGACGCCGCGATTATGCTCCAGGAGCTTGCGGGTATGGGAGTAACCAACATACTCACGTTTGACGCTCATGATTCAAGAATCTCCAATGCAATTCCGCTTTCGGGCTTTGATGATATTCAGCCGACATATCAGATGATAAAGGCTCTTTCAAGAGCTGTGCCGGATGTTAAGTTCAATAAGTTTGACACTATCGTCATTTCACCCGATGAGGGCGGTATGTCAAGATGTATGTATTACAGTGCGGTACTCCAGCTTGACCTCGGTATGTTCTATAAGCGTCGCGACTATTCAAGGGTCGTAAAAGGCAAGAACCCGATCGTTGCCCATGAATACCTCGGACGTGAGGTTGACGGCAAGGACGTGATTATTGTAGACGACATGATCTCCTCGGGAGAGTCAATAATTGACGTCGCGACAAAGCTGAAGAGCAAGGGCGCCAAGAGAATATTTGCTTTTGCATCCTTCGGTCTTTTTGTAGACGGTCTTGAAGTCTTTGACAAGGCTTATGAGAACGGTATAATAGATAAGGTGTTCACGACGAACCTGATTTACAGAAATCCGGGTCTTGCATGCCGCGAGTGGTATTATGAGGTGGACATGTCAAAATATGTTTCACTGCTCATCAACACCCTTAACCACGATGATACGATCTCACATCTTCTCGACCCTGTCAATAAGATTCAGAATCTTATTGATAAGAGAGAAAGTAAATAATATTTATAGAAAAAGATAAAAAATTTTAAGAATATTCATAACTTTATATTGATTTTTTTTCGGGTTCGTGTTATTATATTAAGGGTACGGCAGAACGGAAATCAATAATGACACTGCTGCTGTAAAAAAGAGCAGCAGTTTTCTTTGGGCTGCTAAGTAACGAAAGGAGTAAAATAAAAAATGGCAAGAAGGTATTCATCAAATTCTTCCGGAAGCATGATGACAGTGATCTCAGCTGCAATTATAATAGTTGTACTTGCTCTGGGAATTTTCGCTGTAAGCGGAAAAATCTCGACAAACATTAATGTAAACAAGGCGTCACAGGGTGACAGCACGATCGGCTATGCCGCTGATCAGGCTGGCATGGAGCTTGAGGATTATCTCGCTCAGTATGGTCTTACAACAGATGATGTTAAATCGAAGGATTCTGTTATTGACGCGGCAAATAAGATGACTCTTGAAAATTTTGCTAAGTTTGCTTGGGGCGTGGAGCTTACAGATGAAGAATTTGAAGCATTCAAGGCTGATCAGGAGATTGGAGAGGAAGTGACAAAGGACACAAAGGATGAGGAAGTAAGAAGCAAGTTCAATACTTATCAGAGCGCAAAGCAGGCTGCAGAGGAAGCGGCAAAGGAAGATGCGGATAATGCTGAGACAGAGACCGATACTGTTGATACAGATACGGTTGCTGACGCGGAAACAGAAGCTGCTGCCGAATAAGCGGCGGTTATGAAACATAGAATGTGAAAGGAAGTTTTTCTATATGAACGAGGAGAATAAGAACCCGGAAGAGCAGGAGACAACTCCTGTTGAAGAAACTGCTCCCGCAGAGGAAACAACTGCGGCTGATACCGCGGAACAGGCGGCAGCGGAAAACGCTGCAGATAACGCCGGGCAGGAGCCGTCGGAGAATGAGACGGAGCCGGAGACAGCTGAGACTGAGGCAGAGCCGGCGGAAACAGGCGAGGTAGTATTTGAGGGTGAGATCGTCAAGCCGGAGGAGGAAGAAAAAAAGTCACATGCCGGAGCTATAGCGATCATCGCGGCGATAGTAGTTGTAATTGCCGCGGCAATCGCCGTATTCATTATCTTTGGCAAGAGTCTTTTCAATCCGTATACAAAGGATTATATTGATGTAACGGGAACAACAGTCGGCGAAATTGCCGATGAGCAGGGCATGGAGTATGCAGATTTCCTTGAGCTGTACGGTTTGCCGTCGGATATGCCGGCGTCAACCTTTGAGTATGCTGCGTATTACACCATTCCGGCAGGCGTGTTTGCCAAGATGTCAGGCACGGATTTTGATGAGCTTAAAGAAATACTCGGACTTTCTGATGATGACAGTATAACAGAGGATACAACGATCGGTGATGTATTTGATAAGACTACGGTCGGTTCCCGTGTAGGCGAGGATCAGTTAGACGCGTTCAAGGCTGAATACGAGCTTGATGACAGCGTAACTGCCGATACGCTCTGGGTAGAGGTCAGAAATAAGGTTGACCAGAAGATGAAGGAGCAGAATGAGGCGGCTAATAATCCTACGGAGGAAACTGACGAACCGGAGGATACAGCGGAAACGGAAGCGGCTGATGCTGAAGGAGCAGAGGACGCGGAAGAAGCGGAGACACAGCCGGCGGAATAATACTGAAAAGCTGATACACGGCAGGACGGAGACAATTGTTTCCGCCCTGCTTTTTTTAAAAATAAAACTGTTTACAAATACGGAAATGTGTGATATACTAATATCAGTTATACGGATTTATGCAAGGAGGATTCATTGATGATAACGGAAGCAAAGAAGGAATTCATAGAGTTTATGATGGAGTCGGAGGTGCTTCGTTTCGGCGATTTTGTGACAAAGAGCGGAAGGAATACTCCGTATTTTGTAAATACAGGCAACTATCGTACGGGCAGGCAGACAGCCGTTTTGGGAAAGTTCTATGCGGCTCTTGTAAAGGAAACAATAGGCGATGATTTTGACTGTATGTTTGGCCCCGCATACAAGGGGATACCTTTGGCGGCAGGCTGCGCGTCGGCGCTTTACAATGAGTACGGGATAGATAAGCCGTATTTCTTTAACCGTAAGGAGGAGAAGGATCACGGCGAGGGCGGTTCTCTGATAGGTTACAAGCCGCAGAACGGCGATAAGGTCATTATTATTGAGGACGTTATAACCGCCGGAACGGCGATCCGTGAAACAATACCGATCCTTAAGGGCGCGGCGGACGTAACGGTTAAGGATATGTTCATTTCGGTTAACCGCTGCGAGGTCGGCAAGACGCCCGGAAAAACAGCGATCATGGAGGTGGGCGAGGACTTTGGCATAAATGTTCATGCCATTGTGACCGTTCAGGATATTTACGAATATCTCAAGGCTTCGGGAAAATATGACGATATGATCCCTAAGATGGAGGATTATATGGCGGAATATTGTATTCTCTGATTTTAAAATTCAGAAAGAAGGGTATAAGATGAAATGTAAAAAACTTTTTGCTGCGGCGGCAGCTGCGGCGGGCTTATTTGCGGTATGCGCCGCAGGCGCGTACGCTGAGGCGGACGTTGTAACAGTCAAGGTGGATAATATGGCTGTTGAATTTGACCAGAACCCGGTAATTATCGGCGAGGGTTATACAATGGTTCCTATACGCGCCGTGTTCGAGAAGGCGGGCTGCGGCGTAAGCTGGGATCAGGCGTCACAGACGGCCGTGATTTCAAGGCTCGGATATACTGTCACAATTAAATACGGTGAAGATGCAATGTATAAAAACGGTGAAAAAATAGCTCTTGATGCTCCGGCGATAATGGAAAATGACCGTATTCTTATTCCGGTCCGCGCAATTGCGGAGGCTATGGACTATGCGGTAACCTGGGACGGACATCATTCAATGGTGCTTGTTTCAACGAACGGGAGACCCTACAGAGCGTATGCGTTCCTCAAGGTGGGCTTCAGAACGCTGGAGGATGCTGCTGAATTTTACAGCGGCGGCAGCGGCTCCGCGCAGATAGATCTTGACAGCGACGGCAAGCCGGAGACTGTCGAATTTAACAGTACGCAGGACACATCGGCGCTTGCGGCGCCTGTGCTGAAGATAAACGGTCTTGATTATACCGCAAGCCTCGGAACGCTCACAAGCGCGTATTCGGTAGCGGTTGTTGATCTCGCCGAGGAGGATAATACAAAAGAGATCGTTGTTTCTGAAAACGGAGACACGCTTACAGCCCATTTTTACCGTTATGAAAATGGTATACTTATACCCGTAACGGACGGGAAAAATCCGTCTACCGTTACATATGCGTCAAAGCTTCTTATAAGCGGCAAGGGCACGGATTCCGACAGAAGCGGCGGCAAGAAGAACGGTTATATAATTTCTGATCTTACCGGAACCTGCTTTGTTGACATCATGGTAACGCGCGGTATTTATATATATGAAAATTCAACTCTCGCTTTGAATAGGATAACAAGCATAGCATCAATTTTTGAAAGAAACCTGTATAAGGTCTATGACGATAAGATGCTTTACCATGTGATATATACAGACAACTATACACCCGGCTCTTATAAGGATGTTACTGATACCGGAGTGATCAGCTCTGATGACATTGATCACTTTAAAATTCTGGACGGATATGTTGACGATTCGGACTGGAAGTATATTGAGCTTTATGTTGAGCTTTCAAACGGTACAAAAGCGGTTATCAAGCCGTATCAGACCTGATGAAAGAGGTGATCGTTATATTTAAAAGAATACTTGCCTTGCTGGCGGCTCTTGCGCTGCTGCCGGCGCGGGCGTTAGCGTATGATGTTGTAAATCTTCCGGATTATATGACATTTTCGGAGGCTCTCGGGATTTATGATGTGAATGACATAGCTTCCGCGACGATCTGTAATCTGAATACAAACACATATAAAAATCTTAACGAAACAGAAATCAAGGATTTTTACTATGCGTCAAGCAATGTTACGGTGTGGAGAAAGGTAAACCCAACGCCGTTCCGCAGTGTATGCGTTAATTTTACAACAACAAGCGGTTCAAAGATAAGCTATTATTTTGAATCGGGCATTCAGATAGGCGTCTACGGAGCCGATAACTATATCTGCTATATGCCCGCCAAAACGGACGCCGTAAATCTGAGCTATCTTGAATCGGAGTTCCTTGACAGTAAGGATGACGTATACGGCGGCACATTCTGGAATGTATGCACAACAAAGGATTTTCTTAAGCTCCCGGACGCGGAATGGGCTGAATATGAAATGCAGTCCGCGGCGTCGAAATCGCTGCTGCCGTACGAGTTTACCGGTCTTTACGGCCGATATATAACCCGTGAGCAGCTTTCGGAGCTGCTTGCGAATTTCATTGTTGTGGCAGGAAATTATTCAAGCATGGAGTCATATATGACCGCGACGGGCACAGAATATACAAGCGGATTTTTCTCGGATTGCGCCGGACGCGCCGATTCGATAAATCAGCTTTTTGCGCTGGGCATTGTAACCGGAAAAACGGATACCGAGTTTGATCCCGACGGCCGGCTTACCCGTCAGGAGCTTGCGGCTCTTATGACAAGACTGGCTGAAAAGTATATGTATATCGGCTCTGCAAATAAGCCTGCAACATCGGACAATCCCAAGATTGCCGAATGGGCGGGATTCTATGTGGGCTGGACGCTTGATAACGGGATAATGTCGCTTGACGACGGCAACAGGTTCTATCCGTACAATCCCGTAACGGTGGAGCAGGCAGTTACAACACTAAGCCGTCTGTACAGTATAGTTAAGGAATGAGGTCTCAATTTTATGAGACCTTTTTTCTTTGGGAATGCTGCACAAAAAAACCGATAAATTATTAGAAAAAACCGATAAATTTGTTATTAACTACTTTATTTTTGAGATTTGGTATGCTATAATATAAACAGTATATTTTTCTTTAAATTCAGAGGAGGTAATTAAATGAAGAGAACGTATAAAAAAGCGCTTTCGTTACTGTCATCGGCAGCAATCGCGGCGACAATGATCGCCGTTCCGGTAACGGCAGGCGCAGCGGGAGCAACGGCTTCATATGCGGACGGCACACTTACCGTTACGGCAGATAAAGCTTATTCTTCCGCGGATGTGTATGTTGTAAGCTACAATGCAGACAACACACTTAAATCGGTAACAAAGACGCCGGTTTCGCTGGCAGAGGGTGAAAACACGATGCCGGTTGAGGCAGAAGAGGGTGACAGGATTCTTATCTGGAACGGACAGGAGCCGATTGTAACTGCATTGGAGATTAAGGCGGCAGAAGAAACGGATAATCCGACGGAGACCGCTACAGATCCGGCAGAAACGGAGGCGCCTACGGAAACAGAGGCTGCCACAGATGATCCGGGTGTGCTGAAATCATGGAAGTTCGACTTCGGTTCGGCGGAGGATGTTGCCGAGGGTTACACAGCCGTAACTACAGATATAAATTATGTAGAAAATCAGGCATACGGATTTATTGGCACAAACGAAAATGACTATAAGCTTGCCGGTGACCGTATTGACGGTTTCACACAGCAGCAGGGACAGGTAATTACTCTTGAAGCCGGCGGAAGCACCGGTCTTAATGACGGTATAGGATCTGTGGGTGAAGATACATATGGCAATGCAGGAGATAAATATTATCCTGTACGCTTTGCATTAAAGGTCGAAGATGAAACCTATTACAGAGTTAAGGCGACAGTGACAACGCTTGATTCAACAAAGCCGGCGGTAGCTTCGCTTTATACAGAGAGAAAGCATCCGCTCTATACGGAGAAAGAAATTCCGGCAGGTGAAACAGTAACAACGGAATTTACAGTCAGGGTAACACCTATATATTATCAGAAGTCAGATCCGCAGGGCGCAATTGCGGACGGTATGGTAAATGTTGCTGTTCTTGGTGAGAATACCGCCCTTGCAGCCCTTGAAATCGACCAGATTGAAACAGCTCCGACACTTTGGGTTCTCGGTGACTCAACTGTAACGGACGGCGGCGGCACACTCCCGTTCTGGCCGCTCCAGAACTATACGGGTGTAGGAACAGGTCTCGCAAAGTATCTCCCAAGCGATATAGCTCTTGTAAACGAGGGTGAAGGCGGTCTGAATGCTGCTGACAGTCTGCACTTTAATATGGTAAGCAGCCGTATCAAGGCAGGAGACTATATGTATGTTGAGTATGGTCACAACCATAAGGACGATGGAGTTGCGGGTTATCAGAGCTGTCTTGACAAATATTATGATGTGTGCAGGAATGTAGGAGCTACGTTAATTCTTGTAGGACCTATTGACCGTCATAATTCATCGCAGTATGATGCTTCAACAAATACATGGTCTTCAACTCTCTCGGGATTCTCCGATGCAGCAAAGGCTTATGTAGATGAGAAGATAGCCGCAGGTGCAACAGATATAGCATTTGTTGACCTTAATAAGCCGTCACTTGATTGGTATACCACCTTGTCAGCCAAGGGAACGGTGAATGATACAGAGGTAACGAACAACTATGCACTGACAAACTATTACTTCCAGACCTCAAAGGGCGGCGGTACAGACGGAACGCATCCGAACGATACCGGCGCGGAAAATCTTGCATACTTCTTCTTTACAACTGCGGATACAACAGCATACCCTGCATTGCTCCCGCTTATGAAGAATTTTGAAGAGGGTGCGGTTCATGAAACACCGACATCTGTATCGGACGAGGTAATCAACCTTGGTTATCCGTCAAACGATGCGTGGCCGACATATAATAAGCCGGTTGAGTTTGAGTATCCTATTGTTATTAAGGATGTATCATCTGTACCGACAGACAGCGGTGATGATACAACCACAGTTCTTACCGCATATGTTCAGGATTCATTCTCAAACTACGCTTCGGGCGTTCTTGAGATTTACAATGAGGACGGAACTCTTGACGGCACATATGTAACGATTGATCATATTGATAACACAACAGGCACAGGAACAAACACACTCCATTTTGCAGACGGAGTTTATGTAAAGGAAAGTCAGACCTATAAGGCATATATGTGGTCGTGCTATCTCGATAAGGAGGAGCTTATTCCTGAAGAGGACGGCGGAGTACAGTTATCAGCCGTATACGAGCCGACCGACATAGAAGCATATATAGTACCGGGTGAAGACGGCGGTGTTGAGACATTTGATTTCTATGGAAAGACTGCCCTTACAGATAATGAGAAATACATATTCGGCGGAAGTGCCGGACATGATTTCACTCTCGGAAAAGACAGCAGCGGCACAACATATACAAGAATTATGTCAGACGGCGCAAAGAACGGTTCATCAGGACAGGGTTCGTTCTATATAATGAGACCTCTTGAAAATCTTGAAGACGGTACAGGCGCATCGGGAAGATACATGATAGATGTTGATCTTCAGTATGTTTCAGGCGGCGGTCTTAACTTTGGATTTGCAAAGGCAACAACTCCCGCCAAATCACCGTTTGTAACTGACGGCGGATTTACTGCATTCACAATTGCAGACGGAGGCAAAGTAACTGTAGATGGAACTGAGGTTGGCGCTATAAGCGGCACAGGCTGGACAAATGTTAAGTATATACTTGATATGAGTTCAGGTATTGCAACGATATCTGTTGCCGGCGGTACAGCTGTTGAGATTCCGATTACGGCATATCAGACATTCGGAACTCCTTCACCGGACACATTAAAGCACTTTATAATTGAAGGTCAGAAGGTTGCATTTGATTTGAATGTATCCAACATGACAGTTGCAAAGCTCAAAGACAGCGGCAATACAACAACACTCTCAGTTTCTGTTGACGGTGAGACTGCAGATGATGGTGAGGTATACATTAATGAGGCCGGCATAACAGAGGTAACTGTTTCGCAGAGCGCTGTAGTTACTGCATACGCAGCTCCGAAGTCGGGCTTTGTATTTGTTGAATGGCTTGATGAGGACGGAAACACATTCTCAACGGACGAAGAAATTGACATTCGTTTGTACAGGGATTTAGCTCTTAAGGCTGTTTTTGCCGAGCAGGGCGGTGTCAGTGATATTACAAGCTACGGCCTTTCAGCTGATAAGCCTGTTGTAAAGGCTGCCGATGGTGCGACTGTGTCAATCACCGCTGTAGATGTTGTTGACAATGCAGGAAATCCGGTAGCTTTTGAGGCAAGTGATGTTACATGGTCATGTGATGAAACAGGAGTGACTGTTGATAACGGAGTTGTAACACTTGGTTCTGATTTTGAGATTGATGAGAATACAATAAAGGATGTGACATTAAAGGCAGTTCTTAATAATATTGAGAAGACATATGACGTGACAGTATACTCATATGAATTCTATGAAAATGTTAAGGACGGAAAGGTTTCATCGGCAGCATGGGACGGCGATATACTTACAATCGCAAACACTAAGACAGGCATAATGTTCCCGGCAGGCGGCGGTACCTATACTTTAACCTTGAATGATGCGGTTACGCTTGATGCCGCGACGTCGCTTTCATATATCGCGGGCGGTAATGGTACGAACTCATGCGGTCAGCCGAGATATATAGAAATTTATGACAGCAACGGTGCAAAGGTTATAAATGAGGTTATCGGTTACAGCTGGAACCTGCTGTATATAGGAGGTACTGTCGGCGGCTCAAGTATAGACGGAAGCACGGGCAGCTTTGAGTCGGCGTTTGCGTTGGGAGTATGGAATACGTCGCCGGTTGAAATAACAATCAATACGGACGGTACAGGAACAGTAAGCTTCAACGGTTCATCGGTTGATATTACAGTCAATTCAGAAGCTGTTGACATAGCCTCGATAAAGTTCATATCAAAGTCAGGCGCACCTGATTATCTGAACAGAGCTCTTGGTTTCACAGATATTACAATTAAGAAATAATCCGATCAGCTGCAAGACGCAGAGAGGACAGCACAGCTGCCCTCTCTGAAACCGGATTTAAAATATGGACACGAAAAAAATAACGTACAGCGTTTATGCCGTCCTGCTTTTTATAAATCGTATTATTTACTTTTAAACGGATAAGCCTCAACCAGTCTGTCGTATTCCTCATCGGTTATCGGGATCGCCGTGCCGTGGCGGTAGACGTCGTCAAATTCTGCGTCTCCGGCGGATACAAATTCACCCTTTGCGAGGTCTGTTGTTACAAACGGCTTATAGCCGTCATGACCGCTGTAGTGGTCGAGCATAAGGCACCATTTATCCTCATTGTGATATTTGAAGATTGTCGGCCCCTCATAGCCCTGAACGCTGTTTCCGGGTACACCGTTTATGGTATAGGTCTTGACCGGCTCCCACGGCCCGTCAAGGGATTTGGCACTTTCCATTGTAACCGCCTTTACCGTTTCGTCCTTTGTGAAGCGGTAGAATATGCCGTTGTGACTTGTTATCGTAGTATCAATATTGCAGTTTTCACCCTCGATATAAATCTTCGGCTTCGAATATATCCTGAAATCCCTTGTATAAGATCTGTAGATCCTCTGCTTGACAAAGTTATCGTCCGATACCTTTGACGCCCAGAATACCATATATGCGTCCCTTTCGGGATCATATGCCGCCTCCGGCGCCCATAGGCAGCCCGCGTTTTTGTCCGCCGCCTCTATGTTGTCCGCCGCTGTCCAGTGAACGAGATCGGGGCTTTCCCAGACAATAATGCTTCTTGAACCGGTCTGCTGACAGCTAAGCCACATATTTTTATCATAGCGTCTGTGGTAGATGCTGAGATCTGTTGCGATTATATAGAATTTTCCGTCCTTGCCGCGCTGTATGTAAGGGTCGCGTACTCCGCCCTCACCTATCATGCTTATGAGTACAGGTTGTTTTTTGTTGAGCGTTTTCCAGACCATACCGTCTTTTGACACTGAGAAGTAAATCTGCTCGTGAGTTTCTTTTGCTTCTGTTCCTATAAAGTGTACAAATAAATATGCTCCCATGTTTTTGCCCTCCGAAAATATGGGAGGGCTTTCACCCTCCCGGTTTATTTTAGTTTGCCAGAGGATATGCTTCCGTAAGCTTGCTATATTCCTCTGTTGTTATCGGAATAACCGTTCCGTGGCGGTAGGTTGCGTCAAAGGTGAAGCCGCTTGCCTTGGTAAATGCGCCGATTGTAATATCATTTGTTACATACGGCACATATCCCTTGCCCGATGCGTATGCGTCAAGCATAAGGCACCACTTATCCTCGCCGTTCAGCTTGTATATTGTCGGTCCCTCGTAGCCTGTAACCCCGTTTCCGGCAACGCCGTCCAGAGTGTAGGTTTCCACATCTGTCCACGGTCCGTCAAGCGAGGTTGATTTCATCAATGTTACCGATGATTTGCTCTCGTTCTTTGTAAAGCGGTAATAAACGCCCTTATAGCTTGTGATCGTGGTATCGATGTTGCTTATCGTGCCGCCGTCAATATATATCTCAGGCTCGGTGAAGGTCTTGAAATCCGTTGTATAGCTGCGGTACATACGCTGGGTTGTGTAGTTGTCATCCGCTGTCTTTGACGCCCAGAATACCATATATGCTCCCTTGTCGGCGTCATATACCGCCTCGGGCGCCCATGTGCAGCCTGCGTTATCCTTTGCCACCTTTACAAGACTCGCCTCGCTCCAGTTTATCAGATCGTCGCTTTCCCATACTACAATGCTCTTTGAGCCGTTTGTCTGACTGTAGCCCCATTTGTTGCTGCCCTGGGATATACCCAGATAATATATGCTCAGGTCAGTTGCAATAACGTAGAACTTCCCGTCCTCTCCGCGGAGAATGTACGGGTCTCTTACACCCTTCTCGCCGACGCCGCTTGTAAGAACCGGTGAGCCGCCGTTAAGGGTTTTCCATGTTGTTCCGTCGGTTGAAACCGAGAAATAAATCTGTTCATGATCCGGTGAACTTTCATTTCCCGCAAAGTGCGCGAAGAGATACGCGCCCATTTCCTGTTCCTCCGCAGCCTTTACAGTTCTTACGACCGATTTGACAACCGAACCGCTGCTTGTCAGTGAGCAGGTTACCTTGTAGGTTCCGTTTGCAACAGGACCGAAGCTGCCGCTTGCCGTTCCTTCCTGCCGGCTCGCGGAAACATCGCTGTTGTCAGAGGACGAAAGAGTTACTTCTATCGCGTATGGGGTTGTGTCGCTGTCATAGTCGCTTGTATAGTATATTGTACCGTTTTCGGCATACGCGGCAAAGGTATCAAGAACGGCTGTTTTGCCCATAACGGTTATTGTAAACTCCTTTGAAAATTCGATACCGTTTTCCGTTGTTTTTGCCGTAAGCACAGCCGTTTGCGTTTCATCCGCCCGCGTGACCTTGCCGTCCGCTGTTATTACGGAAGCGTCCGAGGTTTCCCATGTAACATTTTCTATGGACGGAATTGCAATATCCGCCGTAACCGCCGATGTGTCGCCGAGGTCAATGACGCCGAGCGGATTTTCAACAGGTCTGTTATAGATCACAAAATCATCGAGATAGCCAGTCGCAAATTCGCCTTCCTCCCAGTTTGCGAGACCGATGTACGCGACAGACGACGCGCCGAGCATATCGGAAATGTTTACGGTTGAGGCAATTGTACTTGTTTCGGTACCGTTAACATAAACGGTTGTAGAATCGTCGTTTACGGAAATCATAACGTCGTTCCATTCATTCGTCTTATACTCGCCCGTTGCCGCCGTGCTTCTCGTGCCGTTGTTATTGTAGCGTTCAACGGTGAGAGCGCCGCCGTTAGTCATCGCGCCGAGATACTTTTCATGCGTATAGCTCTGAGTGTTTGCGTTCGGCGCCGCGAAGAACCACCATGATGTTGCTGTTGTTGTCGGCTTGAACTTAAAGGAGATCGTTATATTCTCCCGCCCTGTTAAAAGAGCGTTGCCGTTTGCGTCGGTAAGCGTTATCGCCGTCGCCCGCGTACCATCAAACTGTACGCACTGCTTATCATCTTCGGTTACAAACGCCGGCGAGCCGGAAGCCGTACCGTACGGCGAGGAGCTTGTTAAATCTCCGTTATCGAAGCTGAGGCTTATAAGCTCGCCGCTTTCGGGCAGCTGCGGAGCCTCTGTCTGTACCGGTTCTTCAAATTCCGTGCTGTAGCTTATAACATCTGCGTCGAGGTTGTCATAGGAAACAACTCTCTCTCTCGCCGTATTATAGCTGCCTGTAAGCTCTATCGAGCCGATTGAAACAGGCGCTGTAAGCGTTCCGGTTACTATAGTGTCCTCCATACCGCCGGCTGCCGAAACAGATACGACGCCGGCGCCATCGATTGTAATCTCAACCGTCTTGTTATAGCCGACTGTATTTACATACGGCTGCCCGCTCGCGTTCCAGCCGTTTGCGCCCGCTTTGCTTGTGCCCGGGTTGCTGCGGCTCTGCGAAATGGTTGACGCGCCAAGCGCGTTTGCTCCGCCTATTCTTATCTCACTGAAGTTATAGCCGCCGCCTGTCATATAGAGCGCCGCTATCTCATTACCGTCCTTGTCCCTGATTGCAAAGGTGTTGTCCTTGCCGTTGTTCTCCCAGCCCGCAAACATTGTGAAGGTTATTCTGAACAGATCCTTGCTTGTAAGCGTTATCGGAGTATCAAGAGCCGCCGTTGCAGTATCCTTAACCGGCGCAAATACGTTTCCGTATCTGTCAAGACCCGATGCAAATACCTTATTGCCGTCGGAATCAAGCGAGCCGTTATCCGCGTTAAAGATATTCGAGCCGCCCTCAAAGTTGTCGGTAAATTCGTCTATGTCCTTGACCAAGGGAGCATCTTCCGGCGTATCGTCCGAAACTTCACCGTCAAGGATAAATTCCGCGATATTTGCCATGTTTTCGCTGTTTGTATATCTGTAATAACGGTATGCATGGTTATCCGCAAGCTGATTTGAAGCTATTGTTGTGTATGTATCCGACGGGATTGCGGAGGTGATTTTATACAGATCAATCCATGTAATGCCGTCGCTTGACGCCTGAACCGCGCCGCCGACCGTGCGCTCAGGCATTCCGTTTCCGCTTCTTGCGGCAAGCTTTACCGCCGATACCTTGAAAGGCGCACCGTAATCGTACTGAACCCAACCGTTCTGGATGCCGTCAAAGTATGTGCTTAAATCACCGTCAACGGCCTTTAGGTAGTCCGCGCTGTCCGCCGGACGCGTTGAATCATTACCCCATGACGCCGTGCCCGTTACGGTGTAGAGCTGAACTTTGATTGTCTTTTCAACAGTGTAGTCGCCGATTGATGCGTAAATTGTAACGCTGCCCGGCTCGTTGCCCGTGATAACGCCGTCTTCCGTAATAGACGCAACGGCTGCATCGGATACCGACCACTTAACATCGCCCGTTATGTTTGCCTCAAGCGAAAGCGACGCCGAAACTCCGCATTTAAGCTCCGTGCCTATACCCTTGATCGTTCCCGTGAACGGAATATTATAGATCCGGGAGAAGGTATATCCGCCAGCCTCCGCGTAAACGGTTACCGTACCGAGATTTTTTGCCGTCAGCGTGCCGTCGCTGTCTATTGAAGCGACAGATTCATCGGAAACAGACCATGTAACACTGCCCGAAAGACTTGTGTTAAGAGTAAGCGATGTAACGGAATTGAGTTCAAGCTCGTCCGATCCGCCGGAAATTACACCGTAATCAACGTTTTTATCCACAGGCTCCGAAACAGTCGTTATTACATCCGTCAACGGCTTCTGCTGCGAATCCCATACCATAAGCTTCGGGCTGCAGCCTGTAAAGTCGCCTTCCGCCGTTCCCGCAGTTTCATTCCTTGAAACATATTTAAGCCTGTTATCGCTGTCGTATACCGCAAGATATGAGTCCGCATTTTCTATATCGCCGGAAACGGTATAGCTGTAGCTAAGCCCGTCCGCGTCCGCGGAGAAGGACGTGAGCGCGGTTTCTGTCTCTTCCTCATCCTCGATTATATAGGTTGTGATCGTGGCGGCCTTGGCTGTTGCTGTAAGTGTGTTTCCGGAAAGCTCCGTTTCGCCCGTTATCTCCGCCCAATGCTCCGCCGCGTTACCGGTAAGATTGTTCGAGCGTATTTCAGTGACCTTATCGCCGATGCTTGTGAAGGCTGAGAGGTCGAAGCTGTACGCCTTATCGGACGCCGATGAGTTTGAAACAACGATCTTTATATCGCCTGTGGCTTTGTTGTATGCCGCAAGCGTGCTGTCTGATGAAGCAATGATCGTATCGCCCGGATTTATATATTTTGTAAACTGCCCGAAGGCGTAATACTTGTTTGAAAGCTCTATTTCCTCTGTGTCGTGGTTGCCCATCGCGACGCCCCAGAGCGAGCCTGTTACGCTGAGTGAATTGCCGGCTTCCGTATAACTGCCGTCGGGAGCCTGGAAGGTTGAATCCTTATGCATATCAACTATATCCCACATCACCCACGCGCTCGGCTTCATACCGTTCATATCAAGAATAATTCTGTCGGCAAGCCCGAAGCCGTTCCAGCCGCCGTCGACCTCGCTCATCCAGAGGGTCTTGTTCATTCCCCGAGCCTTTTCACGCAGCTGCGCGCGCTTTGAACCGCTGTAGGTGTGAGTGTCGATCCTGCCAAGCGCTGCTTTTGCCTCGTCTGTGAGCTTGTCAAGATTTGAAACCGTACTGTCAATGCTCGTTTCATCCATGCCGGCAACGAGAACATCGGTAAGTCCCTCCGCGTCAAGAGCGTTTCTTGTCGCGATTATCATATTCGACTGGCTTTCTCCGGGAGAATAGTGACAGCCCTCCTGCTTCGGACTTAACGCGCCCCAGTAGCTGGTGTCCGGCTCGTTCATAGGAGAATAGCTCTTGAACTCTATGCCGAATTCATCCTTAAAGCGCTTTGTGGTTTCTGCAATAAATCTTGCGAAATTGTCATACTGATCTGTTTTCAGATTATCTGAGCCTGCATCCTCCGCGCCCGATGAACAGCCTGAATTTGTCATAAAGTATGGGGGAGAGTTTGAAAAACCCTCAAAATACAAATCGGGATTTGCCACAAGGGCAGCCTTTGCGATATTGCGCTGATTTTCATCAACTGTCCAGTCATAGATGATGTTCCCGTCCGCGTCCATACCTGTAGCATACCCCGGAACCTTTGAATCCGAACGGGTGATATGATTATGTGTCGGATCATCGCCTCCTCCGAGATTGTATCGGGCTATGTCAAGCCCAAGCCCGTTCTCCGAGAAAAATACGTCCGCCGCTTGCCGCGTCATTTTTTCGCTGTAGCCCAGACGGTTTGCCCACCAGCAAAGCGATGTGCCCCATCCTTCAAAATCGTGATCCGACGCGTCGGAAGGATCAAGCCGCACAACTGTTTCCGCTGTTTCCGCGCAGACCGCCGCCGGCAGACTCAGCGAGCCTGTCACGGGAAGCATGGTAAGTACCGTAAAGGCGCTCAATAATTTTTTTAACTTCATACGAAATACTCCTCTCTTGGCATTTTGAGTAAAAATCCTCTTATTCTAATTATAACTGACAAAATAAAAAGTGTCAAGATGAAATCCTGACACTTTTTTGATTTTTACTGTGTAATTACTGATAAATTACGATGAACTTTGCGGTAGGCGTTGCCGACGAGCTTGATGTTGAGCCGGATACATATGTAAGAAGTATCTTTGAGCATCCGTCGCCGTAGTCCTCAGCTCCCTTAAGATCTGTTACGGTAAGAGCCGTGTTTTCCGTGCCTTCCGCATAAGGAGTGAACTCATCTTCAAGCGTATCATATCTTATGATTTTTGTCGAGCTTGAAACCTTGATTTCAATATAGTCCTCAGGAAGCTTTCCGTTTTCGTCAAATCCATCGGGTGTGACGTAAATGAGGTTTTCGGCCTCAAGCACCTGGAGAACATTACACATGAAAGCTCGCGATGAAATACCGGTGTAGTTACCGCCGGTTACCCAATAATTTTCAAGGTCGGTTACTTCTGTCTTCGGATAACGGAAGTCAAATTTATATTTCTGCCAGTTATTTTCTTCTGTCTGCTCCTGAGTAGCTGTCCAGTTGAAGCGCTCATATTTCTCATTGCCTTCATCATCGGTGACAAGAACTGTTTCACCTTTTAGTATAGTATTGATCTCATCATAATCCTGAGCCTGCATATAGGTGTCAAGCTCTTTATCGCCGTTGCTTCCAACGAGAACGATATCACCTTTGCCGAGTCGGCTGAAGTCATCCTCGGGTGACGATGAGATCGTGGCTGAGCTCTTTGTGGTAGCCGAATTATATGTGTAGAGCTTATCTACAACATCTCCGTCGTCGTCAACCTCTTGATTGATCTTATCATAGATAAGCCTGTATGCCGTTGAATAAGTAATGGCAGTGCCGCTTTTCAGCGATGAGTTGTAAATGAGCAGACATGCCGGATACTTTGCATCGTCAACATCATATGCATCGACATAATATGTTCCGCCTGACGTCATTGAGTTTGTTGTGATTGCGGACTTAAGCGAATATGATGTGCTGTCGGTTCTGTCCTTGGGAATAATAAACAACGGGGTTGTTGTTTTTATCGAATACATTGTAGCGCCGCTGCTCTTGGAGGTGCTTTTGACGCTTGACGAGCT
Organism: uncultured Lachnospiraceae bacterium; assembly: GCA_964579875.1. Lineage (GTDB taxonomy): Bacteria > Bacillota > Clostridia > UBA1381 > UBA1381 > Ornithomonoglobus. The sequence goes on along the minus strand of CAZOHJ010000025.1, from coordinate 23,319 downwards.
TACGTAATATTTTGTTTCGGGATTCATAGCCTGGAATCTCACAAGCTTGCTCGTGTCCGTATTTCTGTTGCCGTCGTTGGCGGTATCGAAGGTTACGATATTAGAAATCTCGTTGTCTGAGAAAAGAACGCGCACAAGCTGGTTGTAATCCGTGGTTTTTATTGAAGCTCCGGAGATCTGTGTGTCAAGGTTTGCGGCTTCCGCGTTCGCGGCAAGCTGCGCTAAGATCGCTTCCGGAGAGGACTTCTTTGAGTTAAGCTTCGGACTGTCGGCGATCCTGTAGCTCTTTACGGAATATGACGTTGACGATGTGAGGGAGGTTATGTCCGTCTTTGTGGGCGCGAACATTTTAAGATAATAATCCTCGCCGTCCTGCGCGGCGTCAATAACATACGCATACGGATAATATGTTGTGGACGTGCTTATTTTACCCCATTCGATCGATCCGAACATATCAAGATACGCTGTTATTTTTGATCCTGTTTCAAGTGTTACCTGCTCTTTGTTTTTCATGTATGAAAGGAAGCGGTCTGTAACCCGATATTCAACATTGTCAATCGATATTGTTTTTTCATCCGTTGTTTCGGCAATGTTGAGCAGGGTTATCGCTCCGGTAACGCTCTTTACGGTATCGTATACCGTATAATAGTAATCGTCGTCCTCAAGGCTCTTTGCATAGTTGATGACGTCGCCTGAGGCAATCGATGTTGTTGCGATCTCGGAGCCGTCCTTTGTCAGCGAGAATGTATAATCCGCGCTGTCCGGATCGAGAATAAGATAATTACCCGTTATCGTCTTATCCGAAATCCTGTAGTCCGAGGCGGACGGCGACGCGTTTGCGACTATAGTGTCATAATCGTAAATATCCACTATATTGTATTTGCCGGTGGAGCCTGTGTCGATGAATTTTATTGTGCCGTAAATGAAGTAATCGCTGTCAGGGTCAAGCCATTCCTTCAGCGCTTCCTCGGGCGTGCAATATTTGCTTATGGCAACGCCGTTTCCCTCGTCGTTTATGGTCGTGCCGGAAATCGTCACGTCATTCTGTATGGATTTTCCGTTATAACGTATTGTAAGGCTGCTTGTGTCAAGTCTTATCGTGTTCTTCTTGTCCGTACCGTCCTCGTAGTACTTAAAGGTGCTTCCGTCAAATGAATCGGCATTATAATACATAACGGAAAGCTCTGTATTTTTATAAGTTTCGTTATCGATATCTATAAGGAAACGATCCTCGGTATTCCCGTCCTTACGGAAATAGACCTGAACTGTTTTGCCGAGATAGGAGTTCATTTCCGCAAGCGATGTTGTATACTGGGTGTAGTCAATTACATATTCGTCGCCTGTTGCGGATTCGTCAATTGCGATAAAGCCCGGATTGAGCGACGTCTGACAGTCAATTGTTACCGAGTCCTCAACGCCCACAACGGTGCCCTTTATTATATATGTGTCAAGGTAGTCGTTCAGAAGATTTTTTCCCGATGAAACATATTTGTTGCCGCTAAGCTCATACATATCGATCTCAAGCGCGTTATACATGACCTGCGCAACGAGTCCTCTTGAGGCGTTATCCTCATAAGCCGACGCGGTAATGCCGTCGTTAAGCTTGAGCGAAGCGGCTTCCGCGATATACCCGTCAGGATATCCGCCCTGAGCCTCTGCCGCATTCTGATAACCGAGAGCGCAGACAACCATTTTAAGCGCCTGCTCATATGTAACCGCATCATCGGGACCGAATTCTGTATCACTGTAGCCGTTTACGATTCCGAGGTCGAAGGCGGTCGCAATATTTGCGTTCGCCCAGTGATCCGCGGCAAGGTCGTTAAATTGAGATGTGGTTGTGGAAATATTTCCGTAGCCAAGCATGTATACAAGAATCTTTGTAAACTCCGCTCTTGTTATGGCCTTATTGGGGCCAAATGTTCCGTCCTCATAGCCGTCTATTACATTCAGCTTGCTGAGAGTTGTGATCGCTTTCTTGTAGCTGTAGTCCTCGGGCACATCGCTGAAAGAGGCTTGTACATTAAATGCCGACAGCAGTGTTGATGCTGAAACTGCAAGCGCGGCAGCCGAGGAAAGTAATCTTTTTAATGAAATTTTTTCCTTCATTATTTTATCAGTTCCTTTCTGAGATAATGATAAAGACTTGGATGATATTCCGAAATTATCTCCCTTTTTTTACTATAAATTCATTATATCATTAAATTGCGGCAAAGTCAATCGTAAAAACATGGTTTTTTATAATTTAAATATGAACAATTCCTGAAAAAAGCTGTTAAAACAGAAAAAAATATTAAAATGCAGTTGAAATTTTTTTATAAATGTGATAAACTGATAAACTGAATATAGGTAGAATGTAATATAATTATACTCGAAAGGACATATAAATGAACAATAATTCAAATAAAAAGAACTCATCGGGGAATCAGCAGCCTAAATCCCCTATGAAAAATCCGCTGCTGTTATTTCTTCTTATTGCCGCTGCCGCAACGGTATGTCTGAATCTTCTGATCTCATCACTTACATCACCTGATAAAACGGAGGTGTCCTATGATGAATTTCTCACAATGGTAGATAAGGGCGAGGTAACGGAAATAAAGCTGAGCAGCGATCAGATCACGATTTACGGACAGCCTGAGATCAGCGCCGATGATATACAGAAGGCGTCTGACGGCTCGCTGCTTTTTATGGGCAAAATAAGCGATGAGGCGGCAGAGGCACAGTCTGACGCTTCAAGACCCGTTTTTTATACAGGATATATAAATGACCAGAGACTTCTTGACAAGCTGGATGAAAAGGGGATAAAATATTCAACTCCGGTCCAGTATTCAAATCCCGTTCTGAACTTTGTGCTGACATGGATCCTCCCGATCGTTCTGATGTATCTGCTTATAATGCTGTTTATGAACTTTATGACAAAGAAAATGGGCGGCTCAGGCGGAATTATGGGAATAGGGCAGTCCCATGCCAAAATGTATAATATTGAAAACAAGACGGGCGTAACCTTCAATGATGTTGCGGGTCAGGAGGAGGCAAAGGAATCGCTTGATGAAATTGTCGATTTCCTGCACAATCCTTCAAAGTATACCGCGATCGGCGCCAAGCAGCCGAAGGGCGCGCTTCTTGTAGGCCCGCCGGGAACGGGAAAAACCCTTCTTGCAAAGGCGGTTGCCGGAGAGGCGAACGTTCCGTTCTTCTCGCTGTCAGGCTCGGAGTTCGTTGAAATGTTTGTCGGCGTCGGCGCATCCCGTGTGCGTGATCTTTTCAAGCAGGCGTCGGCGAAGGCTCCGTGTATCATATTTATAGATGAGATTGACGCAATCGGCAAATCGAGAGATAACCAGATGAATACAAATGATGAGCGTGAGCAGACGCTTAATCAGCTCCTTTCGGAGATGGACGGCTTTGATTCGTCAAAGGGGCTTGTTGTGCTCGCCGCAACAAACCGCCCGGAGATACTTGACAAGGCGCTTTTGCGTCCGGGCCGTTTTGACAGACGCATTATAGTCGAAAAGCCTGACCTTAAGGGCAGGGAGGATATATTAAAGGTACACATTAAGAATGTGAAGACCTCGCCGGATATTGATCTTCATGAAATGGCGCTTGCGACAAGCGGCGCGGCAGGAGCCGATCTTGCAAATATGGTAAATGAAGCGGCGCTTCGCGCGGTTCGCTTCGGACGAAAAACGGTTACCCAGGAGGATCTTATGGATTCCGTAGAGGTGATCATTGCGGGCAAGGAGAAGAAGGACAGAATTCTTTCCGCGGAGGAAAAGCGGATAGTATCCTTCCATGAGGTGGGTCACGCGCTCGCGACCGCTTTGCAGAAAAACACACAGCCTGTTCAGAAAATCACAATTGTTCCGCGAACCATGGGCGCTCTCGGATACACAATGCAGATGCCTGATGAAGAAGAAAAGTACCTTAATAACAAGGAAGAGCTGCTTGACCAGATCACTGTATTCCTCGCGGGCCGCGCAGCCGAGGAAATAGTATTCAATACTCAGACAACGGGCGCGTCAAATGATATTGAGCGCGCAACTGATATGGCGAGGAGAATGATAACAATGTTCGGTATGTCGGACAGATTCGGACTTGTCGGGCTTGAAAGCATACAAAACCGTTATCTTGACGGAAGAGCCGTAGCGAATTGCTCGGAGGAAACGAAAACGGAAATTGACCGCGAAATTGTCAGGATTATGAAGGAGCGTTATGAAATAGCTAAGCGGCTCTTGAATGATAACCGTGACGCTCTTGATGAAATTTCCGAATTTCTCATTGACCGTGAAACGATCACGGGCGATGAATTTATGGAAATATTTAACCGTGTGCGCGAGAACCGCGGCAGGCAGACGGATAGACCGGAAGACGCAGCCGGGGCGGAAACAACCCGCTCACAGGAGGGAGAAGAGGAAGCATGAAGCTTTTAAAAGGATTTTTCACCTTTCTCATTTATCTTGCGATGTTTCTGCTTGTATGTATGTTTTTTACGGGAAACGGCACATTTATTTATGAAGGTTTTTGAAAGGCTATATATAATATGAGGAAAAAAACAGCATGGAGAGGCGCGGCGTCGGTTGCTGCCGCTCTTGCGCTTCTGCTTTCATCATGCAGCTTCAGCCCGCGTTCGGAGGAAGAAGATGAAGCTGTAACCGGCGAAAGCTGTAATATCAATGCGGTTGTAATGACGGCGGATGACAGTGAAAATATTACATATGATCAGCTGAGAAACGGTATTGCCGCGAATATCAATGTAACCAGAGAGAAACAGCTGGGCAGCCTTGACGGCTGCGATATTCTGTACCTTGATGAAAGTGCGGCCGGCGCGGAGGATTTTGACGCGCGGGTTATCGAGGATTATGTATATAACGGCGGAGCTGTCGTGCTTGATAATGCTATGGCGCTTTCATTTTCAAACGAATTTCTGGGCGCGGAGGAAATTGTACATATTGACGGATGTCCGGCGTTTATGGATTATCCGGAGATAAGTCCCGATCTTCAGAATATAAGCGAGCTGCTTTATGATTATACGTCAGCTTTCAAGGGGTACAGCAATTACGCAGACTATGAGAAATATGATTACGGCTGCGGAATAATCCCGTCAACCGCGCAGGCTATAGGAGTGTATAACGGCGCGGCTGTTTATTCTATGAATAATTACGGCAGCGGATATGTCTTTCTGACAAACCCGATGCTGCCGGGAAAGTATACGGTTTCGATGCTTTCGGAGGGGGAGCAGGGCGAGCCGTTTGCGTATACAACAGTGGGTGCGGAGAATATACTCCGCAGTTATTTTGCGGAATATGTTTCTATAAAGAAGTTCGGATTTGCGGTTGAGAGGAGCTTCGGCTCATTTGGTACACGCCCTGCAGCGTGGGAGCTTCATTATGAGGATATTACAGGTGTAAACAATGACGCGCTTGAGCAGTTCTCAAATATGTGTATGTCAGAGGGGCAGATGCCTTCCTATACGATAGCAAGAAACTTCTACACATGGTTTAAGCGCGCCGAAAGCGTGAACTACCTTATAAGCGACGGCAGCGGCAGCTATAAAAACGATGTGTATGAGAACGCTTATTGCAGCGGTACTCACATCGTTTCCGGAGGAAAGTGGCTGGAGTTGGACAGCTATGCCAAAACCGACAGCTATTTCAGCGACAATAAGGAATATACCAAGCGCGCGTATCCGTGTCCTGTGGACTGGAACGGCGACGGGAATATAGATTTTCTGTGCGGAAGTTCTGACGGAAAATTCTATATGTATTTAGGAAGCGGAATGAAGGATAACTATGAGACCGGCGTCGCGACTATGCTTACAGACAGCGAGGGCAGCGCAATAAACGCCGGAAGCTATTCCTCACCCGCAATGTATGATATAAACGGTGACGGAGCGGACGAGCTGCTTTCGGGCAGCGAGGACGGCGTTGTGCGCGCGTGGAGGCCTTTGAGAAATGAGGACAATCCCGATTCAATGGTATTTGAGTATATGGGCGAGGCGCTTTTTACCGGTCTTACCGACTGTATGATCGACGTCGGAGATATTACCGGCGACGGGATCGCGGATCTCGCCGTCGGCTCGCGGGACGGGGAAATGCGTGTTTATACAGGTTCAACAGAGGACGGAAGAAACACGTTGTTTAACGGTGAATACATACCCGTAAACACAGGACAGGCATGGGCTTCGCCGTGTATATACGGCGGCGGGCTTTTCGGGGGAACACTGGAGGGTTATGTTGCCCATTATGAATATAACGGCGTGGCTTTTGAGCTTGCCGATTATCTTACCTGTGACGATATATCACGCCGGGGCAACCACCGTGTAACAATCGGAATGAACAGCGTTCCGAGATTCGCGGACGTTGATGGTGACGGAAACGATGACCTTATATGCGGAGCTCTTGAATACGGTATGGCGTATCCTATAGACAGTCCGTATTTTCCGTATAAGGATAAGCTCCGTGAGCAGCTTGAATTTTGCGATAAGTATAATATTTATATGGGTGTGCACAGCTTTACGCATAAATATGCAACTCCCGAGCATGAGGAGCGGGAGCTTGAATATCACAGAAACGCTCTTGAGGCATACGGTCTGACGCCGGAAGGCATAGGCGCGAACCAGCATACTTGGTTTACAAGTAAATACGGATATGACGGAAGCGGCATAAACGGTTTTAATCCGAACTATAACGGCTCGTTCGCGGCGCAGTCCGAGGCGGGGCTGCTCTGGAACAGCGGAGCGACCATGCCCGAAAGCGACGCTGTTCCGCAAAGCTCGGCTGAGGACGCGATCCCGATGCCTATGTATATGACGGGGTATGATTTCCTTTTGCTTGAAACCTCAAACACTCCTCACGGCGAGGGCGCATATTCGTATACAAGCGTTAAATATGATATGCCTATGCTGTTCTATAACCACTGCGACTATATTTATGAAGCGTCAGATGAGCAGGCAGCGGCGGTTAAAAAGGTCGCGCAGCTTGTTGATGATTTCGATTATATGTTTGTCGGAGAAAATCAGATGGCAAAGGCGGTCGCGGCGGCATACAATACGGATGTGGCGGCTGTAAGAGCCGATAACGGAGATATAGTCATAAGCGGAAGCGTAAGAGATACCGGACGCGGTCTTTATGATGAAAGGTTCAGCAGATGTGTCGGCGTCAAGGTGGTTTTCGGAGAAGATGACAGCGCGGCAAACTACAGTGTGGACGCGGATGTATGGAATGAAGAAAACGGAAATATTTATGCGGCGCTCAATAAGCCCGCGGCTTTAAAAAGGAGCGGTGCGGCAAGCGGCATAAATATAAAGCAGATCAATGTTCCGGCGCAGGTGGAAATAAAAGGGGACAGCGCGGAGATCGAATTTGAGGAAAGCGGTCTTATGTGCGTTCGCGTTGCGGGAAAAGCCGCAACCACAAGCCCGGACTGGACTATCCGTATGGACACGAACGGTGATACAATCTTTATGAAGTTCAGTCAGGCGCAGAAGCTGGAAATTCAGGTTCAATAAAAATGAGAGAGAAACCGTACATGGTTTCTTTTTCTTTGTAAAAAATTATAAAGTTTTCAAAAAAAATATTATATTCGCCCTTGACAAGGCACATTGGAAATGATATAATAAATCGGTATGGAAAATGACCCTGTATTTATTTGGTATATAAAATATATGGCGGTCTGAACAATACACACGCATAATGTATGCGCCCGTTGCCGTTTAGCCGCGGTTGGCGTAATAATGGATTTATGCGGAGGAACTAAACCAGGAGGAATTAAAAAATGGCTAACGTAATTTCAATGAAACAGCTTTTGGAAGCGGGTGTTCATTTCGGACATCAGACAAGAAGATGGAATCCTAAAATGCAGCAGTACATCTTCACAGAGAGAAACGGTATCTATATTATCGATCTTCAAAAGACAGTAAAGAAGGTTGAAGAGGCTTATTATTTCATACGTGAAGTAGCGGCGTCGGGCAAGAGCGTATTGTTCGTAGGTACAAAGAAGCAGGCTCAGGACTCAATAAAGGAAGAGGCGGAGCGTGTCGGTATGTACTATGTAAACAACAGATGGCTCGGCGGTATGCTCACAAACTTCCAGACGATTGAGAAGAGAATTGCAAGACTTGCTCAGATAAACAAGATGGAAGAGGACGGCACCTTTGATGTACTTCCCAAGAAGGAGGTTACGATTCTTAAGAACCAGAGAGACAAGCTTGAGAAGAACCTCGGCGGTATCAAGGAAATGAAGGAGCTTCCGGGCGCTATGTTCGTTGTTGACCCGAGAAAGGAAAAGATAGCTATATCAGAGGCTAAGAAGCTCGGCATCCCGGTCGTTGCGATCGTTGATACAAACTGTGACCCGGATGAGGTTGACTATGTGATCCCGGGCAACGATGACGCTATCCGTGCGGTAAAGCTTATCGCTTCAACAATTTCAAACGCTATAATCGAAGGCAAGCAGGGCGAGGATGCAGCAGTAGAGGCTGAGGCAGCTGAGACTGAAGACGCTGAATAATTTCAATATTTACCGGATTAATAACAGGAGGAAAATAACATGGCAGCATTTACAGCTAAGGATGTTAAGGAATTAAGAGAAATGACGGGCTGCGGCATGATGGACTGTAAGAAGGCTCTTACAGAGGCTGACGGCGATATGGATAAGGCAGTTGAGATCCTCAGAGAAAAGGGTCTTGCCAAAGCAGCTAAGAAGTCGGGCAGAATTGCAGCCGAGGGTATAGTTAAGGAATATATAGGAGGCGGCGTAGGCGTTCTCGTTGAGGTTAACTCAGAGACAGACTTCGTTGCAAAGAACGCGGAGTTTCAGGAGTTTGTCGGCACAGTTGCAAAGACGGTTGCAGATACTGATCCGGCGGACGTTGATGCGCTCAAGGCTGCGGCTGTAGAGGGTACAACGATAGGAGATATGCTCACAGAGAAGATCGTTAAGATCGGTGAGAACATGAACATCAGAAGATTTGCAAGAATTGCCACAGAGGGCGCTGTTGTTGCATATATCCATGCGGCAGGCAAGATCGGTGTTCTTGTTGAGGCAGACGCCCCGTCAGACAATGCTGAGGTTAAGGAAGCCTTGAAGAATGTTGCGATGCAGGTTGCGGCTCTTAATCCGAAGTATCTTTCAAACACAGATGTTCCGCAGGAATACAAGGATCACGAGTTAGAGATCCTCGTTGCGCAGGCAAAGAATGATCCGAAGAATGCTGCAAAGCCGGATAGCATCATCGAGAAGATGGTTACAGGCCGTCTTAACAAGGAGCTTGCAGAGGTATGTCTTCTCCAGCAGACATATGTTAAGGCTGAGAACAAGGAAACTGTTGAAAAGTACCTTGATGCAGTCGGAAAGAAGATCGGCGCTCCGATCACTCTCAAGAGCTATGTTCGTTTTGAAACAGGCGAGGGTCTTGAGAAGAAGGAAGACGATTTCGCTGCCGAGGTTGCAGCAATGGCAGGCAACAAATAATTCTATTGAATATTCTGAAAGAGGCGGTTCCATTCGGAATCGTTTCTTTTTTGCACTGAAAAACCCCCGGAATACGGGGGCTTGGCTCATTTTAATACTTTTTTCTGCCCATTATCGTTCCATCTTCCAGAACCGGACACTATAGGGCGGCAACTCGCTGCCTCCGCCGAAGTCGTGTGTGTCGCCTGTTATGAGGTCGACAGCAAGACCGCAGCCCGCGTCAAAGTGGCACACAGCCGGATTCTCATCAGCGTTTATCGCGACAAGTACACGCTCATTGTCTGTCTTTCTTTCAAATATGCAGTGCGTATTCTGTAAAACAACCGTGCGGAAGGAGCCGTTCTGAAGCGCATCACTGCTTTTAAACGCCTCCGCAAGTCTGCCGATAAACATTGTAAGCTCTGTCTCCTCCGGCTTTTCAATGCACGGACGCAGCGCCGGATCACCATGGCTTTTTTCTCCCTTGACGCCAAATTCACTGCCGTAATAGATGCATGGGAACCCCGGCATACCAAACATCATGCCGTATATAAGCGGAAGGTGCTTTTCATTTGTGAGCACGCTTGCAACTCTTGTCACATCATGGTTATCGACAAAGTTCAGCAGGTGCAGTCCGCGGCACATACACCAGTTTTCACTGCCGAACAGTCTCTGAATTGAGTGGACAATTTCAAACATATTCATAGAATTGAAGGAGGAGAACAAGCCCTTATAGCACTGATAGTTTGTGCAGGAATGGAGCATTTCATTGTTTACCCTCTGAGAATAGTCACCGTGAAGAAGCTCTCCTATAAGTACAAATTCCGGCTTTAGCTGCTCTGTAAAGCTGCGGAGCGTTTTCAGAAACTCCGGTGTAAGGCAGTATGCTACATCAAGTCTGAGGCCGTCTATATCAAATTCGTCGACCCAGAACTTGACCGCGTCAAGCAGATGGCGGACAACATCACCGTTATAGAGATTGAGCTTGACAAGATCATAATTGCCCTCCCAGCCCTCATACCAAAGACCGTCATTGCAGCAGCTGTTGCCGTCAAAATTTATATTGAACCAATCCTTATACTGTGAATCCCAACGCTTTTCCAGAACGTCCTGAAAAGCGCGGAAACCGCGTCCTACATGATTAAATACACCGTCAAGGACTACCTTTATTCCGTTTTTATGCAGCTCCTCTACGACCGATCTGAAATCGTCATTTGTGCCGAGCCTTGTGTCTATTTTAAAGAAATCTCTTGTATTGTAGCCATGTGTGTCCGACTCAAATACAGGTGAAAAATAAATTGCGCTGCAGCCGGTTTTCTTTATATGCGGAATCCATTCCTTTACTTTTTCAATTCTGTTTACCGGAATACCGTCATTCTCAAAAGGCGCCCCGCAGAAGCCCAAAGGATAAATCTGATAAAATACGCTTTTAAATGCCCACATTACATGTGTCCTCCTTGAATTTTATATACTCAAATTTAATATACATTATACCACAGATTAACTTAAAAATCAACAAAAAATCGAAATACATGCATTAAGTACTTCGAATTTTAATAATACCTAATGTATGCGGTTAATGCATCTTTGCAATAAGTTTTAATCTGAAAAAAAACTCATTTTTGCTTGTATTTGTAATGATTATATAGTATAATTAAGTATATTATAATTAATACGAGGTGATCATGTGAAAAAATTTACCTGTGCAGTGATTTCAGCGGCGATTTTGACAACAGCATTACCCCGATATATGAGTAATAATGCTGCGGCTGCTGATGACGGAATGATTACATATAATTATGTATATGAAGAGGGCGGCTATAATAACTCTTCAAATGGGCATACAAGAAGTATGGAGAGCCTGAGCCGCGGGCTTACAGCGATCAAGGCGGAAAACGGCGTCTTTCTGAGCTGGCGGCTGTTTGACAGCGAGGACAATGTTTTCGGCAGCGCGGAAAGCGCGGTGAGCTTTGATGTATACCGCGGAAACAAGCTGATCGCTACAGTATCGGACAGTACAAACTATCTTGATACCGGCGGAAGTGTCTCCGACAGCTACAGCGTCGCGCCCTCGGGCGGTGAAAGATGTGATGCCGTTACTCCGCAGAGAAACAGCTATTTTGACATTCCGATTGATATTCCGGCGGACTTTGTATATAACGGGGCAAGCTATGCCTATGCGCCGAGCGATGCGTCCTGCGGCGATCTTGACGGTGACGGTGAATATGAGATCATCGTGAAGTGGGATGCAAATCCCCAGGACAACTCAAATTCAGGCGTTACGGGAAATGTATATCTTGACGGCGTAACTCCATCGGTTGTAACATGGAGAGGCTATTACGACAGA
>CAZOHJ010000025.1:0-11425 GCA_964579875.1 uncultured Lachnospiraceae bacterium | reverse complement strand
ATATCTTGACGGCGTAACTCCATCGGTTGTAACATGGAGAGGCTATTACGACAGAACAACCGCGGCGGCATATACTCTTGAAAACGGAAGGCTGAAGCTTTCCGCAAGCTTTGATACCGATGATTATGACAGGCAGTACATCGGACAGGGCAATCACAATCTGACGGTTGCGGATGTGGATAATGACGGATGTGATGAGATAATATGCGGCGCCCTTTGTCTTGACAATGACTTTTCGGTCAAGTGGTGCTCAAACAGAGGACACGGTGACGCGCTTCATATAGGAGATTATGATCCCACTCATACGGGACTGGAATATTTCTCGGTGCATGAGTCAGGTTCATATGGTCTTACCGTATATGACGCGGATACAGGTGAAGAGCTGTTTCATAAGGACGCGTCGAAGGATACCGGCCGAGGTATGATGGCGGATACGGGCGCCGGAGGTTATTATCAGGTCAACGGCGGAAATCAGGTTCAGGCGTATATTGCGGAGGGCAACGGAGTATTTAACGCGTCAAGATACAGCTTCAGCAATAACTTCCGCATTTTCTGGGACGGGGATTTATATGATGAGCTGCTTGACGGCACTTCTGTTGCATCATGGAACGGCAGCGGTATGTCATCGGTATTCAGCGCGGCCGGCTGCGTCAGTGTAAACGGAACAAAGGCAAATCCGTCCTTACAGGCTGATTTATTCGGCGACTGGCGTGAGGAGGTTATATATCCTCTTGAGGATTACTCCGCGCTGAGGGTTTACACCACGACTGATGTGACTTCATACAAGCTGAAAACGCTTATGCAAGATCCTGTATACCGCAGCGGCGTCGCGGCAGAGCAGACGGCGTATAACCAGCCGCCACATGTGGGATTTTATATACAGGCTTTGAATGACGGTATAACCTGTCTAAGGGAAGATGACGGAAAGGTTATAGCAGCATTTGCAGATGATGTAGAAAATGCGGTTATGATCGAGGCGGTATATGATGATAACGGCGCACTCATTCTTGTAAATCTTTTTACGGATGTTTCGGACGGAACAGCTGTTGATATCGGTACAAGAGAACACAATTTAAAATATATGCTGTTTGATTCATTTGAATATATGGCTCCTTTATGTAATTCACTGGTTCTTGAAAGAGTGGTCGAATAACAGAAAAGAAGCTTACGGAGATAAGAGTATGGAGCAGATGTCTTTATTATATAATTCGGAAATGCAGCCTCTTGCGGCGAGACTGAGACCACAGAGCCTTGAGGAATTTGCGGGGCAGACCCATTTAATAGGAAAGGGAAAGGTGCTGCGGAATATTATAGAAAGTGACAGGGTATCCTCCATGATTTTCTGGGGACCGCCGGGAGTGGGAAAGACCACGCTTGCAAGAATCATAGCAAGGTACACAAAGGCTGCGTTTATAGATTTTTCGGCTGTGACAAGCGGCATTAAGGAAATCCGCACTGTCATGCAGCAGGCGGAGAACAACAGCAATTACGGAGAAAAGACTATTGTGTTTGTGGACGAGATACACCGTTTCAATAAGTCACAGCAGGACGCTTTTCTTCCGTTTGTCGAAAAGGGGAGCATAATTCTTATAGGGGCAACCACAGAGAACCCTTCATTTGAGATCAACAGCGCTCTGCTGTCGCGCTGCAAGGTGTTTGTTTTACAGGCATTGAAAACAGATGAGATCGTTTCCCTGCTGTCAAATGCGCTTACTGATAAACGAGGCTTTGGGGACAGAAAAATAAACATATCCGAAGATATGCTCAGAAGCATTGCCAATTTTTCAAACGGTGACGCGAGGAATGCGCTGTCAACTCTTGAAATGGTGGTGCTCAACGGCGAGCTTGACGAAAACGGGGTAACAGCTATAACGCCGGAGATACTGGAGCAATGCACCTCGAAAAAGTCTTTGATGTATGATAAGAACGGTGAGGAGCATTATAATCTCATTTCGGCGCTGCATAAGTCTATGCGTAATTCCGACCCTGACGCGGCGGTCTACTGGCTGGCAAGAATGCTTGAGGCGGGTGAGGATCCGCTGTATGTTGCAAGACGGGTAACGCGGTTCGCAAGCGAGGATGTGGGGCTTGCCGATCCGCGCGCACTGGAAATTGCGGTAGCGGCATATCAGGCATGCCATTTTATAGGTATGCCGGAGTGCTCTGTCCACCTTACCGAGGCGGTGGTTTATATGTCAATGGCGCCGAAGTCAAATTCCCTGTATATGGCATATGAACATGCCAAGAAGGATGCGGTGAAGGATCTGGCTGAGCCTGTCCCGCTTATAATACGCAACGCTCCGACAAGGCTTATGGAGGATCTTAATTACGGTAAGGGCTACCGGTATGCCCACGACACGGAGGAAAAGCTCACAAATATGGAATGTCTGCCGCCGTCAGTCGCGGGACGTGAATATTATCTGCCTACAGAGCAGGGCAAGGAAGCACGCTTTAAGGCAAGACTGGAGCAGATAAAACAGTGGAAAAAAGAACATAAAAATTAAAAGGGGCTTGCGCCCCTTTTAATTATCCCAAAACAGCCTTAGCCTTTAATATCGCGATCGCCGTTTTGCAATCACGGATTTCATTGTTCATTACCATCTCGTAAAGCTTATCAAGCGGGATTTTGCTTACATTTAAAAACTCTCCCGGATCAAGTTGCTGCCCCCTATATTCAAGGTCTGTGGCAAGATAGATTGAGAGCTTTTCCGTACAGTAGCCCGGCGTCGCGTAATACTCGCCGAGGAATGTAAGATCATCCGTCTTGTAGCCTGTTTCCTCTTCAAGCTCACGCATTCCGGCATCGTACGGATCCTCATCCTTTTCAAGCTTGCCTGCCGGAATTTCAAGCATCATCTCCTCCGCGGCAATTCTGTACTGGGTCACCATGAACACCTCGCGTTCCGGTGTCACCGCGATAACGCCTACGCCGCCGTGATGCTCCACGATTTCCCGCTTTGATTTTTTGCCGTCGGGCAGTTCAATATCGTGAACCTTTATCTTAAAAATTCTGCCGTTAAAAATATCGTCCTTTGTGCTTAAAATTTTCTCTTTAAAATCCATTGTCAAAGCTTCCTTCCTTTATAACTCCATAGTTATACAGTTCCCGCTCGGCTCATATTTTCTGTACTTAACGCCGGTCATATCGAACATTTTTCTTGCGGCTATGCATGAATCATCGTCATGGTACTTATCGGAGAGATAAATAACCTCTTTAATCCCGCTTTGGATAATTGCCTTTGTGCATTCATTGCAGGGAAAAAGTGTCGTATAAACCTTAGCGCCCTTAAGCGATGGCGCGGGACTGTTCAAAATGGCGTTCAGCTCGGCATGACAGACATACATATATTTTGTGTCCAGCGGCGCACCGTTTCTTCGCCATGGCATATCGGTATCGGCACAGCCGATCGGCATACCGTTGTAGCCCAGTGAAAGAATTTTATTCTCGTTGTTTACTATACACGTTCCGACCTGTGAATTGTCATCCTTTGAACGCATGGCGCTGAGCATTGCAATGCCCATGAAGTATTCATCCCATGAAATATAATCAGTTCTCATTTATGTAACACCTTAACCTCTCCGTCACAGCTTTAATACTTCTTTATACCAATATCGCTTCTGTGAAACTCATCCTTCCATGAGATCTTTGAAACTCCCTCATATGCGCGCTTTATTGCCTTGTCAAGGTTATCGTCAACCGCGGTAACTCCAAGAACTCTGCCGCCCGCATTTGTGAACTTTCCGTTTATAAGCTTCGTTCCCGCATGGAATACGATTACATTATCCATTGAGTTTGCGTCCTCGATGCCGGAGATCTCATAGCCCTTCTCATATGATACCGGATATCCGCCGGATGCCATAACAACGCAGACTGCGGCGTTGTCCGCCCATTCAATATCGATCTCGTCAAGTCTTTCGTCAATGACTGCTTCCATGATCTCAACAAGGTCCGTCTTAAGACGGGGGAGAACGACCTGTGTTTCCGGATCGCCGAAACGGCAGTTGTATTCAATTACCTTGACGCCGTCGGCTGTCATCATAAGACCGAAATAAAGTACACCCTTGAACGGTCTGCCCTCAGCCTGCATAGCTTTTACTGTCGGGAGGAAAATATTATTCATACATTCCTCTGCCTTTGCGTCATCATAAAGTCTTGACGGTGAGAAGGTACCCATGCCGCCGGTGTTAAGTCCTTTGTCATTATCATATGCGCGCTTGTGATCCTGAGCCGACACCATGGGCTTTACAGTTTTACCGTCTGTGAATGCAAGCACCGAAACCTCAGGACCGGTCAGGAACTGCTCAATTACTATGCGGCGACCGCTTTTGCCGAATTTGCCGCCGTCGATCATGTCATGAACGGCTTCCTTTGCCTCGTCAAGCTCCTGCGCGATTATAACTCCCTTGCCGAGCGCAAGCCCGTCTGCCTTGATAACGGCGGGGAAGGCGCCCTTTTCAAGATATGCGATAGCCTCCGCACTGTCTGTGAATATCTCATAAGCGGCCGTGGGGATATTGTATTTTTTCATAAGCTCCTTAGAAAATGCCTTGCTTGCCTCAATTACAGCCGCATTTGCGCGGGGACCGAATGCGCGGATGCCCTCTGCTTCCATAGCGTCAACCATTCCCGCTGCCAGAGGATCGTCCGGAGCTACCATCACAAGATCAATGGCATTGTCCTTTGCAAACTTAACCATAGACTCTTTGTCCATTACGTTGATATCAACGCACTCTGCAAGCTCTGCAATTCCCGCATTGCCCGGTGCGCAGTAAATTTTATCGACCTTCGGCGACTGCGCGATTTTCCATACTATTGTATGTTCGCGTCCGCCGCTTCCTACTACTAATATTTTCATGTCGGTTTGTCTCCTTGTGATTAATGATGGAACAGTCTTATCCCTGTGAATGCCATAGCCATGTTGTACTTGTCACAGGTCTCTATAACATTATCGTCTCTTACCGAGCCGCCCGGCTGCGCAATATATTTAACACCCGACTTGTAGGCTCTTTCAATGTTGTCACCGAACGGGAAGAATGCGTCTGACCCAAGAGCAACCTCGGTGTTCTTGTCAAGCCATTTCCTCTGCTGCTCCTTTGTGAATACCTCAGGCTTAACCTTAAAGAACTTCCGCCACATACCCTCTGCAAGCACATCATCATGCTCATCCGAAATATATACGTCAATTGTGTTATCTCTGTCTGCGCGGCGGATACCGTCTGCGAACTGCAGACCGAGGACCTGCGGACTCTGACGGAGCCACCATATATCTGCCTTGTTGCCTGCAAGTCTTGTGCAGTGGATCCTTGACTGCTGACCTGCGCCGATGCCGATCGCCTGTCCGTCCTTAACATAGCATACACTGTTTGACTGTGTATATTTAAGCGTTATAAGCGAGATCATAAGGTCTCGCTTAGCCGCATCCGGAATTTCCTTGTTGCCGGTAACTACATTTGAAAGCAGCTCTGTGCTTATGTCAAGCTCGTTTCTGCCCTGCTCAAAGGTCACGCCGAATACCTGCTTGTGCTCAACCGGTGACGGTGTGTAGTTCGGGTCAATTTTTAAGATGCAGTAATTACCCTTCTTCTTTGCCTTTAAGATCTCAAGAGCCTCGTCCGAATATCCCGGAGCAATTATGCCGTCCGAAACCTCCTTCTTTATAAGGAGAGCCGTTGCCTTGTCGCATTCGTCCGAGAGCGAGATAAAGTCACCGAAGGATGACATTCTGTCCGCGCCCCTTGCTCTTGCATATGCCGATGCGAGCGGTGTAAGTTCAACATCGTCAACAAAATATATCTTCTTTAATGTGTCTGAAAGCTCAACGCCTACCGCGGCGCCTGCCGGTGAAACATGCTTGAAGGAGGTAGCTGCCGGAAGTCCCGCAGCCTTTTTAAGCTCCTTAACAAGCTGCCAGCCGTTCAGGGCATCGAGCAGATTTATATAACCGGGTCTGCCGCTGAGCACTTCAATAGGCAGCTCACTGCCGTCCTCCATATATACGCGTGACGGCTTCTGGTTCGGGTTACAGCCGTACTTTAACTGCATTTCATTCATAGTTAATATTTTCCTTTCGGTTTATTTATTTTTATTTACAATCTTACTCTTGATCTCGCCTGTTTCAAGGTTGATAAATCTTACAAATAATGAAACCTTGTTATCCTCGTTAAGAGCGTTCCAGAGACCTTCGGTGAACTCGTCTATATCATCCGGGATTTCAACAAGCTTAGGCTCGCCCTCAAATGACGGAAGGGGAGAACCGTCCCCCATATATGTATGGATAAAGCGGCCTTCGCCCGCCTTGGGATTGTTGAAAGTGAATGTGTGTCTTAGACATGATAACGGGTTGCCGTTGTCGCTTTTCAGGATTGACATTGCATAATTGAAATTGCCGTTATCTGTTTTTATGATACCTGAAATTCTCGGTGTGTAGTTCGGCGCATCGTCCTCAAATTCACGGGTTCTGAGTGACTGCTCAAAGGTCATCTGCTGATTCATAAGATCATAGATCGTGTCGGTCTGGTCCCCGTTTGTAACTATTGTTTTGTTGCCGAGCACTCTTACCGGAGCATATATGATAAGGTGGGGGTCGGACAGCTTTGACGGATCAAATGCCTGTGTTCGTATGCCTTCCCCGTCCTCAACGAATACGCGGTTTCTGCTGTTTACGCTCCTGCCCATGATAAAGTAAGCC
Organism: uncultured Lachnospiraceae bacterium; assembly: GCA_964579875.1. Classification (GTDB taxonomy): domain Bacteria; phylum Bacillota; class Clostridia; order UBA1381; family UBA1381; genus Ornithomonoglobus. The sequence continues at coordinate 4,736 of CAZOHJ010000025.1, read as the reverse complement.
GCTACAGCGCTTTTGCCGTCTGAGGATTTGCCGATAACAATCCCTCGTCCGGGATAAGCATTCTTCTTAAGCTCATCGTAGATATTAATTTTGTTCATTTTAGTTTCCTTTCCTGCAATTTATAATATTTTTTTTCAATAAATTTTTTACGCCTTACCGGAACATACCATTTCCACAGCCTCCGGCAGTATGATCCATTCCGCCTGCTCCATAACACGCTTCTGGAGAATTTCCGGAGTATCGCCTTCCTTTATGTATACCGCTTTCTGCAATAATATTCTGCCGCCGTCGGTGATTTCATTTACAAGGTGAGCGGTTGCGCCTGTTACCTTGACGCCGTATTTCAGAGCGGCCTCATGAACCTTAAGCCCATAAAAACCGTCGCCGCAGAAGGAGGGAATAAGCGACGGATGGATATTGATAATTTTATCCGCGTACTCTGTAAGCAGATCGCCGCCGAGGATCGCGAGAAATCCCGCAAGCGCTATAACATCGACCTTCATACTCTTCATGTATTCGCAGATCTGACGGTTGAATTCGAGAATATCTCCGCCGCAGTCGGCATTTTTTCGTATAACCTTAGTGGGGATCCCCGCCTGTTCAGCGCGTTTCAGACCGTAAGCGCGGGAGCTGTTTGAGCATACGCAGACAATTCTGCCGCTTTTTATAACGCTGCCCTGCTTATCAATAAGCGCCTGCAGGTTTGTGCCGCCGCCGGATATAAGCACTCCTATATTTTTCATATTATTTCGACGCCCTTTTCGCCTTCAGCAAGCTCACCTATTATTGAGGCCTTTTCGCCTGCTTCCTCAAGGCACTTAACGGCAGCCTCCGCCTTGCCGGCGTCGACCGCAACGATCATACCGATACCCATGTTGAAGGTGTTGTACATATCCGCCTCGGGAATATTGCCCTTTTCCTGCAGAACGTCAAATATAGGAAGAACCTCCCATGTACCCTTGCGTATAACAGCCTTTAAGCCGTCAGGAAGCATTCGGGGAACATTTTCAACAAAGCCTCCGCCTGTAATATGTGAAACAGTGTTGATGCCGACCTCGTCAATGAGCTTTAAGAGCGGCTTAACATAAATTCTTGTCGGTGTAAGGAGCGCCTCGCCGACCGTCTTGCCAAGCTTTTCACTGTATTCTGAAAGATTAGCTCTCGCATTTTCGCCGTTGAGGTCAAAAAGCTTTCTTACCAGAGAGTAGCCGTTTGAATGGATACCGCTTGAAGCAATACCGATAAGCTTGTCGCCTGCCTTTGCCTTGCCGCCGTCTGTGATCTTGTCCTTGTCTACGATCCCGACAGAGAAGCCCGCGAGGTCATATTCATCCTCCGGATAGAAGCCCGGCATCTCCGCTGTCTCGCCTCCGACAAGCGCACAGCCTGCAAGCACGCAGCCGTCCGCGACGCCCTTAACAATTTCCGCAATTCTTGTCGGAATATTCTTTCCTACCGCGAGGTAGTCGAGAAAAAATATCGGCTTTGCGCCTGAGCACGCAACATCATTCACGCACATTGCAACACAGTCCTGACCGATCGTGTCATGCTTGTCAAGAAGAAAAGCGATCTTAAGCTTTGTTCCCACGCCGTCAGTGCCCGAAACAAGTACCGGGTCATTGTAGCTCTTTCCGATCTCAAAAAGACCTCCGAAACCGCCTATTCCGCCGAGCACACCCTCAATTGCGGTTCTTTTAACGTCATCCTTTATAAGCTTTACTGATTCATAGCCGGCCTCTACATTTACTCCGGCTGCCTTATATGCATCTGTTGCCATTATTTTATTCTCCTATCTTTCTATGTTTGTATTACAGAGCGGCGGTCTTTTCCTTTATAGCCGCATCCTTTTTTGCAACACCGTCTGCCATTTTCTGACGTGCTTCCTTAAGCATCGGCTTTAAGCAGTCATATTTTAATGACAGGATCTCGGCTGCCAATATTGCGGCGTTTGTACCGTTGTTAAGTCCCACGGCTGCAACGGGGATCCCCGGCGGCATCTGAACCGTCGCCAGGAGCGCATCCATGCCGTTAAAGGTTGATTCAATAGGGATACCGATTACAGGAAGTGTTGTATTTGCCGCAACGACTCCGCCGAGATGCGCCGCCATGCCTGCCGCGCAGATAATAACCTCAATGCCGTTTTCTTCAGCCTTTGCCGCATACTCCATAGCCTTTGCAGGTGTGCGGTGTGCCGAGATAACATTTACCTCACAGTCAATGTTAAATTCCTTCAGTTTTGTGATACAGCCCTTAACCTTGTCAAAATCCGAATCCGAACCCATGATAAGGGCTGCTTTGGGGTTTGCCATAAAAAAATCATTCCTTTCCTTAATATATAAACTCAAATAAGGATACTCAAAGCATAAGTATCCCTATTTTAATCATTCTGTAACATATTTTGCGGTATCTACAGGGTATTTCCCTGAGAAACAGCCATGACAGAAACCGCAGGCTGCATCAGGAATAATATGCTTTAAGTCCTCAACAGGCAGGAATGCGAGCGAGTCTGCGCCTATTACCTTACACATTTCATCAACTGTTCGCCCTGTAGCAAGCAGCTGATCCTTTGAGGGGACATCCGTACCAAAATAACACGGATGTGTGAACGGGGGCGCCGATGAGCGCACATGCACCTCTGTTGCGCCGAATTTACGGAGAAGATTAACTATTCGTTTTGAAGTCGTGCCTCTTACAATTGAATCGTCCACCATAACGACTCTCTTGCCCTCAACAGTGCCCTTGAGTACATTCAGCTTGATCCTTACGGCATTCTCACGCATTTCCTGTGTCGGTTCAATGAATGATCTGCCGATATACTTATTCTTTACAAAGCCTATGCCGTAGGGGATACCGCTTTCCTTCGCATAACCCATCGCGGCGTTGATACCGGAGTCCGGAACTCCGATCACCACATCAGCATCAACCGGTGACTTGCGCGCAAGAATTCTGCCTGCAAGCTCGCGGGATACATCTATAGCCTGTCCGTCCATGATACTGTCAGGACGCGCAAAATACAGGTATTCAAAGATACACTGTGTATGGGGCTGTGTGTTTACATATGTTTTTATTGAAGTTATCTTACCGCCTTTTACAACTACAATTTCTCCCGCCTCAAGGTCGCGGACATATTCTGCGCCAACAGTATCAAGCGCACACGTTTCCGATGCAAATACCACTGCATCGCCAATTTTACCCATGCAGAGCGGTCTGAAGCCCCACGGATCGCGGCAGGCTATAAGCTTCTGAGGACTCATAACCACCAATGAAAATGCGCCGACAAGATGCCGCACGGTTTTTTCCACTGCCACCTCAATACTGCCGTAGGTCAGTCTGTGGCGGGCTATTGTATAAGCAATCATTTCGGTGTCGCTTGTTGTCTGGAAGATAGCGCCGTTTTTGCTTAGCTCGTTCTCAAGCTCAGGCTTGTTGATAAGATTACCGTTATGCGCGATGGCTATATTGCCCTTGACATATCTTAAAACCAACGGCTGCGCATTTTCTCTTAATGACTCTCCCGTTGTTGAGTAACGGACATGACCGACAGCCATTGTGCCGCCGAGCTTTTCGATAGTGTCGTTATCGAAAACATCATTAACAAGTCCCATACCTTTGTGATAGGTAATATCGCGGTTGTTATTTACCGCAATGCCGCAGCTCTCCTGGCCACGATGCTGAAGCGCGTAAAGACCGTAATAGGCGCTTCTTGCACAGTCGCCTTTAGGGTCATAGATTGCAAAAACTCCGCATTCTTCGCCAATTCTGTTATCCATCATTGATTCCTTTCATGAAGTATTATATAACATCTGCATTTCTGCAAAAAACTCTCTTATATTATATAACATTGCGGAGCTTTTTTCAACATTTATTTTTAGTTTTTTTATAAGCTGTTATATTTGACCAAAAATGGTGTCTTTTTTTAAAGCTAAATATATAGCATTTTTCAGAACATTTGCCAGATGCAGTATAGTATGCCGCACATAATTGACGCAAGTGTGCCGAACAGAATAACAGGTCCGGCTATAGTAAATATTTTTGCGCCAACGCCTAACACATAGCCTTCGGTTTTTGCTTCAAGAGCAGGGGCAGCTACGGCGTTTGCAAAGCCTGTGACAGGAACGAGAGTACCTGCGCCGCCGTGCTTGGCAATTTTAGGATATATGTCAAGCCCTGTCGAAAATGTTCCTAAAAATACCATTGTAATTGTAGTGAGCGTTGCTGCATCTTCCTTATTAATACCAAGATATTGATACAGATTGAGAAAGCATTGTCCGATTAAACATATAAGCCCTCCTATAAGAAACGCCTTGATACAGTTTTTGAATATTTTTGATTTCGGCGTTTTAATCTGCACAAATTCATTATATTGTTCGTTTGTCATATTCATGGTTGCACGCTCCTTCTATATTTTCCGCTCTATACGCTTTGCACCGGGTATTATTAAAATACGAAGTAATTAATGTATGCTATATATAATCCCCTATAAAAGCAGATTTTATTCATCGATATGCTATATGCTTTGCACCAAGCTTTCTGCATTCAATGTAATGAAGAAAACTTAGTGCAAAGAAGCCTTAACCGCATACATATTATTAAAATTCAAGATAGTTAATGCGCGCTATATAGTCAATATGCACAAAGTGAATTTTTTTTGAAAAAAGTGTTGACAAATACACCCTGTTATGCTAAAATGTCTAATTGTTGACGGCGCAGCGCCCGATCCAAAACACATAATTGAC
>CAZOHJ010000024.1:0-45480 GCA_964579875.1 uncultured Lachnospiraceae bacterium | reverse complement strand
ACCGGTTGTAGAGAATGTTACTCTTTCAGCAGGTGACACAATCGCGGTTCAGGGTTCAAGTACGGGTGTGTCGGTAGACTATGTTCTTATCGAAAAGACAGGCGATATAACGGAGCCTGAACCGGAAACGCCCGCTTTCGCAATCGACTTGGGCGAGGCTATTGAAGCTAACGGCACGGGCGACTATGCGGAAGATGTAGCGACCGCTTATATCGCAACGGTTACAAACAGCGGCGCCGAGGGTACAACGTCACAGCTCAGCGTAACGGCGAAAGAAAAGACCGTATCGCAAGAAGTAAAGCTTACATTGGAAAAGGACGCCAGTGTTTACATCGGCATGATTCTTAACAATGTCAGCGGCAGCGATACCGTGACTGCGGCGATTGAATAATTGAGGAGGTAAAAAACGATGAAAAATTTATTTGAAGCTCCGAAGATGAATGTTACAATATTCGATAGCGAAAACGTTGTAACAGCCAGCGGCGAAACCGCTGCGTCCGTCGCAGAGGGAAAGCTAAATGAAGCCGCAGCTCAGAAGAACATTGAGCTTACCGGCGAGACGATTAAGTTCGAATTTTGATATTAAAGCGAAAAAACAGCGTTCGCGAAGTCCCCGCGGACGCTGTTTTTTTCGTTGTAAAAATCGGCGTATTTTTATTTTGAAAAAAAGTATTTACTAATCCGAAAAATTGTGATATACTATAGACCATATAAGTGCGCCGCGGCTTACGCGGCAAAAAGCTGAAAGGATTGATAAAAAAATGGGTATGACCATGACGCAGAAGATTCTTGCCAAAGCGGCGGGATCGGAGTCGGTAAAGGCGGGGGATTTGATAATGGCGAAGCTGAACCTCGTGCTCGGCAACGACATTACGGCTCCGGTAGGCATTCGTGAATTTAAAAAGTTAGGACTCGGTGATGTGTTTGACAAGAGCAAGATCGCGCTTGTCCCCGACCACTTCACTCCGAACAAGGATATTAAGTCCGCCGAGCAGACTAAGGTTGTAAGAGATTTTGCAAACGAGCTTGGTATTGTTAATTATTTCGAGGTCGGCGAGGTCGGTATTGAACACGCGCTGCTGCCGGAAAAGGGACTCGTTGTCGCGGGCGATGTTGTAATAGGCGCGGACTCGCACACGTGTACATACGGCGCTCTCGGCGCTTTTTCAACAGGCGTCGGCTCCACCGATATGGCTGCCGGTATGGCTTCCGGTAAGGCTTGGTTCAAGGTACCGGAGGCGATTAAGTTCAACCTCACGGGAAGGCTTAAGCCGTATACAAGCGGCAAGGATCTGATTCTTCACATAATCGGTATGATAGGCGTTGACGGCGCTCTCTACAAGTCGATGGAATTTACGGGAGAGGGGCTTCACACGCTTACAATGGACGATCGCTTTACTATCGCCAACATGGCGATCGAGGCGGGCGCGAAGAACGGCATATTTGAGGTTGACGAGCTTACGCGCGAATATATGCGTGAGCATTCGGCGAGAGAGTTTTCCGAATTTACGGCGGACGAGGACGCGGAGTATTCACGGATTATCGATATCGATCTGGGCGAGGTTCCGCACACCGTCGCGTTCCCGCATCTGCCGGAAAACGCGAGAACGCCGGAAAACTGGGGCGACGTCGCGATCGACCAGGTGGTAATAGGCTCTTGTACAAACGGACGTCTTTCAGACCTCCGCAGAGCCGCGGAGATATTGAAGGGCAGACACGTCGGGAAGGGAATAAGAGTTATAATATTCCCGGCCACCCAAAGGATCTATCTTGAAGCGTTAAAGGACGGCACATTGTCAACGCTGGTTGAGGCGGGGTGCGTGATTTCGGCTCCGACCTGCGGACCGTGTCTCGGCGGTCATATGGGTATTCTTGCGGCGGGCGAACGCTGCGTTTCAACAACAAACCGTAACTTCGTCGGACGTATGGGGCACGTTGAGAGCGAGGTTTATCTTGCAAGCCCCGAGGTTGCGGCGGCAAGCGCCATAACAGGTAAGATAACGGCTCCCGAGGAGGTATTATAATCATGAATGTAAAAGGTACGGTAATCAAATACGGAGATAATATAGATACGGACGTTATAATCCCTGCGCGGTACCTCAACACCTCGCTCCCCGAGGAGCTGGCGCGGCACTGCATGGAGGACATAGACAAGGAGTTCGTGAACAGGGTAAAGGCGGGCGACATTATGGTCGGCGGCGCAAACTTCGGCTGCGGCTCCTCCCGCGAACACGCTCCGATTGCGATCAAGGCGAGCGGCATATCGTGCGTTATAGCGGAGAGCTTCGCAAGGATATTCTTCAGAAATTCGCTTAACATCGGGCTTCCGATCCTCGAATGTCCGGAGGCCGCAAGGGATATTGAGGCGGGTGAAACGGTTTCAATAAACTTTGACACGGGGATAATAACAAACGAGACAAGGAACAAGACATATCAGGCCGCGGCTTTCCCGCCGTTCATGCAGGAGCTTATTAACGCCGGCGGACTGGTCAGGTACATAGAAGAAGGAAAAATGTAAGCTTGCTTTAAACGGCTTTTGTGAAAGGAGTTAATGGTCGTAATCATGGCAGAATTCAATATAGCTTTAATAAAAGGCGACGGAATAGGCCCCGAAATCGTTGAGGGCGCCGTAACCGTTCTTAACGCCGTTGCCGAAAAATACAATCACAAATTCAATTATACGGACGTGCTTATGGGCGGCTGCGCGATCGACGCCGCGGGCGTTCCGCTTCCGCAGGAAACAATAGACATATGCAAGGCGTCCGACAGCGTGCTGTTGGGCGCTGTAGGCGGCCCGAAGTGGGACGGCTGTCCGCAGAGACCGGAAAAGGGGCTCTTAGGCATAAGAAAGGCTCTCGGGCTCTATTCAAATCTTCGCCCGTCAATCCTAAAGCCGCAGCTTAAGGACGCGTCGCCTCTCAAGGATGAAAAGCTTAAGAACGGACTTAACGTTATGGTAGTACGCGAGCTTACCGGCGGCATTTATTTCGGCGAAAGGCACACGGCGGAGGACGGCTCATGGGCAAGCGACGAGGAGAAATACAGCGTTGAGGAAGTAAAGAGAATAGGAAAAATCGCTTTCCAAACGGCTATGCTCCGCGATAAGCGGGTTGTTTCGGTCGATAAGGCGAACGTTCTCGATTCCTCAAAGCTCTGGAGAAGGACTATCACGGAGCTGGCGAAGGACTACCCGGAGGTAGCTCTTACGCATATGTACGTGGACAACGCCGCAATGCAGCTTGCCGTAAATCCGGCGCAGTTCGACGTGATAGTTACCTCAAACATCTTCGGCGATATCTTATCGGATCTTTCATCGGCTATCGCCGGCTCGATCGGTATGCTGCCGTCGGCGTCGCTGGGCGATTCGCGGCTCGGCATGTACGAGCCGATCCACGGCTCCGCTCCGGATATTGCCGGACAGGATAAGGCAAACCCGATAGCGACGATCGTTTCCGCCGCTATGATGCTTGAAATGTCGTTCGGGCTTATCAATGAGGCTAAGGCGGTAAACAACGCCGTTGACAAGGTTCTTGATATGGATTACAGAACGCCCGACATATACAGCGAGGGAATGAAGAAGGTTGGCTGTAAGAAGATGGCTCGGCTGATCGCCGAGAATATTGATTAATTGGAGTGAATAAATTTGGAAAAATATACACACGTTTTCCCTACGGTTGCAATGCGGGGCATAGTTGTGTTCCCGTACATGCAGATAAATTTTGATATTGCGCGGACTGCGTCAACTATGGCTGTTGAGGAGGCAATGCGCACCGATTCAAAGGTTTTTCTCGTTGCGCAGCGTCAGCCGGATAAAGAGGAAAATATAACGCCGGACGATTTATACCATGTCGGAACCATTGCCGTCATAAAGCAGGCTCTGCATCTGCCGGGCAACGTGACCCGCCTTATAGTAAAGGGTCTTTCGAGAGGTATTATACGCGGCTATGAACAGGAAAGCCCTTCGCTTATGTGCGAGATCGAGGAGGTAGACGAAACCTATTCGGGTATTTCCGAAAGGGAAGAGGCATACTGCAGGGCTATAAAGAAAAAGGTAGAGGAATATTTCGCGGCTTCAACCAGAGTGGCCGCGGACAGATTCCTGAGCATAATGGCGATAAAGCATCTTGGACAGCTTTGCGACACCGTCGCCGGATTTATCGATTTTGACCAGGAGGTAAAGCAGGAGCTGCTCAACGAGCTTGATTACTGCGAAAGGGCGTCCTCAATTCTTTTGAGCCTTGAGCATATAATAAAGGTCACGGAAATTGAGCAGTCTATAATCCGTAAGACAAGGGAGCGCGTTGACGAGCACCAGCGCGAATACTTCCTCCGCGAGCAGATGGACGTAATCCGTGAGGAGCTTGGCGACAAGGACGGTATTCAGGCGGAGTCTGATGAGTTCATGAAGGAGCTGGACGCGCTTGAACTGCCTCGGGAAACCTATGAGAAGCTGAAAAAGGACATAAGCCGCTATTCCCGGCTCCCGTCGGCCGGCGCTGACAGCGCCGTGCTGAGAGCTTATATTGAAACCGTTCTAGACCTCCCGTGGAACGAGAGGACGGAGGAGCGGTTTGATATAAAGAATGCGGAGAAAGTCCTCAACGAGGATCACTACGGTCTGGAAAAGGTAAAGGAAAGGATACTTGAATTTCTTGCGGTCAGACAGATGACGGACGGGAAAAACGCAACGATCCTCTGCCTTGAAGGCCCGCCGGGCGTCGGCAAGACCTCGATCGCAAGGTCTGTCGCCCGCGCTCTGGACAGGAGGTTTGTACGCATATCTCTGGGCGGTATACACGACGAGTCCGATATACGCGGTCACAGAAAGACCTATATAGGCGCGATGGAGGGCAGGATCATGGCCGCGATGCGCGAGGTAAAGGTCAAAAATCCCGTAATGCTGCTTGACGAAGTAGACAAAATGAGCTCCAACTATAACGGAGACCCGTCGGCGGCGCTGCTTGAGGTGCTTGATAACGAGCAGAATAACGAGTTCCGCGACCACTATATAGAGGTGCCCTTCGATCTGTCCGAGACGCTGTTTATAACAACCGCGAATACGCTGGACACAATTTCAAGACCTTTGCTTGACCGTATGGAAATAATACGCCTTTCGGGCTACACGGAATATGAAAAGCTCCATATAGCCAAAGGCTATCTTATAAGAAAGGCGCTTGAAAAGACAGGTATGAGCGCGGAGCAGTTCGCTATCACAGAGGGCGCGGTCAGGGAGATAATAGAAAGCTATACCCGCGAGGCGGGAGTCCGCAAGCTGGAGCAGACGCTCGAATCGCTGTGCCGAAAGGCGGCAAAGAAGATTCTCGAAACAGGCAAAGCGGCTGTAAAGGTGGATAAAAGGAATCTTTCGGATTTCTTAGGCAGGGAGAAGTATCATTTTGACCCCATGAACAAGAAAAATCAGGTGGGCGTCGCGAGAGGTCTGGCATGGACGAGCGCGGGCGGCGAAACCCTGTCCATAGAGGTGAACGTCATGAACGGCACCGGCAAGGTGGAGCTTACGGGAAAGCTCGGCGACGTTATGAAGGAAAGCGCGATGGCGGCGATAAGCTACATCCGCTCAACAGCCGATAAGCTCGATATAGACGATTCCTTCCACAAGAATAAGGATATACATATCCATGTCCCGGAGGGCGCGGTTCCCAAGGACGGCCCGTCCGCCGGGATTACAATGGCGACGGCGGTGATCTCATCGCTTACAAAGCGCCCTGTACGGTGCGACGTCGCAATGACGGGCGAGATAACCCTGCGCGGCAGAGTTCTCCCCATAGGCGGACTGAAGGAAAAGTCAATGGCAGCGTACCGCGCCGGTATCAGAAGGGTCATCATACCCGAGGATAATAAGGCGGATATTGAGGATGTGCCTGAGGATATAAGAGACGATATGGAATTTATTCCGGTATCGGACATGGACGCGGTCATACAGACGGCGTTGGTTTAAGAAAGGAAACGATATGGAAGCGAATATAAACTTTCAGAACGCGAAATTTGAAAAGTCGGCAGTGGCGAAGGATCAGTACCCGGATCGTCCGGATATGCTTGAATTTGCCTTTGCGGGACGCTCGAATGTCGGAAAATCATCAATGATAAATAAGGTTCTCAACCGTAAATCCCTTGCCCGCGTATCCGGCACGCCGGGAAAGACGATCACTATCAACTTCTATAATATAGACGAGAAAATTTATATGGTCGATCTGCCGGGCTACGGCTACGCGAAGCGCTCCAAGGAGGAGATTGCGAAGTGGGGCGGGATGCTGGAGGATTATCTTGCCAACCGCAGGAATCTTGTTCAGACGATTCTTCTGGTTGACAGCCGGCACACTCCCACAAAGCAGGACGTTCAGATGGCGGAGTGGATAAGACATTACCATGACCGGCTTATCGTTATAGCCGCCAAGACGGATAAGCTGAAAAAGAGCGAGATAGAGGATCGGCTTAACGATATAGCCGAAGCTCTGGAGCTTACCGAGGATGATATTCTTGTGCCGTTTTCAATCGCGGACGACGAGGGCAGAGGAACTGTGATAGATATGCTGGAAATGATGCGTATCGGTGAACTGGCTCCCTATGAAAATGATAAAGAATAATGGAAAAAGAGATAAAAAAGCCTTGACATTTACAGAAAATTCTGCTATAATATATGCATATTAAGGCTGAGTCCTTAATTATTAGCTCGCTATATATTAGCTCCTTGGAGCTTTTATATAATATAATTTACCTATTTATCTCCCAAAAAAGCGGACACGAAAGTGTCCGTATTTTTTTGAAAAAAAAACGCGAAAGCGCGGCGGATTTGCGGCCGCGCTTTCGCGTTTGCGTTCGTATGCGTTATTTGTGCTTGCTAAGCGACTTTCCGATAGCTCCGGCAGGGTCCTTAATAAGTACAATTACAAGCCATATGATCAGTCCGAGCGCCACAACGGAAAGACCGAGGTACGCATCGTTTAGCATATCGGAGACTGCGGGGGTGAAGTATTCCGCTCCCGTCTCGATATATCCAGCCGCCGCGTCAACGAACCACATAAGCGACGCGCCCCAATACATGAGCGACAGCTTGCCAAGCTCCATTCCGCTTTCCGATTTCGTATACCACAGTACGGTGGCGGCAACGGCCGCGAAAACAGTAATTAATAAGGTCATCTCGCGGCGTCTCCCGCGATCGCGGCGCTGTTTTCGATCGCTTTTTTCTCCGCCGCGCCCGACACAATCACCATACCTATCCATACGACAGTTACGAGCAGAGCCATAGCAACGCCGGACGTTGCCATTTCATGTATCATTCCCGCCGCGTCGGCCGGATCGGACGCCGCCGTTAAAAACGGGAAATACGGAGTGATCTCTCCGTGCCACAGATGCTCAAACGCCAACAGCGCCGAGCCGCCCCATAGCATATTGTTAAGCCAGCCGAGCCTTCTTGCGAAAGGCCCTCTCGCAGCCTTCTCCGACGTTTTCTTTTGCGTCGTCTTTTGTATGACGGTTGTAACGATTGCCTCAGCCGTCGGGACTAAAAAACAAGCCATATAAGCTTCCTCCTATCTCTTATGAATTTTTTATATTATACCGCAGTTATCCCTCCCATACAAGCCCATGCGGGGGATAAAGCAAAAAATATTTTTTTCGGCTCTAATATGCCGTTTTCGGCTGCTTATTCCTTTTGAAGATCCCATATCCCCCCATAATTATATTGACATTCGCAAAAAAATGGCGTATAATTGATATATATTAAGCCAAGGAGGAAAAATTATGTCCGAGCAGCATACGCATATAACAGAACCCGGCGGCGCAGTTACCGGCGCCCACGCGCATTTACATAAGGAAAAGAAAGCGGTGATCAACAGAGTTTCACGTATCATAGGACACATGAACGCGGTAAAACGAATGGTCGAGGACGATAGGGACTGCAGCGAGGTGCTGATTCAGCTGTCGGCGATTGATTCGGCGATAAAAAGCGTCAGCCGCGTGATCCTAAAGGATCATATCTCAACATGTATAGTCGAGGCCGCGAAGAAAGGCGATACAAACGCCTTTGAGGAGCTTAACAGAGCTATAGACAAATTTGTGAAATAAGCGGGATCTATATGATCGTTGAAAAAATTTTCAATTTTTTTTTCAAAACCGCAACATTTCAGATGTTTCAAAAGTGTTATATACAGAAGCTGCAGCGGGGAACCGGTAAATTTAACATCCGCTTCACAAATTTTTTTAAACTTTATATGGACAAAAAAGAAATTGTATGGTATAATAGTGCTGTAATATTTTGTGCAGAAGAAAATTACTAAGAGGAGGAATAGGAATGAAAAAATTGTTATCAGCTATCACAGCGGTTTCGATTCTGGCCGCTTCAACAGCGGGACTGAGCGTCAGCGCGGCCGATTTTAAATTCGGCGATACGGGGTTAAGATTTTTTGCGGAGGCCGACGGCGTGCAGCCGACGGCAACAGCAGCCGCGTCCGCGTTACCCACGGCGACTGCCTCGGTAAAAACGACGGCCGACCCGACAGACAAACCGACTGAAAAGCCGACTGAAAAGCCGACTGAAAAACCAACAGAAAAGCCGACTGAAAAGCCGACTGACAAACCGACGAATGAACCCACGGCGGAGCCTTCCGCCACTCCGGAAGCAACCGCCGCACCGACGGCGACTCCCGAGGCAACCGCAGTACCGGAGCCTACACAGGCGGCTGTCGTCACAGGGCTTACTCTCAACAAAAAAAGCCTTACGCTGGACGAGGGTGAGACATTTAAGCTCGAAGCGTCAACCGAGCCGGAGAACGCTCCGGGCGAGAGCGTTGTATGGAGCTCAACAAGCGACTGCGTAAAAGTGGATGAGGACGGTACGGTAACAGCCGTTTCATCGGGTGAAGCGATCGTAAGCGCAACGACGGTGAACAGCAAGTATGTAGCTTCCTGCTACATAAACGTCATCGGAGATAAGGGTACTATTGATCTTGCGGTAACCGAGGGCGTTAAGCAGGTCATTATTACAAAAGACGGATGCTCCACGGAGCTGTCGGCGGGAAAAACCCTTGTGGAATCGGGTACATATACGGTGACAGCCGTAAGCTATGACGGATACGAATTAAACGACTTTGACAGCACAGTGACGATTTCAGCGAATAAGGAAACGGATATATCGATTTCCGCCGTTAAAACGGAATGTAAGATCACAATTCCGAGTATCACCGGCGTAACAATCACTCCGGTGAACGGAAGCGAGTCATCGGTTGCTCCGGGCGGCAGCTACAGCTTCACGGTAAGCCTCGGCAGCAGCTATGATTCGAGCAATCTGACAGTAAAGGCTAACGGCGCGACTCTTACCGCCGAGAACGGAGTATATACAATATCCGGCATAAAAGACGATGTTGTTATCGCGATCGAGGGCGTTGAGGCGAAGTCATGGGACGCCACTCTTAAATCAGTCACCGTAAAAGGGACGGAGGCTGTTTTAGGTGCCGACAATAAGTATACCGTAACCCTTTCATACGGCGAAACAACATCGATTTCGGATATTGTTCCGGTTACAAACGACAGTAAAGCAAATTATACCGTATCAAGCGAAAACAACCATTATGTGATCACGGTCAAGGCGGAGGACGGCACAACGAATATCTATACTCTGGAGATAATAAATGCGGAAGCGACGGAGATAGATAATTTTAAGCTGGCAATAGCCGCTCTTAAATTCAGCGACGCAACGCAGAGCTCATCGGGAACCTATGATTCGCAGGATACCGTAAAGGCAAGCATTGAAACGAAGATCAAGAGCATTGCCTCGGCATACCCCAACGTATCATACACAGTGGAAACAGGTGAAATGCTGGCTCCGGTAAAGGGAAGTCTTACATCGCCTACGGGAGTTGACGGATACTATAAGTTTACCGTGGTTTTGTCTCAGACGTCCGGACTGAGTGCCGCGGAGGAGAGAAACATAGGAATTACAATAACGATAAACAGCTATGATTATATTGTTTCCTTATCGAATATCACAGTGACTACGACGACAATGACGATTAAGAACCTTGACAGCAACTGTGAGGTTGCACTGTTCACCACGGCCGGCGGCAGACTCAGAACATGGGCTTCACCCACGAACGGGACGGTAGTTTTCAGTAATCTCTCCGGCGGATCAACATATATCGTTAAGATGAGAGCGGCCGGTTCAAGCGATGTGCCCACGACCGGAACGAGCATCACAATGCAGGAAACAAAATCGAGAGGTACGTCAAAGTATTATACTGTAACCTTTGACGAAGGAGATCACGGTCAAATTGTTTCCGGCAAGGCTAAGCAGACCGTAAGACTCACAGGAGTGCCCGATTATCCGACGGTTCGGGCGGATGAAGGCTATGTGTTCAAGGGCTGGTCAAGCAACGGCGTGCTTGTTACTAATCCGAAAACATATTATATAAGATCGGCAACCTCGTTTATCGCTATATATGAAAAGTCGTCGGGTACGACATACAACACAACCACAACCGTTACAACGCATACTTCGCCCGTACAGGACGCGTCGCCGGCAACAGTCGCGAACACCTTCTATGATGTGCCGCAAACCAGCTGGTACTATAACAGCATATCGGACGTCTGCAAGAAGGGCTATATGAACGGCACATCAAACGGTATGTTTGAGCCGGAGGCAACGCTTACAAGAGCAATGCTCGTAACCGTACTTTACAGATATGCGTGTGAGCCGAACGTTGATATGGAATCGAGCTTTACGGACGTTCCGAAGGGAACATGGTACTCCGACGCCGTAACATGGGCCGCGGATGCGGGTATTGTAAACGGTACGTCAGCCGATATGTTTGAGCCGGACGTTAATATCACGCGCGAACAGCTCGCCGCTATAATGTACAGATATTCGGACGCGTTCGGATATGATATTTCCGCGTCGGGCAACATTATCAAGTATGCCGATTCCGCGCAGATCTCAGATTGGGCGCAGACCGCGCTGATTTGGACAACGGGTGCGGGAATTATAAACGGCAAGGACGGCAATATGCTCGATCCGCAGGGCAACGCGACACGCGCCGAGGCGGCGGCAATTATCGAAAGATTTGACGAATTTATTAACAGCTGATTATGAACAGTTAAGGAACAGGCGGCAGCGCCTGTTCTTTTTTTGACGGATCGCGCATATATATCTATAAAGACTATTTCAGGAGGTATAACATGGAGCTGATAAAAGATACTGTAAGCATTTGTGAAGCTGCGGTTCGGGGGACAACTCAGGCGATGGCGGACGGAGATATTATTGTCCCGGACGTGAAGCCGGACATATTGAAAATTTTACAGGTTGACGCGGATGCGTGCGTTACGGATAAATATATCGAAAACGGCAGACTTGTGATAAACGGGCGTATAGACTATAAGGCGCTTTACATACCGGATAAGGAGAATGTCAGGATAAAAAGCATACTTACGTCTATGGAATTTAAGCAGGTAGTTGACGCGAGAGACGCAGATGCGGATGTGAGACCGATCGTTTCCGTTTCGGTTGAGCGCGTTGAATTCAGCGCGGTCAATTCAAGAAAGCTCAGACTCCGTGCCGTGGCGGGAATTGATTATGAGCTGTGCAGGATCATTGAAACCGATATATGCACCGATGTGGAGGATGAATTTGCGGAGAGGAAGAAACGGAAGATAGATTTTGAAAACACCGTTGATATTTCGGAGCATAGCTTTACCATAAAGGAAGCCCTTGAGGTACCGTCGGGTCAGACCTCAATAGCGGAAATACTGAAAACCGACGTCAGGATTTCGGATACCGAGTATAAAACGGTGACGGGGAAGGTGATAGTGAAGGGCAGCGCGGGGGTATGCGTGCTGTATACAGATGAGGACGGAGAAATAAAATACATTGAGGCCGAGCTGCCGTTCACCGAGGTGTTCGACGCTGACGGTGTGGGGGAGGACTCGATCTGTGACGTTGACTACTGTCTTATGGGCGTAATGTGCGAGGCGCTGCCGGACAGCGACGGGGATATGAGGATCGCCGAGCTGGATATTGATATTGCGGCGGCCGTAAGGGGCGTTGAAATTGAGGAAAAGGAGATATTGAGCGATTGCTTTATACCGTACAAAAACACTAAATGCGAAACAGAGAGAATAAGGCTTACGGAAACGGTTGAAAGACCGGCGGTGCAGAACACGTTAAGGGAAATAATCGACTTTCCGTCAAACGTGCCGGGCGTCAGAGGCGTTTATAACGTTATGACGAACGCGTTCGTTACCAAGGCGGAGCTGCAGAGGAATAAAATAATATGCGAGGGTAAGATTGAGGCGTATATTCTGTATCTTACCGATTCCGGCGAAAATCCCGTTTACAGCTATAAGAAAGATATACCGTTTTCATATATGCTGGACTGCCGGAGCGGCGCGGACGCGCCGGATGTGAATATCAAGGCGGTCGTCAGGCATGTGAGCTATAATCTCAATTCCACCGGCGGACTTGAGCTGCGGTGTCTGCTCGATATTGAAAGCAAGCTGCAGAAGGTAACGGAGATCGATAATATAACGGATATAATCGCGGAGGAAAGAAATAAGAGAAGCGGCATTGTGATTTATTTCAGCAGGGAGGGCGACACGGTATGGGATATTGCAAAGAGCTATGCCGTGCCGCAGGAAATGATAAAGCAATATAACAATGCGGATGAAAACAGCACGGACGGCGGAAGGAAATTTTTTATACCAATGGTTTCATAAGCAAAAAAATCCCCCGGATATTTAAATTTCCGGGGGATTCGACTGTAAAGCGTCACTTTTGCGCGGACGCGGCAATGTCCTTCCATTTCTCGTATGCGGCGTCCCATGCTTCGCCGTCCTGCGGCTGATATTCCGCTATATCGAAGCTGTTTCTTACGATCCTGCGTCCTTCATTGAGATCCTTGATCGCGCCCATCGCGATACCCTGAACAATGATATTGCCGATTGACGTTGCCTCAACGGGTCCGGCGTTTACAACGCGTTTTGTGGCGTTGGCCGTGAACTGGCATATCATCTTGTCCTTGATACCGCCGCCGACGATGTTTACAACGTTGTATCTTCTGCCCGTGACCTCCTCCATGCCTTCTATCGTATATCTGTAACGGAAGCCGAGACTTTCCGCGATACAGCGCACAACCGCGCCTGTTGTTTCCGGCGTTTTCTGACCTGTCATCCGGCAGTATTCTCTTATACGTTCGGGCATATTGCCGGGGGTCTGGAACGACGGATAATCGGGGTCGATAAGGCTTGCAAACGGCTCAGCCGCCCGCGCCTCCCGCTCAAGCTCATCAAAGGAAAGGAGTGTACCCTCTCTGTCCCACTGGCGGCGGCTTTCCTGAATAAGCCACAGTCCCATGATGTTCTTGAGGAAGCGGATCGTCTTGTTTACGCCGCCCTCATTTGTAAAGTTATACTTCATAGCGCCGTCCGAAACATTCGGCTTGTCAAGCTCAACACCCATGAGCGACCATGTACCGGATGAAATATAGATAAAGTCCTTCTTGTCCGCAACCGGTACCGACGCAACCGCCGAGCCGGTGTCATGCGACGCTACGGCTACGACAGGAACCTCGGCAATGCCAAGCTCCTCCGCAAGCTCCGGTCTGATCGTGCCTATAATGTCGCCCGGATACACAATGTCCGTGAGAATGTCGGTAGGGATGCCAAGCTTTTTGAGCATATCATACGACCACTCGTAACGCTCCGAGTTGAACATCTGCGTTGTTGACGCGTTTGTATATTCTGTCTTTTTTACGCCTGTGAGGAAGAAGTTAAAGAGGTCGGGCATCATGAGGAGCGTTTTTGCCTCCTTAAGCGCCGAGTCGTCCGCAAGCCTTGCGGCAAGCAGCTGATAGAGCGTGTTGAACCAGTTGAAGGCAATGCCTGTTTCCTTGAAGATTTCCTCCTTGGGAACAAGCGCGAAGGCCTTTTCATACATTCCCTCTGTTCTTGTGTCGCGGTAGTGATACGGATTTCCGAGCAGCTTGTCATTCTTGTCAAGCAGACCGTAGTCAACTCCCCATGTGTCGATACCGATGCAGTCAATATCCCTGTCACCGGAATTGGCGCACTTTAAAATCCCCTGCTTGATTTCATGGAATAATCTTAAAACATCCCAGTGAAAATCCCCGTTGATCGTTACGGGATCGTTTGAAAAACGGTGCTTTTCTTCAAGCTCCAGCTTTTTACCGTCAAACTTAGCAAGAATAGCGCGTCCCGATGAAGCGCCGAAGTCGAATGCTAAAAATTTGTATGTTCTTGACATCAGATTCCTCTCTCCTTTTTTATTACCGTTTATAACGGTATTTCTATTATTTTTTAATTATATTATATTTTTGATGAATTGTCAATTAATTATCAGTGTTTTTTTGGTTAATTTGCAGTTTCAAGATCAATAGCTTTCGCAAATTTATTATAATTATCCGCAATTATCCGCTTGAAAAATCTATATATATATGCTATAATACCATATATACACTAAAATGCTGATGAGGATTGAAACATACGATGATTAAACGCAACAATATAGCTAAAATAATAATAACAATAATACTGGCACTGTTTTTCTGGACATTTACCTGTTTGAATGTTGAGCTGTTCAAGGTGTATACGGATAAAGAGATTTTCATGACGGGCTATTTTATTACCTCGCTCGTATGCTCTCTTGTCGTATGCTTTCTTGGCGTGACGAAATTCAGGCTCAATAAGGCCGCTTCGGCGATAACGGGCGCGCTTGTGTATATTGTCGCGATATTCGGCGCGATGCATATCTCGATCTTGTTTGCGGGCGGCTTTAACGCAAAGCCGAATCTCTATTTTTTAAATGTGCTGTTCTGGCTTGCGTTCGGCGGGATAGGTCTGCTTGTTTCGGGCAGCCTCCGCGTATCGGCGATCACCGCGTTATCGGCGTCCTATGCGTTCAACGCTTCAAGCTTTATCGTTTACTGCTTCAGAGGCACCGCCCTCATGCCCACGGATATTTACGCATGGGGAACGGCGATGAACGTCGCGGCGCAGTATGAATTTAAGCTGCAGTATCCTATGATTACGACAACGGTATTTGCCGCCGCTCTTATAATGCTTGCGTTTAAATTTCCGGTCAAGCTGAGCTTCAGGGCAAGACCGGTCATTATGCGCACAGTCGGCGCGGTCGTGCTCGCCGCTTCCGTGGCAGTGATAGTTATGGGAGATTATTCGCAGATAGATGTGTCGGTCTATGACCAGGCGTTCGCGAATCTGAATTTCGGCTCCGCGTTCAGCTTTTATGTAAACAGTACGAAGATGGGACTGAAAAGAAGCGATACATATGACCCCGAAAAGCTTGACGCAAAGCTTTTGTCATATGAACAGCCGGACGCGGCGGAGGGATTCACGCCTGAGCCGAAGCCGTCGGATCCCCCGGCAGAGACCGACGATGAGGAGTCTGCGCTTGACGATGCGACAGTGAACGCGACGCCATCGCCTTCGCTTTCGGCGGAGCCTGAGCGGAGCGGGATAATGAAAACAACCCTTGACGAGTCAGGCATAAAGCCGAATATCGTTGTAGTTATGAACGAAAGCTTTGCCGATCTCTCGGCGGTCGGTGAGTTTGAAACAAACGAGGATTATATGCCGTTTTTCCACGGACTGGAAAACAACACCGTAAAGGGTGAGCTTCTCGTTTCGCCTTTCGGCGGATATACCTGCAATACCGAGTATGAATTTCTTACGGGAATGTCAACCGGGGTGCTGCAGTCAACAGCGGCGCCGTATATACAGAATATATTCGGAAAGCTTCCGTATTCGCTGCCGATGCACATGAGACAGCTCGGTTACAGGTCGATAGCTCTCCATCCGTTCACCGCGGACAGCTGGAACAGAACGAATGTGTATAAAGACCTTTGCTTTGATGATTTTATAAGCATGGAAAATCTTGCAACGCTGAGCGAGTTCCCCGAGCATCTGAGGGGCTATGTAAGCGACAAGGGCAACTACGGCGCTATTATTAATTACTTCCTCGACAAGGAACCGGATGAACGCGCGTTTATATTCAACATAACGATGCAGAACCACGGGGGATATACATCCAAGAGCTTTAAGAATACAATATTCCTCCAGAATATGTCGGGCGATTATCCGCAGACGGAGCAGTATCTGTCGCTTATAAAGGAATCCGACGACGCTCTTAGATACTTCCTCAATGAGCTTAAGAAGTTTGACGAGCCTATTATAGTTGTTATGTTCGGCGATCATATGCCGAATGTTGAAACCGGCTTCTATGAGGAGCTTTACGGCAAGCCGCTTTCGGGCATAAGCTACGAGGAGGCGCTAAACAGATATAAGATACCGTTTATTATCTGGGCGAATTACGATATTGAGGAGGAGAGCGGGATCCTTTCAAGCCCGTGCTTCCTCTCTAATAAGATTATGGAGACCGCAAAGCTGCCCAAGAGCCGTGTTCAGCAGTATCTTGACGAGCTGCAGCGGGATGTAATTCAGATAAATCCGGCTGTATATACGGATCCGTCCGGCGTCCATCATATGCATTCGGAGCTTCCGGAGCAGCTGGGCGAATATTATGATATGCAGTACGCTCTTCTCAAAGGAGAGATGCTGCACTATGATTATAACTATACAAAGGAAACCTATCCGATGTTCGGCAGCGCGGTAATTTCGCCGAGGTTCTACTTCGGAAAGGATTATCGGAAGATAAAATCGGCAAATCCGTAAAAAGCGGACGGTGCGTCCGAGCGGGGCGGAAATAATCCTTTGATTTAACGCGATCGCAAAAAAAGACGTCACAGCTTAAAGCTGTAACGTCTTTTTGGAGCGGATGATGGGAGTCGAACCCACAACCCAAGCTTGGGAAGCTTGTATTTTGCCGCTAAACTACACCCGCATTTTCTTCATTATACCATTATTTTGCGGAAAAGTCAAGTAAAAAGTAAACATTTTAAGAGAAAGGACCGTATATGAAATTCAATCGATTAAACCCAAATCAGCAAAAACAACTTTTGGTTTGGATGTGTTCTGTAATCGCAGCCGCATGTGTTTTTATAGGCTCCGTAAGCGTTTATCTGATTTCCGATAAGATAAACGAGCAAAAGAATTGGGATTATTATCTGACGGAATCGAATACGTACACGGCGGAGGAAACCGCGTTATCAGCAAACGCCGCGCAAATATTAACGGGCGTATACGTCGAGCGTCTTGACAGCGTTGATATTAAAAACTCAAAATATACGGTAACCTTTAAATGTTGGTTTAATTGGAACGGCAATAACGAGCTTGATATGCAAAACAGCTTTGAAATATATGAGGGGACAATAAAAAACATTTTAAAAAAGGACGAGCATAGAGAAAACGGAAACAATTATCAGCTGTTTGAGGTTACCGCTGATATTTCAAAGGAATTTTCGACCAGACGTTTCCCACTCGGCTCATATCAGCTGAGGATATATTTGAAACCGCTTGACAATATAGAGCATATAGTATTTATTCCCGACAAGAAAAGCAGCGGAGTAAACTCCAAATTAAACGCTGCGGGCTTTGAGCTTGTCAGATATGACAACGCGCCGTTCGTTTATCATTGCAGCGCCGACTCTTACGGCACGTATTATAAAAGCGGCGAAACAGAGGCGTATTCCGAATTTCTTACGGTATTGGAGCTTAATCGGAGCTCTGTCGGATTGTATCTGAAATGTGTTATAGCGCTGATCGGTACGGGAATATGGGCGCTGATAACGCTCTTTCTGTGCGCGTGCCACAGAGTCGATTCTCTCGGCATGATGCCCGCCATACTTATAGGAACGGTGACAAATTTAATGATAGGCGCAAATCTTGTACCGGACGCCTTGCATACGGGACTGTTGGAATTTATAAATATTTGGGGCATTTATACAGTGCTTGTATCGACAGTCTTGGTAATAACAATAAACAGAATACGTTCAAAACAAAAGGACGAGGAGTTTGCGGAGTTTTTCGGAAAAATTATGTTTTATACGGTTTTGATTACAACAATGGCAGGGCACGTCATTTTACCGTTGTCAGCATATAAATTTTAATCACGAGGGAGGAATATAACTATGCATTGCAGAAAAGAGCTGAAGAAAAACGCCAAAGGCGCGTTAAAGAGAAATTACTGGGGAATCGTCATGACCTGTGCTTTTATTGCGATAGTTATGGGATATTTTACGAATCCGATAAAAAATATTGAAAGCGCGGTTAAATACACAATCGGAGAAGAATACGTTACTAAAATAAATACCGATGTTGTTATGGCTGATACCGGCCGTCAGAAACCGTTGACCAATACGGAAATAGTCGATAGATTTTTGGGCGGTGTGGGAATTGATAGTGACGGCGCAAAAAAATGGACCACGGGCGTATTGTCTATGTTCGCGAGAAATACCGAAGGCGCGGGCAGCATTATGTTCGGGATGATCAATTCGATAAATCAAATAGCGTTCGGCGATAGACTAAGCCCCCGCATTATCATAAGTATAGGCGTCCTTATCAGTCTGTTCATTTTGATTTTCGTAAAAAATGTATTATCGGTGGGCTTTTGCCGTTATCTTTTGGAAGCCCGAACGTACAGCCGGACAAGGCTAAACCGCATATTGTTCCCGTGGCATATAAAACGCGGCAACAGAATCGCAAAAACCGCCTTTCTCAAAATGCTGTATCAATTCATGTGGAACTTTACCGTCATAGGCGGCGTGATAAAAAGATACTCATACAGACTTGTGCCATACATAATAGCTGAGAATCCGGATATGAAGGCGAGGGACGCTATAACGCTGTCACGTCGTATGATGAACGGGAACAAATGGAATACATTTATTCTTGACCTTTCTTTTCTGCCGTGGCACATATTGAATCTCGTCACTTTAAATTTTCTGCATATATTATTTATTGATCCTTACACGCGTCTTACGGGCGCGGAGCTGTATATGGCGCTCCGCAAAAAGGCAAAGGCGGATGAAATCTTAAACGCCGACAAGCTGTGCGACGCGCTTTTGGAATCGGATATCACAGCCGGTGAATATCCCGTAAAGGATTATATTATACCGCCTTACCCGTCAAGGCATTGGGCGCACGCCGACTATGAAAGGGATTACAGCATAACATCGCTGATACTCATATTTTTCGCATTCTCGATGATCGGCTGGCTGTGGGAGGTAGGACTGCACCTGTTTACAACGGGTAAGTTTATCAACCGCGGCGTTTCATACGGACCGTGGCTGCCTATCTACGGAACGGGCGGCGTACTTGTACTTATTGTGTTGAAAAGACTGAGAAGCAAGCCTGCGCTGACGTTCGTTGCCACAATGGTATTATGCGGATTGGTTGAATATTTTACGTCTTGGTTTTTGGAAATGACCAAGGGCATGAGATGGTGGGATTACAGCGGATATTTTTTGAATTTAAACGGCAGAATTTGTCTTGAGGGTCTTTTAGTATTCGCGCTCGGCGGCTGCGCGGCCGTTTATCTTGTTGCTCCCGCGCTCGACAATCTGTTTAACAAAATACCGAAAAGGATTAAAATTGCAATATGCGCCGCGCTTGTGACAGTATTCTTATGCGACCAGACATATTCGCATTTTGTCCCAAACAGCGGCAAGGGAATCACGGATTATTAATGAAACGAAGAACACGCCCTGTTCATTACGGACAGGGCGTGTTCTTCGTTTTTTGCTTTTTACGGAATTATTTATCCGAGCTCTCCAAAAATCTGTATACCACCGCCGCGATCGCAGCGCCAACCAGAGGAGCGACAATAAATATCCAAATACAAGCGATAGGCTCTGTATTTCCCGTTATAGCCGCCACAATTGCGGGGCCTATGCTTCTTGCGGGATTTACAGATGTTCCCGTAAGACCTATTCCGAGAATATGTACAAGCGTGAGCGTCAAACCTATTACAAGACCGCCGAACGAGCCATGATTTGCTTTCGGCGAGGTGACACCGAGGATCGTAAGTACAAATATAAACGTGAGCACAATTTCAACAATAATGCCGGCGATCACGCTTCCGTTTACACCCGAAAGTCCGTTTGAGCCAAACGCTCCCGTCATATCCTCAACGCCGCCTGTAGAGAATATAAGGGCGAGAATACCCGCGCCTGCCAATGCGCCGAGGCACTGCGCTATTACGTATCCGACAAATTCCTTGACTTTCATACCGCCGCTCAAAAGAACGCCCAAGGATACGGCCGGGTTAATATGGCAGCCGGAAATATTGCCGATACAGTATGCCATACCGACGATAGACAGACCGAACGCCAGAGCGGTCAGGATATATCCGCCTCCCTTAACAGCGTCGCATCCGACAAGCATAGCCGTTCCGCAGCCCATAATTACAAGTACCGCAGTACCGATAAATTCGGCTATTAATTTTTTTGATAAAGTCATTTTAAGTTCTCCTTTCTTTAGTTCAATAGAGTTCCTGCCAATCAATTATCACTTTTGCTTTTTTTCCCTGCTTTTGATAACAATTTGCACAATGACAAGCACAAAGATAAATATAATCAGACACCATTCAACATAATGCATCCACCGGGGTGCGGAAATTCTCTCCATTATAACGCGCCATGTAATTTCAACAATAAGAGTAATTAACGAAATTATATCTATTGTCTTCATCATGCAGTCCTTTCCCGCTTATTTGTTGATATAAGCGCCGGCTATGTACAATGACGGAATGATTAAGCCTATACAGGTATATATGACATGCCCGATCGTAAATCCGTCTCCGATAAGCGACCATACGCCGGCCGCGAAGGTCAGTACAAGGTTTATAATACCCCACACAAGGCACTTGCCCGCCGCAGCTTTGTTAGCGGCGTTTTTAACGCCTAAAATACCCGCGATCAACGACACTATCGCCGCAACGGTGTATAAGACCGCAATCGCTGTAACGGCTGCGCCGCCTTCGGGCTTTTCAATAAGCGTTCCCGCACCGAGTATAAGAGTCAGAAGCCCGTAAAATATGATGCCTATGACGCCCACGATTATAAATAACACTCCGGTTACCTTCAACAATGTTTTTCCTTTTGCTTCCATTTTCTTGCTCTCCTTTTCTTTTATTGTTTGATGATTTGTATTTAATATTTACTCATTAGCGGGAAAAAGCTCTATAATATCAACCGTTTCGCCGTTATCGCTCATCGCCGTACCTTCAACACCGAGAACATCCGTATAATATTCCACAGGGACATATGTTTTATCATTGACAATTATGGGCGCGGATTTAAGATCTTCGCCCGTAACCGCCGCGCCGTTATAGCTGTTTTTACCGATTTGCATAGAGGATACTCCCCCAACGGTAACAGTTCTTGTTTCTTCGTCCCATCCGACGGTAAAGCCGAGATTCTCGGCTATTGAGCGTATGGGAGTCATAAGAGCGCCGTTATCATCAACAAATATATCACTGATCTCTTCATTATTTACTTTTATGACCTTAACGCCGCTGAAGTCGTCAATAACAACCGGCCCGGGGTTCATCGGATTAATTGCCTCGGTATTGATAACGGGTCCCGGATTAAGAGGACTGATAATCGGCTCGGTCGTTGAGTCGGGCGCGTCTTCCGCTAAGACCGCCGACGTCATGCCAAGCATTGAAATTATCACAATTCCGATTAAAAATTTTTTCATTTTCTTTCCCTCGCGATTTTCAAATTACTTGCTGAGCATAAATATCTGGTTTGAGCCTTCCATTGTCGAAACAAGCATAAGAGTGTTGGGATCGGATTGATCCATATAAGCGATCATTCCCGAAAGATCTCCGTCAAATACGGCAACGCCGTCGGTTATCTCAAAGCTGCCGGCCTTTGCGACAGGATCTTCATCGCCTATATCATACACGAGCGAAGCCTCGCCGTTGTCCGCCTTAATATATAAATCAACGGCTTCCACGCCGAAGCTGGACAGCGTTATATACTTCGTGTCGTTAAGAATAGCGTATGCTTTCCACTCTCCGCCAATCGTCTCGGTTGTGATATCCCTGTTTATTTTAACGCCCAGCTTTTCTTCAACTGTGGTTACAGCCTCCATGGCCTTCTCTCTCGCAAGCTCGGCGTCTTGGGGAAGCGCGGTGATTTCCTCTTTGAACTTGTCCTTTACATCCTGTTCGATCTCAACCGCTTCCGCCTCGATTTTGCTTCCGATTTCTTTTACATCGTTCTCGGCGTTTTCAACGGCTTGTTCTACGTCGCTCTCCGCAGTCTTAACCTCGTCCTTCGCGCTCTGGCAGCCCGCCATAGCGAAAAGCATAGCCGCCGTGATTGTTAATGTGATAAATTTTTTCATGATGTTTTCTCCTTTCAAATAATTTTTTTACTGTTTAATTATGCTTGTCGCAACCATACCGTCCGAATAGCTGCCCTTATGGTAGACTCTTACGGTATCGCCGACTGCAACGTTGTCCGACTTTGTGTCATCGTCCTTTAACACGCTGTACTGATGACCGCCGTTTTCAATAACGATAGTATTCATAGAAGCGTCAATAACCTTGCCTGTTATGTATTTTATATCGCTGTTTGCAAGCTCCGGCGCAACAACGCTGATGTCTATCGCTTCAACTCCATCGTCAATATTGCCCGTATGATAAACCCTGACTGTAGCGCCGACGATCACATCGCCTTCAACAGTTGTTTTATCGGTTTTAAGAATCGTATAGTCTCTGCCGTTCCATTCAACCGTTAGATTGTTCATAGAAGCGTCCTTAACCGTGCCTGTAATGTATTTCGGAGCGTCCGACTTGCTCCCGCTCTGCGCACTGCCGGCAGATGATTTTACATCTGACGTTTCTTTGACTTCCGTTGCTGTGGATGAAACATTTTCATCCGCTTCTTTGATGACCTGTATCTTTTTCGCCAATGTATACTCCTGATACTCGCCGTCAAATTCGACCGAAACCGTGTCGCCTAAATTTTCGCTGCTGCCGATAAATTGCGTGCTGTCATCGCTGGTGAAGGAATAGGTGCTGCCATCCTCGGCTTCTATTGTTAAATTATGCATAGACGCCTCAATAACAACGCCTGTTTTAACGGTTTCAGCTTCCGACGCCGCTTGCTGCGAAGCCTCGGGAGACGGCTCGCTCTGCGTTTGAGTTGTGCCGCAGGCGCTAAAGCTTAATGTCAAAGAGGCGATAATCGTTACCGCAATGATTTTTTTTGATTTTTTCATATAGACGTTTTCCTCCTTTCTGACTTAATCTATATTTAACGTCGGACGATCAATCGCGTCTGACGGAAAAATATACGTTCAATAGTTGTGAGTGAACAGTCACTTACTTACTCCTTAAAAAGACTGGTTATCGGTTATATTCCAACCTAATAGTATCACAAACTCAGAAAAAAGTCAATATTTTATTATATTTTTATTGGCGCTTATTCAGGCAGCCGTTACTATTTGAGTATCGGCGTCATTTAGAAACGCCCTTGTATCGAGCCGGCAAAGTCGGCAATATTGCTCTTATTGCCTATAACGACAAGCGTATCGCCGGGAGAGAGGGCGCGCTGAGGGTCAATCCGAACCTCGGTTTTGCCATCGCGCTCTATTGCGATGATATTAAGCCCGTATTTCTTTCTGATTGGCAGCTCCGCGATCGTCCTTCCGACGGCTTTTTCAGGCACGGGGAAATCCGCGATCTCGATATCGTCGTTGAGCATGATCGAGTCAAGAATGCTGCTCTTTGTGAGTCTGTCCGCAAGCCGCAGCGCCATGTCCCGCTCCGGGTACACGACCTCCACGCCAAGCTTTTCAAGGACCGCGCCGTGGTCGGCGCTGCCCGCCTTTGCGATTACGCGGCGCACTCCGAGATTTTTCACATTGAGCGCCGTCAGAATATTCCGGTCGATGTGGGAGGTCAGGGCGATTATTACCGTATCGCACTGATCGATACCCATTTCGAGCAGTGATTCGCGGGAAAGGCTGTCGGTAACATAAGCGTATTCGGTAATATCGCGAAGGGGTCTGACCGCGTTTGCGTCACGATCCGCCACAATGACCTCCTTGCCGTTTTCGGCAAGCCTTAGCGCGAGCGCCGAGCCGAAGCGTCCGAGACCTATTATTGCGTAAGTGTCCGAATTATTTTTTTTCTTCATTATAATATACCTCCGTATGTCAGCCTATTGCTATATGCTCCTCCGTGTAGCCTGCCGTCCGGGGAGCGTTGAAGCTCCAGAGTGTCGCGATGGTCAGTGCGCCGACCCTGCCGGAGAACATCGTCAATATTATTATGATCCTGCCGGGAACGCTCAGCGAGGAGGTTATTCCGGTTGAAAGTCCGACCGTGCCGTATGCGGACGCGGCTTCGAAAAAGTTCTGAATGAACGTGTTCTGCGGGTCGCTTACGGAAAGAAACAGTGTGACAAAGCATACAACGCCAACCGCAAGTATAAATATCACAAACGCCTTGCGGACGGCTTCGTCCGGCAGTCTGCGGCGGAACGCGCTTACATGGCGGTTCCTTGCGGTGCTTTTTACAACGCAGAGCATTGTAAATGCCGTTGTCGTCTTAATGCCGCCTCCGGTCGAGCCGGGGGAGGCTCCGATAACCATAAGTATTATACATATAAACAGGGCGGCGGGGGTAAATTCTCCGAAATTATATGAAGCAAAGCCGGCGGTTCTGGTTGAAACGCTCTGGAACAGCGCACCGAGCCAGGTTATGTCAAGAGTGAGCTTTAAAAGCAAGGCGCCGCCCGCAATCAGCGCCGCCGTTGTCGCGAGAACCGCTTTAGTACCGAGCCGCAGCCGCCTGAGCCGCCTTTTTTCGTACACGTCAGACATCACAAGAAAACCGATTCCCCCCAGAACAATCAGCAGCATTGTTATAATGTTGAGCGGCACATCCGCTTGGTAGGGGATAAGGCTGCTGCCGCCGCCGAATATGTCAAAGCCGGCGTTGTTGAAGGAGGACACCGAATGGAATATGCTTATTCCTATCGCCTCCGGCAGCGGAAAATCACGTATAAACACGAAAAAACAGCATACCGCTCCCGCCGCCTCAATTCCGAAGGTGATGCAGAGTATTCTTCTGAAAAGAGTTTTGAGCTGCGCGTAGCCGGATATATTGAAGCTCTCACGTATAAAGCTCATTTCACGCATCCCCATCCTGCCCCGCGCGGCAAGTATTATTATAATTCCGACCGTTGCGACCCCCAGTCCTCCCGTCTGGATAAGCAGACAGATAATTATCTTGCCGAATACGGAAAAGGCGCTGCCGGTATCGACAGTGACAAGCCCGGTAACGCATACCGCGCTCGCCGAGGTGAACAGGGCGTTCAGAAAACCAAGACCTCCGCCGTCATTCTGCGATACGGGAAGCATAAGTATCAGCGCACCGAGCAGTATTACGGCCGCAAAGCCGCAGACGATAAGCCTTGCGGGAGGCTGCTTTTTGATGAAACCTGTTATTTTTATCAGTCCTTTCAGAATAAGCCCGTAAGAGTCTGTTTTGACGACAGACGGACAGACCGTGTACGGTTATTGAAAAGCATATAACCGACCTTGTGTATATTATATATTAAATTCGGCGAATTGTAAATAGCTATACGCTAAAAGACACAAATATAATAGTAATGATACGAATTGTTAACATCCTTGTCATGAAAATGTAATAAAAAACCTCTTGCTTACGGTCGTAAAGTATGCTATAATAGAAGTGTAAATCTATATATTGGTTTCTGCGTAGCTATACGCAGAGCATGGAGGAGATATTTATGAACAAAAAAATAACGGCTGTGCTTTCGGCTGCCGCCTGCTTCGCGGCTATGATACAGCCCGTATCCGCGGCGGGTACCTTTACGGATATTTCAGGCAGTCAGTACTCATGGTGCGCATCCCAGATAAAAGAAATGGCCGATGCGGGATATATAAACGGCGTGTCGGACACGGAATTTGCCCCGGACAGCAATATTACCAAGCTGCAGTGCATTGCGCTTTTCTCGCGCGCTATGGGATGCTTTGACGCGGATAATACAGAGCTTCTTGAGCTGGCGCATGAGATTTATGCGGATGATATTACAGCCTGCTCGCTCCCATGGGGCGATGATGAAATTGCTTATATGCTGTATAAGGGTGCGCTTATCAAATCGGATCTCACAACATATATCAAGGGCAGCGTCAAAAATGAGGATATGTCAAGAGGCGAGGCCGCGATCATTATCACAAAGGCAATGGGCGGCGAAGCCGAAGCGAAGGCTTCCGCCATATCCCTTAGCTACAATGACGCCGCTTCAATTCCGACCAACATAAGACCCTATGTTCAGTATGTTACCGACCAAGGCATTATGAACGGCATTGACGATGAATTTTGCGCGAGCGGAACCGTTACAAGAGCACAGATGGCGGTTATGCTTTACAGAGCGGTTGAAAAGTGCGATTATTCGTTCGAAAGAGGCAGGTTTGTCGATATCGACAAGGATGAATATACAGTTACCGTTAATGTGAAGGGTGAGGACGTTTCGTATTCCTATAACGATAGTACAAGCTTTACAAAGCTTGGCGCCGTGGCGGCGATCAGTGAGTATGAGGAAAACCTTCCTGTCGTTATTCAGCTTTCGGGAGATACCGTTGTTTCGGTAGACGCGATTTCCGAGCAGCCGGAGCAGACGCTAACCGCGATTTATCAGGGCTACAGCACATTGGGAACAATTTATCAGATAAAGGTCAAGGATTCAACATCATCCTCAACCGTTAAAACCTATACCTGTATTGAGGATGTTCCGGTTACATATCAGGGCTCGCCGGCGACGATAAAGAGCCTTCAGTCCGGCGATCAGGTAGAGCTTGAATTGTCAAACGGTAAGGTTGCCGCGAT
The DNA here is from genome assembly GCA_964579875.1 of uncultured Lachnospiraceae bacterium. Taxonomy (GTDB): domain Bacteria; phylum Bacillota; class Clostridia; order UBA1381; family UBA1381; genus Ornithomonoglobus. Next base: position 18,668 of record CAZOHJ010000024.1, on the reverse strand, counting down.
TTCGGCAAGTGAAAAAACAACTACGATTACCGGCGCGACAGTAACGGCATTTGATATAGCCGACGACGGAACCCTCACTATGACGATCAGCTCGTCAAGCAGCGAGTATGACGGAAAGACTTATCCGGTAGCCTCGGATGCTTCGGCAAAGAAGTCTAACAATGAGGTTGAGCTTTCGTCCATATATGTCGGCGATAAGGTTACGCTTACCGTCAAATACGGAGTGATCACGGCTGTTGAGGCAACCTCAACCAGCAGCACCGTATCAGGCACTATTGTTGAGGTAACAATCTCAAATTCCCCGTCGATTACGGTAAGAGTTGACGGCAAGGAAAAAACCTATCAGGTTCCCACAGACTGCAATATAACAGTTAACCAAAGCAGCGGTTCGCTTTATGATTTCAGAGTCGGAGACAGCGTAACGCTTACAACCCAGTCATCCGCCGTAACTAAGATTCAGGTTTCAACCTCAGTCATTAACAGCGAAACAGGCGGCTCGGTAAACGGCAGCGTAGCTGCGGTAAATACAGGCTATGGCTTTGTAAGCGTGCTTATGGAGGGCTATGATATGCCGATCCCCGTCTATAAGACGTCAAACAACACTACGGTAATCACTTCTGCGGGCAAGAGCATGGACTTCAAGTCAATCAACGTCGGTGATTCCGTTGAGTGCCGTGGCACGACCTCAAACGGGGCATTCGTTGCAACTCTTATTATTGTGACGCCTGCGGATTAATTTAACATTGCAATAATTCTGAGGCTGCTGCGGACGAGTATGTCCGCTCAGCCTCGGTTTGTTTGCTCGATAATAAACGCGAAGGAGAAAAGTGTAAAATATGCTGAAATGGATAAAAAACAATACCAAATGGGCTGTTATGTTTATACTTGGCGTTGCGCTGATCGCAGTTTATAAAACCTTTGACAGTTTCAGTTATCTTCTTGCGGGTCTTTCAAAGCTGCTTGATGCGGCAAAGCCGTTCATTATAGCGTTTGTGATCGCATATCTGCTCAATATCCCGGCTAAAAAGCTTGCCGCTTTCATAACCGGCAGAGTCAAATCGGAAAGGATAAAAAATCATGCGAACGCAATAAGCATTGCGTTTATTTATGTCCTTTTCATAGTAGCTATTGTTGCTGTCCTCGGCGCACTGCTCCCGGCATTGTACCGCAATGTCATGGATATGTACAACAATCTGCCCCAGTTCGCGGGGTCTATAGTACAGTTCCTTAACAACCTCGAAATTCTGTCAAAGCTCGGCTTTAAGGCGGATACAATAAACGTTATGTCTATGATATCCGATGTGCTGAATGTCGGCACAATAGGGAAATATGCTCAGGGGCTTATGTCGTTCACGTCGGGCCTTCTGGATATTTTTATCGCGCTTATCGCCTCTATCTATATGCTGCTTGAAAAGGAAAAAATTCTCAGGGGCATGAACAGGATAATCGGTCTTTTCACACACAGTGAGGGCTATATCACGTTTATGGAACACTGTTCAAGCGTCAACGCGATTTTTACACAATATATATATGCAAGGCTGATTTGCTGCTTCGTTATGGCGGCGGTCTCCACGATTGCGCTGCTTATTATGGGCGATAAGTACGCGCTCCTGCTCGGGATATTTATCGGCTTTATGGATATGATACCGTATTTCGGTTCTATCATATCCTGGGCTGTGTCAGGTATAGTTATGCTGATATCCGGCGGAGCCTTCCATGCGATATGGTGCTTGATCATTCTGCTGGTTCTCCAGCAGCTCGACGGCAACGTTCTCGCGCCTAAGATTATGGGCACAAGGCTTGAAATAAGTCCTCTTACAATTATAATTGCGGTGTCTGTGGGCGGCGCGTTGTTCGGGTTTGTGGGGATGCTTATTTCCGTTCCGGTTGTCGCAATCCTGAGAGCCACCGTATCCGAGCTGCTCCGGATTCGCGCCCATGCCGTTGAAAATACGGATGAGGGCAGCGACGATGAGGAGGAGTATGAGGAGCCGGAGAACGCGGCGAATGCCGAGGATATTGACGGCGACGGTGAAACGGGGGACGCCGAGGAATGGTAATAGGCATAATCGGCGGAGGCGCGTCGGGACTTGCCGCGGCTATTGCGGCAAAGTCGGAGCGGAACGAGGTCGTTATTTTCGAGCGTGAAAAGCGCGTCGGCAAAAAGATCCTCGCAACCGGGAACGGACGCTGCAATATGACAAATTCCGGCGCTTCGGTCGAAAATTATCATGGCACGGATCCCTCGTTTGTGAAGGGCGCGATCAAACGGTACTGGGTCAAGGAAACATTGGACTTTTTCAGCAGTCTCGGTATTCTGTGGAAGGAGGAGGGAAAGGGAAAAATTTATCCCTATTCCGATACGGCGTCCGCGGTTCTTGACGTTCTGAGAAGGAGAACGGAGGAGCTTGGAGTAAAAACCGTATGTGAATTTGACGTAAAGTCGGCGCGGAAAACAAAAAGCGGCTTTGATGTCGTTCCTTATGACGGCAGTAAATGCGTCTGCGACAGACTGATCATCGCGACCGGCGGCAAGGCGGCGCCAAACCTCGGCTCCAACGGCAGCGGCTTCGAGCTGCTCAAGGGCTTCGGACATCGGATAACAAAGCTCAGTCCCTCCCTTGTTCAGATAAAAACGGAAACAGAGGTTGTAAAAAAACTCAAAGGCATAAAACTGAACGCCGTGCTGACGGTTGGGAAGCATTCCGAGAAGGGTGAGCTGCTGTTTACCGACTACGGACTTTCAGGCCCGCCGGTGTTTTCGCTCTCGGCATATATAAGCGGCGAGAAGCTTGCCGAGGCGGATATTATGCCCGAATATTCATATGATGATGTGGTTTCAATGCTGTATGAGCGCTGTGCGCACCTCTGTAATGTTCCCTTGGAGGACTTTTTTACGGGTATGCTTAATAAGCGCGTGGGACAGGCGATGCTGAAATCGGTCGGTATTGCCCCGCTTTCACGCCCTGCGGCGGATCTTTCGGGAGAGGAGCTTAAAAAGCTTGCAGCCGCGATTAAAGCATGGAAATTTAAAATAACCGGCACAATGTCGTGGAATAATGCCCAGGTGACCCGCGGCGGTGCGCTGACTTCCGAATTTAATCCCGTTACTATGGAATCCAAGCTTGTCAAGGGACTTTTTGCCTGCGGCGAGGTGCTTGATATTGACGGCGACTGCGGCGGATATAATCTGCAGTGGGCATGGTCAAGCGGGCATTTGGCGGGTAATTACGCAAAAAAGGAGAACAAAGATGAGAAATTCAATTGATATAACACGTCCATACCAGTTCGGGTATATGCTTCTGCATCACCTTACAACCGTTCTTATATTAATAGTATTCGAGGCTATCGCGTGCTGGTATTTCCTCGATAAGACAATAGGCAGACAAATCATCGCTATAATATTCACCGTTGTTTACGGTCTTATATTATACAGCTACGCAAGAAAGCTCGCGGCATGGGATAACAAGCCCTATACGCCGCTTAAACCGGAGATGAAATGGGGATTTTTATGGGGGCTTGCAATAAGCGCGTCAGTCGGAATTTTCCTTGTTGTGTATAAGCTGAACTGGCATTTCTTTTCCGCCGTCGATGAAAACGGTGTTCCGTATCTGACAAGCCTGTGGGCGGTCGGCATCAATATCCTGTTTTACATATGGACAGGTCCGTATTTCGGCTTTGTGGAAAATCAGGGCGGCGGGATTGCCGTATACGGTCAGATACTCATGCTCGTTGTGCCCGTAATCGCGGCAACTCTCGGCTATAAGGCGGGAATTAATAATTTTGACCTCATCGAAAAGCTCGATTCACTCACTCTTGAGAAGAATAGCGAGGATGAGGATGAGGAGGATTAACAAAACGTAACATTTGTAATAGAAAAGTACATGCGGTGTACTTGACAATTAGTTTGTTATATTGTATAATAAGGATAAAGTATATATCATAATACATAAACGATAAAAACCGTTTATTTGAGATGATCGGAGGAATATACAATGATTTGTAAACAGTGTGGCGCTCAGATTGATGACCATGCGGCGGAGTGTCCGTTCTGCGGAGCGGTTTACGAGGAGAACGCGGTTCCCGAGGCTCCGGAGGCGGCGGAAACTGTAGAGCAGGCGGAGACAGATACCGGAAACGGCGCTGTAAATGAGAGCGGTAATGACGAAAATCCCGGCGGTGACGATCCGGATAATGAAATAGAAGAAATACTTGATGAAAATGAAATAAAGCGCAAAAGGCAGCTGGAAAGAATGCGCGCCGAAAAGCAGTCACAGCTTGAGGAAATAGAGAAAAGAAGAAAGCTTAAGAAGAGAAAGCAAGCGCGCAATAAGGCGATAATTGCTATTATCGTGCTTGCTGCAATAGCCGGCTGCGGCTATGGCGGTTATGCGCTGTATAAGCATCACAAGGAGGGACCGGATGTTATAATTTCAACACAGCCGCCGGTTGATGATCAGTTGGGCGATAATATTACGCCTGCTCCGTCAGAAATCGCGGAGACTCCCACAGAACAGGCTGAGAAAGACAGCGGAGCGGAGCCGGGCGCCGTTACGAGCGGCTCGTCATCGGGCGGCACAGGGACAGGCAGCGGCAGTTCCTCAGGCGGAGCCAACTGGAAAACGACAAACGGCAGCACAGGCAGCGGCAGCACGGGCAGCGGCAGCACAGGCGGCGGCAGCACGGGCAGCGGCAGCTCAGGCGGCGGCAGCTCAGGCACGTCGGGAGCAGGCGCCTCCGGCGGCGGCACGGGCGTCTCATCATCCTCAGGCTCAACGGGCGGCAGCTCAGGTTCTTCTTCGGCGTCGTCAATAAGCGGCTCGACTGCGGTTTCATCGCCAAGCTTCGGAGGAGGAAAGAGCTACAGCAGCGAGGGAGGATATAAGGACGGTAAATTCACAGCCGCGCTTGTGACCGGAGTAGAGGTTACTGAAAACGACGGAAAGAAATATATGTCCTTTAAGTATAACGGCGCGGTTTATTATGCAAATGTAAGCTCCGATACCACCTCGGCGTTTGTTTCCGGAAGACCTATGACAATAAACGCGTTTAAAACCAGCGAGACCTTCAACGGCAGTGATGTGTACGAAATCACCGCTATAACGAATTATACGGGGCAGTATGTATTTCCGAATTCGGGATTCGAAAAGCTCACGGACGCCGAGCTTGCGGGCAAATCCGCGCAGGAGCTTTATATAGGAAGAAACGAGATTTTTGCCCGTCACGGAAGAAAGTTCCAAAACGCCGACCTCAGAGAGTATTTCTCGGGCTGTTCATGGTATAAGATCAAGGATTCCTACAACTATGACAACGAATCTTCAAATCTTAATTCAATAGAGCAGGCGAATGTTAATCTTATCCTGCAGTATGAAGCCAAGCACAATTAAATAAAATATGCTGTATATAACCGGAGATACTGTTTCTCCGGTTATTTTTTTAAGGTAAAAAGGATCTCTCCGAAATGGAAAGATCCCTTGTTATATATACTGTATGCTATTATTTGAAATAGCTTACTCCTGCCTCGAAAAACATTTGATCCTTCGCGCCCGGAACATTTGATGCGATATTGTTTCCTATACGCTCACTGTGTCCCATCTTGCCGAGGATTCTTCCGTCCGGTGAAAGAATGCCCTCTATTGAAGCAACGGATCCGTTCGGGTTCCATTCGCTGTCGTAGGTAGCCTTGCCGCTAAGATTTACATACTGTGTTGCAATCTGACCGTTTGCGGCAAGCCGCGCAACCGTTTCCGGTGACGCGATGAAACGCCCCTCGCCGTGAGAAAGAGCGATCGTATGAATATCGCCTGTGTTCACATTCGCAAACCACGGCGACTTGTTTGACGCTATTCTTGTGTATGCCATTCTTGAAATATGGCGGCCGATCGTGTTGAAGGTCAGCGTAGGCATTTCCGCGTCAAGATCACGTATTTCTCCATACGGGACAAGACCAAGCTTTACAAGCGCCTGGAAGCCGTTACAGATACCGAGCATAAGCCCGTCACGGTTTTTGAGCAAATTCATAACCGCGTCTTTGACCTGCGGATTTCTGAAGGCTGTGGCAATGAACTTACCCGAGCCTTCCGGCTCATCGCCGCCCGAGAAGCCGCCCGGGATCATAACGATTTGGCTGTTGTCTATTCTCTTCTTCATCTCGGCAAGCGATTCTTCAACGTCGCTGCCCGTGAGGTTTCTTATAACAAATACATCGGCTGCGCCGCCTGCGCGTTCAAATACCCTGGCTGTGTCGTACTCACAGTTTGTTCCCGGAAATACCGGAATAAACACTCTCGGTCTTGCGAATTTCTCATCTGCAACAGTTATGCTTCTCTTGTCATAGCTGTAGGTCTCCGGCTCCTCTTTGAAGTGTCCGGCATGAGTCGGATACACCTTTTCAAGCGGGCTTGTCCACGCCCTTGCCGCGTCGGCGAGAGGAAGCTCAATGCCGCATGCTTTAAGTGCGCCGCCGCCTGTTGTACCGATTACGATACCGCCCTCAATTTCTTCATCGGCTTCAATCACGATGGAACCTATAGGCGCGTTAAAGAGCAGCTCCGGCGTCACATTTTCGTTAAGCTCCGCCCCTATCATATTACCGAAGGCCGACTTTGCGATAACCTCGGCAAGACCGAAGCCCTTGACAGCTGTGGCTGAAATAACCCTGCCCGCTGTTTCCGCCGCATGGACGGTTACATACATTGCTTTCAACGCATCCCAGTCAGGCAGCTGATTGTCATCCATAATAAGCGGGAAGAAGATAAGCTTTGAGCCTGCCTTCTTAAACTCCTGCGAAATTACCTTATCCGCCTTTGCCGGAGCAACCGCGAAGGAGGTGAGGGTGGGGGGAACGTCAAGCTCATTGAATGAACCGGACATAGAGTCCTTACCGCCGATAGCCGCGATGCTGAGCGCAAGCTGCGCCTTGTACGCGCCCATGAGTGACGCGAACGGCTTGCCCCATCTCTTCGGGTCGGAGCCAAGTCTTTCAAAATACTCCTGGAAGGTGAGATATATTGTCTTGTAGTCCGCGCCTAATGCAACAGCCTTTGAAACGGATTCAACAACAGCATATGTCGAGCCGTGATAAGGCGACCACTTTGAAATTTCCGGGTTATAGCCGAAGGTCATTATTGTAGCCGAATTTGTCTGTCCCTCAAGCACAGGAACCTTTGCGGCCATACCGTCTGTCGGTGTGAGCTGATATTTTCCGCCAAACGGCATGAGAATCGAGCCGGCGCCGATGGTTGAGTCAAATTTCTCCGATAAGCCTTTTTGCGAGCATACATTGAGGTTTCCGAGGGTTTCGAGCCATTGCGCCTTAACGTCCGATACCTTTTTGTTAAACGGAGCTGTCTCAGCATTGGGCAGCTCTACCTCGATATCGGTGTTCTTTGTCGCGCCGTTGGTGTTGAGGAAGTCTCTTGAAATATCACATATCGTCTTGCCGCGCCATGTCATCTGCAGACGGTTAAGGTCTGTAACAACCGCTACTATTGTAGCCTCAAGGTTTTCCTTGTGGGCGTATTTTATGAATGTGTCCGCGTCCTTTGAGCGCACTACGACAGCCATTCTTTCCTGTGATTCCGAAATTGCAAGCTCTGTGCCGTCAAGACCCTCGTACTTCTTCGGGACCTTGTCAAGGTCGATCTGTAAGCCGTCAGCAAGCTCGCCTATGGCAACCGAAACACCGCCCGCGCCGAAGTCGTTGCAGCGTCTGATAAGTGTTGTAACCTTGTTGTCGCGGAAAAGTCTCTGGAGCTTTCTCTCAACCGGCGGATTACCCTTCTGGACCTCCGAGCCGCAGGTGACGACAGACTTTTCGTCATGCGCCTTTGAGGAGCCTGTCGCGCCGCCTATACCATCGCGGCCTGTGCGTCCGCCGAGAAGTATGATAACATCGCCCTTTTCCGGAACCTCTCTTATTACGTTTGCCTTGGGCGCAGCGCCTATGACCGCACCTATTTCCATTCTCTTTGCAACATATCCCTCGTCATAGATCTCCTGAACCTGACCTGTTGCAAGTCCTATCTGGTTGCCGTAGGAGCTGTAGCCCGAGGACGCCTTCTTTGTGATTTTTCTCTGCATGAGCTTGCCCGGGATCGTTTCCTTAAGCGACTTTCTTGGGTCGCCCGCGCCTGTAACACGCATAGCCTGGTATACATATGAGCGGCCCGACAGCGGATCGCGGATCGCTCCGCCAAGACAGGTAGCCGCGCCGCCGAACGGTTCGATTTCAGTCGGATGGTTGTGAGTCTCGTTCTTGAACATGATGAGCCAGTCCTCTTCCTTGCCGTTCACCTCAACCGGCATAACGATCGAGCAGGCGTTTATTTCCTCCGACTCGTCTATTTCCTTAAGCAAGCCCTTCTTTTTGAGCTGCTTAACAATTATTGTCGCCATGTTCATAAGGCATTCGTTTCTGCCCGGCGCGTAAAGCTCCGCCTTTGCGTCCTTGTATTCCGCGTATGCGTCAGCTATGACGTCGGCATACTTGCCGTCGGGGATATTAACGTTATTTATTTTTGTCGAGAAGGTTGTGTGGCGGCAGTGGTCAGACCAGTATGTGTCTATCATGCGCAGCTCCGTAACCGTAGGATTTCTCTTCTCGTCATTTGCAAAATAGTTCTGACAGAATTTAAGATCGTCAAGATCCATCGCGAAGCCCATGCTGTCAAGGAATGACTGCATATCGGACTCGCCCATGGCGATGAAGCCCTCAACCGTCTTAACGTCCTCAGGGCAGTCAACCTTCATGTCAAGGGATTCCGGCTTCTCAAGGGATGCTTCTCTTGACTCTACGGGATTGATAACATACTTCTTTGCCTCTTCAACATCTTTGTCGGAAATGCCGCCTATAAGAACGTACACCTTCGCATAGCGTACTGTCGGGCGATCCTTTGCGGTCAGGATCGAAATACATTCCTCAGCGCTTGCGGCTCTCTGGTCAAACTGACCCGGCAGCGCCTCGACTCCAAACTTTCTGCCCTCTGTGATCTCTATTCTTTCGTCATACGCATTGTCAACCGGCGGCTCCGAGAATATTAGGCCGCGCGCCTTTGCGTATTCCTCATCCGTAATTCCTTCAACATCATAGCGGTTTATGATGCGGACGTCTGTTAGCCCCTTCATGTTCAGGTTTTCACGAAGATCGGCAAGTACATCCTTTGCCTCAACGTCAAAGCCCGGTTTTTTTTCAACGTAAATTCTTTTTACTTCTGCCATTGCTTTCTCCTTTAACTTATATGTTTAAGTATTTTAATACGCCGCATTTGGCGTTATTATCGTAATCTATCACGGCGCAGGACGCATTGTTCAACGTGAAGCGCCAGCTTTCCTCCGTCGAAAGACATAATAAACGGGAGATTATATGTCTTGCCGTTCCGAGATGTGTTACCAGAAATACGGTTTTTCCGTTATTTACGGCGGTGATGCGGTCAAGCGCCTTGTTGACACGCTCCTGAACATCCTCCGAGCTTTCTCCTCCGGGCGTTTTGTAGCCGATGAAATCCTTCCGCCACTCTGCGTACCGTACCGGGTCCGCCGTCTCAATTTCGGCAAAGGACATATTATCCCATTCCCCGAAATCACGCTCGGTTATGCCGTTTTCCGTAATAACCGGAATTTCCGGGTGAAGCCTGCAGTATGGCTTTACGGTTTCATATGCGCGGGAGAGGGGAGAGATATAGATCTTATCCGCTAAAACGTCCTTGATCCGCTGCGTAAGCGCCGCCGCCTGCTCCCGTCCGTTTGCGTTGAGCGGAGCATCAAGCCTTCCAAGACATGCAAAGCGGGTATTAGGCTCCGTTTCTCCGTGACGGATTATGTATATTCTTACCATAGCGCCAACACTCCCTGATACTATATATAGTCATATAATAACATATTTTCCGCGGTTTTGCAATAGTGATACCGATGAATTTATAGTAAAAATAATAGAGAGATGAATAAGCCCTTGCTTGAAATTTAATAAATTGTATTGCTTTTTGATTTTCAATGTGATATAATAGCCAATATTAATAAGTTTTTTGATAATCTGACAGGATGTGATGATATGAGCGAGCTACTCGAAAAATGTTCTGCGGCAAGGGACGCCGCGCAGGAAATGACGAGCGTTTCAACAGTGGTTAAGGATAACGCTCTTGAAGCTATTGCAAGGGCGCTTATAGACCGCAGCGACGAGATACTTGCCGCAAACAGGATAGATCTCAAGAACGCGGAGACCGACGGTATACGAAAGGCTATGATAGACAGGCTTACGCTGACGAAGGAGCGTATAAAGGGGATTGCCGACGGTGTGCTGCAGGTTAAGGCGCTGGCGGATCCGATCGGCGAGGTTACGGGAATGTGGACGCGCCCGAACGGGCTGCAGATCGGCAGAAAACGCGTTCCGATGGGCGTTATCGCGATCATATACGAGGCGCGGCCGAATGTTACGGCCGACGCGGCGGCGCTGTGCCTTAAGACCTCAAATGTGAGCATTCTTCGCGGCGGCAAGGAGGCTATTGCCTCAAATACCGCTATAATGCGGATCATGCAGGATGCGGCTTACGGCGCGGGCATTCCTGAGGGGGCGCTCAATATCATTGAGGACACCTCGCGGGAAACAGCGGTGCGGCTTATGAAGATGAACGGCTATATAGATATGCTCATTCCTCGCGGCGGCAAGGGGCTTATAAAGAGCGTTGTTGAGAATGCGACGGTCCCGGTGGTCGAAACGGCGGCGGGCAACTGTCATGTGTATGTTGACGGTGACGCGGATCAGGATATGGCGGAGAAAATTGTTATGAATGCAAAGGTGCAGAGACCTTCGGTATGCAATGCGGCCGAAACTCTCCTTATTGACAAAGCGGCCGCAAAGGAGTTTGTTCCGAGAATATTCAAGGCATTGCAGGCGGCGGGCGTGGAGCTGCGCGCTGACGAGCCTTCAAGGGAGATATATTCAGACGGAGTTATCGCGGCAACGGAGGACGATTATTATACGGAGTATAACGATTATATATTGGCGGTCAGGCTTGTTGACGGTGTGGACGAGGCGATCGCGCACATCAATAAATACAACACAAAGCATTCCGAGGCTATAGTGACCGAAAGCTACGAAAAATCGCAGAAATTCCTTAACGAGGTAGACGCTGCGGCAGTATATGTAAACGCTTCAACGCGCTTTACCGATGGCTTTGAATTTGGCTTCGGCGCGGAAATCGGGATAAGCACACAGAAGATGCACGCGAGAGGCCCTATGGGACCGGAGGCGCTGACTTCGATCAAATACATAGTGTTTGGCAGCGGCCAGATAAGAGGATAACAAGATGAGAATTGTAGTAGCGACAAACAATGCCAATAAGGTAAGGGAAATAACAAAGATTTTTACACCTCTCGGCTTTGAGGTGGTTTCACAGCACGATGCCGGAATAGACATTGATGTTGAGGAAACGGGCAGGACCTTTGAGCGTAACGCGCTGCTTAAAGCGAGAGCCGTTGCAATGCTGTGCGATGACTGTGTTATGGCGGATGATTCGGGGCTTTGCGTCGAGGCGCTGGACGGACGCCCCGGCGTATACAGTGCGCGCTATGCCGGAGAGGGCGCTTCCGATGCGCAGAAGATAGAAAAGCTGCTCGGAGAGCTGAAGGATAAGGAAAACAGGAGGGCTAAGTTTGTTACCGCTATGGCGTTCATATTTCCGAACGGAACGGAAATTGTCACCAAGGGCGAGGTCAGAGGAAGGATCCTTGACAAGCCTATGGGTGAAAACGGCTTCGGATATGATCCCGTATTCTACTGCCCCGAGCTGGGTAAAACCTTTGCGGAGGCGGACGATGATGAAAAAAACAGCGTATCTCACAGAGGACGCGCGCTTAACGCGCTTTATGACGAGCTGAAAAGCATTGTCAATGAAGAACAATAAAATTTTATACAGAGAGGGTAAAGAATATGATGAATGACATTTTTTTGGAAAACCTTGTACCGCGCAAGAAGGATACAAAGGATAAGCTGATAATCGGGCTTACTGTTTTCGGCGGCGTTATCGTGACTTTGCTGCTGTTTGCGTGTATGCTGGGTCTTTCGCTTGCGGCGGTGACCTCGGAGCAGCTGCAGAAAATATCGTCAATGACCTTCAGCATAGGTCTGCTGCTTGTCGCGTTTGCATGGTACGGCGTTTATCTTATCATCAATACGCGCAATGTTGAGTACGAATATATTGTAACCAACAATGAGCTTGATATTGACAAGGTCATGTCAAAGAAGGGCAGAAAGCACCTTATAACCATAGACATGGGGAATGTAAGCAGCATGGGCAGGATCGACGATGATTCCTGCAACGGCGTATATAAAAATCCTCCGGAAGGCGTGAAAGTGCTTGATTACAGTGCAAACAGCAAGACAAGCTTCACATATTTTATTGACTGCACTGTAGAGGAAAGCAGGAGAATCGTTCTCTGTCAGCTTACGAATAAGATGGCGGAGGGGCTTTGGAGATATAATCCGAGAAATATAAAGAGATACAATAACGAATAGGGGGATTCATGTGTACAAGGCGTGTTATGCTGAGGAAATGCGCGCGGTGGATCGCGCCGCGACGGAGCTTGGATATGTTCCCGGAATAATACTCATGGAAAACGCGGCGCTCGCATGCGTTAATGAGCTGAAAAAAAGCTTTGACCTGACGAAAAAATCAGTTGCCGTTTTCTGCGGAAAGGGCAATAACGGCGGAGACGGGCTTACGATCGCCCGTCATCTCTGTAATATGGGGGTGCGGGTCAATATTTTTCTCGTGAGCGGAAATTCATATAAGGGCGACGCGAAAATAAATTATGATATTGTGACCGGCATGGGTATTCCTGTTGATACCGTTACAGATACGGACGGACTTGAATATATGATCCGTTCCTTTGATATTGTTGTGGACGCGATCCTGGGCACGGGAATAAGCGGTATTGTGCACGGCATGGCATATGATGTTATCCGGTTTATCAATGAGAACGCAAGGTATGTTCTCTCGGTGGACGTGCCGAGCGGTATAAACAGCGACAGCGGCGAAATATGCGGCGTATGCGTCAACGCGGACAAAACCGTAACCTTTGCCGGCTATAAGCTGGGAATGCTTATGTATCCGGCGGCGGACTGCACCGGAGAAATTGTTGTGGATAAAATCTCCATGCCGGATATTGCGATCAGCTCGCAGAATTTACAGATCAATGTTACCGACGCCGGTTTTGTAAGAAGCGTGATCCCGCAAAGACGCAGCAATTCACAGAAGGGCGATTACGGAAAGCTGCTCATAATTGCAGGCTCGGCGGGAATGAGCGGGGCGGCATACCTGTCATCGGAGGCGGCGCTGAAATCAGGAGCGGGACTTATAACCCTCGTATGCTGTGAGGATATCAGCGACGCGCTGGAGGCAAAGACCACAGAGGTTATGACGCTGCCGGTGGACGGCACGGACGGGCACATAGCATATTCCGCCGTATCGCAGCTGACGCCGTGGCTGGACAGGGCGGGCGCGGTGCTTATCGGGCCGGGACTGGGAAGGTCGGCGGACGCCGCGGAGGTCGTGCGGGCGGTCTTGCGGGGGAGCCGTGTTCCGGTTATTGTTGACGCGGACGCGATAAATGCTGTGGCGATGAACAAAACCCTGCTTTCCGAATGCGCCTGCGATTTGATATTCACACCCCACGCGATGGAAATGTCGCGTCTTACCGGACTTGATGTTTCATATATTGAAGAAAACAGGATCCAGGTATCCCGTGAGTTTGCCGAGGAGAACGGAGCCGTTCTGCTGTTAAAGGGAAATCATACTGTTGTCACGGATCAGTCGCTTACGCAATATATTAATATTACCGGTAATCCGGGTCTTGCCTCAGGAGGCTGCGGCGATGTGCTTGCCGGAATTATTGCCGCGCTCGCGGCGCGGGGCATTGACTGCGCGGCGGCGGCGGCAGCGGCGGCGTATATTCACGGTCTTGCGGGAGACATTGCCGCCGCAAAATACGGTCAGGAATCAATGAGCGCGGGAAACGTGCTGGAATGTCTGCCGGAGGCATTCTGTAAGATATTACAGATAGACATATGAAGAGATCTGTGATACAATAAAGAGGTAATTTAAGAATGGAGAAACGAACAAGGGCGGAGATAAATCTTGACGCGCTGGCTTATAATATGCGCGGAATACGCAGAATAACAAATCCGGACTCCATGATAATGGCTGTCGTCAAGGCGGACGCGTATGGGCATGGCGCGGTCATGTGCGCGAGGACGCTTCTTGAAAACGGCGCCGACCGTCTGGCAGTCGCGACGCTTGACGAGGCGATTGAGCTGAAAAGGGGATTTCCGGAGGTTCCGGTTATGATCTTAGGCTCAAGCATGGAGGAGGAAGCGGAGGAGCTTGCAGCAAATGATATTATCCCGAATGTATACACCTATGAGCTTGCAAAAGCGTTATCGGACGCCGCGGTGAAGCTGAATAAAACCGTCAGGGTGCATATAAAGCTTGACACAGGAATGTCAAGAATAGGCTTCGTTGTTAACGACGGCGACAACAGCGAAATTATTGATACAATAAAGAAAATATCAGGTCTGCCGATGCTGGAGGTTGAAGGGATGTTCTCGCATTTCTCGACCTCGGATGAGCGCGACGGCAGCTATACGCGTATGCAGTTTGAGCGCTTTATGAAAATTGACGAAGGACTGAAAAAAGCCGGCATAAACATCAGATTAAGACATATCTGCAACAGCGCGGGAATTATGATGTACCCCGAATATCATCTTGACATGGTTCGTCCGGGGATCATACTGTACGGTATGTATCCTTCGGAGGAGGTTGACAGGTCAAGACTTGATCTGAAATACGTTATGTCATTAAAGTCGTATATAACATATGTCAAGGAAATTGAGCCGGGCAGAGGCGTAAGCTACGGCAAGGAATACATAGCCGATGGAACGGCAAAACTGGCCACGGTTCCTATCGGTTACGCAGATGGATATTCAAGACTGCTTGCAAAAAAAGCAAAAATCGCCGTGAAGGATAAAACCTTTTCTATAGCGGGCAGAATCTGCATGGATCAGTGTATGATTGACGTTACATCTGTTAATAATATAAACAGAGGTGACGAAGCACTGATTTTCGGCGACGGAGCAGTTACCGTTGACGATGCCGCCGCGTGGCTCGGTACTATTAATTATGAGGTCACATGCATGGTGAGCCGCAGAATACCGAGAGTATACAGACAGGGCGGTGAAATTGTCGGCGTAGTTGATTATCTGCTGTAACGTAATTATATTGAAAGGAGCTGGAGGCTTTGTCACACACCTGCAGGAATTATGAGGAGATGGAAAGAGAGCTTATGATGGGCTATCTTGAAATGTCCGAAATCAATCTTGAAGAGGCGGAAATTAGTCAGACAGCCTGCAATGAGGCATTGCGGGTATGCGAGGAAAGTATGACGGAGTGTGAAGAATAGTGACAGTAAAACGAGGAGATATTTTTTATGCCGATCTCAGTCCTGTTGTAGGCAGTGAGCAGGGAGGTATCCGGCCCGTACTGATCGTACAGAACGATGTGGGCAACAAGTACAGCCCGACGGTGATCGCCGCGGCGATAACAAGCCGCATAAACAAGGCAAAGATGCCGACGCATATAGAACTTGAGGCGAACCTGTACGGACTGAACAAGGATTCGGTAGTATTACTTGAGCAGATAAGAACGATCGATAAACGCAGATTAAGAGAAAAAATCGGCAGGCTGAACAACGGTATGATGACGCGCGTAAACAGCGCATTATTCATCAGCTTCGGCTTACAGCTTGTATAACGGTTTACATATACCAAAGATAAGACGGCACAGCGGCATATTGGCGGCTGTGCTTTTACATTATGAACAAACCGAAGGCAGGTAGGAAAACGAAAATGGCGATATTTCATATTCTTGTTTGGGATATGGGCTGTATTTATCTGCAAACGCGGTATAAGACAAACGCCGCAGATTGCTTCAAATCCGCGCTTAACGTTTACAATATCGTGTGGGAAAACGAGCCGGAATTATTGCGGGCAAAGGTTGAGGAATTGCGGAAAATGGCGGCGATGTTTAAGATGAGCGATCTTTTAATGATACAATAACATAGAAAATGCGCGGCGATGTTGCCGCGCATTTTCTATGTTATTTTAAATACTTGATATTTTCAAGCAATGTTATACCTATGTCAAGGATTTCCTCTTCCGATTTACCCAAATCCTCATTATATCGAGTGGGCTTGCTCTTATCATAGGTTCTGTCAATCTTGTCTAAGCTTAAAACATTTTTATATTCCTGTATTCTTGTAGCTTTGGACAAATCAAAAAGTTTTTCGCATTGCAGCACATCATATGTCAAATAGTCGCCGTCGTAAATTTTATCCGCATAATATTTATAGCAACGGCTTAACGGTAAGCTATATATCATATACGCGTTAATTTTTTTCAATAACTTTGCCCTATCGTCGTTATTTGAGACAATATTAAGATATTCCCTTACAAAATTTACAAAATTGTAGCTGCCTTTTCCGATTGCCTTTGCAATCCCGCCCGTAACTTTTCCGGACACGGTTTTTGACACCAATTCGGAAAGTTTGTCCGCATACCATGCATTATATTCGATTTTTAATTGTGCCACCGTGTCATCTAATACATCATTTTTTAATTCGGTATCATTCAGCGCGTTTTCAAAGGCTTCAAGATATGTTTCCGAAACCGCGTAATCCGCCAAAGCGCTTTCCAAAACATCGCTTGTGGTATTGATAACCTTTATGCTGTCGCTCATTCCTTTCAGAACTTTTGAAAAAACTTTAAGACCTTCCAAATCAGAATCTTCCTTAAGAACCAACCCTGTAACGCTGCTGATTTTGGATATAACGGTTTTTACTTCATTGTTTACGCTATATAAGTCAATATCTTCATCAGTAAGGCTATCTATTGCTTCCGCTAAACATTCCGCAACATTATTTTTTGTATACACCTCGCTCAAATCAATATTTTTGCTTCCTTTGTAATCCCATAAGGAAGGATCGTACATAGATTCTATCAGCGTTTTTATAGGCATTGTCGGATCGTCAAACGCGATACTGAACGCTTGCCAAAAATCATCTTCATAATATTTGTCCATATAATCATAGCAATATTCATAATCGCTGAATATTTTTCGTGTGTCAACCGTATTTATATCAAAAATATCTGTATCGGTATCGATGTCAATATTATTCAGGATATAATCAATCATATCGCTATAATATATATCAACAGTTCGCGTATCTTCAATCCAATTAACCACTCCGCCCATAGCTTCGGTAATTGCTCGAAGAGGCACCATTGTATAGCCTTGACCGACAGATTGTATCGGGACTAAACCCACAGGCATTTTCTCTTTTCCGTTATTATGTTCAATATTCAGTTCCCATCCGCCGATAGTAGCAGATACTGTTCGGTTACCCTTTTTTACGGTTGCTGTCTGAGTTTCTTGATTCCAATCAACTGTCGCTCCGATATTTTCAAATGTTCTGATATGAACAAGGGTTGTATCGTTTACAATTATGGGCTCATATTGCGGAGTTATTTTATTACCGTTGATAACGATTGATATTCCCGCTGTTACATTTATTTTACACTTTAATACTTCGCCGTCGGGAGACGTTGCCGTCAGTACAGTTTCGCCTTGGCTTCTCGGGATTATGGTGAAATCCGTAATTCCGGTTGTGTCAACCCATACTCCGCCGCCGATTTCCGCTATACCTGTATCTGATAATTCAAGTTTTACATTTTCTTTGTTTAAAGTAATGTGTTCCGAACCTTTGCCGACTGCCAAATCAAGCGTTTCGGGTAAACCCGATAACGGGTCGGTATAAATTGTCGGTTCAGTGAAGGACGGATACACAGCCATATCGGGGTTTACTGCCGGCAGATAAAGACCGCTATATATCGGCGAACGATAATCCGGCGCGTAGTCGGTATGCTGATCGTCAATAGTCCACACAGAACCATTATCATAACCGACTAAAATGTTTGAACACTCATACCAAATGTCATCATTTGTAAAACCATCTGCCTCATTGATAAAATTTATATTTATTATTCCATTGGCCCGATATAAAATATTATAAATCTGTCCGTCTATTATGGACAATATATCCGAAGCGCCTTCAAATAGGCAAAATTGTTCTTTGGTTATTTCAGTCCCGCCGTATTCTATAAATTTATCGGTCGAGTCATCGTAATAATACCAGTAATTTTTATCTGTTCTGCCGGTTCCAAAAAATTCACCTTTATCAAATCTTTCTTTTGATATCATAGAGCCATATGATGAATTTCCAACATAAAAACCATACTCATCTCCGCTCAGATATCCGCTAAAGTCAGCGGTTTTCAAATTCCGATTTGAATCAAAAAAACATATACAAGACACATATTGACCATTACCATATTTTCTAAAATATTCAAAATATTTTTTTTTCTTTGATGTTTAAAATTTTGCCTGTTACATTGCTTGTACTGCTTTCGGGAGACGCGTCAAAATATTCTATAGGCATAATTTCAACTTCGCTGTCTGATACAAAATAGACGTTTCCGGAAGTGTCTCCTACCAATGCAAACATCTCTGTTTCGCCGTCACCGTCAAAATCGTCATAGTATGTTTTTACTATTGTGTCAG
>CAZOHJ010000023.1:0-47408 GCA_964579875.1 uncultured Lachnospiraceae bacterium | reverse complement strand
CTTGGTGTTATCAAGATAAATATCAGCCGACTCTCCGTTGCCAATATTTGTTTCTGATGCAGGAGTAAAGTCAAAACGCGTCATACCGAAATCAGATGCAAGCGCCGTTACAAATACGGGCTCCGCAGCGCCGCCCTTTTCGCAGAAAGCGCGGTAATAGCTGCCGTTATGATATATAAGCTTGTACGTATACCACTTATCATTTTCAGCCGAAAGCGCGGCCGCCGAAATGCTCTCAATTACCGCTCCGTTAGAATCCCTAACGGTCATCTGTGCTGTTCTGCCGTTGTTATCCGCAAACATTATGTCCGTTTCAAAAACTCTGTCCATTGTATCCGACGCCGCAGACAAATCGTTCAGTGTGAAGCCTGCATTACGATTATTTGTACTGAAGCGTCCGGCTATACAATCAAGCGCCGCATCTCCGTCAATATCCTTCACGGAGAAGCCTGTAACTCCATCTCCGCCGGGCTGTCCTTTGTTTGTTCTGCCGGGCACTTCATACGTGATATGTCCTACCGAATATGTCTGTAGAGTTCCGCTCTGCCGCATATCCCATCCGCTGTAGCCGCTCTCGCTGTAGGTCACGTTAACCGAAAAATCTCTTGTATCAATTATCTCATATGCTATACCGTGTTCAACCGCATAAACGTAAATTTCAGAGCCAAGGTAACATATGATTGTTATATCCTCCGGAAATACATTATCACTTTCTATTTCCATTTCATCCGCGTATATTGTAATAGACTTAAGCCCGCTGTCCAGCAGTGCGCCTCCGGCAAAGCCTTTTACGGTAATTCCGTTGATTGTAAGCGGAAGAACAGCTGTTTCATTATCCAACGTATAGCCTGTAATATATCCGTTATCGTCTATGGTAAAGCCCGAATCTACCGTAACGGTGAATTCTGCCGTCTTTGTGCCATAGGTAACGGTTATATTCTGTTCCGCCGCGGAGCTTGCGTCATATCCCGTTACAATATAATTGCTCACAATATCCGTTGAACCGTCAACAAAGTGCACCGTTACCTCAAGTCCGTCCGTGTCAAGAGGTTCTCCCACAAAATAGACGGTTTTATCCGGCTGCCTCGTTATTTCGATATAATCGACCGCCGGACGATATATTTCATCGGCAAGATAAAATCCGATATGCGGAGGCTGATTATACGCGCTCTGCTCCGCTGCGACGCCCGAGCGGTATACGGGATCGTGCATAAGCGTCGGGAGCTTATAGTCCGTTACGTCGGTCGTTGTAAAAATCCTCAAAGCCGAGCTGTCGGAAAGAGGATATGCGACCTCCTCGCGCCAGTCGCCGAACAGATCCGCCTGAAGCGACGGAGTGGCCTTTGTACCGTTTATGCTTACACAGCCGTCCGCATTGAATATCCCGCTCATGGCGCTTCCGTTCCAGCTGCTTATTGTCGTTCCGTCAAGTGTTTCGTCATACAGATCTCCGTCCCAGAAAATGCGGAAGTTCGTCCCTATTGAAACGCCGCGTTCAAAATTATCGCCGCCGAGCGAATACCATCCGCCAACGCCTGACGCCGCATCGATCTGATAATAACCGCCCGCGCCGACATTTGCCATAAGGCCTCTTCCGGTATCCTTTTCTCCGCTCCAGTGCATCATGATCTCACCGGTCTCCGGATCTATCACGGATGCGCCGAAATCAAGCGTAACTCCGCCGTAGGTATTTACACCGTTTCCGTCCTCATGGACAGTAAAAAATTCAAGTCCCTTATGTGTCGGATCATAATCACCGATATGGAGCGCGTCGCCATGCTGTTTAAAGGTGCACCATTTGGGTGAGAGCGTGTCATTATCATCAAACTCAAGGCAAAGCGCACCGCTTATAACCTCATCTCTGCCGTCATCATCGACGTCAGCCGAGGTCATATTGTGGTTGCCCTCTCCGACATATATTTCATTGCCGGTCCTGTAGCCGGGCTGATCGCTTCTAGTATCAAATATATGGTTCTCAGGCACACTTAAACGCTCGCCGTCAAAGGAGGCCGCAAAAACGCCCGTTCTCTGACCGTATCCGCTCTGACCGAAATAGTAGCCCCTCCAGTACACAGCATATGGTTTTTCGCCGTCCATATACGAAACATCCGCGATAAAGCGGTCGCAGCGGTTGCCGTAGCTGTCACCCCATACGGACGCGCTTACACGCTGCACGGGGTAATTAACCGTATCTATTGCCGCGCCGGTTTCACCGTTGAATATTGTGAAATACTCCGGTCCATCAAGAATATATCCACCGTCATTTACATAGCTTATGGTATTGTCCGCGCTGCTGATCGTACTGTCAGCGGATGCCGCGCTTACATAATTGCCTTCGCCGTCAATTGAGCCGGGTGCCGTCTTACAGGTTATCTCAGCCTTGCCGTCGAGGTCAAAATCGTATACCAGAAACTGCGTATAATGTGCGCCGCCGCGTATGTTTCTGCCCAGATCTATTCTCCACAGCTTTGTACCGTCAAGCTTATACGCGTCAAGATATACATTGCCCGTAACGCCGGAGTTTGAATTGTCCTGAGGATTTGCATCCCACTTTATAACGATCTCATATTCTCCGTCTCCGTCAAGGTCTCCGCAGGATGCGTCTCCGGCAGAATATGAATAGCTTGTTTCGCTGTCAGGCTGAAAATCCGCAGGCTTGTCAAGAGCTATGTCAAGATAATTATCGTTAAGCGGCGTAACCGCCCCGCACTGTTCCTCACCTTCAGCGGCAACGGTATAGCTGTCTGATACGGCGCCGCTTGCATCCAGATAGTTTGTACTGCTTTCAACCGTGGCAATAAGCTCGCCGTTCTTATACACCTTGAAATCGGGCGCACTTAAAATATCCCCAACACTTGCTTCATCACCGTTAAGACGCCATGACAGGAACACTCCCTTATTGGTTTTTACGGCAACAAGACCTCGGTCGAGTCTTTCCATCTGTCTTGTGTGGTTTTCTCCGCCATAGTTATAAGTTATTTCAGCTACAGCCGCTTCGCCCTCCGCTGATGCGGCAGCCGGAACCGCCACCGCCGATGTAATCGTAATTGCCGCAGCAAGCAGCCATGATAATTGTTTTCTCATCATACAAACTCCTCCCATGCCTCAAAATACTTTATTTAATTATAACATGTTTTAAATCTCAATACAATGGAATTTTTATCGCAATTATGTAAAAAAACAGTGAATTATCGAGATTTGGCGTCTGTTTTTTGAACAAAAAAGAGAACGCAAAAACGCGTCCTCCTTAAAATATTCAGTATAAGTAACTTATTCAGCCTCAACAGGTGCGTCAACATTAACCTCCGGGTCTGTTGAGTATTCATCCTCAACAGGCGCGTCAACATTAACCTCCGGGTCTGTTGAGTATTCAGTCTCAACAGGCACGTCAACATTAACCTCCGGGTCTGTTGAGTATACGAGTGTTGATTCCGGCTTTACGTCATCCTCTTCCTCTTTCTCTTCCTCAATAGGCTCTTCTTTCTTTTCCGGTTCTTCCTTCCGGATAAGAGCTCTGATTGAAAGACTGATCTTTTTATCCTCCCAGTTAGCGTCTGTTACCTTGACCTGTACCTCCTGACCGATCGAAAGAACATCTTCGGGCTTTCCGATACGTCTGTCTGCGATCTGTGAGATGTGGATAAGACCGTCTACCGACGGAATGATCTCTGCGAATGCGCCGAACGGCATCATTCTAACGATCTTGACTGTAATCACATCTCCGACATTTATCTTATTCTGCGCGATTACCCACGGATTATCCTCAAGCTTCTTGAAGCCCAACGAAATCTTCTTGGTTTCTGTATTGATATCCTTGATGTAAACGTCCATAACGTCACCGACTGCGCACACCTCCGATGGATGCTTGATCTTATTCCATGAAAGCTCGCTGATGTGAACAAGTCCGTCCACGCCGCCGATATCGACAAATGCACCGAATGATGTAAGCGACTTAACTGTGCCGCTGTAGTGCTTGCCTACTTCCGCAGCCGCCCAGAACGCTTCTTCCTTTGCCTTGCGCTCAGCCTCGAGAATAACGCGTACCGAACCTACAACTCTCTTTCTTCTCTCATCAAGCTCGATAAGCTTGAAATTAACAGTCGTTCCTACAAGACTCTGAAGGTCCGAAACATATCTCTCAGATGCCTGACGAGCCGGAATGAACACCTGCGAACCGTCAGCCAATGCGATCACGCCGCCCTTAACAGCCTTAATGATCTTGCCTTCAATAATCTCTCCCGATTCGTAAGCCGCTTTGATTTTGTTCCAGCTTTCTATAGCTACCAATTTCTTTCTTGATAAAACTACCTTCCCTTCAGCATCATTTACGCCAACAACGTAAACTCTGATTGTTTCGCCTTTCTTTACAACATCAGACGGCTCAAGTGACGGATCATCAGTGATCTGGTCTAATGCAAGCACACCGTTATACTTAAAACCGTCCAGATCAACGATTACTTCTGTTTTGCGGATCTCGACGATAACGCCGTCCACAATGTCTCCATTGTTGAGAGCCTTCTGCTCGTATTGCGCATAAAGCTCGGCAAAGCTCTCTTCATTTTTTAAATTCTCACTCATAGCCTTTACTACCTCCTGGATAATACGCGCGGGCGTTGAGGCTCCCGCCGTAATTCCTATTTTATTATATTGTTTGTGCGGAAGTTCCTCCGCAGTTTCAACATGATAGGTTTCGGAACACAGCTTCTCGGATATTTCATAGAGCTTTCTTGTGTTGGAGCTCTTGCGTCCTCCGACCACGATCATACAATCGGATTCTGAGGCTAAAGCTGCCGCCTCCTCCTGCCTATTCTTTGTTGCACTACATATTGTATCAAATTCTATGGTACTTTTGCAAGTGTTTTTTAAATTTTGTACGATTTGCACAAAATTATTTTTTTTGATTGTTGTTTGTGCCACAACACAAAGGGGATTTTTGGCAAAATCTGTATTAAAATCGTGCGCATCGCTGTCTATTATCTCCGCTTCATAATTACACCAGCCGTTTATGCCTATAACCTCGGGATGATTTTTGTCTCCGACAATTACAATTTTATAACCGTCCTTGTGATGCTTTTCCACTATTCTATGAATTTTTTCCACAAACGGGCAGGTCAGATCCGTGTACTCCCTGTCTCCTATTTCTTCATAAATATCCTTACCGACGCCGTGCGCGCGGATAACGATTTTATAATCCGCCGGTATGTCCTCCACTCTCTCAAACGAATAAACTCCCCTGCTTTTAAGATCATCAATAACCTGACTGTTATGGATTATATCTCCCAGGGTCGCGATTTTTTCCCCTTTTTCAAGAGCCTCGTACACTCCGTCAACGGCACGCTTTACCCCGAAGCAGAAGCCGGCGGTTTTTGCAACTTTAACGGGCATTATGCTTTACCTCCCCGCAGCTTCTTTGCCTCCGCCTGATCATATATTTTTTTCAGAAGCTCATCGGCAAGCTCCTGCATCTTTTCACCCGAAAGCTTCTGTCCCTTGTATTCCTCATAGGTAACAGGCTTGCCGTAACGGACGGTTATTTTGCCCATCCACCGGTATCTGCCGTCAATTAGAACAGGTATAACCGGTACCTGCGCCCGCTGAGCCATCATAATAACTCCCGGCTTTGCTCGCAGCTCGGGATGTTTTTTTGTAATCCTCCCGCCTTCGGGGAAAATCAGCATTACACCTTCCTCCTTAAAAATACCGAAGGCCGCCTTGATAGCGCCTATATCGCCCTTTCCGCGATGTACGGGAAATGCTCCCAAGCTCGATATAAGTTTTCCGAAAAACCTGTTGTGGAACAGCTCTGCCTTTGCCATAAAACGTATCTGTCTCGGACACGTTATGCCCACCGCAATTGGGTCAAGGCCGCTCTTATGGTTGACGGCAAGGATAACCGGTCCCTGCGTCGGTATATTTTCAATACCTGTTTTTCTTACTCTGAACATCACATGAGAAAGCCCGCCGGTAAATTTCTTACCGAATGTATAAAAATCCATTAAATACCTCCGTTTTTTCTTTGCTTTTTGCGGATATTTTACTTCCGCTCTGTTTCTTTAACCATATAAAGTATTTTATCAACCGTTTCCTCAAATGACAGATCAGATGAATCAAGCAGTATCGCATCCTCAGCCTTTCTCAGAGGAGCTACGCTGCGATTCATATCATCATAGTCTCTCTTAATAACATCGGCTTTAATTGTCTCATAATCGCATTCTGCGCCTTTTTCGGCATATTCTTTATAACGTCTTGACGCGCGCTCTTCAATGGATGCGGTAAGATAGATTTTAAGCTCAGCCCCCGGCAAAACGACTGTCGATATATCTCTGCCGTCCATCAGCACTCCGCCGCCTTTTGCCATCTCCCGCTGCATAGCGACAAGACGCTCTCTGACCTCCGGTATCGCGGCAGCCGCCGACGCTCCCATTGACGCATCGTTTTCGCGTATTCTTGACGTCACATCAGCACCGTTTAGATACATCCTCTGGATCCCGTCCGCATATTCTATATCAATTTTTATATTGTCAAGCTGTGAAATGAGCTTTTCAGGCTCCGCCTTAATATCTATCCCTTTTTCGATTGCATACACCGCGACGGTTCTGTACATAGCGCCGGTGTCTATGTAAACATAGCCAAGCCTTGCCGCGGCTTCCCTTGCGACAGAGCTTTTGCCCGCTCCCGCCGGACCGTCTATCGCTACCGATATCCTGCTCTTTGCGACAATATCGGGACGAAGCTTTTCCGCGCCGTTAAGATATACATGCTTCACGGCGTCATTTCCAAGCTCCGTATTTATATGCACGATAACCCTTATGCACATTTTAAGAGCGCCGTCAATTGCCGGCGCCGCCATATCAAGCAGCGGGATCTCTGTTATGCCCATTTCGCGCACGGCCGCCGCCGGAAACATCGCCGTAATGTCCGGCGTCACCGTAAACAGAATATCGATCATATCCTCCGCCGCGATCCCGTTTTTCTTTATGATCTTATCTATCATCTCAACGGATGCGCGCGTTATGCATTCCTTTGTGTTTTCCTCTATTGTAGTTGCTCCGCGTATAGCTCTTACCGCCATGCTGCTTTCCTCCTTAAACCGCTCTGTGTCCTAATCCGATAACAATATCATTCAGATTTAATAATCCCAGCGCAAAGAACAGACACACCGAAAGATGTGTTCCGTTACAGGCTATCCCTATCTTTCCGCCCAGATTAAGTCCTGCGCATTTTGTCTGTATCTGCTGTATCGCCTCATGGGCGGCGCCGGCTACCGCGCCCTCCTCCGAATGACTGTTCCCTATAACTCCCTCGCGTTTTGCGGCAACTGTCGCGCGTTCAAGAATTTTCGGCACCGAGTTCAGAAAATCTCCTCCGAAGTCCACCGCCGCCGCCTTAATGCCATGCTTCATAAGCTCCGCCTTAACAACAGTCTCCTCCTCGCGCGTGTCACTCATTGCCATATTTACCGCCGCTTTGCTGACCGCTCTGCTGCCGCATTCAATATCTCCTGCCATATTGCAAAATCTCCTTTTTTATTCCCGCGCGCCCGCGCACATTCCCGCAAGATAGCCGGTCGACCATGCCGCCTGGAGATTAAAGCCCCCGGTATAGCCGTCAACGTCTATAAGCTCACCCGCAAAATACAGTCCCTTTACCTTTCCGGACTCCATTGTGGACGGGTTGATCTCGCTCGTCTTAACGCCGCCCGAAGTCACGATCGCTTCCTCTATCGGGCGGAAGCCGGTTATATGCAGGGTCAGCCCCTTTATCGTTTCTCCCAGCCTTCTTCTCTCCTGCTTTGTTATTTCGTTCACGCTCTTATGCGGTTCAATCTCCGAAAGCCCGATCACGACCGGTATGATGCTTTTCGGAAGAAGCGCGTCGAGAGCGTTTATTATATGCTTGTTCTTCTGTTTTTCAAAGTCACGAAGTATCCTCGCGTCAAGCTGCTGCTCCGAAAGAGCCGGCTTGAGATCTGTTTTTATTGTACAGCCCTCCTCTTTAACGTTTTTAATATGCGCCGAAAGGGAAAGTATCAGAGGTCCGGATACGCCGAAGTGCGTAAACAGCATTTCGCCGAAACCGCTGCTGATCTTCCTTCCGTCCGATCTGTAGGCTGTAACCTCCACATTCCTAAGTGAAAGTCCCATTATATCCCTGACCCATTTCTCGGCCGTAACAAGCGGCACAAGGGACGGTACCGGCGTGATGATAGTGTGTCCTGCCGATTTTGCGAGTCTGTAGCCCGAGCCGTCAGAGCCTGTCCGGGGGTAGGAGGCGCCTCCGGTACACAGGATCAGCTTTTCGCCCATGATACGGCCTGCTGAGGTGTTTACGCCCCTTATTCCGTCATTATCAATAAGCAATGACTTAACCTCCGCTTTTACAAGCCTGACATTCCCTGCAAGAGCATATTTTCTGAGCGCCCTTACGACATCCCTCGCATCATCGCTCACCGGAAAGACACGGTTTCCGCGCTCCACCTTGGTCTTTACGCCATAGCTCTCTACAAGATCTATTATATCATAGTTTGTAAAGGTATACAGCGCGGAATAGAGAAATTTTCCGTTTACCGGATACATGGAAATCATATCCTCTGTATCGCACGCGTTTGTAATATTGCAGCGGCCCTTCCCCGTGATGCGCAGCTTGCGCCCGACCGCGTCGTTTTTTTCTATAAGCACCACCTGATCGGCGGTTTTTGCGGCGGTGCCGGCAGCGATAAGCCCCGCGGCGCCCGCGCCCACTACTATAACTGTCATAAGCCTTTTAATTTCCTTCTATTTTACCGACCAGTTTTCCGTTTCCCTTACAAAGCCCTGGATCGACGGATTAAAGCCGCTCTTTATCTTTGCGCCCGTAACAAGGCTCTTTTTCAGAAAGCATATCGGTGAAAACGGCGCTTCTGTATGGATAAGCTCGTAAAGCCGGTTTGATACAGACTGCACATCCGCCTCAAGCTGGACAGTGCCGAGCTGCCATAGAAGCGTGTCCATCTCATTGCCCGCATAGTTGAAATAGTTTCCCGCCGAGCCTACGATACCGGTCATATCATTATTCGGCAGAAGCTCCGTCTCGCCTACGAACATCTCATAATTATGCGCCGCAATCATTGCGTTAAACTGAGTATAATCGCAGGAATTTACCTTAGCAATTATGCCGTTATTGTTAAGCCACTGCGCAAGCTGATTCGCAACCGCGACCCTCTGTTCACTCTCGGAATTAACAAGAATACTGAGACTGAGATATGTCAGCTTACCGCCTATCTGCTTGCAATATATGCCTCTTGAATCGCTCGTCCAGCCGTCCTGAGCAAGAAGCTGCGCGGCAGACCATGTATCGGCGTGCAGCTTGGTCCTGGTTTCAAAGCTGAGCCATGACTGCGGATTGATCGCGTATTCCGATGAAACGGCGCGGGAATAATATATAGTTGTTGTTATCGCGTCTCTGTCTATAAGTAATGATATTGCCTGTCTGGTAAGCGCTCCGGCAAGCTTCGCGTTTGACGTGTTGAAGCCCGCAAATACCATTACGTTGGACGTGTAATCGGTCAAGTTTGAATTGCTTTTAGGCATAAATGTTGACATATCAAGCATCTCCGAGTTCGCCATGTCAAGCTCATTTGCATTTAGCAATGACCGGTATTTGCTCAGGTCAGCCGGAAATTCTATATTTACTCTGTCAAGCTGCGCTCTGCCGTCATGATGCTCCTCAAATGCCTCAAGATATGTTATCCCTCCCGAATATACATATCTGAAAGGGCCTGTTCCGACAGGCTGAAAATCCTGCCCGGCCGAATACAGCGAATGATTTTTTACTATCGGGAAGATAAAAAGCGATACCGAATCGGGCACAGAGCGTGAAAACGAAACACATACCGTATAATTATCATTTTTCCATATTCCCGTTACCGGCTCCATTAACGCGGTATATCGGGTATTTCCTTCTTTTATTGTATTGACTGTATAAATCACGTCATCGGCGTTAAATTCCGTGCCGTCATGCCACAGAACTCCCTGCTTCAGATATATTGTAAGACTTGCCCCGTCGGCGCCTATTGTGTAATCCTGCGCCAGCACACCCATTGTTCTCATTGTAGAATCAATCCCGAACAGCGGCTCGTAAATAAATCCGCATACGTCCTTTACTGTCTGGGACGCCGTCCACAGCGGATTAAAGGTATCGTAATCTATTACGCCTACGGTTATATCATTGGAAACTTCGTTTCCGGCGTCCTCCTCCGCGCTTTCCGCGGAATCGGTATTCTCCGGATCCGCTTCCTCACTTGATACCAGCTTACCGACCGCGCCGCTGATATAGTCTGTGACCGTGCAGGAGCAAAGCCCCGCCGCAAGCGACAGGACAATAAGAACAGAAATAACTTTTGATGCTTTATTCTTTATCATTTAACATCGCCCCTAAGCTCAATGAACGCGCCGAAATTACCGCGCCGCCCGTTTGTTTTCCTGTGCGAGAACAGCAGCTCGCTTCTGCAATATGTGCATATTCCGCAGTTGTCGATATTTGCTTTCGGAACACCTGTTTCCGTAATCTGCTTTATTATTGCGCTCTGCATATCCACATGGTATCTGTCACCGTATCTTACCGCGGTATCGGCTCCGAACTCATCAATAAAAATCTGCGCAACATCGTCCCCAACCTCGAAGTGACCGACCTGTATTGACGGGCCTATGGCGCACAGAATATCCTCAGGCCGGGAGCCGTAATCACTTATCATCTTTTTTACAGTCTTCTCGCCGATGCGCCTGACGGTTCCCTTCCAGCCGGAATGGGAGGTTGCGATCACCGCGTTTCTCTTGTCAAGAAACATAAGCGGAACACAATCGGCATAAAGCGTCACCAGTCCCACGCCCGGCTTGTCGGTTATAAGTCCGTCCGCGCTTTCAAATTTATTTTCAAACACAATACCGTTTCCGATATCGCTGTCCTCTACCGTATGAATAACGTCCTCATGAACCTGCTTTGAAAGCACAAGCCTTCTGCTGTCCATACCTGCCGCGTCCGCGATCCTTCTGAAATTCTCCAGCACGTTCTCCCCGGTATCATCACAGTTAAAGCGAAGATTCATGCTGCTGTAGCAGCCCTCGCTGACGCCGCCCTCCCGGGTAGATATACAGTGGTTCACAAGTCCCGTTTCCTCAAACGAGGATATTGTATAATAAGCTATGCTGCCTTTATGATTAAGCTTAAACATTCTTTTTCCCTCTGAAATAATAATATACCGCCTCTGCCGATTTCATATCCATTGAATCCGTATCGGCGAGGTCTTCAACTTCCGCACTCTTTATTTTATCAATATTTCCGTACTTAGTCAATAGGGCAACACGCCTTTTTTCACCAATACCCGGAATTTTATTCAATTCCGAGTCGATTTTCCCGTGCAGCTTTCTGAAATATGAAATTGCTGCATCATGAACCTCATCCTGTATATGGGTTATTAACTTAAATACAGGGCTTGACGGACTTATTTCAACCTCGCCGTCCCTGCCCACAAGCCCCCTTGTGCGGTGACGGTCATTTTTTACCATTCCGAACAGCGGCGTGTCGTTGTCCATCATTTCCATAAGCTCGGATATAGCGTTAAGATGACCCTTGCCGCCGTCCAGAAGAATAAGATCGGGATACGGCAGAAATTTTGCGTCACGCGGGTTCAATGCGCCCGACTCTATCTGAGCCTCCTCCTCCATACCATGTCGGAAACGACGGTAGATCACCTCACGCATTGAGGCATAATCGTCCGCTCCCTCGACCGTCTGCACCTTAAAGCGGCGGTACTTCCGCTTTGCCGGCCGTCCGTATTCAAATACAGCCATTGCGGCAACATTATCCGCGCCCTGAATGTTTGAAATATCATAGGCTTCTATTCTGTCCGGTAATTTATCAAGTCCGAGCAGCTCCTGCATTGCCTCAAGAACGCCGCTCTTTTCCTTCTCCTTTAAGAGCCTCAGCTTGTGGTTTGACACCGCCTTTTCGGCATTCATTTTAACCATAGAAACAAGCTGCGCTTTTTCGCCCCGCTTAGGAGCTGTAAGCTGCACCTTTCTGCCCTTAAGCCCGCGCAGCCATTCCGAAATGAGTTCAGCGTCATGCGGCTCCGTTTCTGTTATTATTTCGTTCGGAATAAAATCACAGTCCGCATAGAACTGTTTTATAAAATCAGTAATCATATCGGCGCTGTCAGAGCCTGCCGTGTGCTCGATCCTGTAGTGCTCACGGCCTATAACCCGTCCCCCGCGTATAAAGAAAACCTCGGTATACGCAATCTCACCCTCAGAGGCTGCGGCTATCACATCCACATCGTTCTGCTTTGATGTGCTGGTGATTTTCTGTCTGTCCATGACCTCTTTGATGGATTTTATTTTATCGCGGCATGCAGCGGCGCGCTCATACTGCATGGCTGCCGACGCGTCATACATCTCGGTCGTAAGCTCTTTTATGAGATCCCCGTGTTTTCCCTCAAGAAAACGGCATATCTCAAAAAATATCTTTCTGTATTCCTCTTTTGACACCTGACCGGTACAGGGCGCAAAGCAGGTATTTATATGGTAATTAAGACACGGTCTGCCTTTTTTTATATCCCGCGGAAATTTTCTGGTACAGGTGGGCGGCTTAAAGAGCTTCCGGATTATATCAAGGGTGTTTTTTATTGTCCCCTTGCCCATATAAGGCCCGTAATATTTTGCTCCGTCATTGCTCATACGGTGTACCATGAACACACGCGGATATGCTTCGTTTATTGACACCTTGATATACGGGTACTGCTTGTCATCCTTTAGCAGAATGTTGTAATGCGGTCTGTATTTCTTTATAAGATTACATTCCAGAACAAGCGCCTCACGCTCGGAATCCGTTATGATGTACTCAAAATACGCCACATGCCTGACCATTGCCAGTACCTTCGGGGTATGATTTGAGTTTTTCCTGAAATACTGAGTAACGCGGTTCTTAAGAATTTTTGCCTTTCCGACATATATCACAGCACCGTCCTTATCGTGCATAAGATACACGCCCGGCTGCTCCGGGAGTCTTGCGATCTCATCCTCAAAATCAAACATATATCCACCTCTATACCTTATCGCGGTCAAATATCTTAATCAAAAATAACCCTGCATGGCTTGTGCCGCAGAGTTATTTTCACGAAACAGTATAGCTTACGCACAGTAACTGCTTCTGATTCTCATGAGAATTAAACGGTGATTATTCTGTGAAATTTGACTCAATAATACCAACAAGCGTCTTAACCGCGTCCTCTTCGTCAATGCCGTCAGCTACAATCGTAATGCTTGTACCTTTAACAATGCCGAGTGATAAAACGCCGAGCAGGCTCTTTGCATTCACGCGTCTGTCATCCTTCTCAACCCATACGCTTGACTTAAATGAATTGGCGCGCTGAATGAAGAATGTTGCCGGTCTTGCATGAAGTCCTACTGAATTGTTTACTGTTACCCCACTTGAAACCATTATAATGCCCCCTAAGCTATAATTTATTTATTAATAATTATAGAATAACCTAAATTTCCGTTTTCGTCAATAATTTTTTTCTATTTCATGAAATTTTCATCTGATTTGACGAAATCTTACTCATTATTTTCTGTATTTTCGTTAATATTTTTTTCGTCGGAATTATTGACATCCGATGCATTCTCTGTTTCACTCTTGGAAGCTTCAACGACAATTCTCCCCTTGCCATCGTTCATTTTATCGCGTACCTTCTGCTCAATCATCTTACAGAACTCCTGATTTTCCTTAAGATACCTTCTTGTATTCTCTCTGCCCTGTCCGATTTTTGAACCGTCATAGCTGAACCATGCTCCGCTTTTCTTTATGATTTCAAGCTCCACAGCCATATCAAGGATATTGCCCTCGTTCGAGATACCCTCACCGTAGATAATATCAAATTCCGCCTCTCTGAACGGAGGCGCAACCTTATTCTTGACTACCTTTACTCTTGTGTGGTTTCCTATGATCTCTCCGCCGTTTTTAAGCTGCTCCTGACGGCGCACGTCAAGTCTTACCGATGAGAAGAATTTCAGCGCTCTTCCTCCCGGTGTGGTTTCAGGGTTGCCGTACATAACGCCGACCTTTTCGCGTATCTGGTTAATGAAAATAACAACCGTGCCCGACCTTGAAATTATCGCTGTGAGCTTTCTTAAAGCCTGCGACATAAGACGCGCAAGCAGTCCAACATGGACATCGCCCATTTCGCCCTCGATTTCCGCCTTGGGAACCAGAGCCGCGACCGAGTCAATTACAATTACGTCAAGCGCTCCCGAACGAACCAGAGCCTCGCATATATCAAGCGCCTGCTCGCCCGTATCCGGCTGCGCGACAATGAGATTGTCTATGTCCACACCGAGCTTCTCGGCATATACCGGATCAAGAGCGTGCTCCGCATCTATGAACGCGGCCTCTCCGCCCATCTTCTGAGCCTCCGCGACTACATGCAGCGCAACAGTCGTCTTACCCGATGATTCGGGACCGTATATCTCTATGATCCTGCCTCTTGGCATACCGCCTACTCCGAGCGCCATATCAAGCATCAATGAGCCTGTCGGGATCGAATCCACACTCGAAACATGAGTATCGCCCAGCTTCATGATCGAGCCTGTTCCGTACTCCTTCTCTATGACCTTAAAAACCGCGTCAAGAGCCTTTTTCTTCTCCTCATTTTCAAGACGCTCTACAGGCGGCTTTGCATTCTTATCAGATTTTGCCATTTCTATTATCCTCCTTTGCCGGCACAAAAGCGAACGTTTGTTTGCTTTTTATGCCGTTATTATACAGTATGGTACTTTATTTGTCAATAGTTTTTCGGAAATTATTATTTTATGGGATGTTTATGGTATAAGCTCTAAGAGCCTTTCAAATATAAAGCGGCAGGTTTCCTCGCGTATCCGGTCGCGCTGTCCGTTTATCAGAAGGTGGTATACATGGATTTTACCCTGTATGTTAAGCCCCACAAATACGGTTCCTACGGGCTTCTTTGTTGTTCCGCCCGTTGGTCCGGCAAGACCTGTTATGCCTACGCCTATATCCGCTCCGGTATGGGCGCAGATCCCCTCCGCCATCTGATATGCCACATCATGTGATACCGCGCCGTATCGCTTTAAAGTCGCTCCGCTAACGCCCAGCTCACGCATTTTTGCCTCGTTTGAGTAGGTCACTATCGTTTCCTTAAATACGCCCGACGCGCCCGACACATCCGTTATGAGCGCCGAGAAAAGTCCTCCCGTGCAGCTCTCCGCCGAGGATATGCAAAGGTTCTTTGATTCCAGAAGTCTTACAAGCTCCTCGTTTATTCCGTTCATTTCCGCTCTCACGTTATTCCTCCATTCCGGTCAGTCCGGATATACCTCAATAAGCTCAATGCCCGCAAGCGCTTCGGCTTCAAGCGTTCCTATGTCAAGAACACCCTCGACCTTTTCCACATCGCTCCTCTTGGGATTTATCTTGGGATGCTTCGGTGTGAATACCGTGCAGCAATCCTCATACGGAAGGATTGAGGTGTCATATGTGCCGATCTCCTCGGCTCTGTGAATTACCTCTATCTTATCCATTCCTATAAGCGGCTGCAATACCGGCATATCAACCACCGCGTTTGTGACGTCCAGCGCCGCTAAAGTCTGGCTTGCCACCTGACCAACGCTCTCGCCCGTTATCAGCGCCTTCGATTTGTGCTGTCTTGCTATCTTTTCCGATATTCTCATCATAAAGCGGCGCATTACAAGCGTCATGTATTCCTCCGGACACTTATCTCTTATCTGCAGCTGTATTTCCGTGAAAGGAACAATATACAGGTTTATTTTTGACGTATAACGCGCAATTATCTTTGCAAGCTCGATTACCTTTTCCTTTGCTCTGTCCGAGGTATACGGGAACGAGAAAAAGTTCACGGCGTCAATTGTCACACCGCGCTTTGAAATCATATGACCCGCAACAGGACTGTCTATACCGCCCGAAAGCAGAAGCGTTGCTCTTGAGCCTGATCCTATGGGCATTCCGCCCTGTCCGGCTATTCTGTTTTCATTGATATAGATATACGCGCCATACTCACGGATCTCGCACTTGACTGTCTTTTCCGGATCATGTACGTCACATACAATTTCCGGGAACGCATCGTCAAGCTCGCCTCCTAACTCTATTGAAAGCTGTGTTGAATTAAGCGGGAAGCTCTTATCGGCTCTCCTTGCCTCAACCTTAAAGCGGCAGGACTTTGAAAGGTCGTCCTTTAAATATTCCTTTGCGGTTTCAAAGATCACCGGCAGCTCTTTTTCGCAGACCGCCGCCTTTGTCACCGAGGTTATACCGAATATAAGCGACATTCTGTCCACAATAATGTCGATCTTTTCCGCGTCAAATTCATCAACATAAACAGTAGCCTGTCTTATCGTCACGCGGCATTTTGACACGTTTCT
This sequence comes from uncultured Lachnospiraceae bacterium, assembly GCA_964579875.1. GTDB lineage: Bacteria > Bacillota > Clostridia > UBA1381 > UBA1381 > Ornithomonoglobus. The sequence goes on along the minus strand of CAZOHJ010000023.1, from coordinate 30,978 downwards.
CAGCGCGCTTTTTATGTTGTCTATAAGCATCTTTTCAAACTTAGGGCGGTTGCCTCCCTTTAATATGATCTCACCGTATTTAGCCAATATTGTTTCTTTCACTATATACTACTCCTATTATATATTAAATTTCATTATTTATTATTCTCCGTTACAAAAATCTACATATATCTTCCGATCGTTTTTACCTCTTCCGCGATCCTTTCGGCCGCTGTTAATATTTCCTCATCGGAGGTAAATTCACTGAAGCTTATTCTTACCGCGCCCGCTATCGCTTTGGGCGCCGCTCCCATTGCCGTAAGAACATGGCTCGGCTGCGGCTTGTGGCTTGAGCATGCCGAACCGGTTGAAAGATATATCTCATGACGTTCCAGAGAATGCAGCAGTATTTCCGCCTTGACGCCCGGAAAGGATACATTAAGAACACTGCCCGCATTGAACTCATCCGAACCGTTTACCTGCATATTGTCAATACTTTCCTTTAAAAGTCTTTCCATAAGGCTCCTTTTGCGCCGCATTTCCGCTGCGTCACAGGCGCATCTCTGCGCAGCCGCGCCGAATGCCATTATCCCGCCCACGTTCTCGGTTCCCGGGCGTATTTCGTTCTGCTGCTCTCCGCCGTACAGAATAGGTATTACACGCGTATTATTTATATAAATAGCCCCGCAGCCCTTGAAGCCGTGAATCTTGTGAGCGCTGACGGATATAAGGTCAGCCCCTAACTTATTTATATTTACCGGAACTTTTCCGAAGGACTGAACACAGTCGGTATGCACAGCGCATTTTGGCGATACCGCATGAGCCGCTCTTGCTATTTCCTCTATTGGCTGTATTACTCCCGTTTCGTTATTAACGTGCATTATACTTACAAGAATTGTATCCTCAGTAAGCTGAGCCTTCAGCTTTTCAACATTTACCCTGCCGTCGCTGTCAACATCGGCAAATATTACATCAAAGCCCTCCCGTTCAAGCTTTTTTGCAGCCTCAAGCACCGAGGGATGCTCAATTTTTGAGGTGATAACTCTTTTGCCCCGCTTACGCATTGAATACGCTGTGCCGAATAAGGCAAGGTTATTCGCCTCTGTTCCTCCCGATGTAAAATATATATTTTTTTTATCGCCGCCGAGCTTTTTTGCGAGCTGCTCCTTTGCTGAGGTCATAAGCTTTTCCGCGCGCAGCCCCATGCCGTGCAGCGAGGACGGATTTCCGAATTCCTCAACAGCTCTCATCATTGCCTCCGCAGCCTCCCTGCATGGTTTTGTGGTTGCGGCATTATCCAGATATATCATTTATATTTTGTCCTTTTTAAATCTTAATATTATACTGAATTATACCATATTATTCAGTATAATTCAAGAGAAAAAAAACATATTGCCGCAAAAATAAACCGCAAGAAGATCCATTCCCGCGGCTTATGAAAGCTTAAAGCACCTTATTAAGGAAGTCTATGGTTCTCGGCTCCTTGGGATTGTTGAAGATTTCCTCGGGAGTTCCTTCCTCGACAATATAGCCGCCGTCCATAAAAATCACACGCGATGCGACCTCGCGGGCAAAACCGATTTCGTGGGTCACGCATACCATTGTCATGCCTTCCATTGCAAGCTCCTTCATAACCGCGAGAACCTCGCCTACCATCTCAGGATCAAGCGCGGAGGTCGGCTCGTCAAAGAGCATAATATCAGGGTTCATGGCAAGCGCTCTTGCAATCGCGACCCGCTGCTTCTGACCGCCCGAGAGCTGCGGAGGATAATTGTTTGCCTTTTCCTCAAGACCCACGCGTTTGAGAAGCTCCATGGCCTTATGCTGTGCCTCTTCCTTTGTCATCTTTTTCAGCTCAACCGGCGCGAGAGTTATGTTGTTTATAACCGTCATATGCGGGAAAAGGTTGAAGTGCTGGAACACCATGCCCACTTTCTGGCGTATCTCGTTGAGATCGGTCTTTTTGTCGGCAACGTTAACGCCGTCAATGTACGCCTCGCCTGATGTTATTTGCTCAAGACGGTTAAGACAGCGGAGAAATGTCGACTTTCCCGAGCCTGACGGGCCGAGAAGAACAACCACCTCTCCCTGCTTGATTTCACAGTTAATATCCCTTAAAACCTTAAGCTTGCCAAAGTTCTTTTTAAGGTTCCTGACAAGAATCTTTGTATCAGTATCCACTATTTTCGTTTCAGCGTTCATTTCCGACATTCACCTTCCTTTCTATTGCCTTTGCAATATGCGAAAGCGTTACGATTACAGCCATATACATGACCGCCACAATACCCCATACTCCCAGAGCATCGAATGTGTTTCCGACAATAATGTTGCCCGCCTTGGTAAGCTCCGGGAAACCGATGACCGAAAGAATAGACGTATCCTTTAATGATATAATAAACTGATTGATGATCGACGGTATCATTGTCCTTATAGCCTGCGGAAGAACGACCTTCTGCATTGCCTTGCCGTAACCCAGTCCGAGACTTCTTGCGGCCTCCATCTGACCCCTGTCGACCGACTGTATACCGGCTCTGAAAATCTCCGCCATATATGCTCCCGCGTTCATTGAAAGCGCAATAGTGCCTGCCGCCAATGCGCTCAGTCTGAAATTCGGGAAACCCATACCCTGGACAAAGCTTGGAATACCGAAATATGTAAAGAACGCAAGGACAATAAGAGGCACGCCGCGGACGGCATCAACATAGATCATGGAAATGACCTTCAGAGTTTTGAATTTTGTGACGCTCATAATTCCGAATATAAGACCTATAATAAAGGCAAATATAAGCGAAAGAAGCGTGAGAAGCAGTGTCTGACCAAGAGATGTAAGGAGCAGCCCCCAGTATGACTGAATAATGCTTATCATATTCTTGTCTCCTTTTGTATATATCTTTTAAAATGGCTGCCCAAATACGAGGGCAGCCACTTCATTCTCTGCTAATAAATATTTATTTTGTATACTTATCAACAATTTCCTGATACTTGCCGTTGCTCTTGATGTTTGCAAGACCTTCCTGGAACATTTCAAGAAGCTCCGCATTCTGACCCTTCTGTACGGCAAAGCCATAGTCTGAGCCTGCCGCTGTGCAGCCCTCGGGGATCACGAGCTGAGCGCCCTGCTGGATGTTATACGCCATAACCGGATAATCCTCAAAGCATGCGGCAGTGTTGCCTGCGAGAACATCCTGATACATGGTCGGTGAATCCTTGAACTCTGTAATTGTCAGCTCATACTCATCAGCGATCGACTTTGCATAGTCAGCTCCGTTTGTGCCTGTCTTAACGGCTACCTTAGCGCCCTTAAGATCATCATATGATGCTATATCCGAACCCGCGGCAACCGCGATCGTGACGTCGGCATTGTAATACGGATCTGAGAAATCAAACTTTTCCTTTCTTTCCTCTGTGATCGACATACCGGCAATTACGCCGTCCGCCTGTCCTGACTGAACAGCTGCGAGCGATGAGTCAAAGCCGAGCGACTGCATCTCATAATCAAAGCCCTGATCCTCGGCAATAGCCGCCATAATATCAACATCAATACCTACAAAATTTCCCGAAGCATCAGTGAACTCGAACGGCGGGAACGCTGTATCGGTCGCAATTATGTACTTTGAGCCTGCCGAAGCATTATCCGCCTTGTCAGTATCCGCCGGCGCACTGCTTCCGCAGCCTGCCATTGAAAGCGCAAGAGCGCCTGTCAGTAATAAACCAATAACTTTCTTCATAGCTTGAACTTCCTTTCTTAAAAGACATTATATAAAAAATACTACCTACTAATTATAGCATATAAGCCTGTATTTGTCAAGCATTTGAAAAGAGTTGCCTGATTTTGTTTTCTTCTGATGTTTTGCGTTCCTCAGATTATAATTTGATTTTTACGGAATCAGGTATAATATTATGCTGTCACCGTCGGCTTCCGCAGTGCAATTATATGCCGACGCTATTACGGTAAGCGGGATCATAAGATCCGTGCCGGCTGTCACAGGTGCTGTGTCAAGCTGTACCTCTTTTCCGTTTAACATCATAATATCGCTTTCTGCAGAAACAAAAAGCCATTTGCCGCCATTAATTGCCGTTATATGGCTTGATCCGTCGGTACAATATAATCTCATACCAAGATTTTCAAAGATTGTGCGAGCCGGAACAAAAATTATTCCGTTTTCTTTTACCGGAGTCGGATTGGAATATATAATTTTTCCAGCCGATAATATTGTAATTCCGCCTTTAGCTGTGATTGAAGCAGCCGCGGTCGGATACGCGGTATTATTTTCAGCCTGTTCGGAAATAAGCTTCTGAAGCATGGGACTGCGCGATATTACACCGTAATTAAAATGTACCTCGCCGCCGATCTTGTCATATTGTTTGTTAAGCTCAAGCTCCTGACGTATTGCCATTCCGTTGTACCATACGCTGTTCGGCGCTGTGTTTTCACATTTATAATCGGCAAGTCCTATATACAGCTTTGTGGGACTGTCCTTAAGAGTATCCGACCACCATTGCGCAAGTGTTTTATAATCCGCCGCCGGATAGCCTATCTGCCAATAAATCTGAGGAACAATATAATCAATCCAGCCCTCAACCGCCCATTTTCGGGAATCGGCATATATATCCGCGTATGACTGGAAACCATCGGTGTCGCTTCCGAGAATGTTTGTGCTTTTGTTTGCCCAAATGCCGCACGGACTTATTCCGAATTCAACATCGTAATTGCTCAAAAGATCGCTTATGCCTTTTACAAGCAGATCACAGTTGTTCCTGCGCCAGTCTTCAATATTCGCAAATCCGGTGTTATACTTTAAATAATCATCATAATCTACGACGTCGCTGCCGGGATAGAAGTAGTCATCTAAATGTATGCCGTCAACATCATAGTTGTCCACAATTTCCTTTATACCGTCAATAACCAGCTGACGAACCTCCGGAACGGCGGGATTGTAATAATAATTTCCGTTTGTGTAAAGAAATACATACTCGGGATGTAATTTTGCAGGATTAGACGCTGCAAGACTGCCAAGCGAGCTTTTATCCGCCGTTACCCTGTAGGGATTTATCCATGCGTGCAGCTTTATTCCGCGTTTATGCGCACCTTCGACCCAGTATTCAAGCGGGTCAAAGCCCTCCCAAGGAGCCATACCTTGTATGCCGGTCAGCCACTTGCTGTAAGGAAATATATCCGATTTATAAAATGCATCGCTCGCCGGGCGCACCTGAAAAAAAACTGTATTCAGCCCATAGCTTAGACAGTTGTCAAGTATCCTGTCCGCGTCACGCATCAGGATCTGAGCATTCGCAGTTCGTATTGACGGGTAATTCAGACTTGACACCGTCGGTACCCAAACGCCTCTCATTGCTTCATCCTTCGCCGCTTGCCCCTCTGCGCTCACGGCGTACAACGGCATAAACGAAACCAGAAGCAGAATAATAAAGAACCTTTTCACCATAATTTATCCTCAAACCTCCTGTGCAGTAATATTTCAATAAAGTATACCATATATTTTCCAATAAATCAACCGTTTTTTTGAAAATATCTTAAATGCACGGCTGAGGCGCTAAAACAAAACCTCTGATTTAAATTAAGATAATGATTCATAAAGATAATTAACAAAAATATACAAAAAAAGATGGTTATTTATGTGAAACTTGTCTAAATTTTTCCTTATTATGAATTTTTTTGATTCTAATTATTGACAATCTATGAACTTTGTGGTAAGATGAATATATCAAATTTGAAGGAGGGTTTCATGATGAAACTGAAGAAAATTACAAGCATAGCTCTTTTGGCTGCTATGTCATTTTCTGCTATAGGCGCAAGCGCTCGTGTTGTTAGTGTTCCGCAGCCAAAGGACAATGCAGAAGCATACGCATTAGCAGAAGCCTTTTACCATGATGGGTATTATTACGAGGCGCACGATGAACTCTTATATGTAAATCCGTCAGGTACTGACTATGATTATCTTAAGCAGGCTGCATGGTTGGAGAAGGTTAATTATAAGATTGACCGTATGACTATTCAGCAGATTCTTGCTGATGTTAAAAAGCTTAACTCAGACCTTGATTTCCAAGGCGGATTAAACAGACTTGCAGATGCTAATAACTGCACAATCACAGCCCTTGAGTATTATTCGCTTTCTTGGTGGGAGAATGCGTTAAAGAAGAATCTTGCTGATCCTAAGTATGCTGCTAAGGCTGTTGATTCCAATGCCGTTGTTACATCAGGTATTTCAGCTATAGGCGCGATTAAGGCAGATTGTCCTTTGAACTCGGAGTATGAGTGGTATTCACCGGTTAAGGTTGACGGTGGTTATCATGTATACATAAAGACACGCACACCGGACGGCGATGCAGTAGATGTTGCAGCATACCGTGTTGGATCGGACGGCACATTTAGTCGTGTTTTCTAATTTAATATAGTTTGTATAATGATAAAGGATGCAGTATATATATTGCATCCTTTATGATTTTATATATGAAAAAGGATACATTACGCAATGAAGAAAAGGATTTCAACAACATTTTTCGTGTTTATATTCATTATTTGGATTATTCCTGCCGGAGCTTTTGATTTAACGGCAACATCAGCAATAGTCACGGATGTAAACAGCGGAAATTCATATTATGAAAAAAATGCGGATATCTCACTTGCGCCCGCAAGCATGACAAAGGTAATGACCGTTTATCTGATATACGAGAGCATAAGCGCCGGTACTCTTTCAAAGGATACATTAATAACAGCCGATGCGGAGGATCAAGCCGCTTCGCTTGACCCCGGAGCTACAAATGTTTATCTTGAAGCCGGCAAACAGTACTCGGTCGATGAGCTGATAGGCGCGATATTGGTGCCATCCGCCTGTGCTGCCGCCGCAATGGTCGGAAAATACATTGCCGGCTCGGAACGGGAGTTTGCCGATCTTATGACGCAGACAGCCGAAAATCTCGGTCTGACGGCATATTATGAGGATGCTTCGGGATTATCCGATAATAACAGGATAACGGCGCGGTCTATGGCACGGCTTGTAAGCCTTATGGTATCCAAGTACCCCGATGTTCTCAACTATACATCCAAGTCGTATATCTCATTTGGAGATAAAACATACAAGTCCACGAATCCTATGCTCCCCGGAGGAAGTATGCCCTACCCCGGTGTGGACGGATTTAAAACAGGCACGACAACTCTTGCCGGCTGCTGCTTCTCATCCTCCGCTTTAGTCAATGATATACGCCTTGTGAGCGTAGCAATGCATTCGGCAAGCGGATCGGCGCGTTTCGATGACACGAAAAAAATGCTCGATTTCAGCTTCAGCGAGGCAGAAACCTGTTACGGCAATCTGTACTCAACGGATTTCAAAGTATATATCAACGGCTTTGAGATTCCCACATTCTGTTATAAAGGGAAATCCAATTATCTTGCGGTCATAGCAGAGGATCTTGTACATTACGGGTTCAATATAAGCTGGGATGACGAGTCAAAATTATTGACAGTCAATTACGATGCCGATAAAAATCTTGACCCAATGAATATGGAGCCGTATCGGGAATACGGTTCGGGGCGTCCGATTTTACCTATATACAAGCTTGGCAGCGCTGTTGAGCTTAATTATAAAGATAACTCATACACTTTTAACAATATCCATGATCTGAGCGGTTATATCGCCGTTTCCGCAGATGAACTGAGCGAAATGGCAAAGATACGCTTATGGGATAATGATACCGGCAGTTTATACATGCATTTTTAAAAATTATGAAGATAAAATTATTTATTATTACATTGGCAATATGTTTCATGCCGGCTGCGGTCTTTGCTGAAAATGAACAGTCTGATATATCGGAGGAATATGCGGAGGCTATTGATGAAAGCGGCGAAATGAACACAAACGAAGCAAATATTTATGAGATTTTCAGCGAAACCGTTTCCGAAAAGGCGGAGAAAGAAAGCAATGAGCCGGAAAACGCCATGGAGGAAAACGCCAACCCTGAAAATGATGAAGAAATAAGCGTACAGACTGTTGAATCAAAAAAGTCAGCAGATATCGTTATTGCGCTTGAAACCGACTTAATTTTAAGAAACGGTGACGTCAGCTGTGTCTGGGCAAGACCCTTTCTGTATAAGGGCAAAACATATGTTCCCCTCAATGTTATCGCTGAAACGCTGTCCGCAGAGGTTCAGTATTCCGAGGAAGAAAATACAGTCAGAGCTGTCCGTGACTGGCACGTTTATGCCGTCAGTCTTGCGTCAGAAGACGCGAAGATTTACAATGACATATTATTTGTGCCGCTGCGTCAGATGTGCGATGATCTCGGATATTTTATTTCCTGGTATCAGGGGCTGATCGTGGTTTCTCAGGAAGAAACAGTTTATACGCCCGAGCAGGTTTCCGATTATAAGCAGGCTCTTGGTTATACGGGATTCTCCGATAAATATTATATTCCGCGGAATATAGTAAATCCATATGTCACATATACATATGAACAAATGTGCAGCGATATTGATTATCTTGCAAATGCATATCCTGACCTGATTAGTGTGTTCAGTATAGGAAAATCCTCAGAAGGCCGCGATATTATCGCATTTAATCTTGGGAAGGGTGAAAAAAAAGTTGTTATGTGCGCATCAATGCACGCCAGAGAATATATTGCAACCAATTTCATAATGTACATGGCAGATTCCTATGCCCTGGGGTATGTAAATGACGAAGTAAGAGACGGATACAGCATAAAACAGGCATTAGATAATGTGACTCTTGTTATTATACCTATGGTCAATCCTGACGGTATAAATCTTGCGCAGCACGGGTATGAAAGCACCCAAAACTCTGAATACCTATCCGGATTAAAAACAAATCAATATGGCTATAGAGGCTGGAAAGCAAACACAAACGGCGTTGATTTAAATAACAACTTTGATTTTCTATGGTACAGCAAGGGCGGTCAGCCTTCGTATGCCGGATATTCCGGACCATATGCCGCAAGCGAATCCGAAACTCAGGCTATGCAGAATTTTATATATAATACAGATTTTAATATATTCGCGTCATTGCACACGCAAGGACAGGTTCTGTACTGGATGGATCCTAACTGCAATCAGTCGCTTAAAACCAAATTCAAGCCATATATAGACAGGATTTGCAAGGAAATCGGCTTTACACAAATGCCTTCTGAAGGATCTCTCGGATACAGCGGATACATGGCGGATTATATCAGATATTACAAAGAGAAAATGGCAATAACAATAGAGCTTTGTCCATATGTCGGCGATTACCCGTATCCCGAATCGGATTTTGATAAAATCGCATATCCTGTGCGCAATATCGGCTTGATATTGGCAGATATCTGCACGCAGCTGTAGCTTCAACAGGATCAGTAATCACATAAAAACTCATTAATGCCGTACGCAATCGCTCTTCCTATCTCATTATGCTGTGAGTTAAGAATACTTAGATCGGATTTATTATCGAAAAATCCGATCTCAAGATAGCCGGCAGCGACCGGACATTTGTTGAACAGGATAAGATAGCCCTCTCCGTTAATGCTCCCCGAACCGTGATTGCCAAGCGAGGTTTGCGCGACTATTTTTCTGTTTATATAATCCCCCAGACGATTTGACTCCGCAATATAGTTATTCTTTATCCATTTCTGCGTGTAATTTCCCGACAGACTGATATACGATGTTCCTCTACCGCCTCCCGCATTGGAGTGAATGCATATATAGCATGACGCATCGGGCTCCGCCTCCATGTTATTATCGGGATAACAATATGAAACTCTCTTTGAAAACGATGGGTTCTGTTCGTTTGTGGTTCTTGTCATTCTCACATTATACCCGAGTTCATTCTCCAGATACCATTTTGCATACAAGGCGTTTTGTAGATTTATGTCCGGCTCGGTATCACGATCACCGTTGCCAATGGAATAAAAACAGCTGTGGTCATGATTGCATCCGCTTCCCCGGCAATCCTGATTTGCGGTTCCGTTCTTCCAATGCCGCCATTCTCCCCATTTGCCGTTGTAATATGAATATCCCTCAGCGCTCTTCTCCTCGTCATTCATAAGCCACGACGATTTCCCGTGCCCCGGGTCAAGCACTACCGTCAAGCGCTCATCATACGAAATCGGGAAAGGTTCGTATTTACACTCGTCAACACCGTCTATAAACAGCTTTGAGAAGCGTTCCTCTTCACTGTATTCACAGCGTCCGAAAGGCTCTAAAGCTCGTAATTTTATCATTGTTTGACCACCTATAGCATAGCTTTCCGTTTCATTTCCGGCAACATAAACCCTGATATCCGTTTTTAATATATCATAGGCTTTTTTATACTGCAAAAAATACTGTTTCGTTATGCCATGCTTCCCTAAAATCTCCGTAACACTGTAATCACGATCGATATAAAGCGCCCTTGCATCTCCGTCCCACGAAACACTGAACCCGTAATCCCGTAAATCCTCCGCGCAGACCAGTTGGCTTCCTTTATAATTGTATGCATTTATCGGATAGTTGTTTATATATGTATCCAGTCCGGAATAAATTACAGCGCCGGTTACATCTCCGATATTATCCGCAAAACCTGAAACCGATGCTGACATTACAACCAGCGCTGCCGCAACAGACATAAAAATTTTCATTTGTTCTCCTTCTTCTGTTATAATACCTCGTTCATACTTCCCGTTCGGTATCCGCCAAGATCCATCGACACATATGTAAAGCCAAGCTCTTTAAGATAACTGTGAACCTCATCCGAAACCTCAATCAGCTTCTGAAATTCTTCTTTTTTTATCTCTATTCTCGCCAGCTTATCATGTATGCGTACTCTGACCTGAGAAAATCCGAGATCAATAAGAAGCTGCTCCGCTTTATCTACCATTCCGAGCTTTTCTTCCGTTATGGTCTCACCGTAAGCAAATCTTGATGACAGACAAGCGAATGACTGTTTATTCCATGTATTCAGCCCCAGCTCTCTTGACAGCTCCCGTATCTCAGCCTTATTGAGCCCTGCAAATCGCAGCGGGCTTCTTATATTCTGTTCCTCTACCGCAATAAGTCCCGGACGGTAATCACCGTTATCATCCGTATTGGAGCCCTCCGCAATGTTTTGTATTCCCATGGCGGAAACCGTTTTGCGCATTTTCCGAAACAGCTCCGTTTTGCACAGGTAGCATCGGTTCTTCGGATTTTGCGAAAATCCTTCAATGTTAAGCTCCTCCGATTCAACAATTATATGCTTTATCCCCTCTTTTTCACAGAAGGCCTTTGCTTCGTTTAATTCTCTTTCAGGGAATGAGCACGAGCGCGCTGTAACTGCTATTGCTTTATCGCCAAGCGCATCATGCGCAGCCTTAAGCAGAAGAGTTGAATCCACACCGCCGGAAAACGCGACAGCGACAGATTTTAATCCCTTTATATAGTCCTTTAATACTTCATACTTACTGTTCATATATCCTTCCTTCAATTCCTTTTTTGGGGTCTTTTCGGCTTATTTCCATAATACTGATACAGCCGGCAGCGTAGCATTCCGTTATATATTATTCATCTGCGCTTCCTCTTTTTCTTTGGTTTATTATATTCAGGCTTTGTATCGCGGCGCTTTCTTCGTTTTTCTTTCTTTTCGTCACTGCGTCCCATTGCCGTTCCGGCGCGTTTTTCTATTTTTGCAAGCACATCAGGTCTTGCGTCGCTTTCAAGCACAAAATCTATTCTGCGCAGAAGAAGATTGCTTGCGGCAACCGTAATTCTTACCATATCGCCTATTTTGTATACCCTGCCGGTGTGGCTGCCCGTCAGCATATGACGGTTTTCATCATATACAAAATAATCGCCCGTCATGTTTTCACAGCGTATAAGTCCCTCACACGAATTGCCGAGCGCTGCAAACATACCGAAAGAGGTTACGGACGATACTACCGCGTCAAAGGATTCGCCTATAAATCGGCGCATATACGCTGCCTTAAGCATATCATCAACGTCACGCTCAGCCTTTTCCGCAGCTATCTCGCGGTCACTTGATATCAGCGCGGCCTCCTTTACCTTAGGCTCAAAATAATGCTGTCTGCTGTCGCTGAGACTGCCTGATATAAACTCCTTAAGCACCCTGTGGATCATAAGGTCGGGATACCTTCTTATCGGCGAGGTAAAGTGGCAATAGAAACGCGCGGCCAGCCCGAAATGACCGTCGTTAGTATCACGGTAGCCCGCCTTCATAAGAGACTGGAGCATGACCCTTGAGATCATCATTTCCTCCGGACTGCCCTTCACCTTTTCGACTATACCCTGCAGATCCTTCGGATGTATACTTTCGCTGTCTATCTTACCCTTTAAGGAATAACCGAAATTCTTTATAAACTCATTAAACGCGGTAAGCTTTTCATTACTCGGCGCGTCATGGACACGGTATACAAACGGCAGCTCTGCCCAGTATGCCATTTCCGCAACGGTCTCATTAGCCGCAAGCATAAAGGATTCAATAATCCTGTGCGACCTTCCGCGCTCCTCTATCTCAACCTCGACAGGCTCTCCCCTGTCATCGCATCTGATTTTTGCCTCAGGAAAATCAAAGTCGATCGCGCCTCTTTCGCTTCTCTTTTTTACAAGCGCGTCCGACAGTCTGTCCATTTCCTCCAGTACAGGAACAATAAACGCGTACTGCTCCCGTAATTTAGTGTCGCCGTCAAGAATTTTATTTACGTTGTTATAGGTCATTCTTGCGCATGAGTGTATAACAGTTTTTGACAGCCTGTGGTTATGAATATTTCCATCCTTGTCTGTTTCCATAAAAACAGACAGTGTCAGACGGTCAACATCCGGATTAAGCGAGCATATTCCGTTTGAAAGCCTTTTAGGCAGCATAGGTATGACCTTATTCGGGAAATACACGCTTGTCGCGCGCTTGGAGGCCTCCTTGTCCGTCACGGAGCCGTCCCTGACATAGTGGGTAACATCCGCAATGTGAACGCCCAGCAGCATATTACCTCCCGGCAGAGGTTCAAGCGACACGGCGTCGTCAAAGTCTCTTGAATCGTCACCGTCTATCGTAAATATCTTTTTATCCCTTAGATCCTCGCGATCGTTTATTTCCTCCTCTGATACGCGGTCCGGAAGACTTTCCGCCTCGTCAAGGACAGCTCTTGAAAATCGTTCGGGAATGTTGTTTTCTGCAATGAGTCCGTTAAGGCAGCTTTCAATACTCTCACCGCTGCCGAGCACGGTCGTTATAACGCCTATGGGCTTGCCCTTTGAGTTATATTCTTCTATGGACGCCATAACCCTGTCGCCGACTGCCGCGCCGCCCAGATCCTGCCCCCTGACACGAATCTGTGAAAAAAATTCACGGCGGTCCGGTGACACACGGTAACATCCGTTTTTCTTTCCGACAAGGACTCCCACAATATTTTTATTGCCGCGTTCAATGACCTGCTCTATATGCCCTTCGCGGTGACCGTGGCTGTTGTCCTTATTATCAATCCTTACAAGCACTCTGTCACGGTCATATGCGCCGCCGAGCTTTTCGTGAGCGACAAATATGTCATTGTCCTCCTCGCCCTCAACGCGCACAAAGCCAAAGCCGCCGCCCGCGTTGCACATAAGCACACCTGATGCGACAAGACCCTTTGAGCTTACAACACAATATCGTCCCTTCTTTGTTTTATATATTTTTCCCTCCTTAATCAGACTGTCCAATATGTCGGATAACTCGTCACGGTCGCTTTCCGGCACATCAAGAACAATTGCCATTTCGTTGAATTTAAGCGGCACATAGGTATTTGAGGAAATATAGCTTGTTATTCTTTCTTTTCTGTCCATTGTTTCTCCTGTCTTATTATGAATAAACTAACGGAGCACATAGACGCGCTCCGCTGATTTTATCCGTCTATTATATCCTTAAAAGTAACCGAATCAAGCTCATCCAGCAAATTCCTCTGAATTGCCGCAAGCTTGTTTTTGACTCTGCATTCCGCTTTATTGGAGCAGAGGTCGCCGCCGAGACAGATGTTCAGAGCGATCGGTCCGTCGATAACCTCAATTATATTTTTCAGAGTTATCTCCTCCGCGGGCTTATTAAGCGTATATCCGCCGTTTACGCCGCGGTATGACTTTAAATATCCCGCCTGAACAATTTTACGAAGAATTTTAAGCGTGAATCTGTACGGAATATCATTCAGCTCCGCAATTGTCTTTGCCTCTAACTGTTTGCCGCTCTGGGCAAGCTCTGCGATAATTCTGAGCGCATAGTCCGCCTCTCTTGTTATCTTCATTCCGAACTCCTCTCATATTATCTGTTTTTACATATATTGAGTATCTCCAACGCGTATGACCTCGGGGTTCTTCCGTTAATGATATGTATTTTGAAATCACAGTCTGCATAGAACGGAAGTCTGTCATTGAACCTCTTTTCTATATCCTCAATATCCTGATTTTGCAAAAGCGGTCTTGTAGCCCTTGCCGCTTCAAGCCGCCTCTTTATTACGTCAAAATCCGGCGCGAGATTAATTATTATGCCGTTTTTGCGAAGAACGGTTATATTATCCTTATTTAGCGGAACTCCTCCTCCTGTAGCTATCACGCAGCCGTCAAGTCCCGCTGCCTTACATATTGTCCTGTGCTCAAGCTCACGAAATCCCCGCTCACCGACCTCGTCAAATATTTCGTTTATCGTTTTGCCTGTTTCCTTAACTATCATATCGTCAGTATCTATGAGCTTATACCTTGATGATGCGGCAATCGCCTTTGATATCTCGGTTTTTCCCGACGCCATAAAGCCTGTAAGTACAATATTCATCTCTTAAAAACCTCGCTGCGGATCTTACCGGCTATTCCTTCGGGCAGCTTTCTGCCCATAAACAGTTCGTTTGCTATGATTCCCTGATAAATCAGCATATCAAGACCGTTAAGCGTCTTTGCGCCTCTCTCCCGAGACTCTTTTAGGAACAAGGTTTCCTCCGGGTTATAGATCATATCGACACATGCCATGCCGCCGCGGATAAAATCAAAGCTTTCTATTTCGTCAATACTGTCAATAGGCAGCGCGTCAAGCTGCGGCGCCATTCCCGCTGAGGTAGTGTTTAAAACTATGTCAAAATCCGGATCCGCAATATCCGTTTTAATTCTGAACCCGGTTGCCTCATATATTGTGTCCGACATTGCTGCGCACTTCGACTTTGTTCTGTTCACTATAGTTATACTCTCCGGCTTTGCCTGAATTATTCGCATAAGCGTCGGTTTTACAACTCCTCCGCAGCCCATAACGAGTATTTTCGCGCCCTCAACTTTAATCCCCGCGTTTGTCAGCGCAAGATAAAAGCCCTCACTGTCCGTATTATAGCCGCAGAGCTTACCGTTGTTATTGACTATAGTATTTACCGAGCCGAGCAGCCTTGCCTGAGGTGAGATCTCGTCAAGATATTCCATAACCGCAAGCTTGTGCGGAGCAGTTACGTTAAGACCCCTTATTCCGAGAGCGCGCGCGCCGCGAATCGCATCGCCCACATTTTCCGGCAGCACATGAAATGCCGTATATACATAATCGTCTCCCGTTACTCCGGCGATAAAGCCATGCAGCGCAGGCGAAAAGCTGTGCTCCACCGGATGACCGATTATTCCAAGCTGTTTTGTTTTTGCTGTAATTTCCATTTCCGTTTTCCTCTTAAAAATTATTATTATACCCGTTCAGTAAACGTGAAGCGTATGCTCCGTCCACTATCTCCCAATCAAAGGAATAAGGCTTTACTCCCGATTCCATGAGGCTCTGCCGGATCGTGTTATATGTATCGAGCGGAACCTGTGAGGTATAGACCTGATGCTCTATAAAATCATGGATCATAAATTCCATTTTGCCGTCCTCAGTCTTACCGAAGCGGCAGCTTCTCTGCCCGCTTTTGTCTATATCCTGCGACAAAATCATCAGCTTTATAACCTCAATGACCTTGTCGTTAAAGCCATTGTCAAAAATCAATATTTTTTCCAGCAGCTCGTTATAATCCGCAACAAATCTGAGATTATAGCCTTCAAGCTTTTCAAGCTCACCGGACTCCTTTGACGAGCTACGAACCTTCTCGAACAGCTGCCGCTTCACCACCGCGTCATCGGTCGGGGAAAATGTTATCATAAGTCTTTTATCCTCATCACTGTAAAGCATGGGATGCGGCATAAGTCCGACCTGCCCGCAGTCAGGACAGCGGAATATGTTTACCTTTCCCGTGAGAAGATCCTTTTTCAGATCGGGGCTGTCCTTTACGGTTATTGAACTCCATACAGTCACCTCCGACAGGCGCTCGCATTTCGGACATTTGACAGACTGCTTTAAATTTATACTCATATATCTTTATTCCTTTCACAACGCTTATGCTTATTATACTATATTTGCGCAGATTATGCAAGAATTATTTTTATTTACGTATACTGTCATAAAATCTCTGTCCGCCTCGTAAGAATAAAGTACAAAGGTAATGAAAGGACAAGACGATAGATGAGGCGGTTCAGAACATATGTTATAACAAAAAAAACACTGGTAAGGGCGGGAATGATATCCGGCGGCATAGCGGCCGCCGCAGGCTGTATATTTGCCGCAAAAAGCCTTGAGCCTCCCGCGGTACCCGCGTTTTCGGAGAGTACGGATATATCCGAGGCGATACTTGATGAAGGAATGCCTAAGGAGGACGAGCCGTTCGACTTGTCCGGATTCATTTCCGGCATTCTCGGCTTTGACAAGGACAAACCGGAAACGATAATAGAAAGCTCCTCTGCAATTTTCGAGGAGACCAAACCGAACACCGAAGCGCCTGAGGCGTCGGAGGAGCCTGAAGAAAAGAAAAAACCTGCAGTAACTGATGCGCCGAAGCCGGTGGAATATGCCGAAAACAAGCTGCCGTCCCATGAGCAGATCGCGGCGGCTCACAAGCTTAAAATGAATAATGCGACGAATTACGACGTTGACCTTGCCGCTTTGTGCGCCGAGCCTCTTGAAATAAGTCTTGATAAATCCGGGCCGGAAGTCCTTATCATGCACACTCACACAACGGAATGCTTTACAGGAGATGAAATGGCGGGAGAATCGGAACGCACAACGGACGAGGCGCATAATATGTGCGCAGTAGGTGATGTTATCGCGGATACGCTTGAAGGCTACGGCATACAATGCTTTCACGATAAAACTATTCATGACTATCCCACCTACCAAGGCTCATACACAAGGGCGCTTGACACGATAACAAGCGATATGGAAAAATATCCGTCAATAAAGGTCGTGCTTGATGTTCACCGCGATGCTTATGTTTACAGCGACGGCTCAAAGCTGCGTGTCACAGCGGAAATAAACGGCGGGGAAACCGCTCAGGTTATGCTTGTCCTCGGCACCGACAGCATGGGACTTTATCACCCGTACTGGAAAATAAATCTTTCCCTTGCCTGCAAGATTCAGAGCGCGGCAAACATAATGTATCCCGGAATGATGCGCCCTATTGACCTGAGACGCGAACGGTTCAATATGCATGCTACAACCGGCTCACTGCTCCTTGAGATAGGCAGCAACGGCAACACGCTTGATGAAGCAATGTCCTCCGGCGAATACATCGCAAGAGCGCTGGCGGCGGCGCTGCTGAACGGATAGTTACTTCCCGCTACGGAGAGCCTTGCCCAGGAGATTTACCGCCTCCTCAATTTTATCCTTTTCTATGCCGGAATAATTGATCACAATAGTATGCTCCGCCGCCTCGCTCTTATTGTGATAGTAGCCGGACAGACAGGATATATTTATTCCCTGCCTGCGGGCGCTTTTTACAAGCTCCTCATCGGAAAGCTCTGTATCAAGCCGCAGAAGAAAGTGAAGACCGGAATCCTTTTCGCGTATCTCTGTACCGTTAAACGCCTCGTTTGAGGAGATTAGTCTGAGCAGCTCATCCCTCTGCTCTCGGTAATAGCGGCGTATGCGGTTTATGTGGTTCCCGAAATATCCGCCGTTTATAAATTCCTCGAGGGTATACTGCTCAAAGTTGGAAACCGTACAGGAATAAAAGCCCAGCTCCTTATAAAACTTCTCCGCCAGTGTCCGCGGGAGCACCATGTAGCTTATTCTGATAGTCGAGGCAAGACTCTTTGAAAAGGTGTTCATATATATTACCTTGTCAGTAACGTCAATGCTTCTGAGCGGCGGTATGGGATGACCGCTGAGGCGAAATTCGGAATCGTAGTCATCCTCTATTATATAATGCGTCTTACCGTCGGAGGCCCAGCTTAAAAGCTCATAACGGCGGCTTATAGGGGTTACGATACCTGTAGGGAAATGATGTGAGGGCGAGATGTGCAGTATGTCCGCCCCGCTGGCTTTGAGCGCGTCTATATCAACACCGTTCTCATTCAACGGGACATATCTGTAGTCAACACCGTTCGCGCCATACACCTTCGCGATCTTGTTATAGCCGGGGTCTTCAACCGCGAACACCTTGTCATTTCCCAACAGCTGGATTATCAGTCCGTAAAGGTATTCCGTGCCGGAACCGATTATGATCTGCGAAGGATGAACACGCATACCGCGGAACTGATAGAGATGCTCCGCAATAGCAGAACGCAGCTCCGCAATGCCGCCTCCCGGAGATTTGATCATAAGCTCCGGCTGTCTTTCGGCAAGAACGCCTCGCATGAGCTTTGCCCATGTCGTAAACGGAAACAGTGTGTGCAGAGTGTTGTTGCTGGTAAAGTCGGCAACATAGCTGTCCGCGCCGCTTTTATCCTCGGCTGCCTGCTCCCGCGGCTCCGGCGGAACGCTTATATTTATATCCGAAATAAAATAACCCTTCTTAGGGATAGAATAGACATATCCCTCCGAAATAAGCAGCGCATAGGCATTCTCAACTGTAATTGTGCTTATACCCAGATTTTTCGCAAATGTGCGCTTTGAGGGGAGCTTTGCTCCCGGGCGCAGTTTTCCCGATAATATGTCGTTTTTTATGCATCCGTACAGGTGCTCATAGAGGCTCTCTGACCCTAAATCTGAAAATGAATATGTCAGCATTTTATATGTTCACTCTCCAATCTGACTATATTGAATATATTTAAAATGGTGATTGAAATATGGTCACATTTGTATTATACTACATTTGATTTGAATTGTAAAGCAAAAATAAATAAGAAAATAAACGGAGGAATCAGTTATGAATGCAGGAAAGCAGTATGACTTAAATAAGGAGCTTGCCCAGATGCTTAAGGGCGGCGTTATCATGGACGTTACAACACCGGAGCAGGCTAAGATCGCTGAATCGGCGGGCGCTTGCGCGGTCATGGCGCTCGAAAGGATCCCGGCAGATATAAGAGCCGCCGGCGGCGTTTCAAGAATGAGCGACCCGAAGATGATCAAGGGTATTCAGGAGGCTGTTTCGATCCCGGTTATGGCTAAATGCCGTATCGGACATTTTGCGGAGGCGCAGATCCTTGAGGCGATCGAGATTGACTATATAGACGAGAGCGAGGTCCTCTCCCCCGCCGATGACGTCTACCACATCAACAAGCATGATTTCAGAGTTCCGTTTGTATGCGGCGCAAAGAACCTCGGCGAGGCGCTCAGAAGAATTGCGGAGGGCGCTTCAATGATCAGAACAAAGGGTGAGCCGGGCACGGGTGATGTTGTTCAGGCCGTAAGGCACATGAGAATGATGAACAGCGAGATTCGCCGTCTTGTTTCACTCCGTGAGGATGAGCTTTTCAATGCCGCTAAGGAGCTTGAGGTTCCTTATGAGCTTGTTAAGTATGTTCATGAAAACGGTAAGCTCCCGGTTGTAAACTTCGCAGCGGGCGGCGTTGCAACTCCGGCGGACGCGGCTCTTATGATGCAGCTCGGCGCCGAGGGCGTATTCGTTGGTTCGGGTATCTTCAAGTCCGGCAACCCGGAAAAAAGAGCGCAGGCTATCGTTAAGGCGGTTACAAACTTTAACGATTACAAGCTTCTCGCGGAGCTTTCAGAGGATCTCGGTGAGGCTATGGTAGGGATCAACGAGCAGGAAATCGAGCTGCTTATGGCTGAAAGAGGTATATGATCATGACCGGAGTTCTTGCTGTTCAGGGTGATTTTCTTGAGCACGAAAAGGCGCTCGAGGCTCTTGGCGAGGAATGCTTTGAGATAAGAAAGGCTTCCGATCTTGACAGGCATTTTGACCGCCTCGTATTCCCCGGCGGCGAAAGCACTGTTCAGTCAAAGCTTATCAAGGAGCTTGGAATGTTTGATAAGCTTAAGGAGAGCATTGAATCCGGCATTCCTGTGTTTGCAACCTGCGCCGGACTTATTCTTCTCTGTGAAAAAAGCAGCGGTGAGGACGGCTGCGCGTTCCGCACAATTCCGGCAAACGTCAGGCGCAATGCGTACGGCAGACAGCTCGGCAGCTTCTATACGGAGGGAGAATTTAAGGGACTCGGAATAATCCCCATGGAATTTATCCGCGCGCCGTATATCGAAAGCGTGTCCGACGGCGTTGAGGTTATGTCCGTCACAGACGGAAATATAACAGGTGTTCGCTATAAAAATCAGCTCGCGGTTTCATTCCATCCGGAGCTGTGTGAGGATACTAAAATATTTGAATATTTCCTTAATATGTAACAGACCGGAAGGGAAAGAATTTTCCCGTTATTAATTAAATGTGAAGCTGTCAAAGCTGCATATAACTGCGTTGCTTTTCGGCGCGGTGAATACGAAATAAACTGCATGTCTGCCGATTACAGACATTTTCAGCTCTGCCGTAAGCCCGCCTCCTTTAATTTCCGCTATCTCGGTACCGTCCGGCTGATCTATTCTTACAGATATTTTTGCATCAGACAGAAGATCCATAACATTTACGGTGATCGTTTTGGGAGCTGACTCGCCGAACTGCATATATTTAAAGCCTGCGACCGTGCCGTTTTTGATATTTACGATCGGCGCGCTGCAGCCTTCATATACCGGCTTGATATACGCCTGTTCCCCGTTCTCTGCCGGAGTCAGCCAGCACGCGTATCCTGCGGATAAAATACCGTATGCGTCTATTCCGTTTGTATATGCCCCCTGCGAAGTCATTTCAGCAGGTTCGCAGGAAACCGGCTCCCCTGCCTCATTATATTCAACTATGCCGATATACAGTTTTCCATCCCTGCCGACAGCCACGTCTATAGGCTCAAGCATCCCCTGCCGCGCAAACTCATTCGTGCCTGTCTGACGATGATAGAACACATACCATTGTCCGTCAACATTCACGATACTGCCGTGGTTGTTTCCGTTTGTATAAGCGCGCGATTTTGTTCCGTCAGGCTTTGTATACAGATCACCGCAATTATAGCTCAGCATACCTCCCTGCGAAAAACCGCCAAGCGGAGTATCGCTATAGGTGTAATGAAGATATCCGTTTGTTTTTGCCGGCAGCCCAAGCTCCGGTATGGGGTGATCTATTCTTTTGCTGTATATATATACATATTTCCCCCGCACCTTTCGTATTGATGAGGCCTCCAGAAAACTGAACTCCGTATCAATATGCTCATAATCCGGCTCCTCCACAAAATCAAGAGGTTCACAATGCGGTATCATATGTTCTATGAGCGTGTCCCGCTTTATAGTTGCCATATCATCATTAAGCTCCGCGGCATACATTGCGCAGAAGCCCCAATAGGCATACACTTTCCCGTCATCATCCACCAGAATACCGGGATCAAACCCAAGCTCTGTAAGGATAGGATCCGTAAAAGGTCCGGCAGGATTGTCCGAGGAGGCCACGTAGATCTTGCTTCCCCTGTCCTCTGCAATATACATATAATATTTTCCGTTTCTCTCAACCACATCGGGAGCATACAGCGGTTCTCCGTCCGGTGCGGTATAGCACACACCGTCGCGGCGCCAACTTGTCAGATCATCAGCCGGAGCAGACCACACAACATAGTCGGTTCCGCAATATTCGTTTTTCAGTGTATCATGCGAGCCGTAAACATAAACACGTTTTTCACCGTTATATGCAAACACCCGCGGTTCTCCGTCCGGAACATGCTCCCACAACGGAAGATATGGATTTGCTCCTGTTATTTCCTTCTTCATTTCTTTGCTTTTAACCGACAACCTTATAATCATTGTCTTCAATCGCCTTGATAATTAGCTCGTCCGGTGTGTCGGCGGTAAGCTTTACCGCTACCGTTCCGGTTGTGTGATCCGCCGCCGCTTCCGCAACCGTGTCAATTGCCTCAAGCGCTTTTTTTACGGTTGCCTCGCAGTGACCGCACATCATGCCCTCTACCTTGAATGTCTTTTCCATCGTGTTTTCCTCCTGTGTTTTGATATTAATTGTTGTTACTCTATTTTTAAGCCTTTTATCATGCTTAGAGTCCCTGATATTTTTTAGATTGAGCCTTAACGCGTTAGTTACAACGCAAAAGCTTGAAAGGCTCATTGCCGCCGCGCCGAACATCGGGTTCAGCTTCCAGCCGAAAATCGGGATCCATATTCCCGCGGCAAGCGGAATGCCTATCACATTGTATATGAAAGCCCAGAACAGATTTTCATGGATATTTTTCAAGGTTTCCCGGCTGAGTCTTATCGCCGCCGGAACATCGCTCAGTCTGCTCTTCATCAGAACAACATCCGCAGCGTCGATTGCCACATCAACGCCGGCGCCGATCGCAATACCTGTGTCGGCTGATGTAAGCGCCGGAGCGTCGTTAATACCGTCGCCGACCATTATCGTCCTTCCCTGCTCCTTAAGCTCTCTTATAACGCGTTCCTTGCCGTCCGGCAATACGCCCGCGATAACCTCGTCCACTCCTGCCTGCTTGCCGATAGCCTTGGCTGTCCGCTCGTTGTCGCCGGTAAGCATAACAACGCGTATGCCCATATTTCGCAGCTCCTTAACTGCCTGCGAGCTTTCATCTTTTATAACATCGGCTACAGCGATAATGCCCGCCACCCTGCCGCCATGCATGAACAGCAGCGGCGTTTTACCGTCACCGGCAAGTCTTTCGGCTTCATTTCTGATTTCAGATGACACATCAGCCTGTGATGAAATAAATTTCAGACTTCCTCCAACAGCTGATTTGCCGTTTACCGTCCCTGACAGTCCGTTTCCCGAAAAAATCTTAAAATCATTAACGTTATAAGCAGAAAGCTTTTCCTTGTTACCGCGCTCTATTATCGCTCGCGCAAGAGGATGCTCACTCTTTTCTTCAAGAGAATACGCAAGCTTTAAAAGCTCCTTACCGTCAAAATCCTTTGACGGAACAATATCCGTAACCACAGGCTCTCCTTTGGTTATAGTACCCGTCTTGTCAAGCGCAACGATCTGCGCCTTTCCGGCGTTTTCGAGGGATACGGCAGTCTTGAACAGAATACCCTGCTTTGCCCCCACTCCGTTTCCTACCATAATGGCAACCGGAGTTGCCAGCCCGAGAGCGCAAGGGCAGCTTATTACAAGAACCGATATGCCCCGCGCCAGAGCAAATCCGAAACTTTCTCCCGCCAGCAGCCATACCAGAATTGAAACCGCCGCTATTGCGATAACCGCCGGGACAAAAATCCCGGACACAGTATCCGCCGCCTTTGCGATAGGCGCCTTTGTAGCTGCGGCATCGCTCACCATTTTTATGATCTGGGATAAGGTTGTATCCTCGCCTACCCTTGTCGCTTCGCATTTTATATATCCCGACTGATTTATTGTAGCCGCCGATACGCTGTCTCCCTCCGTCTTGTCAACCGGAATACTCTCTCCGGTAAGAGCGGCTTCGTTTACGGCGCTGCTTCCCTCAATTACGATACCGTCAACCGGTATGCTGCCCCCCGGGCGAACAGCGAATACATCCCCCTTTTTCACCTGCTCAACAGAAACCTCGATCTCCTGTCCGTTTCTTATAAGCGTTGCCGTTTTAGGTGACAGCCTCATAAGGCTTTTTAACGCGTTTGTCGTTTTTCCCTTTGAGCGCGCTTCAAGCATCTTTCCTATCGTTATCAGGGTAAGAATCATGGCTGCGGATTCAAAATAAAATTCATCCATCCACATCATCGCGGCATCAGAGCCGCCGCGAACCTGAGCGTCCGTCATTGCAAACAGCGCGTACAGACTGTAACAAAACGCTGCGGACGCGCCCAGCGCAACAAGCGTGTCCATATTGGGTGAACGATGCGCAAGGCTCTTGAAGCCGCTTATAAAGAATTTGCCGTTTATTATCATAACGGCAGCTGTGAGCAGCAGCTGAACAAGACCCATTGCAACGTGATTACCGCTAAAGAAGCCCGGCAGCGGCCAGCCCCACATCATATGTCCCATTGAGAAATACATAAGAATGCAGAGGAATATTACCGAGGAAACGAGTCTGCGCATAAGAACCGGCGTTTCCTTATCCGCAAGCGCCTCCTCGCCAGCCGACGCCTGAGAAATCTTTTTCTTCCCCTTTAACACTGCGCCGTAGCCGGCGTCGGTTACTGCCTTTATAATGTCGGCATCAGCCGCCGTTCCCTCAACACCCATTGAGTTGGTCAACAGACTTACAGAGCATGAGGTTACGCCTTCAACCTTAGCTACAGCCTTTTCGACACGGGCGCTGCACGCCGCGCAGCTCATACCGGTTACATTATATTGTCTCATAAACGCTTATTCCTTCCGTTACTTATTATATTCACACATTCAAAGCCTGAAACAGACGCGATATTGTTATCTGCGTCAGTTTTTATTCTTTGTATAGTTGAGCAAACCTCCCGCATAAAGCATCTCCTTCTGTCTGTCTGAAAAGCTTACGGTACATATGAAGTCAAAGCCCTTTGTCACATTTGTAACTCTGATCGTATCGCCCGCGGCGATCTGTCCGGCAATATTCTCGATCCTTAGCTCGTCCTCTTGCTCAATCCTGTCATAATCAGCCTCGTCCGCAAAGGTCATGGGAACAATACCGGCATTGATAAGATTAGCCATATGGATCCTTGCGAATGACTTTGTTATAACAGCCTTAACGCCGAGATACAGCGGAGCAAGCGCGGCATGCTCTCTTGACGAGCCCTGACCATAGTTTGAACCGCCGATTATAATGCTCTTCCCCATTTCAAGCGCCCTGTCGTGGAAGCTCTCGTCACATACCGCGAAGCAATACTTTGAGATCTCCGGAATGTTTGAACGGAGCGGAAGGATCTTTGCGCCCGCCGGCATGATGTGGTCTGTTGTGATGTTGTCGGCAACCTTAAGGCTTACCTTTGCATCAATATTCTCAGGCATAGGCTCTGACGCGGGGAACGGCTTAATGTTCGGTCCGCGGAGAACCTCAACACTGTCCATTTCCTCCTCCGGCGCCGGCTCTACAACCATGTTATCGTTTACAAGGAACTGTTCGGGGAGCTTAAATTCCGGCATATCACCCAGAGTTCTCGGATCCGTAAGCACGCCCGTAAGAGCCGAAGCGGCGGCAAGCTCCGGTGATACAAGATAAATCTGACCATCCTTGGTGCCTGAACGTCCTTCAAAGTTTCTGTTAAAGGTCCTGAGTGAGATACCGCCCGAATTTGGCGACTGTCCCATACCGATACAGGGACCGCATGCGCTCTCAAGCACTCTTGCGCCTGACGCGAGAATGTCTGCCAATGCGCCGTTCTGCGCAAGCATTGTAAGAACCTGCTTTGAGCCGGGAGCGATCGAAAGCTGAACGCTCGGAGCGACAGTTTTGCCCTTTAATATATATGCAACCTTCATCATGTC
Organism: uncultured Lachnospiraceae bacterium; assembly: GCA_964579875.1. Lineage (GTDB taxonomy): Bacteria > Bacillota > Clostridia > UBA1381 > UBA1381 > Ornithomonoglobus. Next base: position 5,340 of record CAZOHJ010000023.1, on the reverse strand, counting down.
CATGTATGATGAGTTTGTGCATGAACCGATACAAACCTGATCTATCTTCATAGGGCCGATTTCCTCTACAGTCCTGACCGCGTCCGGCGAATGCGGGCAGGCTGCCATGGGAACAAGCTCGCTTAGATTTATTTCAACAATTTCGTCATATACAGCGTCAGGATCAGCCGAAAGCGGAGTATAAGCTTCCTCTCTGCCCTGCGCCTTAAGAAATTCAAGTGTGATCTCATCTGACGGGAAGATCGATGTTGTAGCGCCAAGCTCCGCGCCCATATTGGTAATTGTTGCGCGCTCGGGAACCGATAAGGTCTTTACACCCTCGCCGCAGTATTCAATAACCTTGCCTACACCGCCCTTAACCGAAAGGCGTCTTAATACCTCAAGAATTACGTCCTTTGCGGCTACCCACAGCTGCAGCCTTCCGGTAAGCTCTACCTTTACGACCTTCGGACATGTGATATAATATGTTCCGCCGCCCATTGCTACGGCAACGTCCATACCGCCCGCGCCGATCGCGATCATACCGATACCGCCGCCTGTCGGTGTATGTGAGTCCGAGCCGATAAGGGTCTTGCCGGGAATACCGAAGCGTTCAAGGTGTACCTGATGGCAGATACCGTTGCCCGGACGCGAGAACCAGATACCGTGCTTCTTTGCCACCGAGCCGATGAAACGGTGGTCGTCCATGTTCATAAATCCGTTCTGAAGTGTGTTGTGGTCAATGTATGCGACCGAACGCTCTGTCTTGACGCGCGGAACGCCCATTGCCTCAAACTCAAGATAAGCCATTGTACCTGTGGCGTCCTGAGTAAGTGTCTGGTCAATTCTGATGCCGATTTCCGTACCCTTGACCATTTCACCCTCAACAAGATGTGCCGACAGGATTTTTTCAGTTAAAGTTAATCCCATTGATGTTTCCTCCTTTTATATAACCATGCCTGAGCATAAGCTTATTATCTATATTTTACCCTTTTCAGCCCTGTTTGTCAAGCTATTTCATATCTTCTGACTCACCTTTTATCATTCATGCTCATATTATACAACAGGTTCATGTGTAGAGGGGGGTTATTATGGCAGTTTTTGTGTACTTATATGTCATATTTGTAATTCTGTACGGACTGATTCATTTAATAAAATGTATTTATGCCGATTTTAAGCGTCATAAAAAGAATAAGACTGCAATTAAAACCGAAACGGACTTGACTTATGACTGAATTTATTTTATAATTTAATCAGCTTAAAACACTAAGGAGCAATAAACAATGCTGAACAGATTATATGCGATAACGGACAGAAGTCTGATACAAAAATCTCTGAGCGAGGACATAGAGGCGGCGATCAACGGCGGCGCGGGGCTTATCCAGCTGCGGGAAAAAAATATTTCCGAAGAAAAATACCTCGGATATGCACGGGAAGCGCTTGCGGTGTGCAGAAACCGCAATGTGCCGCTCATTATAAATGACAATATAAATGTATGTCTTAAATCAGGCGCGGACGGCGTGCATCTCGGTCAGGGCGACGCCTCCCCTGCCGACGCCCGCAAAATATTGGGAGCCGGCGCGATCATCGGTGTGACGGCAAAAACCATAGAACAGGCGCGGCGGGCATATTCTGACGGCGCGGATTATATTGGCTCCGGCGCGGTTTTCGGTACCGTAACCAAAGGGGACGCAAAAAAAATGTCAATTGACACGTTAAAGAAAATAGCCTCGGTATCAAAGCTGCCGGTTTACGCGATAGGCGGGATAAATATTGATAACGTGTCGGAGCTTGAAGGCTCCGGCGTCCATGGGATCGCCGTTGTTTCGGGCATATTCAAGGGAGACATAGAAGAAAACTCAAGAAGACTCAGAGAGGCGGTGGGCAGGCTTTGAAAACCTTTTTAACCATAGCAGGCTCCGACCCCTCCGGCGGCGCCGGGATCCAGGCGGATATGAAAACGGCAGCCGCGTTCGGGCTTTATTCAATGAGCGTTGCGACCGCTCTTACCGTTCAGAATACACTCGCTGTAAGCGGGGTGTACGAAATTCCCTCAGATATTGTAAAAGCGCAGCTTGAAGCCGTTTTCTGCGACATTTTTCCCGACTGCGTAAAAATAGGTATGTGTGTAAACAAAGAAATTGTGGAAGTAATCGCTGAAATTCTAAAAAAATACAAACCTCAGAATGTTGTGCTTGACACGATCCTCATTTCATCCGGCGGAATACAGCTCCTCCCTCCCGACGCCGCAGAGCTGATGAAGGAAAGACTTTTCCCGCTGTCCGATGTGATCACGCCTAACGTGCCCGAAGCAGAATATCTTACCGGATGTAAAATATGCTCGGAGGCTGATATGGAAAGAGCCGCCGCCGCTTTATATGATAAATACGGCTGTGCCGTTATGCTTAAGGGCGGGCACCTTAACGGCTGCGATATAATTTATGACGGAGCTGTGTCCGCCTTTCCGCATAGGCTTATTAATAATCCGAACACGCACGGAACCGGCTGCACGCTGTCCTCCGCCCTTGCCTGCTCGCTCGCTCTCGGAAATACGGCGCGGGAGGCGGCAAAGGCGGCGTCGGAATATGTAGTAGGCGCTATTGCGGACGGTATGGATTTAGGGCACGGCACAGGGCCGCTTAATCATCTGTATCAGCTGTTCCGGCAGCTGCCGCGTCAGGAGTCTCCCCTGCCCCGGCCGCATACAGATCATCAAGCGTTTTAAAGGTATAGCCCTGAGCCTTTGCATCATTTATAATTCTTTCCAATGCTCCCGCATTGTCTGAGGATACCGCATGGAGCAGTATTATTGCGCCGTCATGCAGATAAGGCATTACGCTTTCGTAAGCATGGTCTGCTCCCTGCTGGGTATTCACGTCCCAGTCCTTATATGCAAAGCTCCACATAACGGTCTTCATACCCATATCATTTATAACCGCAAGTGACCGCTCGCTGAATTCGCCCTCCGGCGGGCGCATATACTCCATTTTATAGCCGTAAAGCTCCTCGCATTTTTCGTTAAGCTCTGAAACATCCCGCTGAACCGTCTCAACAGACTGCTTGGGCAGATTGAGATGATGAACTGTGTGATTTCCGACAATGTGTCCTTCGTCTATCATCCTTTTAATAAGCTCCCCCTGTCCTTCAAGATACGGCCCCGTTACAAAAAATGCGGCATGGGTATCTGTCTTTGCCAGTATATCGAGTATCATAGCCGTAAAACCGTTTTCATAGCCCTCGTCGAAGGTAAGATACAGATTTTTCTCCCTGCTGTGGTCTGCATAGCGTCCGTTATATTTCTCAAGCATATTTACCTGAGCGGCAGGAATTTCCGGCGGCGCGCCCTTTTTCCGTACAAACCCCCATCCGCTGCCCGTACCGTCAAGCGTTGAATAATCAGCCGCGGCGCTGACCTCCGCAGAATCTACCGGGCTTTCTTTCTCAAAAAACGCGCAGCCGCTTAAAGCCGCCGCAGCTATAATGCCGATAACAATTAAAGCTCTTTTCATTTACGCACTCCTTCACATAATTTATTTACATTAATATCATTATGTTGAAATGCTTATATAAATACATCTGTTTGTATTGAATTTTAAAAACCGTTTTCTCAAAATTTTCTCAAAATTTCTTTGAATTTTTGTAAAAAAAGATTGAATTTTGCGTTTTCTTAGTGTATAATAATTCAGTAAGGTTTTTTAAATTAATACTGACTATTTGAGGTGAAATAAATTGGCAATGTCAAATGATTTTGAGGCAAGACGGCGAGAGCGTCTTCAGCGTCAGAGAAAGCAAAGAGAACGTATGCGTATTATAAAGCTGATCCTTTCAGCAGCGCTTTTTATACTAATAATCGTAATCATAATTTCAGGTATTTCAAAATGCGGCAAGCATAAGGAAAGCGAGGGTACGGCCGTGAATAATATTACGGCAACGCAGGATCCGCTTTCAGCCTCCGAAATGCCCTTATCGACTGAGGATGTATCGGTTTCAGGAATTCCGGCTCCCAAAGCCGGAAGCAATGATCTGCTTACCGTGTTAAAAAATTCCGGTCAGAAGAATCATGCCTATCTTACGTTTGAAAACGGTCCTGATGAAACAATAACTCCTCAGATTCTTGATATTCTTCGCAGATATAACATTAAGGCGACCTTTTTTATGACAGGCAAAGAGATAGAAAAAAATCCTCAACTGTGCGCGAGAGTTATGCAGGAGGGGCATCTTGCGGCCGTAAGCTCGTATACAAATGTATACAGTACAATATACTCGAATGAAGCAACCTTTATGAACGAGATAGAAAAAACATATGAGCTTATAACTCAGAACGCGCCGGGCGGACAAGAGCCGTTCAAGCTGTTCCGTTTCCCGGGCGGCAGCAGTTATACCAAAACAGACACATTGGCGGAAAAAATGGCTGATGAGGGGTTTTACCAGTGTGACTGGAACTCATCAAACGGCGATAATGTAACAGGCGTTACAAAAACGGCAGAGAATTTGCTTTATTATTTCAACAAGAACAAGCCCCAGCTCAACAACCTTGTGATCCAGTTGCATGACTCATCGGATAAGCAGGCAACAGTTGATATGCTTTCCCAGCTTATACAGGAGCTTCTTGATGACGGCTGGGTATTCAACAGACTTGATGAAATCGATTTCTCCAATGCCTCACCGGCTTCGAGCGAGCCTGCAGCAACAACAGAGGCTGACAATACCGTTTCGACAGGTTCAGCGGCATCAGGCGCCGCTGCTCCGGCATCAGGCAGTACCGGCTCATCGTCAAATACCACAGGCGGCTCAACATCATCAACCCGGAGCAGCACGTCAGACGCCGGCAGCGCGTCATCAAGCGGTACCGGCTCGGGCACGGGAAACGCGTCAAAAGGCGCGGTCTCGTCATCAGGCTCATCGGGCGCGGCTTCATCAACCGGCGGAGCATCGTCCAATACCGCGTCAGACGCATCGTCTCCGACCACGATTGATAACGGTATTGAAGCCGAATAAACAATAATGTGAAAAAGCATACTTACTTTAGCCCAGAGACATTATTTAAAGATTATTTACCCATCTTACCGCCATATTGATCCGGCGCTGTACTTCCGGAGGAACTGTTTCCTGCTCCGTTTCGGGTCACAAATTCTGTTACCGGAGACAGCGCGTGCGATCCGTTTGGAAAAATATGGGGTTCTGTTGGTGTTTTGTTCCGGACAAGCGCTGACTCCATTAACATACTATTTTCTACCGGAACCGTTGTATCAGTAAAAGTATGCCATATATATTTTCGTTATTTTTCAAACCAATTCTTCCATGTAACATTATTATGACCATTCCTTTCTGCTGCGCTCCAAGGCACAAAAGTTGATGAAA
>CAZOHJ010000022.1:46773-47816 GCA_964579875.1 uncultured Lachnospiraceae bacterium | reverse complement strand
CAGCCGCAGCAGCCGCAGGAGCCGGAGAAACGGGAGGATGACAAGAGCTTCGGCGGTAAGCTTGCCGATGGCGCGAAAAAGCTTGGCGAAAAAATAGCTGAAGGCGCGAAAGAGCTTGGACAGCGGCTTTCGGGCGAGAAAAAGATAAAATTCAACGACGTGCAGGACTCCGACTGGTTCAGACCGTATGTTGATTTCGTAGCGGAGCGCGGGATTATGCAGGGTAAAAACGATAATTTCGAGCCGTCCGCAGTGACCACAAGAGCGGAGTATATTCTTGCGTTGTATAAGGCGGTAGGCTCGCCGGAGGTTGACCTTAGCGACATAGACTTCTCCGATATCGATATTTCGTCGGAGTACGCGCAGGCGATCGCGTGGGCGGTCGAGAACGGAATAACCGACGGCTATGACGACGGAACCTTCCTTCCTGACGGCTCGCTGACAAGAGAGATGGCAATGACGTTTTTATACAGAGCGCTGGGCGCGTTAGGCATTGATTTCAGCGACACGGCGGACGACGCGCTTGCGGGGTTTGCCGACAAGGGCAAGATTTCCTCATGGGCGCGGACGGGCATGAACGCGCTTGTAAAGATAGGAGTCATTGAAGGCGGCGGCGACGGCGGCGTAGACCCGCAGGGAGAACTGAAGAATTCGGAGGTTGCGGCAATGATTTACCGTATTCTGAACAAGACCGCAGCCACTGCGGAACCGACGGCAGCGCCGACAGCAACGGCGGAGCCGACTGCGTCACCTGAGGTAACGGCGGAACCGACGGCAGCGCCGACAGCAACGGCGGAGCCGACTGCAGCGCCCGAGACAACGGCGGAACCGACAGCTGCCCCGACAGCAACGGAGGAGCCGACGGCAGCACCTGAAACAGACGAAACGGCGGAGGACTCTGCGGAATCCTAACCGTAACGGTAAAAAAACGCGTGCGAACGCGTTTTTTTTCGCGGACGCCGTATATGCGTCTCGTTTTTTTTGCGTTTTTTCTTGCGAGCGCAATTTGCGGGACGTATGGAATTGTGCAAAACGATGAAAAA
>CAZOHJ010000022.1:0-46763 GCA_964579875.1 uncultured Lachnospiraceae bacterium | reverse complement strand
TTTTTTCTTGAGAAGAAAAGTTTCGGTAAAGAAGAAAAAGAAAAAAAAGAAGAAAAAAAAAAAAAAAAAAAACGATAATTAGTACTTTTTTTGTTTGATTTTTTACTGAAATATGATATAATTAAACAAAGGGAATCCTTTATTTCTTAAGGAAAAAAAGACGAAAAGGGGTGAGCGATATGAGTAAGACGGCAAAAGTCTTTATCTCTTTAATAATAGCGGCGGTGATGATGATACCTTCGGGGGTGCGGCTGCCGGCGCCGCTTGCAGAAAAGACCGCGAAAGCGGACGAGAGCGCGGCTGCTGCGGAAGCAACGGCTGTTTCCTACAGCAGTCTGCCAAAGAAGCTGATGAACGGCGACTTTGAAGATCCCGCGATTGCAGCAACTGATTTTGAGTCAGGCACTAGTATAGGCGGACCGTGGTACGTTGCGGAGGTTGATACGCTTGAAACTATGGCGAAAAACAGGGGAGCGGAGGGCTTCTACTGGAAAACCACGGCTACGGATAAAAAAATCGAACTGGTATCAAATGTGAATAGTGATAGTAGTAACAGTTATAATGTTGAACCGTATTCGGGGACGCAGTTCGCGGAGCTTGTGGCGGAAGAGCAGGCGTCGATATATCAGGATCTGTATACGCCGACCGCCGGAGTCGTTATGAAGTGGAGTTTGGTTCACAGCGGAAGACGAGGAAATGATACCATGGCGCTGTTCATAGGCCCACGGCAGTCGGATCTGACTAAAACATCAGCAGCCGGCAAAGATATTTTCATGTGGATGGCGGAGCTTATAAAAGGTGTTTCCAGTATTTCGGATTGGGCAAGCGCCGCCGTCGGCATTGGCGAGCATACTATTTATTCGAAAAAGGATATTGATCTAAACGAGGTAACCGCGAATAATTATAAAGATTATTTCTCAATTACAAAAACAGACAAAATCGATCAGGAATGGAAGTGCTGGATCATTACAGGCGCTAAAGGCGCGTGGGAAAGCTACCAAGGAGAGTACAGCGTACCGGACGGTCAGACCGGAACGACTTTCGCGTTTACCGCTCTTACAGGACAGTCGAATTATCCGCTTGTATCGGGGCAGATTAACGAGGGTAATCTTATCGACGATCTTGACTTTGAAATATCTTATCCGCTGAGAGCCGCCACGACTGCGGGCGGCAAGGGAACCGTTTCCGCAGTGGAAACGACCGCCGATGAAACAACGGGCGAGGAAACGGAAGGAATGGTAAAGCACGCCTTTGATCACTCAACGGACTTTATCAAAGACTATGAAGAAGGCACAGAGGTAACCGTTACGGCGACGCCCGAGGAGGGCTATCAGTTCCTGGGCGCGTATATTAACGGCACGTTTAACGGTGCAGATGAATATTTTAATAAAGAATCATCGTCGTATTCCTGCACGATCACAATGGACGATTCGAAATATGTTCAGCTTATCTTTTCGAAGGCGGACACGATCATATACGACCCGAACGGCGGGACATACAGAGGCTCGGCTGAAAATACGGAAATAAAGATGGGAGTTGAGGCTGATCCGGACGCGTCCCCGCCTGTTTACAACGTTTGGGACAATACCAAAAATAACGAGCCGGGAGATGTTTCGGCTTACGCTGACGCGATTCCTCCGAATGACGTCACGCGGTTTATCGGCTGGTATGTGGGACGAATAACATATGGAAATGAAACCACCGGCGGACTTATAAAAAGCGCCCATACCGTTGAAGTCGTTACCGAAGCGCCGGCAGACAGCACAGAAACGGAGACTACCGAAGGTGCGGAAAGTAATGCGGAATCAACGGACAGCGAAACGTCAAACACCGATAATATGTTAAAGCTGAGTTACACATGGGCTGTAGGTCAAAATAGTACCGGCGAGCAGAAATTCCCAATGCCCTCGGGTCTTGTGTTCATCGCGCAGTGGGAGTACGACCAGAGAGCGATAGCGCAGACAAAGATGACGTCGGAGACGTCTTATACGGACGGGGACGGCGGAGGAACCGTAAGAATAAAAACGCTCAAAGGTACCGCGATCGCCGGCAGAGCAATAACAACGGAGTACGATGAAGGTGATCCCGTAACGTATGACGGAGAACTGACGGATAATATTCCCAACGGCGGAAATCAGTCCTACGGCTGGGGCAGACTCAAGGATATCGTAACCATGGAGGCGGAGCCTAAGTCGGGCTACAGATTCCGGGGCTGGTACGACGCGGAGGGCAATCAGCTGTCGCAAAGCGTCTTGTACAGCTATTCCGTGTCGGACGCCGCAACGGTATACGCCCGTTTCAGCGAGACGCATCTCCCATACGTGTCGTTCGTTTTGCAGGATGACAGCGGCGTATCGGCTGCAAGCGATGATGACGGCGCGGCGGATAGTGTGCTGAACAGCACGCATATTAAGAAATATACGATGAACGGCAGCGAGAGAGTTTGCACCAATATAAACGCCTCCGGCTTGGGCGGAGCCGATTATTACGGAAACACAATATCCACCGGTTTTTTAACGCACCAAACGTTTGCGTCCGGTCAGGAATACAACTACACACAGTGGTGCATACATATCCCGATGGCTGATATAGCAGAATATCCGACGTATATAAAGCTGGCAAAAGATTATTCAAATGAGAGCGGTGATGTAACTATAGGGTCGTTTAGGATAGAGCACACTCCCGTGCTTACCGATGGGAATGGCGTCGGACCGAATAAAGGTTATATATATAAGGTAAAAGGACTTACCGAAGACGTCGAGATTCGTCTTTTCAACGATCTTCCGACGAAAATAACAGGTGATAGCGGTCTTGACTTGACTTACAGCATAGTTATCGACAACCTGTACATTCCGAACTCGTACGCCACCGTGGATCTGATGTCGCTCAAAAAAGAAATTCTGTTTGATTCCGTGGATATAACGGCAGCAGATAACCAAGACGCTATTCACGCATTGAACCTCAATGAATATCTGAGCTCGGAACATAATGAGTACAACAAACGGTAAACAACAAGGAGCTGATTGAAATGAGGAAATATATTGAACCAAGGCTTGACATCAGACCTTTCATGAATATTGTATTAACAACGGAAGATAATCAGTCAGCTACAGCCAGTACAGCAACGTATTCGGCGAAGCTGATGAACACATATATGTTCGGTCAGACCGGAATGGAACGCACAACGACAATGAAGGCGCAGAATATTCTCAGCTTTAATGAATAGTACGGCAAAAGCGGGCGGTCAGCCGTCCGCACGCGGCGCCGGAACGGAAGACAAAAAAACATATATGGAGCCGCTGAACTGAGAGGAACAGTAAAAAAATCCGCGCACCGCGCGGATTTTTTATATAAAGCTTAATTATTTATCTCTTTGAAAGGACCTCTGTTTCGTACTTCCTTATTTCATCAAACCATGAAATATCAGCGACAACGCCTTCCTGTCTGCAATATTCCGCCCATACATCACCGAACGGCATAAGTTTGGCCTGCTCCTGAACCACCATAAGCTCTGTAAGCTCATTGTTATCCTGCAGCGCCTTCATCTTAGCCATCGGCTGAAGGAGCGCGAAGAGGAGAGCCTTCTGCCAGCTTCTGAAGCCTACCGTCCACGCTGAAATTCTGTTGATTGACGCATCGAAGAAGTCCAGAGCCATGTAAACTCTGTCAAGACCGTCGCAGCGAACGATCTCCTTTGCCATCTCTCTTGTTTCATCGTCAAAGAGAACTACGTGGTCGCTGTCCCAACGAACCGGACGCGTGATGTGCAGCGCGATTTCGGGGAAGAAGCAGAGGAGCGCCGGAATCTTGTCCGAAACCACCTCTGTCGGATGATAGTGACCGTTATCCATAAGAGGAATACAATTGTCGTGCGTAGCCGCGAAGGAAAGCGTAAACTCACCGCTGCCGCAGGTGAATGACTCAACGCCCACACCGAATACCTTTGATTCTACGCATGGCTTGACGAGATTGAAATCGAACGGCTCGGAAAGGATCTGCTCGATCGAATCCTTATATCTCATTCTCGGACCGAGTCTGTCGCCCGGAATATCCTTGTAGCCATCGCCTGTCCAGATGTTCATAACGCACGGAATGCCTGTCTGCTCCGCAAAATACTGTGAAATTCTGATACAAGCCTTGCCGTGGTTGATCCAGAACCGTCTCGTTTCCTCGTCCGGGCTGGAAAGCGTCAGACCGTCCTTTGTTTTCGGATGTGAGAAGAATGTCGGGTTGAAGTCAAGACCCATGTTGTACTTCTTTGCAAGGTCAACCCACTTCCGGAAGTGCTTCGGCTCCAGTTTGTCACGGTCAGCGAACTCGCCGTCCTCAAAGATCGCGTAGTTTGCATGGACGTTTAGCTTTTTCTTGCCCGGCATAAGCGAGATAGCTTTCTCCATATCCCGGAAAAGCTGCTCGGGATTTGTTGCCTTGCCCGGATAATCACCCGTTGTCTGGATACCGCCTGTGAGGCCGCCGTCATTGTCAAAGCCGATAACATCGTCGCCCTGCCAGCAGTGGAGTGAAACCGGAATTGTTTTAAGTTTTGCTATAGCCGCGTCCGTGTCTATACCGAATGCCGCGTATGTAGCCTTTGCTGATTCATAACTCATGTTATTTACCCCTCTCATAAATAAAGATTATGATTATATTATACAATAAATAAAGCATATTTGCAAGAGATTTATTTAAAATTATCCAAAAACTTTTGCTGTACAACTGCAAATTTTCAGCTTTTTTTGTAAAAGTATAGACAAAATCCGAAATTTGTTATATAATAACTGCTGATAATGTAATAAAATGAGGAATTATGGAGGATTTTTGATGAATAAGGTAAAAGGAAGAGATTTTGTTCTCGGTTTTCAGCATTTATTTGCCATGTTCGGCGCTACTGTCCTCGTGCCGGCAATAACGGGGCTGAGTGTTTCCGCGACTCTTTTGTTTGCGGGTCTGGGCACGCTTTTGTTCCATCTTATAACGGGGCGGCGTGTTCCGGCGTTTTTAGGCTCGTCCTTTGCGTTTCTGGGCGGTTACAGCGCTATAATGGAGTCCTGCGCAAGAGCGGGGATCGAGAACTTTATCCCGTATGCCGGAATTGGAGTTGCCTGCTCGGGCATTTTATATTTTATTCTCGCGTTTTTGTTCAAGGTGTTCGGCGCTGATAAGGTAATGAGGTATTTCCCTCCTATCGTGACCGGCCCGATCATTATCGCGATCGGTCTTACGCTTTCGGGCGGCGCGATCGCCAACTGCTCCGCAAACTGGCTTGTCGCGATAATAGCCATATTGATAGTTATCGTCTGTAACATATGGGGCAGGGGAATGATTAGGATCATTCCTATACTTGCCGGCGTTATAGGCTCGTATGTTATCGCCGCGGTATTGGCGGCCGTGTGCGGACAGGTCATTTCACCAGACGGCGGCGCCGAGGTCGTTGCGCTGTTCGGAAACCCCTCGCTTACCGTTTTTGAATGTTCAAAGCTTGAGACTTTAAAGAACGCCGCTTGGATAGGACTTCCGCTCCGGTTCGGCGACACTGCCTTTTCACTTATCGGCAGCGCGGACATATCAATGGTTATCACATCAATAATTACGATCATGCCTATAGCGATCGCCACAATGATCGAGCACATAGGGGATATATCGGCGATCAGCTCGACCGTAGGCAAAAACTTTATCGAAAAGCCGGGTCTGCATAGGACTCTTCTCGGCGACGGACTTGCAACCGCGCTCGCTGCGCTGTTCGGCGCTCCGGCAAATACCACCTACGGTGAAAACACCGGCGTTCTGGCGCTTACAAAGGTATATGATCCGAGAGTAATAAGAATTGCCGCGGTTTTCGCGATGCTGCTGTCCTTCTCGCCTAAGTTTGCCGCGCTGGTAACGCTAATGCCGGAGGCGACTATGGGCGGAATATCGCTTATTCTGTACGGTATGATCTCCGCGGTCGGTGTGCGCAATATTGTTGAAAACCGGATCGATCTTTCAAAGTCAAGAAATATTATTATCGCCGCTCTTATTCTTGTACTTGCGATCGGGATCAAATTCGGTACCGAGGCGCAGGCTGTAAGCTTTACGGTCGGACAGATTACGATCAGTCTTTCGGGTCTGGCGGTCGCCGCTGTGGTAGGCATTTTCTTTAACGCGGTCCTGCCCGGCAACGATTTTGACTTCAAAAAGAGCGCGGTAAACAAAAAATAAAAAAGCAAGGCCCGCCGCCGCGGGCAGAAAGGTTGGAGAAAAATGAATTCAAATGTACACATCCTGAATCATCCGCTTATCAGACACAAGCTTTCGATAATGCGCGATAAAAACACGAGCGTCAAGGACTTCCGCGAGTGCGCCCACGAGGTTGCGCTGCTCATAGGCTATGAGGCGACAAAAAATCTTGAAACCGAGGAATATCCCGTGGAAACCCCGGTATCGGAAGCTATCGGAATACGCATAAAAAAGCAGGTTGCGCTTATCCCGATCCTCCGTGCGGGTCTGGGCATGGTCGACGCTATGATGGATCTTATTCCCAACGCTCGAATAGGTCATATAGGTCTTTGCCGTGACGAGGAAACGCATATACCGTATGAGTATTACTGCAAGCTCCCGCCGGATATATCGGAAAGAAAGGTCATAGTTATCGACCCCATGCTTGCAACGGGCGGCAGCGCGATCGACGCTATTAATTTTATAAAGCAGAGAGGCGCGAAGGATATAAACTTTGCCTGTATTATTGCCGCGCCGGAGGGTGTGGAGGCTTTGAGCAAGGCTCATCCCGAGGTAAGTATTTACTGCGGCGCGGTGGACAAGGGTCTTAACGAGAACTGCTATATAGTGCCGGGTCTCGGCGACGCGGGGGACAGATTGTTCGGGACTCTGTAAATATCATTAAACGGTATATTGCGTTTTACATGGCGGTATACCGTTTTTTGACTGTAATTGCAAATAAAATATTAATTTTAAAAAAAAGACTTTTATTTTTATGAAATCTATGGTACAATAATATAATGTATAGATATGCTATATTTAATCAGATATTTTGAAGGGAAACAGATAGTAAATGGATATGTGTATAAAATGCGGGCAGCGTCCGGCGGTTATGTACATCACAAAGATAGAGGGGAACAAGACCTCAATGGAGGGCTATTGCCTCAAATGTGCGAAGGAGCTTGGACTTGCGCCTGTCAATAAGATGTTTGAGAAATTCGGTATCAGTGATGCTGAGATAGAGCAGATGAACGACCAGGTGAACGAGTTCATCGAAAGCATGGGAGGCCCGGAGGGCATGGCGGAGGCAGAGAAGAATATGCTTGCCGCAATGCAGGACACGGACGGCGACGAGGATTCCGAGGGCGGAGCGGCGACCGCGCCGATCTCGGATATTATGAATAATCTTTTCGGCGGTATGCCCATGCGGTTCGGCGAAAAGGAGGAGCCGGAGGAAAATATGCCGGGAAGCTCCGGTAAAAAGAAAAAGGAAAAGAACGGCAGAAGGAACGGCAAAAAGAGCGTTCTCGATACCTACGGCACCGACCTTACCGCAAAGGCCGCGCTCGGTCAGGTTGACAGGGTTGTCGGCAGGAACAGCGAGGTTGACCACGTTATCCGGATCTTAAACAGACGGCAGAAAAACAATCCTGTGCTCCTTGGTGAGCCGGGCGTCGGCAAGACCGCAGTCGCGGAGGGGCTGGCGATGAGAATATTTGAAAAGAATGTTCCGCCAAAGCTCTTTGACGCGCGGCTGTACCTGATAGATTTTGCCGCGCTTGTAGCGGGTACACAGTTCAGAGGACAGTTTGAGTCAAGGCTGAAGTCACTTCTCAAGGAGGCGGAGGAAAGACGGAACGTGATCCTTGTTATAGATGAGATACACAACATAGTCGCGGCGGGGGACGCGGAGGGCGCGATGAGCGCGGCGAATATCTTAAAGCCGGCTCTTGCCCGCGGCGAGATACAGATAATCGGCGCGACGACACTTAACGAGTACCGCAAGCATATCGAAAAGGATTCGGCGCTTGAACGCCGCTTCCAGCCCGTGCTGGTTGACGAGCCGTCAATAGCGGAAAGCATTGAGATCCTTGAGGGCATAAAGGATTATTACGAAAGCTACCACAAGGTGAAAATCAGCAGGGAGATAATTGAGCAGGCGGTCAGAATGTCGGAGAGATATATAACAGACCGCTTTCTGCCGGACAAGGCGATCGACGTGATAGATGAGGCCGGCTCGAGGGTCAACCTCAGGAACAGGAGCCTTTATGAGCTGTCTCTTATCAAGGACAGACTTGAAGCGATCGCTGCCGAGGAGGCGGAGATCAATGAGGGAACAGGCGACAGCGCCGATATAATTAATTATGAAAGGCTTGCCAACCTCCATTCCGAAAAGCTGCGTCTTGAGGAAAAGAAAAAGGAGTATGAGGCGGAGGCGGGCAATGCCAAGATCACCTTTGACGATATAGCGGCGGTAATAGAGGGCTGGACGAAGATACCGGTGCACCGTCTTACGGAGGATGAATCGGAAAAGCTTCTCCACCTTGAGGACAGGATACACAGGCGGGTAATCGGTCAGGACGAGGCTGTCAGGGCGGTATCCCGCGCGATACGCCGCGGCAGAGCCGACATAACCTCAAAGAAACGACCGGTATCCTTCATATTCGCGGGTCCGACAGGCGTCGGAAAAACGGAGCTTGTAAAGACGATCGCCGAGGTGATGTTCAATAACGAGGAGGCTCTTGTGAGAATTGATATGTCGGAGTATATGGAAAAGCATGCCGTGTCAAAGCTTATCGGCTCGCCTCCGGGATATGTGGGCTATGACGACGCGGGTCAGCTCACAGAGAAGATAAGAAGGAAGCCTTATTCGGTGATCCTCCTTGACGAGATCGAAAAGGCGCACCCCGATGTGTTCAACATCTTCCTCCAGATACTCGATGACGGAAGAATATCGGACAGTCACGGCAAGGTCGTAAACTTTGAAAACACGATCATAGTGATGACAACCAACAGCGGCAGCGAGTTCAACCCGAACAAGACCGGCTTTAACCGCGACACGAGCGTGACAATGAAGGATAATGTGGAAAAGAGCCTTAAGCAGTTCTTCAAGCCGGAATTTCTAAACAGGATTGACGACATTGTTACTTTCAGACCGCTTGAAAAGTCCGAATTGAAGCAGATAATAGACCTTATGCTAAATGATATAAAGGAAAAGCTGGCGGAGAAGAAGGCGCAGTTTACAATTACCGACGCCGCAAAGGACATAATCCTTGAAAAGGGCTATGACGCGCAATACGGCGCAAGACCGTTAAAGCGCGCTATCCAGTCGCTTGTTGAAGATAAGCTCGCGCAGCTTTCGCTCACGGGCAAGATCATAGAGGACAGCGTTGTTGTATGCGACGCGGACGGCGAGGAGATTTCGGTGACCGCCGCGTCATTTGAAAACATGAAAAAGTAAATCTCTTAACAAAACATAACGGTGCAGCCGATTGACTGCACCGTTATGTTTTGTCTGTTATTCTGCCGTGTCCTTATATAGCATTATTCCGCCTTGTCCTTAACTATCTTGATTGTTCCGCAGAGCTTCGGCGCGTCTGTGCCGCAGTCCGCCTTGAAGATGATGTGGAGTGCATCGCTGCCCGAGATCGTAGGCGCGGTTGCCGTGAATGCGGTATCGAGTACCTCTGCCGGTATCTCATACAATACAGTATCGTCCGTTCCGGCCGCCGTTACCTCTGCAAGCTTTGTATCGCCCGCGTAAATGCTCATCTTTCTGCCGGCGTCACCCGCATAATAGGTTACGCTCAGATAATTTGTGACGCCCTTTTCAACCGCCATCTGGTAGTCCGCATATCCGCCGTTCAGAATTTCGCGGTAGTTCGGCATAGCGCCGGTTGCCTCATAGCCTATTGAATTTTCCTGGCTGTAGCCGTGACCGTTCTCCTGCTGGTCGTGGGCAAGCTCGATTGAGTCGATCGTGATGTGATCATCCTCATCACTTTCCTCTCGCCCGCCGTCATCGGTGAGGTACCAGTAGATGCCGTAGCGCTCCTTGTACTTGCTGTAATGAGGCGTGAATACAAGCGCCCGGTCGGTATTCCGCATTGTAAATTCAAGCTTGCCTTCCGTCTTGACCATGTTTTCGTTTACGTTTTCAAGCCATTTCACGCGAGTCCCGTAATCTGAATCAACCTCCACATATTCGTTGACGTCCGACTTGTTCTTTGGCTTTCTTACCGCCATGCCGTGCGACTGCTCGGCAGTATCCGTGTTGTCCCAGCCTACGCTAAGCACCGTAGGACCGTACCTGAACGCCTCAACCGTGCTGCTGTCTGCAAGACCGTATGCACGGATTTCCATAGGAAGCGTTATTTCAAGCGTGTCGCCCGGTTTCCATTCGCGCTCAATAGAAGCGTAGCCCGCCGAGCGCGTATAGCTGATCGCCTCGCCGTTCAGCTTTATTGTCGGAGCGGCTGCAGTCCATTCCGGTATTCTGAGCGTTACTGCCACAGTCTGCGATGCGCCGTTTATCGGTTCGACGGTAAGGCTTGCCGTGTCACCGTCAGGGAGCGAGGATGTCTGTGTAAGCTTTATATTGTTGTCTGTATCGGTGAGAACAGAGCTGATATACTGGTTTACCGCTATTCTTCCGTCCCCTTTGTAATATATGCTGTCGGTGAGCTTTGTAAAGTTCTCCATGCCCGACGCCGTGCAGCACCAGAAGTCGTTGAACTCTGATGAGTATACCTTGAAATATCCTGTTGCCATAGGCTGGAAGTACATTGTCATACCTGTTTCAGGGTTCTGGCTGGATACGATGGAATTGAGGAAGGTGTTCTCATAGTAATCCGCATACTTCTTGTCGCCCGTTATTTTGTAAAGCTCTCTTGCTATTTTCAGCATATTGTATGCCGCGCAGGTTTCGTTGTTTACATTGTCGCGGTATGCGTTATTAGCGTTTGCGGCTCTGAAATGCTCGTCCTGCCCCGTACCGCCGGTTACATAGGTGTGACCGTCAACTACCATATCAAAGAAGTTTTCGGCAACCTGCAAATAGTATTCCTTGTTATGGCTGTCGCCGAGCATTTCGGGCGTGAGATCCGTGTTTTCCTCTGTTATATAGCGGTTAAGCGCTCCCATGATCTTCGGAATAGTGGTGTTTGCGTGCTTGTTTGCCAATATGTCGTTACCGTCATAGATTTCGTCAAACAGCGTAATCTCGTCAAACATATGCGCCGCCTTTGCGTGCTTTTCATCGCCCGTCAGCTTGTACAGCTCATAGAGGACGTCGTTCATGCCGCCGTATTCGATATTCAGCACACGCGCCTGCATTGCGCTGTCATACGTGCTTACGCGGTTATATACCCATTCTCCAAGCTCGTCTGCCATTGCGAGAGCCTTTTCATTGCCTGTGAATTTGTAGGTGTCAACAAGTCCGGCAAGTATCTTGTGCATTGTGTACCAGGGAACCCATGCCTGCGTGGTGATATTAGTGAGGTTATTTTCGACATTGTCAAACTGAACCTCGCCCGATACAGCTTTTCCGCCACTCCATGCGTTTGTTGAAGCGAATAGGTAGCCCTTTTTCAGGGTCTGCCCGTTTACTGTGGCGTCCTCATGAGTCTGCGCCTCATAGAGAGCGTCGATCATTTCCTCTGAGAGTGTGAGCAGCCCGTTATCGGGAGCGCTCGCCGTGGAGTATTTATAACCCTGGGCAAGAGCCGATACAAAGTGACCTATGCCGTGTCCGGCAATAAGGCTTGTTTCCCAGCCGCCGTAGGTGCTTACGCCCTTTCCGATACCGGCTGTGCGCCGGAAGCCCTCTACACTGCGGTCTACATCAAATTTCTTAAGATAGTCTGTCATCTTTTCATTTGCGTTAATGAGATATTCATTCGTCATGAGAACATCCGACATGCTGTAGTCAGTAAGACCTTTGATTGACGGCGCGGCAAGCACTGTTACGTTAAAAGTCTTGGTGTAGACCGTATTACCGTTCTTTACGGAGGCGGTCAGAGTGACCGGTCTGTCCGCTTCACCCGCCGCCGGTCCTGCTATGGTATTGCCTGAAAGAATGCTGCTGTCGGTGCTTTCCCATGTTATTTCACTCCCGCTGCCGCCCACTGACGGAAGAACTGTTCCGTCCGTAAGCTCGGTCGTGCCGAAATCAAGCGAGGTATAGTCCTTGTATGCCGCGTCAGCCGTAAGACTTTCCGCATAAATGTTGTACATTGCCTTAATTTCCTCCGCTGTGCATATTTTATTGTATACCTTTATTTCATCCATTGTACCGCAGAAATAGCTGTCTGCGGACCAGTGGGATTTGCCTAAGTAGTTTGTTGTTTCCGCTATTCCCGTTACCGGGTTATTGCAGTCGGCTTCCGCAACAAGCTCGCCGTTGCGATAGAGCCGGACATGATCCGCCGTCCGTGTTACCGCGTAATGCTCCCATATTTCTGTGTTTGCAAATGCCTCCGTGTCCATTGTGTCCGCCGCGCCGCCGACAACCGATTCAACGCGTCCGCCGGAGGGGGAGTAGAAAAAGTTATTTGCCGTATCGGCGCCGAAATCGAAGAAACGCGCCCAGCTTTGAACCGTATCGGTCTTAATCCAGCCCGTAACCGTCATGCTGTCGCTCATGATATTATTTGGAAGCTGCATGTAGCCGTCCGTGCCGTTAAGCACAAGTCCGTTGCCGGATATGCCCCTGCCGCTCTCCACCGATGCGCCGCCGAAAAGCATTGACGCCGTATCCGAAGGATCTTCAAAGTCATAGAACAGTACCAGATTATCCTCCTTGATTTTTGTAACGGTCAGTCTGCCCGCAAGAGGCTCCTGCGTGGCGCTGTCCCAAAGATACAGAGCTATTGTATCACTGTCCGACGCCTTAAGAGCAAGCTCCTCGGAAAGCGAGGAATTTGCTGTAAACTCCATTTCGTCCGACGCCGCTGCCGAAACCAGCGTATTGTCGGCGTCATACGCCGCCGCGTATATGCGGACTGTTTTATCCTCATCCGCATAGCTTGCCGCAGCTGCGTGAACAGTCACGGCACCGTCCTTTGAGAGCGTTTTTTCACCGCTAAGAGCATAGTCAATCCCGGAGCCTGTGATCGTAATCGACTTTGACGCGCTGTCCGCCGTGATCATGACGGCTGCCGACGGCGCGGTAAATGCCGCGATCGTTTTATAATTATCGCCGCTTGCGGTGATAGTGACATTACATCCCTTTGAAAGTGAGGATATATCAATTGATCCGCCCGCATAGTATACATTCGCGGTTGTGTCGCCCGAAAGGTGAAGTGTTCCGCCGTCAATGTATACGTCCGTTGAGGCGGGGGAGATTTCCGCCGAGCTGTTCTCATTGTCCTTGAAGGTCGCATTGTTGAGCGTTATGCTTGCTGTGCCGTTACAGTTTAACGCATAGCGGTTGGCTGCGGAGGTTTTGAAGTTCTGTATTGTGACATTGTCAAATTTAGCCGTTCCCGCCATATACCATAGAGCCGCGTCCGTAAAGACTCCCGTGGATTTGTTTCCGTCAATCGTCATGCCCGAAAACGTCCAGCTGCCCGCGCAGTTCTGATACAGAATCGCGTCACCCCATTTGGAATTGCTCTTTGTTAGCGTGTGACCGTTCCCGCTGAGTGTTCCTGTGGTTGCCGTTGTGTTGATGCCGATGTTTGCGGCGGAGACGTCCGCCGTCATTTCATAATCGCCGCCTGTGGATATTGCGCTTGCCAATCCGCTTTCGTCCGATACTGCCGCTGCCGCAAATACGGGTATTGCGATCGGTACCGACGCCGAAATCGCCGCCACGCAAAGCAGCGCCGTTATTTTCTTTTTCATAGGCTTTCTCCTTTGATTAATATCCAAGTTCTTCCGGAACCATAACGATTGTTATCCTGCCGGGGAAGTAATGGCAGCCGGTAACAATGCTTGTGACGTTGCATACTCTCGCGTCCGAGTGGCAGTTGCTGCACTGTATGCAGTCGTCCGCCGCGCACGGCGTCTTGTGCGTTATGCGGCGCGCGTTCATCGGAGCGATCTTCTTTGCTCTCCTTATGCCGTCGTCAACGCTGTCAACGATTTTGTTGACGCCCGCTACTATGATAACCTTCTTAGGCCCGAAAACGATCTGGCTCGTACGGTTGCCCGTGCAGTCAATGTTTACAAGCGCTCCGTCCATTGTTACGGCGTTTGTGCTCGATACAAATACATCGGCTGTGTAGCCTTCGCGGTATTTATCGAGCATTTCCTCGAATGACTTAGTATTGTAACGGTCGATAAATTTGTATTTCGGCTTTCTTATCTCATCAAGAATACCGGTTTCGTTAAGAGTAACGCTTCCGCCTACCGCAATGGTTGACCCCTCCGGGATCATATCCATAACAATTTTTCTCGCGTCATCCTTGTCCTTTGCCATAACGGCGTCAAATCTGTTTTCCTTAAGTGCCTTGATGAGATCGGCAATCCTTCTTTCGTTTGCCCATTTCTGTGTTGCATCCATATGTATTCCTCCATTCGCTGACCCGACCGAGGGCTGCGGATTATGTGAAATAGAATGTAAAAAAATCCCTTGCGCGGGTCATACTGTGTTTTTTTAAGTATAACATATTTCAATAGAAAAATCTATAGTTTATTGAAAAAATATTTCGCAAAAAGGTATTGAGTTATCCGGTCTTTTGGTGTATAATAATATTATTACATACTTTTTAAGGAGAAAGAACATATATGTTCGGTAACGATATTAGTATAGATTTGGGAACAACGACAATGCTTGTCTATATAAAGGGCAAGGGGATTGTGCTGAATGAGCCGACGGTTATCGCGGTGAATACCGAAACGAATGAGGTTGTTGGCGTGGGAGGCGAGGCTCTGGAGATGCTGGGCAGAACTCCGCCTAATATAAAGGCGGTAAGACCGCTCCGCGACGGTGTGATCTCATATTATACGCTTGCGCAGGAGATGATACGCCGCCTGATCAAGAAGGTTCTTCACAAGGCGCCGGGCAGACCGCGGATCATGATGTGCGTCCCGTCGGGCATAACCGATGTTGAGCAGCGCGCGGTCGTTGAGGCGGCGCGGGAGGTCGGCGCAAGGGATATTTACATTATAGAGGAGCCTGTAGCAGCGGCTCTCGGAGCCGGAAGGGATATTTCACGGGCGCGGGGTACTATGGTTATAGACATAGGCGGCGGCACAACGGATATTGCCGTCATATCCCTTGGCGGAGTTGTATGCAGCCGCTCAATGAAGATTGCCGGCGATGAATTTACCGAGGAGGTTATACGCTTTATGCGCAAGGACATGAACCTTCATATCGGTCCCCGAACCGCCGAGATGCTTAAATGCACGGTGGGCGGAGTTGTGAAGCGTGACAAAGAGATCGTCTGCACAGCAAAGGGCATCAGCGCCATTACGGGAATACCAAAGTCTGTTACCGTTTCAACAAATGATCTATACAATATCTTTGAGGAGTTCGTCTACAACATAACGGAGCGCGCCAGAGAGGTCCTGGAGGAAACACCGCCGGAGCTTCACGGAGATATAATTCAGGACGGAATAATCCTGACGGGCGGCGGCGCAATGCTTTACGGGCTTGAAAGGCGGATTTCAGAGGCGATCGGTGTTGAGTGCTGTCCTGCCGATGACATAATCCAATGCGTTGTCAGAGGATCGGGGATCGCTCTCGATCAGATCGACACCGTCAGCGATCCGACACATGTGTACCATAAAAAGGCATATATTCATGAAGGCTGAAAATGAAAAGGAGAAAACAAAATGTCAGAACCACTTATGAGCAATATTGATATTCAGAGGATTTTACCGCACCGCTATCCGTTTCTTCTCGTGGACAAGATCATCGAGCATGAGCCGGGAAAGAGGATCAGGGGGATCAAGAACGTAACTGTCAACGAGCCGTTCTTCCAGGGACATTTTCCGGGCAATCCGATCATGCCGGGAGTTCTTATATGTGAGGCGCTTGCTCAGGTAGGCGCGGTCATGCTGCTGGGCATGGAGGAGAACAAAGGCAAGCTCGGCGTGTTTACGGGCATCAACGGCTTCAAGTTCAGAAAGCAGGTCGTTCCGGGCGATACTCTTGAGCTTAACGCGGAACTTGTCACTTACCGCCACGGCATGGGGAAGGCGAACGTTGAGGCTCTTGTTGACGGAAAGACCGCCGCAAAGGGCGAAATAAGCTTTGCAGTAGTTGATAATAATGGAGTCTGATGAGCTTTTGGACGATTTGCAGAACGGATATTACATATGGCAGCGCAGCGACGGTTTTAAATTCGGCATTGACGCTGTGCTTCTGTCCGATTTTGCAAGCTCCTGCACAGGCCGTGTGATCGATCTGTGCACGGGCACGGGAATTATACCGCTGCTGCTTGCCGCCAAATCCGGCGCGGAGGAAATATGCGCCGTTGAAATTCAGCGCGATATTGCGCGAATGGCGCAGCGCAGCGTGGAATATAACAGATTAAACGATAAAATCTATATTGAGTGTATGGATTTAAAAAACGCGCCGGAGCTGTTCGGCAGAGGTCAGTTCAATTGTGTTACCGTAAATCCGCCGTATATGAAGGCGGGCGCGGGGCTGGTCAATGACGGAGATATGAAAACAATTTCACGTCATGAGGTATGCTGCACGCTTGATGACGTTATACGGGTTTCGGCGGAGCTGTTAAAGCCGCAGGGAAGACTGTTCATGGTGCACCGTCCGTCAAGGCTGTCGGATATTTTCTGCTGTATGCGCAAATACAGGATAGAGCCGAAGCTCCTGCGATTTGTCGCGTCGCGGGAAGGGAAGGCGCCTAATCTCGTTCTTGTTCAGGGCATGAAGAACGCGAAAAGCAATCTAAAGCTTTTGCCGCAGCTTGTTGTATATAACGATGACGGCAGCTATTCAAAGGAGATTGATGAGATTTATGGCAGATGAAAAGGGTAAGCTTTATTTGTGCTCAACACCTATAGGCAATCTTGGGGATGTGTCCTCCAGACTGCTTGAAGCGCTTGAATCGGTTGATCTGATCGCGGCTGAGGATACGCGCCGGACTCTGAAGCTTCTGAACCGCTTCGGGATAACAAAGGCTATGACAAGCTATCATGAGCATAACAAAAAGGCAAAGGGCGAATACCTCATAAAGCTTCTTACGGAAGGGAAAAATATTGCTCAGGTATCCGATGCGGGGACTCCGGCTATTTCGGATCCGGGCGAGGATCTTGTTAAGCTCTGTATTGAGAACGATATAACGGTAACCGCGGTTCCCGGACCGGTTGCGGGTATAGACGCGCTTATTCTTTCGGGGCTTTCAACAAAACGTTATGCGTTTGAGGGCTTTCTGTCAGTAAACAAGCGTCACCGTCATGAGCACCTTGAGAGTATTAAAAACGATACCCACACGCTGATTTTTTACGAGGCTCCGCATAAGCTGAGAAAGACCCTTGACGATATGCGCGCCGCGTTCGGCGGAGAAAGAAGAATTGCTCTTGCGCGGGAGCTTACAAAGATACACGAGGAAATCATACGGACAACGCTTGACGGCGCAATTCAGCTGTATTCGGAAAAGTCACCGAGAGGCGAATATGTTATCGTTGTTGAGGGCGCCGATGAGCAGCCTGAGACGGTCGGATGCTTCTGGGAGACCATTAGCATAAAGGAGCATGTCAATAAATATATTGCAGACGGTATGACGCAGAAGGAAGCGATCAGGGAGGCTGCAAACGACAGGAATGCTCCGAAGCGAGATGTATATAATGAATATCACAGGGAGGGATAAAATTGGATTTAAAGCAATTCAGACAGCGCACATTCCTTACGGCGGCGGCAGCTGCCGCGGTTTACAGCGTTGCTGTGGGAAAAGGCCCTTTTAACAGGCTGCGCTTTGGCGAGCAGCACGAGGTGCTTTCAAGATTTGTGGATAATAATTATCCTGACTGCTCATATTCCGCGATCACGATTCACGGTAAGGGCTGGGCGTCAATAATACGCCGCCGCGGGAGAGTCGTTAAATTTGTGTATTTTTCAAAGGGTCAGGACGGTAATTATATTTTTACCGAATCCGATGAAAAGATTGGTTAAAGCAGTGTAACACAATTGCCTCATGATGAATATTATATATTACAAATCATGAAGGAGGTAATTGAATATGTGTTTATTCGGAAACAACAACAACTGCGGGGGCAATGAGTGGATCTGGATCTTTATTATCATCATTCTCATTTGCTGCTGCGGCAACAACGGCTGCGGCAATAACTCAAGCGACTGTGACTGCCAGCATCCGTGCTGCTGATTAAATCTGCGTGAACGGCAGATTTTCAGGGGATAAAACATAATAGAAATACGCAGGATCAAGGGGCGCGGCAAGGCTTACGGCTTTGCCGCGTCTTTTCATATGCGGTGATTTATGATCAATTCCTGATTATAGACATAATCCGCACTCCGTCAGGCGCAGAGCCGAGGTATCCGGAAATAACAAAAAACAGCGCCGATGGGAAATGTATTGCTCATCGGCGCCGCTGGTTTTTGCTGTTAAATACAGCCCTTCATACCTTTGCCTCTTACAGGCTTGTGTTTCATTTTACTCTGAAGATTGTCGAGCGCCTCGCCGAATCTCTGGAAGTGGGTCACTTCTCTCTGGCGAAGGAACTTTATAACCTCATTTACATCCGGGTCATCGCTGAGCCTCAGGATGTTGTCATAAACCGCTCTGGCCTTCTGTTCCGCTGCAAGATCCTCAAAGAGATTTGTGATCGCGTCACCTGTCACGGCAATTG
Organism: uncultured Lachnospiraceae bacterium; assembly: GCA_964579875.1. Taxonomy (GTDB): domain Bacteria; phylum Bacillota; class Clostridia; order UBA1381; family UBA1381; genus Ornithomonoglobus. The sequence goes on along the minus strand of CAZOHJ010000022.1, from coordinate 28,010 downwards.
ACGCGGCATTGAACGGGGAGCCTTGCGAGTTTTGAGGATATACCGACGCGCCGTTATCCGCGTAATACTCCCATGACCCCATCTTAACCCATTCCTCAGCAGGCTCACCCTGGGACAGCTGTTTGACAAGGGTTCCCACCATCTCTAAATGACCAAGCTCCTCAACTCCGATATCTGTCAGTAATCCCTTTGTTACATCATCCGGCATTGTATAGCGCTGGGAGAGGTATCTGAGCGAAGCTCCCAATTCGCCGTTCGGACCGCCGTACTGCGTTGCCACAATATTGGCAAGGCGCGGGTTCTTGTGCTTAATATTTATAGGAAACTCAAGAAATTTATTATACTGGAACATTATTTATTCGCCTCCCTTTCCCACGGCCACGGTGAATCAAGCCATGTAAATGAATCCTGAGCTGCCGCGTTGTACGGGGTGAGCGGGCCGAACTCCGCCTCGTATTCCTTTTTCAGTTTTTTGAGCTTCATAACAAGCTCTTGAAAAATCCTGAATGCCTTTTTGTCGTCTGCATGGGTGTCAAGGTAAAGCAGCAGGTCATATGCCGCGAAATTGTATTTCTGTATGCAGAACAGCTTTTCCTGTTTACTCATCCATAGCACCTCCAAGCATTTTGCAGACCTTGCCGTATTCGGTTATATCAAGATCAAGCTCCGGAAACATACTTCCGACCATGATGGCCTTGTCAAGATCATAAAGCTCTCTCAGCTCCTGAACAGGGACATAGCCGTAGCCTACGCAGCCGCAGGTCAGTCCCATATTACTGCCGCAGCACATATCCGGTTTTACAGGCTTAGTGTCTGCGCAGCAATTGTTTTCTGCCATAAAAAACTCCTCCTTTTACATAATGATAATGTATAATATGCAAAAGGAGGAGTTTTTGTTTTAGATATATTTGTTTATAATTTCTATGAGCCTTTCGGGCGAGGTCCCGGCAAATTCCTCATAGCTCATTCCGGCGTCTGTTACTGCTCTGCCGATTTCAGCTATGAGCCTCGGAATATCCTCGGTGAGAATCACGCCAAGCTCTTCTCCGAAGCTTTCATGTCCCTGTGCGTCACAGCCATTGATGTGTATGCTGAATGCCGAATGCAGCTTTTTGTCAATCACCCTGCCCTTGCCGTGGAAACCGATACTGCCGATCTGATGCGTGCCGCATGATGATGTGCATCCGCTTATATGCAGCTTCGGCAGAGCGTCCGCGGGGAAATTGTACGGCTTTACGGTTTTGATGATTTCTTTGAGAAGTCCCTGTGAATCTCTCAGCCCCTGCTGACAGACCGTCGCGCCGATGCATGAAACGGATTCCTCAATATCGCTTTCAGCGCCGCCTTCCGTGGCCTTGAGTACCTTTTCTGCCTCAGCTCCGTCGCAGTTTATGATATATATTGTTTCATCTGGGGATATTCTGAGGCTTACCTCCGCCATATCTCGAATCGCGTCATAAATTCTTTCGATCGCCGCAGCGTCCATAATTCCTCCGATCGGATGAAACCTGACCGCGTAAAGACCCTTCTGTTTCTGCTCAATCAGACGGCGGGACGAAACAACGGCTGATTTCCCGGGCTTTGTATTTTCCGCCGCCGTGACGTTGATATCAAGTCCGCCCTCTGCGAATGCGGCGTCAAGCTGCGCGTTAAATTCCGGTATAAAGCTCTCGCCAAGAGTCTGCTGCATATAGCGCGTGCGCGCTTTTGCTCTGTTCTCGTAGTTGCCGTATTTGCAGAAAAGGCTGATCATTGCTTTGATGTAATAAAGAACCCGGCTGCCGTCTGCGGCATCAGCTACTTTAATTCCCATCATAGGATTGTTGCCCATACCTCCGGCTGCATACACATCAAAGCTGCCGTCGGGTCGGGAAACAAAACCGAGGTCGCGGAAGGTGGCATGAACCGCGTTTGAGGGAGAATTTGAGAAACAGACCTTGAGCTTTCTCGGAAGTTTCACCTCGTCAAGCAGCGAAAGAAGGTATACGGCTGCCTTATCGGCATAGGGAATAACATCAAAATTTTCACCCTTTTCAACGCCGGAAAGCGGTGAGACCATAACATTTCTCGGAAAATCACCTCCGCCTCCTATGGTATAGAAGCCGCTTCCAATAGCGTCGGTCAAAACATCGGCTATTCTGTCCAGCGGTATATCGTGGAGCTGCAGCGTTTCGCAGGTTGTGGCATGGATTTTATTTATGTTATGCTTTTTGCATATGTCAATTACTTTTTTCAATCCGTCCTTTGAAAGTCTGCCGCCTGTCATACGCAGACGGAGCATACTGTTTTTCGCGCCTTTCTGGGCATAGCTCCCATAGGCGCCCGAAAAGCCCTTATATTCTTTTACATTGATCTCGCCCTTTGCGAACTGCTCCGTTTTTTCACGGAACATATCGAGTTTTTCTTTTAATTCTGTATTCATTATGCGTACTCCTTATATATTTTTGTCTTTAAATTACAATTTCTGCGCGGCTGCCTCCGGTCTTTGATTTTCGCACGATGATCTGGCGGTCAATGCGCTCCTTAAGCTCATTTACATGCGAGATTATTCCGACAAGGCAGTGGCTGTCCGAAAGCTCTGTGAGTGTTTTTACCGCATGGCTGAGTGATTCGTCATCAAGCGAGCCGAAGCCCTCATCGACAAACATTGTCCCTAACTGTATACCGCCCGAGTTTCTTTGGATTTCATCGGAAAGACCGAGGGCAAGGGAAAGAGAGGCCTTGAAAGATTCGCCGCCCGACAGTGTCCTTACGCTCCGCTCTGTTCCGTTCGCATGATCTATAACGTTCAGCTCCAGTCCGCTCTGGCTTTTGTTGTTTTCCGCGGTGCGGCGGCGTTTCAGCTCATACTGACCGCCGGTCATACGCATAAGCCGCAGATTTGCGCGGGCGATGATGCGGTCAAAGAAGGTCATCTGAATATAGGTTTCCAGCTCGATCCTTTCCTTTCCCGTGAGATTTCCGCGGGCGGTGTCGTCAAGCGTCCTCAGCCATATATATTTTTCTTCGAGCTTTGAGATCTCGCTGTTCAGACTTGTTATGTTATCTAAAGTGGTTCTGTTGGCTCCGAGACGGATATTAACGGCATCGCGCTCCTTGCTTTTAATTGTCTTATCGGAAACAAGCTCCTTTTTTTCTGAGTTGAGAGCCTCGGCATCGGGCGCTTCACTCTGCGCTATGCTTTCCGAAAGCGCCTTTATCTGTCCCTCAATAGAATCACACTCCGCCTTATTATCTGATAATGCCTTCTGTGCTTTATCATGCTCAGACTGCAGCCTTTTTATTTCCGATTCGGAGCGGCTGATCTCTTTTTTTGCTTCTTTTGTGTCCCTGAATGTGAGAGATTTGCCAAGTACCTCAACCGCGTTGGCAAGTGATAATGCTGTTGCGGATTTTTCGGCAAGTGAAAGCTCCTTTTCTCTTGAGAGCGTGTCGGTTTCGTTAAGCTCTTTTTCAGATTCGGGTATCTTCTTATCAAGCTCCGTAAGCCGCAAAACATTCTTTTCTTCAATCGTTATCCTTGAGCTTAGCTCAGTCATGTCATTTTCAAGTCCGGCTTCGGCGTCAGCAAGCCGGACTTCAATTTCTGATATTTCAAGGACTCCGAAAAGCGAGGAGGCTGCTGAGATTATTGAGTTTTCCTCTGTTTCATACTGACCGTTCAGCCTGCTTGCGTCGGCGCTTTTTTTGCTCTGCTTTGCCTGCGCATCTTCGTTTGCCGCCTGCGCTGCTTCAAGCTCTTCTTTGGATGGCGCGTGATCCTGCTTAGGTGCGATATGCGGGTGCTCTGTTGAGCCGCATACCGGGCAGGGACTGCCGGGGAGAAGGGTTTCGCCGAGTATTCCCGCCTGATTATCAAGATATGCGGTATTCATGCGGATATATGTCTCATTTGCTTCCTCGGCCTCCGCTCTTGCCTTTGTGTAGTCGGAAAGAGCCTTGGCGCAGCGTTTTTTAAGCCTTGTGTGTCCGGCGAGACTTTTTCTGAGGGCATTAAGGCTTTCCGCCCTTGCGTTAAGCTCTTTTTCCGACTGCCTGTGCTTTTCAAGCTCAAGGGCTGAATTTTTTAACCCCTCACGGCTGTTTTTATCTGCTTCTGTTTCTTTTTTCAGTTTTTCGTACTTTTCTTTAAGCCCGGTACACTCTGCTTTAAGCGCTGCGATTTCCTTATTCAGCTTATTGAGTGCTTTTGTGTCCCTTCCCAGCTGCTCATATTTCGGAAGCTCATTTTTTATTGTTGTAATTCGTTCGGCAAGAGTATCCCTTGCCTTAAGAGCCTCTGCTGCGGAATCAGCTGCGGTCTTTAGTCCGGCTGTGCTTTCCAGGGCTTTTTCAAGCGCATTGTGCGCCTTTGCAAGACTGCTTTTGTTTTTTTCTGTCTCCGCGGCTTTGCCAAGCTGTTCGTTCACCGCGGTGAGCCTGTCCTCAATATCCTTTAATGCCTTGTCAAGCTCCGCGCTTTCCGTTTCATCCTTTGCAGTTATGCGCCCGATAAGGTCGAGCACCTCGGCGGTGGTCAGTCCGCCGCTCTTCGCCTTCTCCGCTTCAAGCTCCAGAACATCGTCGGGCTTGCAGACAATACCGTTTATACATCCTTTCCGCCGGAGCATATAGCCGTCAAGCTCATGCCTCAGAGCGGCGGTGTTATCCCTCAGCCTGTCCTGCAATACCTTATAGCAGTGGGTGTTGAATATCCGGCGGAAAATTTCCTGCCTTTCTTTAGTTTCGGCAAGCAGCAGCTTCTGGAACTCGCCCTGCGCGATCATTGCTATCTGACGGAACTGGTCACAGTTTATGCCCATGATTTCAACTATGGCGCTTGTTACCTCCGTCGGCTTGGCAAGGGGCTTTCTGCTGTCGGGGAAGATAAGCTCCGCTTTTGCTGTTTCCTTTGTCATGCCGCTCCCGTTCCTTTTGGGACGCATATATTCGGGATTGCGCCTTACCCGGTAGAGCTTGCCGGCATATTCAAATTCAAGCTCCACATAAGTGGGCGTTACGGCTCTTGCGTATTTGCTGCGGAGCATCCGGGCGCTTCTGACGTCACCGCTCGTTTCGCCGTAGAGCGCGTATGTGATCGCGTCAAAGATTGTCGTTTTTCCCGCGCCGGTGTCGCCTGTTATGAGATACAGTCCGCTTTCACCGAAGCGGTCAAGCTCAAATTCCGCCTTATCCGCATACGGACCGAAGGCGCTTATCGTAAGTTTTAACGGTCTCATAGCGTTTCCTCCCATACATTTTCTATAAGCTCTGTCATGTAGTTTTTCTGCTCCTCCGTCATGGGCTGATTATTCTGCTGCTCGTAAAATTCAGCAAACAGATCAATCGGGGATTTTTCGCTGACATCGTCCGCGCCTGTTATTATCTCGTTTCTTCTGGTGCGCGTGTTGTCGTAATCAACGCGCATAAGATTTTTATAGATTATTTGCAGCTTGCCCATCACATCGGGAATATCGTTTTCGTCTGTAAGGGTTATGCGCAGGTAATCGTCCCTTGCGGTATTTTCATAATTTGCCTTAAGCGTCAGCTCGTCATAGGCTCCGCGCAGCTCACGCATATCGTGAAGGGGGATAAGAGGGACCGTGGAAATTTCAATATTGCCCTTTTCCTTCAGATCAACCACTGTTACGGATTTTTCGTCGCCGCTTTCCGAAAACGAATATTTAAGCGGTGTCCCGCAATAGCGTATTGTTTCGCGGGTTACGCTCTGCGGTCTGTGGATATGACCGAGCGCAGCGTAATCAAACGGGTCAAATACCGCCGCGTCCACATTGTCGGCGCCGCCCACGGAAATATCCTCCGATTCGCAGCGCGCCGCTCCGGTTACAAGCTGATGGGTTATTATGACATTGCGTTTTGAGGTGTCAACTCCCATTTCACCGATTGCAGCCTCAACCGCGTCGGAATAGCTGTTTATTTCCCTGTCCGGCAGCTCAGACCTTACATGCACGGGCTTTATAAAGGGCAGCATATAGAAATTAACCTCGCCGAAATCGTCTGTAAGCGTTACAGGCTTTATATACCGGCTGTAAACGGGGGACATATAAACCCCGCTGTCTGTCATAAGTCTGCCGCCGAAGGCTATGCGCTCCGCGCTGTCGTGATTGCCGCTTATAACAAAAACCGCAAGCTCACGTTTTGAAAGTCTTACGAGAAAATCATCAAAAAGACTGACCGCCTCCGCGGACGGCACGGATTTGTCGTACACGTCTCCCGCGATTATGACCGCATCCGGCTTCTGCTCGTCTGTTATATTTATAATTTTTGTCAGGATATATTCCTGCTCCTCAAGCATGGAGAAATCATTTACACGCTTGCCGAGATGTAAATCTGAAAGATGAATAAGCTTCATATCCGGTATCCTTTCTTTAAAATATACCACAAGTATAACATATTTTACAGGAATATGCAAGCACAGACTTGCAATTTTGGTCGGAATATGGTATATTGATTTCAAATGAATCTTGTAAAAGGAGTTAATGGTCGTAATAATGAGTATAAAAGACGAGTTGTTTGAAATGCAGGATAGGGGATATAAGGAGTTCCATCAAAAGCTTATGCCGACTGTTGAGCATGACAGGGTAATAGGCATAAGAACGCCGCGGCTGCGAAAATTCGCAAAGGAGGCGGCAAAGCGGGAGAATATACAAGGCTTCCTTGATGACCTGCCGCATAAGTATTATGAGGAAAATAATCTTCACGCTTTTATTATCGCGGAGATTAAGGATTATGAAACGGCGCTTGCCGAAACAAAAAAATTTCTCCCGTATATAGATAACTGGGCGACCTGCGATATGTTCACGCCAAAGGTGTTTAAAAGAAATACCGAAAGACTGCTGCCGGAAATTTACGAGTGGATCAGAAGCCCGCAGCCCTATACGGTGCGTTACGCGATCGGTCTTTTAATGCAGCTCTATCTTGACGATAATTTTGAGGAGCGCTTTATGTCCCTTGCCACATCTGTGCGGTCGGAGGAATATTATGTTAATATGATGATTGCATGGTACTTTGCTGCGGCACTGGCAAAGCAGTATAAGTCGGCGATTGTGTATCTGACGCGGAACCGTCTTGACACATGGACCCACAACAAGACAATTCAGAAGGCTGTCGAGAGCAATCGTATTTCTCCCGAAACAAAGGCATACCTGAAAACCTTAAAGCGGAAGGAGTCAGGAATATAAAAAAGCGAAAGCTAAAGAGCACTGACAAAAAATCAATCTCTTTTTGATATGTGAAAACCCACGGTCTGCCCGTGGGTCCGGTAAAGCTTTATCGTTGGTGTGCAGGAGTCTCCGCGCGGGTCATACATTTACTTCATCATTGCGCTCCTCTGCCGGTTCATGCTTATGCTCCTCGTCGACAAGCTCCATGCGGTTCACTGATACCTCGTAGGCGGTTTTTGTGATCGTTTCCTCCTCACTTATGCGCTTCTGGTAGTTTCGGGACTGTATTCTGCCCCAGACCTTTACATTGTTGCCGACCTTGAGCGTTTTCGCATACCGCGCGTTTCTGCCCCATGCAATGACGGGTATGTAGTCGGATTTATTGTAGCTTCTGTTTACGGCGATCAGAAGGTCTGTGATTTCCCGTCCGAAGGGAGTTGTTCTGTAGATCGGCGCCTTGCAGATAAAGCCGTTTAAATAGAGCATATTCGGGTTGTGGCTGCGCTCACCGTTGTTTTTCTGAATATCCTTTGCAAAAATGGTAAGAACAAGGCGGTTTTCGCCGCTCGGCTCGTAGCTGTTATAGGAACGGAACTGACCCTCAATGTCAACAATATCACCGATTTTGAAGCTCTCTCCGGCAAGAAGCCGTTCCGATACCATAACCCGCACGGAATCATCCGTTCCGCTGAGCCGCGGTATATTCAGTGTAAATGTGTAGAATTTTTCGGCATATATTTCGTGGTTGAATTTGAATTCATCCATAATAGTGCCTGTAACCTGTGCCTGATTGTTTGTAATATCCATAATGATAATCCTCCTTAGTTTACGTCGGTTCTCGTTACGAACCATAGTTGTTATTTCAGTTACAATTATTTATATGCTTGTCCTTAGTAAAATATGACTATAAATTTCGGAATAAACCTTGACAAACGGCGCTGAAAATGAGATAATAGAGGTCAGGTGATGTTTAATGGCATTAAAGGTTGTATTATTGGCAATATGTGCGCTGCTGCTTTTTATTTGCTACAGAACGCGTACATTTGCAGGAAAGATACTAAGGAAAAAGGATGAGGAAATTACGGATAAGCTCGTTATGCAGATCAAAACCGTTTCTCTTGTAATTTCAATGATTCTTTTTATATGCACCATGATTTTTGTAAAAGCTTAAATTCATAACATTAAAACAGAAAGGGTTATAAAAATGGAAGACGCAAAGAACATTGCAAAAAATTATAATCCTCAGGAATTTGAGGACAAACTATATAATAACTGGGTAACAAAGGGTTACTTCCACGCCGAGGTCAACGCGAAAAAGAAGCCGTTTACCATTGTTATCCCGCCCCCGAATGTAACAGGACAGCTGCATATGGGTCACGCGTTTGATGAAACATTACAGGATATTCTTATCCGTTACAAGAGAATGCAGGGCTATGAGGCGCTGTGGGTACCCGGTACAGACCATGCCGGTATCGCAACACAGATCAGACTTGAGGCTGAGCTTCGCGAAAAGGAGGGTCTTACACGTTATGACCTCGGACGCGAAAAGTTTTTAGAGCGCGTATGGGACTGGAAAGAAAGGTTCGGCAGCCGCATTATCAATCAGCTAAAGAAAATCGGCTCCTCCTGCGACTGGGACAGAGAGCGCTTCACAATGGACGAGGGCTGCTCAAAGGCTGTACGCGAGGTGTTTGTTAACCTTTATAACAAGGGTCTTATATACCGCGGGCCGAGAATAATCAACTGGTGTCCGAACTGTATCACGGCTCTTTCAAACGAGGAGGTTGAGCATACAGAGCAGGCAGGCCATTTCTGGCACATCAGGTACTCGATCAAGGGAACGAATGATTTTGTGATCATCGCTACGACCCGTCCGGAAACCATGTTCGGTGATACTGCCGTTGCGGTCAACCCGGAGGATGAAAGATATAAGGATATAATAGGCAAAACCCTTCTTCTGCCGCTTACCGACAGAGAGATCCCGGTTATTGCAGATGAATATGTTGACAAGGAATTTGGAACGGGCTGCGTAAAGATTACACCGGCTCACGACCCGAACGACTTTGAGGTAGGAAAGCGTCACGACCTTGAAATTATAAAGGTTCTCAATGACGATGCGACAATGAACTCATACGCGGGCAAGTATGAGGGCATGGATCGCTACGAATGCCGCAAGGCCATGATCAGGGATCTTGATGAAATGGGACTTCTCGTTAAGGTCGAGGATCATAGTCACAATGTTGGTCAGTGCTACCGCTGCGGAACCACAATTGAGCCGATAGTATCGGATCAGTGGTTCGTAAAAATGAAGCCTCTTGCCGAGGCTGCAATTAAGGCGGTTAACGAAAAGCAAACGGAATTTGTTCCGGAGCGTTTCTCAAAAATATACATGAACTGGATGGAGAATGTATACGACTGGTGTATTTCACGTCAGCTCTGGTGGGGTCACAGAATACCGGCATTCTATTGTGATGACTGCGGTGAAATGACCGTTTCAAAGGAGGATATAACCGTATGTCCTAAGTGCGGCGGCAAGGTTCATCAGGAGGAAGATGTGCTTGATACATGGTTCTCATCAGCGCTCTGGCCGTTCTCAACTCTGGGCTGGCCGGATAAGACGCCGGAGTTTGATTACTTCTATCCGACAAGCGTGCTGGTAACAGGCTATGATATAATCTTTTTCTGGGTATCGAGAATGATATTCTCAGCCTGTGAGCATACAGGACAGGCGCCGTTTAAGCATGTGTTCATTCACGGTCTTGTTCGTGACGGTAAGGGCGAGAAGATGTCAAAGTCAAAGGGCAACGGCGTTGATCCGCTCCAGATCATAGATATGTACGGCGCGGACGCTCTTCGTTTCACACTCGTAACAGGTGTTGCGCCGGGTAACGACATGAGATTTCCGGTTACCTATGACCCGCCGGTACCGGCAGGCAAGAACCCGGATGCGAGCATCAATAAGATAGTAGGCGCGCCGGGTGTTGAGGCAAGCAGAAACTTCGCAAACAAGATATGGAACGCGTCGCGTTTCGCGCTTATGAATCTTGATATAACTGAAAATAAGCTTCCCGACGCTGCTGATTTACAGCTTGAGGATAAGTGGATATTATCACTCTTTAACACGCTCGTTAAGGAGGTTACAACAAATCTTGACAAATTTGAGCTTGGTGTTGCAGCGTCTAAGATTTACAGCTTTATATGGGAAAAGCTATGTGACTGGTATATTGAGCTTATAAAACCGAGACTGTTTGACAAGGAGAACCCAACCGGCAAAACAGCCCAGTATGTCCTCACATATGTGCTTTCAGGCACAATGCAGGTACTGCATCCGTTCATGCCGTTTATTACGGAGGAGATCTGGCAGCATCTTCCGCACGAGGGCGAAAGCATTGTAATAAGCCGTTATCCTGAATACGATGAAAAGCTCTGTTATCCTGAGGAGGAGAAGCAGATGGAAATGATCATGGACGCGATCTCAGCCGTAAGAAACAGGCGCGCGGAGATGAACGTGCCGCCGTCAAAGAAGGCAAAGACGATCATCGTTACGGATAATGCGGACATATTCACAAAGGGAACGGCATTCTTTGAAAAGCTTGCCTCGGCAAGCGAGGTTGTCGTAACAGACACAAAGACCGGTATTGACGCTAACGCCGTTGATATTGTTGTCCACGGCGCAGAGATATTCCTTCCGATGAGCGAGCTTGTTGATAAGGACAAGGAGTTTGCAAGACTTAACGCAGAGAAGAAGAAGATCGAGGGTGAGATAAAGCGCGCGGACGGTAAGCTGAATAATGCGGGCTTTGTGGCAAAGGCTCCTCAAAGGCTTGTGGACGAAGAAAAGGCAAAGCTTGAAAAGTATAAGACTATGCTTGACAAGGTGCTTGAAAGCATCAGGGCAATGGAGGAAATGTAAATAAAATGGTTCGGGACAAAGCTTAAGCTTTGTCCCATATGCTTTTCACGAAGTTTTCCGTATTCAATGTGAGTTAAATTAGTTTGTCACATAAATTCTCGTTTTAAGCGGTATTGTGTTTGCGATCCGGTCAATGTCCTTTTTCTTAAGTCTTACGCATCCGTGAGAGATCTGAACGCCGGTTCTGCCGTCGTATTCGGTGTTGTCATATTTTAAAAGCACTGAATGGAGCGCGTAGCCGCCATAGAACACAAGGCACGGTCCGACATAGTAGCCGTTATAATTCCACTGCGTCTTATACTGGTATTCAAAGGAGCCGGTGATCGTTGGGGTTCCGGGCGAGCCTATTGCGCAGGGCGCCTCATATATCTGCTTCCACTGATATTGCTTGCCCTTGTATAGCCTGACCTTATACTCGCCTTTTGATACCCATACAAGATAGCCTGTTCGGCTTGAGATTCCCCATTGGTTAACAGGATTACTGAGGAAATAATCATTCACAAACGCGGATGACTTCATAACAATTCCGAAGGAGGTGGGGTATTCCGTAACCGTAAGCTCGCTCCCTATTGCGTCCGCAAAGGTCCGGAGTGATACATAAACAGTGCCGTCAATTGTCTGTGTCGGAGCTTTTGCATATGTATCGGTTCCGAATACTGTTGTATAGGCAGTATCGACGTTGAAGTAGATCTTATTCGTGCCCAGAGAAACGATTTCTACATTATAATCCCCGTTATATTCCACATCAAACCCGATGTACTCCGCAAGCTGTCTTATCGGAACCATGGCAACGCCGTTGATCAACCTTGCGGCGGGGTACAGGCTCAGGGTTACGCCGCCGTAGCTCATAACTACTTTCTTAGTGAAGTTCGGGGTGGCGCTTATCGCTATCCCGTCAGAAATAACGAGACCTCCGCTGCCGTCAGTAAATGAGTATGTAAAGAAGTCAATATCCTGTCCGGGATAATATGTGTCGGAGTAATACCGGACGCTCTTAAGACCGGATACACATCTCAGCTTAAAGGCTTCACCGATCGTATATTCCGGAACCTCAAAGGTGTATGTGAGTGAATTTGTTCCGGCATCAATTCTCTGACTCTGTGAGGCAAGCAGCTGTCCGTCTGCGCTGTAAAGCTCAAATACGGCGTCTGCGGCCTCAACATCAGGCACCTCCGCGGCATCGACCCGGATCGTTACCTGACGGCTCAGCATAGCGGGGTTTGCCGTCTCCCCCGGCTGCGGCTCATCTTCCGGCTGCTCCGATGCCGCGGGCACTTCCTCCGTTGCGGCTTCGACGTCGGCTGACAGCTCATCCGCCGTCACCGCGGTATCCGGGCTCGCTGCGGTATCGGCGGTATCCGGCTCTGCGAATACCGTGACCGCCGAAACGGATATTGCGGCGCACAGCAGCAGTGATATTAACTTTCTCATATACATCCCTCTTTTCGGAAGACTTTTTATTTCATTTTAGCATTAATTCAGGGGCTTGTCAATATAAAATCCGGGTTTATTTATGATATGCAGCGCCGGAGTTTATCATGAAGGCGCGGTAAATCTGCTCCGAAAGCACAACGCGCATAAGCTGGTGGGGTAGAGTCATGCGTCCGAAGGAGAGCCGGAGCGCTGAGCGTTTCTTGACCTCATCCGAAAGCCCGCAGGAGCCGCCTATTATAAAGCTTATGCGGCTCGTCCGCCGGCATGCGGATCTTATCGTGTCCGCAAGCTCAATACTGTCGAGGGCTTTTCCCTCAATGCAGAGGGATATGACATAGCTTTGCGGCTTAAGCTTTGCAAGGATTTTTTTGCCTTCTCTGTCCTTTATCTGCTCAATTTCTTTTTCTGATGCATTGAGAGGGATCTTTTCATCAGGAATCTCGATGATTTCAAAGTCGGCAAAGCGGCTCATGCGCTTTGCATATTCCTTTACGGCATCGGCAAAGAATTTTTCGGTGATTTTTCCGACACATATTACCGACACATGCATTTTCTCATGTCTCCCTTGCAAAAGGATGTAATTTCATGTCTGCGCGCAACCTGCAGTGTCACGTCAACGCCTACTTCCACATCGTGCTTTTTAAGCTGATTGGCGGTTTCAAGCAGCGCCAGCCCGGGCATATTGTTATACTCGCTCAGATGCCCGAGCATTATATGCTCCGTTCCCGTCTGTATAAGGCGCAGTGCGGTAAGGGAGGCGGTCTTGTTTGAAAGATGTCCGTAATCACCGAGGATCCTGCGTTTAAGATTATACGGATAGGGACCGGTCTTTAGCATTTCTACGTCATGGTTGGATTCCAATATAATGCTTTTGCTGCCGGATATATGCGAAAACAGATCGTCAGTCATGCAGCCCATATCTGTGGCAACGGCGACCTGCGTTTCCCCGTCTGTAAAGGTATAGCCGCACGGCTCTGACGCGTCATGGGGTATCTCGAAAGGGGTGAACGCAATGTCCCCTAAGCTGTAACGGGTATCAGCGGCTACGATATGACACTGCTCGTCGGGAAGCCTGCCGACCTCCATTGCCCCGTGGGTGCCCGCTGTGGCATAAACCGGAACTTTCAGCTTTCTTGCAAGCACTCCCACGCCCCTTGTATGGTCGATATGCTCATGGGTCACGACTATTGCGGATACCTCCTCCGGTGCTATGTCAAGGGAGCGCAGCGCGTTCAGGATACGCTTTCCCGAGACGCCGCAGTCGACAAGGATATTCGTTTCCCCATCGGTTACGAGCGAGCAGTTGCCCGATGATCCGCTTATAATTGAGTGTAGCTCTATCATATAAATTCCTCTCAGTATTCTGCAAAAATAAAGGGCTGTAAATTAATATCCAGCCCTTTGTGAAAATTATTTTCAGATGTAATCATCCTCTACAACGTGTATGCGCTGTATGTCTCCTCCGAGGGAGATGAACTTGTCCTCAAAGTTTTCATAGCCGCGGTCTATATGATATATATCGCGGATATGGGTGGTACCCTCCGCCATAAGCCCGGCAATAATCATTGCCGCGCCCGCCCTGAGGTCGGTGGCTTTGACCTCTGCTCCGATAAGCCCGTCAACGCCGTTTATTATCGCAAGCTTTCCCTCAATATGAATATTGGCGCCCATTCTCTTAAGCTGGCTTGTGTATCTGAATCTGTCGTCCCAGACTCCTTCGCGTGCCGTGCTCTGACCGGGAATGGTGGTGAGAAATGTCACAAGCTGAGGCTGCATATCCGTGGGATAGCCCGGATAGGGGAGAGCCGTAAAGCTTATGCTGTGGAAGTGTGTTCCTTCCTCGACCCATACTCTTACGGTGTCGGAGCTGTATTGCACCTCGGCTCCCGCTTCAACGAGCTTTGAGCCGATGACCTCAAGGTGACGCGGTATAACGTTATGAAGCGTCACATCGCCCCTTGTCGCTGCCGCCGCGATCATGAAGGTTCCGGCCTCGATCTGGTCGGGAATAACCGCGTATGAAACACCGTGGAGCGATGAAACACCGTTTATCCTTATTGTTGCCGTTCCCGCGCCTCTTATCTGTGCGCCGCAGGCGTTTAAAAAGTTTGCGAGGTCAACCACATGCGGCTCCTTGGCGGCGTTTTCTATAACTGTCGTGCCGTCCGCGAGAACTGCGGTGAGAATCGCGTTGACCGTGGCACCGACGGATACGGTGTCAAAAAATATCTGTGCGCCGTGCAGATTATCCGCATCCGCTGCAACAATGCCGCGAGAGGTATCGACCTTCGCGCCCATAAGACGGAAGCTTTTGATGTGCATATCTATCGGACGTGTGCCGAAATCACAGCCGCCCGGAGGATCAACTCTGAATTTGCGGAAACGTCCCAGAAGCGCACCCATAAGGTAGCTTGAGCCTCTCATGCGCCTTGTCAGCTCGCCCATAGGCTCATATGAGCACACTCTTGTACAGTTTATCTCAACTGTATTTTTATCTGTATAATTAACCTCTGCGCCGAGGTTTTCAAGTATTTTAAGGAATAGCTTTACATCCTTTATGTCCGGCAGGTTTTCGATTCTGCAAGTATCAGGAACAAGCAGACATGCAGGGAGAATAGCTACAGCCGCGTTTTTTGCGCCGCTGATCACAACATCTCCGCGAAGCTTATTACCGCCCTTAACTAAGAGTTTCTCCAACAAGTACACCCTTTCATTTTTTATCATAAATATATGTATAATATACATGACAGCCATTAGCTTTGTGGTCAAAATATAGTATATCATATAATTTGCAAAAATGCAAAACATTTTTTTATGTATACATATATTTTCTTGAAAATGTAATATTACGATAAAGTATTTGTAACATTTGACATGAAAAAACAGCCTGAACCGTTGGGACAAGCTGTTCGCATTCATTCTGATCAAACGGCGCGCTGTACCTTTCCTGAACGAAGGCAGCGTGTGCAAACATGAACAGTCTTAGGCGTACCGTTTACGATAGCCTTAACTTTCTTTACGTTCGGCTTCCACATTCTGTTTGCACGTCTGTGTGAGTGCGAAACCTTTATGCCAAAGCTTACGCCCTTGCCGCATACATCACATTTTGCCATTAATAACACCTCCTATAACAGCATAAAATAAACATCAGCAATAATTCTAACATACTTTTTATTATTTTTCAAGTCTTTTATCTGATTTTTTTAATTTTTTTCAGATTTCTTAAAAATGAGATGAAAAATCAGAAATTTCTTGTTTATTTGTTATATAATATTGCGGAAATTGATATTGAAATAACGGAAAAAATGTGCTATAATTAATAATGTATGATAATATATGGGAATACACATCATTATAATATACAGCTGCAACAATTGCAGCTGCAGAAATAAAGGAGGCTGTCTGTTTTATGGAAAGTATTGCCAAGTTACCTCTGAGTAAATTAATAGAAAATTTTCAGCTGGAGGTTTTATATGAACCCCAGAATATAGATTCGGTATTCGTCACCAATTCGGATATCAACAGGCCGGGACTGCAGATGGCAGGTTTTGCAAAGCTCTTTGACAGCACACGTATTCAGATCATGGGGAAGGTGGAGTTTCTGTTTCTTGAGCAGTTCCAGACCGATGAGCGCGAGGAAAGGCTTGAGAGCTTTTTTGAGCTTGGCTTTCCGGCTCTCGTTATAACGAGAGGTCAGCAGATCTTTCCGGAGATGACGGAGCTTGCGGAAAAATATGAGATACCTCTTCTTCGTACGGAATACGGCACCTCGCAGTTTATGAGCATGGTCATACGCTATCTCAATGTGCAGCTTGCGCCGCGCAGGACGCGCCACGGCGTATTGTGCGAGATCTACGGAGAGGGTATACTTATAATGGGTGAGAGCGGTGTAGGAAAGAGCGAGGCTGCGATAGAGCTGGTAAAGCGCGGACACCGCCTTGTAGCGGATGACGCGGTTGAGATCAAAAAGATTTCGGACTCGGCATTGGTAGGCTCATCTCCTGAAATTATCCGTCATTTTGTTGAGGTGCGAGGCATAGGCATTATTGATGTAAAGGAAATTTTCGGTATGGGCGCGATCAAGGATGAGCAGCAGATAGATATGGTCATCCATCTTGAGGCGTGGGATAAGAATAAGCAGTATGACCGTCTGGGTATGGTCGATGAATATACCAATATAATGGGAATAAACATTCCGTCACTCACAATTCCGGTAAAGCTCGGAAGGAATATAGCGGTGATCGTTGAGGTTGCGGCTATGAATAACAGACAGAAGAAGATGGGCTATAACGCGGCAGTGGAGCTTAATAACCGTCTGATGCATCAGATGGAGGAGGAATTGAACCTACAGTAAACCACAGCAGGAAAGGATCATGCTTTTATGACAGAAAAATTCAGAGCGATTTCACCGCAGCTTATGGAAAACGAGCCTATGAGCCGTCACACGACCTTCAGGATAGGCGGTCCGGCTGATATGTTTGTAAGCGTGAAAAGCCCGGAGGAGGCGGCGGAGCTGATAAGGCTCGCGAAGAAAAATAATGTGCCGTATATGGTAATGGGAAACGGCTCGAATATGCTTGTCGGAGATAAGGGACTGCGGGGTCTGGTTATTCAGATAGGTTCGCAGCTTGCCGGCTGTGAGATACACGGAACGACCGTAACCGCCGGAGCGGGCATTCTGATGTCAAGGCTTGCCTCGGAGATATTAAGGTCGGAGCTTACCGGCTTTGAAGCGCTGTCGGGGATCCCGGGAACTCTCGGCGGCTGCATATATATGAACGCCGGCGCATACGGCGGGGAGATAAGAAATGTAATAAGCTCCGTGGCATATCTGGATGATGAAGGAGAGCTGCATGAGATAAGCGGCGGGGACTGCCGCTTCGGATACAGAACAAGTATATTTGCGCAGGGCGGAAAATATATCGTTTCCGCAGTGCTGGAGCTTGACGAGGGCAGCTATGACGATATAAAAGCGTCAATGGCCGAGTACGGCAGGCGCAGGAGCGAAAAGCAGCCTCTTTCCATGCCGTCTGCGGGCAGCACCTTTAAGCGTCCCGAGGGACATTTTGCCGGAAAGCTTATACAGGATGCCGGACTTATGGGATATTCGATAGGAGGAGCGCAGGTGAGCGATAAGCACGCGGGGTTTATTGTCAATAAGGGCGGCGCAACGGCGGCGGACGTTCTCGCGCTGATCAAGCATATACAGAAAACTGTCAAGGAAAGATTTGATGTTGTTCTGGAGCCTGAGGTAAGGCTTATAGGGGAGTGATAATATGGATTTTACGATTTTAACAGGTATGTCAGGCTCGGGAAAAACCCAGGCAATTCATTTTTTTGAGGATTTGGGATATTTCTGCATAGATAATATGCCTCCCGCGCTTATTCCGATGCTTGCGAATATGATGGATTCTGTCAAGGGCAAATTCAGAAACGTTGCGCTTGTTATAGATATCCGAGTCGGTGAAATGATAAACGAGCTTCTCGGACAGGTGGACGAGCTGAAGGAGAAGTACGAGGTGAGGCTTATCTTCCTCGACACCAATGACAATACGCTTGTGCACAGATATAAGGAAACGCGGAGAAATCACCCTCTCAATAATCCCGGAGGTCTTCTCGCCTCGATCAAGGAGGAGAGGGCAATGCTCTATAAGCTCCGAGAGGCGTCGGATTATGTAATAGACACGTCTGATTATTCAAACAGCAAGCTCCGTGAAAAATTCATGGAGATATACAATCTCACATCGGTAAATTCGACATTTGAGGTCAAGGTCGAGTCCTTCGGCTATAAGCACGGGATCCCGGTGGATGCCGATCTCGTGTTTGACGTGAGATGCTTTCCTAATCCGTTCTATATCCCCGAGCTGAAAAGGAAAACGGGCAACGATAAGGAGGTTCGTGATTATGTCATGAGCTTCCCGGACGCGGTGAGCTTTTTTGAGAAGCTGAGGGATATGATAAAATTTCTTGTACCGCTGTATATTGAGGAGGGAAGATCGTCACTCGTTATCGCGATAGGCTGTACGGGCGGACATCACAGAAGCGTGACCTTCACTAATATGCTTGCGGATTATCTGAAGGAGCTGGGCTATGATGCGGACGCTGTACACAGAGATATAAGCATATACGCGGCTCATGAGTAAGCTGTGAAGAAACGGGATCTTTCAGGGATAAGGAGAACGGTATGAGTAAGCTTAAAATAGCCGCGCTCGGAGGCGGCACGGGACTTTCCACCATGCTCAGAGGCTTAAAGCTTCATACGGATAATATAACCGCGATCGTATCGGTTGCGGATGACGGAGGTTCATCGGGCGTGCTGCGCGCCGACCGCGGAATGCTGCCGCCCGGAGATATAAGAAACTGTGTCGCGGCTCTTACGGATGTTCAGCCGATGTTCGGCGAGCTGCTCAACTACCGTTTTGCGGACGGGATTTTTAAGGGTCACACACTCGGGAATATGTTTCTTGCCGCAATTAACGATATGTCGGAAAATTTCGATGAGGCGGTAAAGACCTTCTGTAATCTCGTAGGTGTTTCCGCAAATGTCGTGCCGGTATCAAATGATTACATAACCCTGAACGCAAGGCTTGAGGACGGCGGTGTTATTGAAGGCGAGTCGAATATCGGAGAGAGAACAAACACGGAAACAGGTATAGACAGGGTCTTTATAACCCCTGTCAGGGCAAAGCCTGTGCAGAGCGCGATCGACGCGATCTATAATGCCGACATAGTAGTTCTCGGGCCGGGAAGCCTTTACACAAGCGTAATACCAAATCTGCTGGTGGACGGAGTAACCGATGCGATAGCAGGCAGCAGGGCTAAAAAGGTCTATGTATGCAATATTATGACGCAGCCGGGCGAAACGGACCGTTACACGGCGTCAATGCATCTTGACGCGCTTGAAAAGCACAGCGCAAAGGGCATAATAGATTATATAGTAGTCAATGACGCAGTCGTGCCGGACAGCGTTAAAGAGCTTTATGCCGCGGAAAACGCGGCTCAGGTGGTACCGGATATAGATAAACTGGAGGGCAGGGTCAATGTGATCCACGGTCATCTGTTTCTTGTAAAGGACGGACAGGTGCGGCACAACTTCAGCAGACTTGCAAGAGGTATCGTAAGGCTTGGCAGGAATATATGAGGGCGGGCAGCTCCGTCCTTTTGAATAATAAAGGATAATTTATATGTCATTTTCATCAGAGATAAAACAGATATTATGTAAAACCGGATATGGATGCCCCCTATGCCGCAAAGCAGAGCTTGCCGGTTTTTTCGTGTTTCCGGGAAAGCTCGGAGGAAAATGCGCAAGATTAGGCTCCGGCGCTGCGGGGGTCAGAGAGAAAATAACGGATTATCTGTATAAGGAATACGGCATAACGGTTGAGGACAACGCTCTTTCGGAGCAGGCTTCCGCCGTGCTGAAACGGGAGCTTTGCGGTTTCCGGCCGAACAGGCGGTGCTGCAGGATCTCTTATATCCGCGGGGCATTCCTCGGCGGCGGCTCGGTGAGCGATCCGGAAAAGGAGTACCATCTTGAGTTTGACGCGAGGGAAGAGGACGGGGCACTGTATCTCAGGGAGCTGCTTGAAGAGCTGGGATTCAGACCGAAGCTGACAAAAAGACGCGGAAACACGGTTGTTTATATAAAGGAAAGCTCCCAGATCGCAGAGCTTATAGGCCGCATGAGCGGAGGAATGGCGGGGCTTGAAATATTCTCGGTCCAGATCGAGAAATCGGTCAAGGGCGGGATACAGCGCCGGGTAAACTGCGACAGCGCAAATCTGAACAAGCAGGCAAAGGCAAGCTCAAGGCATATCAAGGCGATAAAAAAGATAAAGGCGGCGCGGAAGTGGTCAGCCATGCCGGATGTTCTGCGGGAGATCGGCGAGCTGAGACTGAAATACCCGGACGTGAGCCTTGAGGAGCTGGGAACCATGACAAAGCAGGGCATAGGCAAATCCGGCGTAAATCACCGTCTGAACAGAATTATGGATCTTGCCGACAGTCTCGGAAAAAAGGGGGAGAAAAAATGACCTTCTGTCATCTTCACACACATACCGAATACAGCCTCCTTGACGGTGAGGCCGGCATAAAAAAGCTGGTTGCGCGGGTCAAAGAGCTTGGTATGGACAGCTGCGCGATTACCGACCACGGCACTATGTACGGGGTTGTGGACTTTTACAGGGAATGTAAGGCAAACGGTATAAAGCCGGTCATAGGCTGCGAGGTATACGTTGCGCCCGGCTCGCGCTTTGATAAGGTGCACGGCGTGGATAACAGATATTCGCATCTTATATTGCTTGCCGAAAACGAAACAGGCTATAAAAACCTTATTTACCTCGTAAGTATGGGTTTTATAGAGGGTCTTTATTATAAGCCGCGTGTGGACAAGGAGCTTCTGCGCGGGCACAGCGAAGGTATTATCGCTCTCAGCGCATGTGTCGCGGGCGAGGTGCCGAGGCTGCTGCTTAACGGCGAGCATGAGGCGGCAAGAGCGGCGGCGCGGGAATACCTTGATATATTCGGCAGGGATAATTATTTTATCGAGCTGCAGGATCACGGGCTTGCGGAGCAGAAGCAGATCCTGCCGGAGCTTATCGCGATCGCGAATGAGCTTGGCATAGGGCTTGCTGCCACAAACGATATACATTACCTTACAAGGGAGGACGCGTTCTATCAGGACGTTCTGATGTGCATCGCAATGAAAAAGACCGTTGAGGATACGGACAGGATGCGCTTTGAAACCGATGAGTTTTATATAAAGTCCGAGGCGGAGATGCGGGAGCTTTTTTCGTATGTTCCCGAGGCGATAGAGAATACCGCAAGGATCGCGGAACGATGCAATGTTGATTTTGATTTCAATACGCGCCATCTTCCCAAATTTGACGTGCCCGGCGGCAGGGATGCCTTTGAGTATCTTCATGAGCTGTGTGCGGAGGGACTTAAAAAACGCTACGGAGATCCGGCGTCCGGTGATCTGACTGAGCGTCTTGAATATGAGCTGAGCGTGATAAAGAGCATGGGCTTTACGGATTACTTCCTTATTGTACGCGATTTTATCCATTTTGCAAGAACACATGATGTGGAGGTCGGCCCGGGAAGGGGAAGCGCCGCGGGAAGCATTGTTTCGTACGCTCTGGGCATAACAAGCATTGACCCGATAAAGTACGGTCTTATTTTTGAAAGATTTCTTAATCCTGAGCGCGTTAGTATGCCGGATATTGATATAGATTTTGAGCCGGAGGGCAGAGCGAAGGTAATCCGCTATGTTGTCGAAAAGTACGGCGCGGAAAATGTCGCCCAGATCGTAACCTTCGGTACACTTAAGGCAAAGCAGGCGATCCGCGATGTGGGACGCGTGCTCGGTATGCCCCTCGCCGATGTTGACAGACTTGCAAAGCTTGTGCCGGGAGCTCCGAAAACAACGATCGACACGGCGCTTGAGGACGTGCCGGAGCTTAAGGCTCTTTATGACGGCGACCCGAAGGTAAAACGGCTTATAGACACCTCAAGGGCGATAGAGGGTCTGCCCAGACAGCCGGGAACCCATGCGGCAGGAGTAGTTATCACGGGAGAGCCTATTGTGGGCTATGTTCCGCTTACATTGAACGAAGATAAATTTATCATGACGCAGTTCCCCAAGGACACAGTCGAAAGCCTTGGTCTGCTTAAAATGGATTTTCTGGGGCTGCGAAACCTTACGGTTATAAAAAACGCTCTGAAGCTCATAAAGGAAATACGCGGCATAGAGATAGATCTTGATAAAATAAACTATAATGAAAAAAAAGTGTTTGAGCTTATCGCCTCCGGAAATGATGACGGTGTATTCCAGCTTGAAAATTCGGGTATGCAGAGCTTTATGATCGAGCTGCACCCGGACAGCATTGAGGATATTATAGCCGGAATCGCCCTGTACCGTCCGGGACCGATGGAGCAGATACCGAGATATATAAGAAATAAGAAAAATCCGGAAATGATAACCTATAAGCATCCGAAGCTGGAGCCTATTCTCGATGTGACCTACGGCTGTATGGTATACCAGGAGCAGGTCATTGAGATCGTGCGGTCTCTTGCGGGCTATTCGCTCGGCAAGGCGGATCAGATGCGGCGCACAATATCAAAGAAAAAGACAGCGCAGATGAAAATTGAACGGCGGAACTTCATTTACGGGAATGAGGCGGAGGGAATACCGGGCTGCATAAATATGGGTATTGACGAGCAGACCGCCGTCTCGATTTTTGACGAAATAAACGAGTTTGCAAACTACGGCTTCAACAAGTCCCATGCGGCGGCATACGCCTTTGTGGCGTATCAGACGGCATATCTTAAAACCTTCTATCCGGTCGAATATATGGCGGCGCTCATTTCCACGATAGGCGATTCGGACAAAATAAACCATTATATCATAAACTGCAGGGAAATGGGCATAGACAGACTGCCGCCGGATGTGAACAGGAGCAGTGTCGGCTTTACGGTCGAGGACGGAAAGATCCGGTTCGGGCTGTCGGCGATAAAGAATGTCGGAAGGTCGTTTATCGAGCACCTTGTGGCAGAGCGGGAGAGGGGCGGCGAATTTAAAACCTTCTCCGATTTTGTGGACAGGATGACGGGATCGGATATGAATAAGCGCGCCGTTGAGGGGCTTATATTCAGCGGGGCGTTCGATTCGATGAATGTCAGGCGTTCACAGCTTTTGCGGGTGTACGAGGAGGTAATGAAAAGCGCTGCAGAGCGGATGCATAACAACATCGCGGGTCAGGTATCGCTGTTTGACGATTTTGAGGAAACGTCTGAGATCTCACTTCCTGATATTGACGAGTTCCCGAAGAGGGATCTTCTGAGAATGGAAAAGCAGTCAACGGGTATGTATTTTTCGGGGCACCCGATGGAGGAATACACGTCAAAGCTCAGGAAATTTACTCCCCACAGCACCTTTATGATAAACGAAAGCGTGACAAAGGACGATGACGGCGGATATGTAAGCACCGGCAAGGGGCCTAATGACGGCGACGAAATAGTTCTCGGCTGCATTATAGAGACAAGAAAAAACAAGACAACAAAAAACAAAACCCAGATGGCATTTCTCACTCTTGAGGATTCCTACGGCTCGGTAGAATGTCTGGTGTTCCCTAAGGTACTGCAAAAGTATTCGGGAATACTGCGTGAGGGAAATATGGTGCTTGTAAAGGGAACACTGAGCGTGCGTGAGGACGAGGAGCCGAAGATCCTGCTTAACAATGTCGAAATGCTGGATGAGGCTATGAAGAATCCTGCCGCGAGCATGGGAGGCAATTATTCCCCAAGGCGGCAGAGCGCCGGAACCGGACGGCAGCCGGCGGCGGGACCGGTGCTGTATATAAGGGTCGATACGAACAGCCCGGAGCTTTTCGGCAGAGTCCGCGAGGCGCTTTTGCCGTTCCGCGGTGATTTCGAGGTAAGGGTATTCTTCAAGGACACGCGCAGGGTTGCAAGAGTTCCGCGGGATCTGTATTTCAACGGCTCCGCCTCGGCGATAAGAGAGCTTAAATTCGAATTCGGTGAAGAAAATGTCGCGGTAAGGCAGTGAAGGATCCGGCTTTTGTGTAATTCAACGAAATATGATAAGTGAAAAAAATATAATATCATAGTAATTTCCGCTTGCAATTTCAGCCTGAATGTTATATTATATAGGAAGAGATATTTGGACATAGGTCCGGGAGGAATAATATGGAAGATTATTCGGCTTTTGATTATATTACCGTCAAAGCGCTGGAGGATGGAGTGAGCATCATCGGTCTTACAAGAGGCAAGGATACCAAGTTCCATCACACCGAACGCCTTGATAAGGGACAGGTATATGCTGCGCAGTTCACCGAAACAACTTCGGCAATGAAAATCTGCGGTAAAGCGGAGGTTTATACCAAGCACGGTAAAATACTTTCCGAATAAGGCGTATATTTGGTTGGAGAAGAATATGTGGACAGTAATTTTTGTTTCGCGTGACGGGGAAAGGACCGATAGGCTTGTCGGAATACTCGGCGAAAACGGAATAATGACAAGAAGAAAGGTTTCGCGTGTGGATGATTTCGGAGCGGAAACCTCTTATGAGGTGCTTGTGCCTCAGACGGAGCTGGAAATGGCTCAGGATATTATTTTCGATTCGGAGGTAATATTAAGATAATACAAAAATTTTAACATAATAAAACTGTGGGAGGCTTTAAACATGGAAAACAGAAGTATCAGAACAATCGGTGTTCTTACCAGCGGCGGTGACGCTCCGGGTATGAACGCGGCGATCCGCGCGGTTGTAAGAACAGGCGCATACTACGGTCTTAAGGTATGCGGAATCAAGCGCGGCTACAACGGACTTATCAACGGTGAGATTGAGGAATTACCGGCGAGATCCGTTTCGGATATACTTCAGCGCGGCGGTACATGCCTTATGACTGCAAGATGTCTTGAATTCAAAAAGCCGGAAGGGGTGCAGAGAGCGATACAGATCGCAAGGGTGTTCGGTCTTGACGGACTTATCGTTATAGGCGGCGACGGCTCCTTCAGAGGCGCACGCGACCTTTCAAACAACGGTCTGCCTACGATCGCCATGCCGGGCACGATAGATAACGATATAAGCTGCTCGGAGTACACAATAGGCTATGACACCTGTCTTAACACCGTTAAGGATGCTGTGGATAAGATAAGGGATACAGCGTCATCACATGAGCGCTGCTCGGTAATCGAGGTCATGGGACGCGCTGCCGGTTATATAGCTCTTGAAGCTGGAATTGCCTGCGGCGCAGACGTA
Organism: uncultured Lachnospiraceae bacterium; assembly: GCA_964579875.1. Taxonomy (GTDB): domain Bacteria; phylum Bacillota; class Clostridia; order UBA1381; family UBA1381; genus Ornithomonoglobus. The sequence goes on along the minus strand of CAZOHJ010000022.1, from coordinate 2,719 downwards.
GTGCTTATCCCTGAGAGAAAGTACGATTTTGACGAAGACGTTCTCCGTCCTATTCTTGAAGCAAAGTCCAGAGGCAAAAAGCACGCGATCGTGGTTGTCGCGGAGGGCGTAGGCGGAGTTATCGAGATGGCAAGAGATATCGAGAAGGCTACGGGCATTGAATCAAGAGCGACAATTCTCGGTCACGTTCAGCGCGGCGGCTCACCGACCGTAAGAGACAGAGTTTCCGCAAGCCAGATGGGCGCAAGATGCGTAGAGCTGCTTCTTGAAGGAAAGGCTAACAGAATAGTCTGCCAGAGAGACGGAAAGATCGCCGATGTGGATATAAACGAGGGTCTTGACATGACAAAGTCAATCCCCGATGAGCTTGTTCAGCTGGCTCGCAAGCTCTCGACCTGATTTTTTAGCTTATAAGGATTTTGAGAACAATATCGGCGCCTGGGCGCAGTAATGAGGGAGTATTATGAGAAAAACTAAAATTGTATGTACAATAGGTCCGGCAACAAATGACGAGGCTATGCTGCGCGAGCTTATGCTTGCGGGGATGGATGTTGCAAGAATCAACTTTTCGCACGGCACGCATGAGGCGGCGAAGGAAATGGTTGAAAAAATAAAGAAGGTCCGCGCAGAGCTTGATCTTCCTGTTGCTGTCCTCCTTGACACCAAGGGACCGGAAATAAGACTTAAAAAGTTCAAGGACGGCAAGGTCACGCTTAAGGAGGGTCAGACCTTCACACTCTGCACAAATGATGTGGAGGGCGATGACAGGATGGTTTCAATAACCTATGAGAATCTTCCGAAGGATGTTTCGGTAGGAACGAGAATACTTATTGACGACGGTCTTATCGAGCTTCACGTTACGTCTGTAAAGAATGATAAGATTGTATGCGTTGTTGAGAACGGCGGAACGATCTCCGATAATAAGGGTATAAATGTTCCGAATGTGGGGCTTTCAATGCCGTACATGAGCGAAAAGGACAAGGGCGATATACTTTTCGGTATTGAGCAGGACTTTGATTTTATCGCGGCCTCGTTCTGCCGCACAGCGGAGGACGCACTTGAGATAAAGCAGCTTCTTGAGCGCAACGGCGGCCGTGACATAAATCTTATCGCTAAGATAGAAAACGCGCAGGGCGTTAATAATATTGACGATATACTTAACGTTGCGGACGGCATCATGGTCGCGCGCGGTGACATGGGCGTTGAGATAGACATGCAGGATCTTCCGGTTATACAGAAGGATCTTATTAAAAAGACATACAGAGCGGGCAAGAGAGTTATAACTGCTACGCAGATGCTTGACTCGATGATCCGCAATCCGCGTCCTACAAGAGCTGAGGTCAGTGATGTTGCGAATGCCATTTACGACGGCACCTCGGCTATCATGCTTTCGGGTGAGACCGCGATGGGCAAATATCCGGTCGAGGCGGTCAAGACAATGGCTTCAATTGCCGAAAGAACAGAGAATGATATAGATTATGTCAGCCGTCTTAAGCATATGGATTTCACAAGCGGCTTTGATGTGACAAACGCCATTTCCCATGCTACATGCACAACAGCTCATGATCTCGGAGCTGCCGCGATTATCGCCCTGACGTATTCGGGCGGTACCGCAAGACAGATTTCGCGTTTCCGTCCCAACTGTCCTATCATCGCTCCGACTCTGAGCGAAAAGGCAAGAAGACAGCTCAATCTTTCATGGGGCGTAATACCGGTGCTTTCGCAGGTGGCGGCGAACTCGGATGATCTTTTTGACAGTGCGGTTGACGATGCGGAAAAAATGAATCTTGTCAAGAACGGCGACCTTGTTGTAATTACTGGCGGAGTACCCCTCGGCGTTGCGGGTACAACAAATATCATGAAGGTCCATCTTGTGGGTCATATCCTTGTAAAGGGCGAGGGACTTTCGGAGGTTCACGCGACCGGTCTGGCCTGCGTATGCCGAGGCAAGAGAGAGCTTGACGCAAAATTCAATGAGGGCGACATAGTGGTTCTTGACAGGCTTTCAAGAGATATGATCCCTATGCTCAAAAAGGCATCGGGGCTTATTGTGGAGTCAAGGGATCACCTTGATGATCTCAATATCCTTGCAATGGCGCTGGATATTCCGGTTATCGTGGGAGCTGCAGGCTCGACAAAGATACTGAAAACAGGAACATCAATTACCGTTGACGCTTCAAGCGGAATGGTATACGCCGGACATAAAACGGCGGAGTTTAATTAAAAGATAAGGAGACATGTGTTATGCCATATATAAGTGAAACATATCTCACGGTGCGCTATGCCGAAACCGATATGATGGGTATAGTTCATCATTCAAGATATTATCCATGGTTTGAGCAGGCAAGAACCGACTGGATATTGGAAACGGGACTTACGTATTCGGCTATGGAGCAGATGGGAATCATGCTTCCGCTGACCGAAACGCACTGCCGTTACTATTACGGACTGAAATATGAGGATGAGGTTCTCGTAACCTGTAAGCCGGAGAAGCTTACGGTAGCAAGAGTCGAGTTTTCGTACAAGGTCTATAAGATGCCTGAGAGAAAGCTGATGTCGGAGGGACGGACGATGCACGGCTTTGCCGATTCGGATCTCAGCCCTATTAATCTGAAGAAAAAGTTCCCTGATGTCTGGGACAGACTGACGGAGCTTATGGAATAACGAGTAACCACGGAAACTCAATCACATAAAACAGGCAAATGCCCCACATAGGAGG
>CAZOHJ010000021.1:0-51615 GCA_964579875.1 uncultured Lachnospiraceae bacterium | reverse complement strand
CAGTACCCTCTATGGGGTTCAAAGAAAAACTCATATTTTTTCAGTTGTTCAAAAACGCTTTGATATGTGGCTTTAGCTACAATTTCACCCTTCGTTGTGATTATATGCGTTTTCTTGTTTTGAACAAATATGTAAATTATATTGTTTACAAATACTTGCATTTTTTCTTTATTTACGGTTATATCAATAAATTGCTTTTCTCTGTACATCTCATTCAGAGCTGAGTCAATTCCCTTAATAAGCCTGCCCTTATCTATCGGCTTCGTCCAAAACCTGAAGGCATGTTGATTAAGCACGTCGTCAAGGTATTTTTCATGATTAGTAACGAAAAATAGCAGGCAGCTCCTATTTATGCTCCTGATACGTTCAGCCGCTTTAATTCCGCTTATTTCGCCCATTTCAATATCCAAAAATACAATATCATACACAGTATCGGACTTTAACAGCTCTACGGGTGAGCTGAAAGCATCGATACTGTGTTCTATTTCTTTTTCGTTCAACACTTCACCAATAAGCGCCAATTCGCTTTTCAACGCATAGTTATTATCATCGCATAGGGCTATGTGCAAGGTCATCATATCATCCCACTCTCAAAATATCGTTTGTTATAAATTTAAGGTAGCCTTTCGACTTTTAACCGTTCACAATACTTTCACAAGCATATATAAATTTTACCGTAAAACACGGAAAATGTCAATGTGTTTTTCGCGTTCCCGAATAAAATATAATCAGACTTACAGTGCGGTGCAAGACGATCGTTACAATCTCCGCGGGGAATATAGGCGCACATTGTCCGAGCAGATGAAACTTTAATTATAGCTGTTGACACTCCTGTCCGATTGTGATAAAATATATTGAGAAAAGAACGGGAGAGGATATATTATGCCAAGCTTTAAATACAATATTGATTTTGTTCCTGTACCAAAGGATTTTATAGAACACATTATGCCTACGGCAAATCCGGCATACGTTATGGTTTATCTTTATATATTATCGCTCGGAGCGTCCGGCAGAAGCATGAATACCGCCGACATTGCCAGAAAGCTTAATTTTATAGAAACGGATGTCATTAACGCGATCAAATACTGGAAAAAGCAGGGGCTGCTCGCGGGCACCGATGAAAATATTATAATCAAGAAATCGGTTGACGAGGAGCTTTCACCGGAGAATAATAAAAAATCCATCGATGATATCGAGGCGGAGATCAACGGCAATCAGACGCTTGCCGACCTCTGCGCGATCGCTCAGGAAATTCTGGGCAAAACCCTTTCAAACAATGACATTCAGATTCTTTACTGGTTTTATGACGGGCTGGGTTTTTCGCCCGAGGTAATTACCATGCTTCTTGAATACTGCGTTTCGCTGGGCAAGCGCAATATGAAATACATTGAAAAGGTTGCCATTACATGGATGGAAAATAAAATTACCACAATGGACGAGGCGCAGCAGTATATAACGCGCGCTTCAAAAAGCGATGAATTTACAACCTCGCTGCGCAAGCTATTCGGGATCACCGACAGGAACCTGTCAAAGACAGAGGCTCTGTATCTTGACACATGGCGGGACGAATATAAGATGAGCGCCGATATGGTCGGGCTTGCATATGAATACTGCATCATGGCAACGAGCAAGCTCTCCTTCCCGTATATCAACACCATACTAAAACGATGGGCGGAGCAGGGGATCAGGACGATACCGGAGGCGGAAAAGGATCATGAAAACCATAAGCAGGGCGGCTATAATAATTCCGGCAATTCCGACGCCTCAATGTCAGAAACCGATGACATAAGCGAAATTGAAAGACAGTTTATGTCCAGCTACGAAAACAACTGAAAATTCGGGGAGCATAAATTCGGCTCTCCTTATTTTCATATGCTTATATAAGACTCAGCGCCGCGTTTACACAGCCCATAAACAGTCCGAGCGCCGCGCCGAGGTATACGATCATATTCAGCTCCTTTTTCATTATTCCGAATATAAGCGCTTCAAGCTCTGCCACGTCAAAGCCCGATATGCGTTCCTCTACAATTCTTTCAAGGTCAACTGTCCTCAAAATCCTGTCAAGATTTCCGCCGATTATATTTTTATAGAGCCTTACGATAAATTCCTTCAGCTCTGCCAGCTTATCTCCGTGACCGTTTATAATGTCACAGATCCTTTTATCCGCGAGCCTTTCAATGCCCTTATCAAGATATTCACCGATATATTCTCCCGCCTTTTCATCAATCATATCGTTTATCATATCGGCAATATTGTCGCGCATATTCTCATCAAGCATTGAGCTGAACATCGCGAGGAATGTGCCCTTTATCTTCTCCTTTGCGTAGCCGAGCAGCGCGTCCGCCGCCTTAACTCCGATATTTTCATTTTCAATGAATTTTTCTATTAAGGACTGTAATCCTCCGCTTATGCTGCTTTTAAGCTGCATAACGGAATCCTCGGACATATATTTGAGTAGGACCTCGTTTACCGTCGCTTCATTTCCCCTGTTTTTATCCGCAAGAGCGTCAATACTTGCGCGCAGCTTATCCAGCATTGCGTCCGAGAAAAGCGCGTTTTCAAGCACCTCTCTGTTAAGAAGCTGCTCCGCAACGGCATGCCCCAGAGATCCGGCGATCCTGTTTTTCTCCTTGGGGATAAGCCCCGGCGTCATAGGCACATGGAGCTTACCGATATATACGGACTTTCTCGGATGGAAAAGCATTTTTATTGCAATATCATTTGTTATGTAACCTATGGCAGCGCCGATCAACGGCGCCGCAATGAGCTGTATATTCATTATTAAATCATAAACTCCCTTCAACAGAGTATTTATTATTGTACTCACTGAAAAATTCATTTGCATAGTTGACCGACGCCAGCGCGTCCCTGCAGTATTTGTCCGCGCCTATCATATCGGCGTATTCCTGTGTGAGAACCGCGCCGCCCACAAAGACCTTGGCGTCAAGTCCCTCTGCGCGTATTGCCTTTATGGTTTCCTCCATGCTTATGACCGTCGTTGTCATAAGTGCGCTTAGACCGCACAGATGAATGTCGTTTTCCTTCATGCACCCTACAATGACCTCCGGCGGTACGTCCTTGCCGAGATCATATACGTCATAGCCGTAGTTTTCGAGCAGAACCTTGACTATATTCTTTCCGATGTCGTGTATATCTCCCTTAACGGTTGCGAGTACGATTTTACCCTTTGACGTCTGCGGTGCGCCGTCTGAGGCGATTTTTTCTTTAACGGCGTCAAAGGAGTTTTTAACGGTTTCCGCGCTCATCATAAGCTGGGGCAGAAACATTTTTCCGATCTCAAACTGCTTTCCGACAGCGTCAAGGGCGGGAATAAGAATACCGTTTATTATCTCCATTGCATCCTTGGTCTCAAGAAGTTCTTTTGTTTCGGCATACGCCCGGTCGCGCAGTCCCTTTACTATTATATCAAACAGCTTTTCATGCTTTTCCTCAGGCTCTGCCGCCGCGGCGTCCGCGCGTATTACCGTTGTTTCCGATTTTGTTCCGGCATATGCCGCGATATAGTCAACGCAGTCTGTATCTATGCAGGCAAGGGCACGGTATGCGCGGTATGAGTTCATCATGGCGTCCGCGCAGGGATTTATGATACACGCGTCAAGACCGTTATAAAGCGCCAGCGCAAAGAAGGTTCCGTTTACTATTTCACGGCGGGGCAGACCGAAAGAAATGTTCGACACTCCCAGCACGGTCTTTATGCCTAAATCTTCTTTAATAATATGCAGCGCCTTTATCGTTTCAGCGCTCTCTTTCTGCTGCGCCGAAATGGTAAGCGTTAGCGCATCCATCACAAGATCACGCTTTTTAATTCCGTATTTTGCCGCCTCGTCCGCGATCTCCGAGGCGATCCTTACTCTGTCCCGCGCCTTTGGCGGAATGCCGTTTTCGTCAAGGCAGAGTCCGACAAGCACGCCGCCGTATTTTCTGACCAGCGGCAGGATCGCGTCCAAGCTTTCCTTTTTTCCGTTTACGGAATTGACCATCGGCTTGCCGTTATATATTCTGAGCGCTCTTTCAATTGTGACCGGATCGGAGGAGTCGATCTGCAGCGGAAGATTTACGGCTGATGAAATAGCCTTGACCGCCTTTTCCATCATTTTACATTCGTCGATCTCCGGCAGCCCCACATTTACATCGAGGATATGCGCGCCCGCGTCTCTCTGCTTAAAAGCCTCGTTTAAAATATAATCTATATCCCCGTTTCTGAGCGCTTCCTTGAATTTTTTCTTACCGGTCGGATTTATTCTTTCACCGATTATCACCGGACGGTTATCAAGATATACCGCCTTTGAATACGAGGCAACAACAGTGAGATCCTTTTCCTCCACCACAGGTCTGCAGCCGCCGCATTTTTCGACAAGAGCCTTTATATGCTCCGGAGTTGTTCCGCAGCAGCCGCCAAGCGCACTCGCGCCAAGTCTTGCCATTTTTTCGCTTTCCGCCGCAAACTGCTCCGGCGTTACGTTATATACCGTTCTGCCGTTTTCGATACGCGGTAATCCCGCGTTAGGCTGAGCCATTATCGGAATTGAGCTTATCCTTGAAAGCTCCTCTATCATTTGTCCTATCTGGTCCGGGCCGAGACCGCAGTTTATTCCCAGACAGTCCACACCAAGTCCCTCAAACATTGCCGACACAACATGAATGTCCGCGCCCGTTAAGGTCTTGAAGGTTTCGTCAAAGGTCATTGTCAGAAATATCGGAAGCCTTGTGTTTTCCTTTACCGCAAGCGCCGCGGCCTTTGCCTCCAGAGTGTCCGACATTGTTTCTATTATCACAAGATCGGCTCCGGCAATCTCGGCTGTTTTCGCAATTTTTGCGAACGCGTCATATGCCTTATCAAAGGTCAGGTCGCCTATAGGCTCCATGAGCCTGCCGGTAGGGCCTATATCAAAAGCGACAAAACGAGGCTTGTCCTCTTTGCACTCGTTTACAGCCTTCCGCGCGTTTCCGACTGCGGTCGCTATAACGACCTCCAGCGGCGCGGCAAGCGCATTGAATTTCAGCGGATTTGCACCAAAGGTGTTTGTCGTTATCACGTTTGCGCCCGCTTTAAGATATTCCGCGTGAATACCCTTTATCATATCCGGCTTTGTCAGGTTGAGCAGCTCCGGAATTTCGCCGCCCTTCATGCCGTATCTTTGCAGCATGGTCCCCATGCCGCCGTCAAAAAACAGGATCTCTTTTCCCAATAATTCTCGTATGCTCATATGCTTCTCCAATGACGCGGATTATAAAAACATACCGTTTACCGCGTCAACTATTCTGTTTGCTGTATCCGGATTGTTCATCGTGTAAATGTGTATGCCGTCTATATCATTTGAAACAAGCTCCATCGTCTGGTTTATGACGTAAGCTATGCCCGCCTGACGAAGGGCAACCGGATTGTCTATATACTTTGAAAGTATCTTTGTGAATGTGGAAGGCATCGACGCGCCGCCTGAAAGAACACACATCTTTTCAACCTGATTTGCGCTTGTAAGCGGCATAAGTCCCGCTGTTATGGGAACATTTATGCCCTTCTTTACGCATCTGTCTCGGAAGTCGTAGAACGCGTTGTTATCAAAAAACATCTGCGTTACAAGAAAGTCCGCGCCTGCATCGACCTTTTTCTTAAGATTATCTATATCGTCATCCAGACTTCCGCAGTCGGGATGGCATTCGGGATAGCACGCGCCGCCGACACAGAAGCCGCCGAATTTCTTTATATCCTCTGTAAGCCCCGAAGCATAACGGTAGCCGTCGGGGAGCGGGAACTCCGCGTCCTCCGGAATATCGCCGCGGAGCGCGAGAATATTCTGTATTCCGAGCGCTTTCAGCTTTGTTAGCATTTCACGCACCTGCGTCTTTGTAAGCGACACGCAGGTGAGATGGGCAAGAGAGGTAACTCCCAGGTCATTCTGCATATATCCCGCAAGCTCCGGTGTGAGCTTTGAGGTTGAACCGCCCGCCCCGTAGGTAACGCTCATATAATCAACAGGTATCCTTGAAATCTCCGTTACCGTGTTTTTTACCTTTTCAAAGTTCTCTGCCTTTTTTGGAGGAAACACCTCAAATGAAAGAACAGGCTTTTTTGATTTAAAAATATCATTAATAAACATTATACGTTTTCCTTTCTGTTATAGAGAAACAGCGGAAACCGCGCAGTATACAAACTCTCTGACGCTGTCCCGCTGTGTTTTTCAAGATAAATGAAGCAAGCCTGTAAGCCGGGTTCTGTCGTGGACAATCATCTATCTGGTCCGTCCGTCACCGGACGGCTCAAGCCTTTTGAGGGAACCGGCGGGCCGCCTTAACGTTCCCAAAGTTGCTCCGGATGGGGTTTACACCCGCCGCATGTTGCCATGAAGCGATGTGCGCTCTTACCGCACATTTTCACACTTGCCCGATATAAGTCTCAGGCGTTTATTTTCTGTTGCACTTTCCCTGAAGTCGCCTTCGCCTGCCGTTAGCAGGCATCCCGCCCTGCGGAGCCCGGACTTTCCTCACACGCGGCTGACCCGCGCACGCGATTGTCCGGCTTACTTCAATTTATAAGCATTGTATCATAAACTGATAACAAAATCAAGCATTTTTTACGACAGCAATTCAATTCCTTTCAAAAGCGTTCCTGTAACTGCCTCCCATTCATCCTGTCCTATCTCCAACAGGTTTACATACTGTCCCGCTTTGTTGAATGAGAAATCCTCGTTGTACTCATCCGAAACCGAGAAGCTTCCGCTGACTGTGCATATGCCATCAACAGTCAGCTCTGCGTCGTTAAACGATACTGCATCATCCGTTACAGTTTTGCCGAACGCGTCAAAGGTTATATCCATACCGTTCACGGTCAGCTTTATATTAAGAGCCGTTCTGCTTTCTTCAAGCGTGAGTGTTCCGACCTCGCCGAAATATATATTTTCGGAAAGCTTTCCGCTGTCGCTGCGGTGAACGCGCCTTATTGCGTTCTGCACATCATTATTTTTATAGCACACTATAGTATCGAACGAGTTTCCGACTCCCTCAAACGCTATTGTCCATGTATTGCCTGCCGGGTTTTTCAGCTCCAGCTCCCGCAGCGTCATATTATTGATCTTAAATGACAGCTCATAATCATCCGCATATGCCGCGAACATATTCTGAAGCTGCTGCGCGCTTTCGGGATCCTGCTTATCACTATTATTCCATATATAATCGGCGGCAATTCCGACAAGCAGACTTTCCGCCTCCTGTTTTTCGATTACGGTTGTGTAAACCTCAGCCTTTTTTGTTTTATTTTCGACCATGACCGAAGCCGTTCCGTTTCGTTTTATAGGATTTTTTTGAAGGATCCGGTATATCGCGCTTTTTATGCGATCTCCGTAATTATCCTTAAATTCATCAACGCTGTATTTTCCGCTGACAAAGCCCGCGGCAATGCCGCCCATACTGTAATCCTCCGGTATCGCTGCAATATCCTTAAATATTGAGGCGTTCCACTTTTTTGCAAAATCCGCGACCGGAATTTCAAAGCCGCCGTTGAAAATCGGCATATTGACGAACATCTGCTCACTGTCCTTATAGGTTTGGATCTTCATGCCGTTTTCCAGCCCTATTTCGGAAACGGTGCATTTTCCGTCGCTGTTGCTTTTTACCGAAAAGCTCATACCGTCAAGAACCGCTGAATCCGAAAACCTAAAATTCGCTTCGGCGCTTCCGCCGTCCTCAAAGAAATCCGCGAGGATCTCCTTCTCATCGTCATCAAAATACTCAAATGCTTTTTCCGCGTCCTTTTTCGCGTTGATAAGACTTAACGCAACAATCTTATCCGGTGTTACAAAGCGCTTGTAAACTCCGAACAGGCCTCCGGCAATTATCGCGGCTCCGGCGCATACGGAAATAATTACGGTTGTTTTTTTTGATATCATATTATACCCCGCCTTACATATATTTTTTCAGCTCTTCTATATTCTCCATGGTCTTTACAAAGAACGGGAAATCATTCTTTATTCTGTCGGCGCACCTCCTGCAGAAATCATAGCGCAGCTCCGGTATATCCCGCATCTGCTGCTTCATGCCCCATGTATGTGTGAAGTATTTTTCACCGTCGTTAAAAAGACGTTCAAGATTTGAAAATTCCTTTATTTCAATTCCCATCCTCTTTGCCGCCATCGACATAAGCCGCTGCTCCGCAAATACCATGTATGTAAGGCTGTCACCGTCAACGGTGTTTTCGATAAAGCCGAGAGCCTCATTAACATAGCTGTCCTTCAGCTCATTGTTCTTTATAACATAAAAGGCGCAGTTTGACGGCTTTTCCCTCCAGTCCAGCTCAGGGTCAAATATATACCCCTGCTTCATATTGAAGTGATGTATATCCGGATAAACATCATTATTGATCTCTTCCTTATGAATTACCGTCAAATCACCGAGATTGTCAAAGGCCAGTCTGTCCCATACGATAAAATCAGTGTCAAGCACGGCAACGGGCGCGGCGCATGACTTCAACGCATAAAGCTTTCCCGCCGCCCAGAAAATTTCCGGATTTACACTGTCCGGTATCTCGTCAAGCGTTGTTTCAATCCTGTCCCATAGTCCGCACATTCTGCGGGATCTATAGAACTCCAGTCCCGCGCTGTCCGTTATCATTTTTATCCGTCCGTTCTTTTCACGCCATTTCAAAGCTGAAAGAATTGTTGTAAGGATGTCAAAATCCTCTGTAAAAAAGCTGCCTGCGCTGTATATACGCGGCTTAGTCCATGTTGAATGTATCGCATCCATATTGCTCCTCCTTATATATCAATAGCCGAACCGTTCAAAATCCGACACGGTTTTGACCGAAAGTGTTACGCCGTCGCCCTGTGATAAAATAGATGTTTCAAGCTGCGGATGGCTCATAAGCGCGTCTATATATCCCCGCAGTCTGTGTATGATCGTAACCTTGCGGCGCGCAAAGTGATCATCATCCGCCGTCATGCCCTTGAACAGAATGTTGTCCGATATGAGCAAGCCTCCTTTTTTCAGAAGTCTTACCGCGTCATCAAGCATATACAGATAATGCGCCTTCGGTCCGTCAAGAAAAATCATGCCGAAGATCTCATCCTCGTCTATATACGCAAGATAATCCTTTGCGTCTGCCTCAACAACGCTTATTGTTTCCTCAAGTCCCGCTTTTTTTACATTTTCCCTTGCGGTTTTTACCATATCGGGATCGTATTCGAGCGTCAGAATTTTTCCGTCCTCCGCAATGCTCCGCGCCATGAGTATAGAGCTGTAGCCGATCGCGCAGCCGACTTCAAGTATTTTTGAAGGTCTCATAAGCTTTGTTATAACTGAAAGAAGCCGAGCCGTTTCCGGCTCGACTATCGGTATCTTGTTTTTCTCCGCGTATTCTTCAAGACCTCTCAGAAATTCGTCCTTCTGTACCGTCTTTTCACGTATATATGACGTCACATACGGTGTGACAATCGCATTCAGATCATAATCCATTACCGTTTCTTTGAGTCCTCATTTTCCATAGCTGACGAATCAACGCTCATTGTAAGATCATTTGACTCCATAGCCTTGACATGATCCTCGTATGTCGTTGAGAAAATATGCTCTCCGCTCTTGCTCAGGCAGAAATAATATGCGTCCGTATCCTCGGGGTATAATGCCGCGGCTATACATGCGGCTCCCGGATTGCATATAGGTCCCACGGGGAGCCCCTCATGAACATATGTATTGTACGGTGAATCGATCTGCGTGTCAGATATTGAAAGCACAGGCTTTCGCTCGCCGAGTATGTACTGCACGGTTGCGCAGGACTGAAGCTTCATGCCTGAATTAAGCCTGTTATAAAATACGCCTGCCACCTTCGCTCTTTCCGTGTCCTCGTCCGTTTCGCGCTCCACGACAGATGCCAGCGTTATTATTTGGTCAACCGACATGTTCAATTCCGCTGCGCGGTCATAATATCCGTCTATGAAGGTTTCGTCAAAGGATTTCAGCATAAGATTTACTATTTCCTGCGCCGTATATGTTTCGGGTATTTTATATGTGGCAGGGAAGAGGTAGCCCTCAAGCTTACCGGCTCTGTCCGGAATATTTTCAAGAAATTTATAATCATACAAGGACGGGTCAAGCGCTTCCATAAAGCCCTCCGCTCCTGCAAGTCCCGCATCCGAAAGAGCCTGCTGTATCTGCTTTGCCTCATAGCCCTCCGGTATGACAATCGTTACCGTGTCTCTGTCAACGGTTATAAGCTGCTGAAGAATATCTTCATAGCTCATTCCGCTGCGGATCGTTACCGCTCCCGGCTGATACTTGTTATCATAGCCTCCGAGCTTTGACAAAATCCTGAAAGCGGCCGGGTATTTGATAATTCCGTTTTCCTTAAGATTATCGGCAACAACCGATGCTCCCTCACCTTCCGCTACAGTTACCGTTATATCATTACCTATACTTATTCCGTTACTGTCGCTAAGTATTACTCCAAAGCCCACCGCGCCCGCAAGTATAATTACCGCGACAATTATCACGAATACCTTCCACGCCGCAAAGCCTGTTTCTTTTACTCTTATTCCCATAGTAACCCTCCTTATAGGTGTATTGTATAACATTTTCACCTCTTCGTCAAGCATTTTTGCTGATTTTATTGCTTTTGTGCGCAAATAATGCCGTTTATAACGGTCATAACGCATTTTGCGCCAAAATTCACCGGCAGTTTATCAAATACCGCGATATCGGCGTCCTTTCCGACCTCAAGGCTTCCCGTTCTGTCGTCAATACGACAGTTTTTTGCGGCATTTATCGTTATCGCATATAATGCTTTTTCCTTGTCCATTCCTCGGTCTGCCGCCAGCGCCGCGCAAAGAGGAAGATTTTCTATTGTTATTTCGGGATGGTCTGTTATTATTGCCACGCTCAGTCCTCGGTCGGAAAGGTTTTTATAGGTTTCAAATGACAGGTTTTTCAGCTCCGGCTTGCTGCGGTCTGTGAGCGTGGGCCCGAGATTTAACGGCAGCCCTTCTCTATCGAGAATATCCGCCACAATATCTCCGTCGGAGCAATGCTCGATGGTTACATCTATATCAAATTCCTTTGCAAGCCTTATCGCGCTGCAAATATCGTCGGCGCGGTGAGCATGGATTTTGACGGGGATCTCTTTGTTTATTACGGGGAGCATCGCTTCAAGCTTCATATCAAAGTCCGGGCGGTCGTTTTCCTCGCTGTCCTCCTCATACTTTTTAAGCTCATCACGGTAATTTTTCGCCTTGAACAAGGTCTCACGGATAATCGCAAGAGTTCCCATCCTTGTTACCGGCGCCTGATCCTTTTCATTATATACGGTCTTAGGATTTTCGCCAAGCGCCATCTTCATCGCGCACGGCGCTTTTACTATCATATCATCAACGCATATTCCCGCCGTTTTTACCGCTGCAAACTGTCCGCCTATCGCGTTAGCGCTGCCGGGGCCGGTTACAACGGTTGTAACTCCGGCTTCCCTTGCGTCACGAAAAGCCCTGTCCTGCGGGCAGATCCCGTCTATGGCTCTCAGGTGCGGTGTTACGGGGTCGCTGTCCTCGTTCGCGTCCGCGCCCTCAAAACCCACGGCATCACCGAAAAGTCCCACATGACAGTGCGCATCGATAATCCCCGGAATAACATATTTTCCTCCGGCGTCTATTATTTCCTCCGCGCTGCCCTCATATGCCGCGCCAACAAAACGGATTTTATCGTCAAACACGATTACGCCGTTTTCATATTCCTGTCCCGCGCAGGTGATTATGTGCGCGTTCTTAATCATTCTCATACCGCTCTACCCCCGGAGGACATAGTTGATCGCGCCTGTTGCGGCAACGGCTCCGTCCGCCGCGGCTGTTACTATCTGTCTTAACGGTGATACACGGCAGTCTCCCGCGGCAAATATCCCCTTAACATTTGTCGCAAGATACATATCCGTTTTTATAAAGCCGCGCTCGCACAGCTCAACGCCGCATTTTCTCGCGACGGTGTTTTCCGGCTCTATCCCTATCGCCACTATTACGCCCGCGGCCGCTATAAAGCCCTTCTCTCCGGTTACAACATTTCTCGCCATTATCCTTTCAAGCTTTGCCATGCCCTCAAAGGCATCCGCGACCATATCGGTATAGATCGTGATTCCGGAATTTTCCCTCGCCTTGTCCATAAGGATCTTTGACGCTCTGAACCTCTTTGAGCGGTTCATTACAAACACATGATCACAGAAGCCCGCAAGATAGAGCGCATCCTCGATCGCCGTATTTCCGCCGCCGATAACCACGGTGTCCTGTCCTCTGAAAAACGCTCCGTCACAGGTCGCGCAGTAGCTTACGCCCGCTCCGGCAAGCTCCTCCTCACCCGGAATACCAAGCTTTTTCGGGCTTGCTCCCGTAGCAAGGATTATTGTCTTCGTTTCATATTCATTTTTGCGGGTCTTTACTGTTTTAACATCGCCATCCGCGTTTATAATATCGCGGACAGCCTCCGACTTTATTTCAACGCCAAACTTTTCAGCATGTTTTTCAAACTCCTCCATAAGCTTCGGTCCCGCCGGCGCATTCCGAAATCCCGGATAATTGTCAATCTCATAGGTTCTTGCCGCCTGTCCTCCGCATGAAAGCTTTTCGAGCAAAAGCGTTTTCATTCCGCCGCGCATTGCGTATATCGCCGCACTCATACCGGCCGCGCCGCCGCCGATTATAATTATATCATACATATCGTACACACTCCATTCATAAATGATTACATCAACCTTATTATATTATACAGCAAAAGTCTCAATTAAACAAGAGGTGAAAGAAAAAAAAGAAACAGAAACAGTTTACTTTTGATATATTTCTTGAAATCTGTCAATTTAATATTGATTACGCAGCAAATATATGATACAATATTATCGAAGCATTTAAATTGAAAAAAGAAGAGGTGTGTTTTCTTAATGAAAAAAACATTATTCGCAGCAGCAATGGTATTGACCGCGCTTTTTGGAGCTGGTTCCGCTTCAGCGGCAGTAGGCGATACTGCCGGAACCATCTATACCACCGATATATTGACACAGGTGGACGGATTGGATATACAAAGCTACTGTATTGACGGAGAAACCTTGATCGCCTTAGAGGATCTGGAGCCATACGGCTTCACTGTTTATTACAATGATAATATCAGAACGGTGTTTGTTACAAAAAGCGGCAGTCCCGAGGAAAATTTTCATCCGAGCGTGAGCCGCGGCAGTGGCGGCGGTATCGCCGGCAGCTATTACGAAACAGACATACACGCTGTCGTAAACGGCTGCGCGGTAAACGCGTACGCTATTAACGGAAAAATGGCGGCAAAGGTCGAGGAGCTGGGCGCGGCGGGGCTTTCGGGCATAGCGCGCCATAATTATCAGATGACCTTCGGTTACAATGATTCCGAGCGTCTGCTGTCGCTGAACACCTCATTGTCACAGTACGGCACGGCGGACGGCGCAAAGCAGATTATACTTGACTATCGCTTATGGCAGCCGATTTACTGCCGCATACTTCACAGCGGCGGCAATATGCTTGCGGAAAGGCTCTACGGCGGTCTTCCTCACGGCGGCGCCTACCTCGATTGTTATGTCAGTCTTGACAACGGGCTTATATATAACGCGGTTCCCATTGCCCGCAGGTATCTTATAAATATGAGCGAGCCTGTTTTCTCCGAGGACGGGGATTATCTATATTTCAAAAATACCGACAGCGGCGATCTTTTGCTCGACTACAAGCAGCTGGAGCTTAACAGTATGCACATTATGCCTCTTGGCGAGGAGGATTATGAACGAGCGGCAAACAGGATTGCGGAAAGCGACTACACGTTTGCCTTAGACGGTACAAAACTTCCGCTTTACTCAATCGGCTCGGCAGACTATGTAAAGGCGGAGGATTTAATCGGCGCGGGCTTTACTCCGGATGAGGCGGCTGTGCGTGTATATAATTCCGATGAATATTTTCCGCTTTCCGAATGGACGTATGATTTTGGAAATCCATGGACAAATACGGAATATGTTTATAAATACGATCCATATGGCAAGAGTGTAACGGCGACTAAGGCCGAAAAATCTGCCGAATAAACAATGATGTCTCTAAAGAACCCCGCGCATTTCCGCGCGGGGTTCTGTTTTTAGAGACGCCTTGTTGCTTTATTCATCGTCATTTTCTATAATGACCGTGCGGCTGTTGTCATCCCATTGTACGTCAGAATCAAGCGCTTCGGAAATAAATCGCAGCGGAACCATTGTCCTGTCATCATTAATCTCCGGCGGAGTATCAAGAGCGACCTTCTTACCGTTGATTGTGGCATTCTTGTTATCTATCTGCATGATAACCGTTTTGGCGCCCTTGGTCATTGTTATCTTTCTGAGCTTGTCATCCCACCTAAGATCCGCGTTCAGCGCATCGGCTACCGCCCTTAACGGAATGAGCGTTACATCGTTCTTTATATACGGCTGCACATTATCATAATTTGCGAAATCAAGATCAACACCGTTTACAAAGATACCGATCGCCTCATCGTTAAGCTCCTTTTTGAGCTGCGCTATTTCCGCGAGAATTTCAAGCTTGGTCTCCGCGTCCGCGCTTCTGAACAAAGCCTTTATCTGACTGATACAGTCCTTTGTGTCAAGCATTGACGCTGCCTGCAGCTGTTTCTTCTCATTGAAGGTCTTCTTTGCTTCCTGCGGTGTTACAACAATAACCTTCTCAACCACGCGCGTTACCACAGGCGCCGGCTGCGGCTGCTGCGGCTTTGGCTGTTGCGGCTGCTGCGGTTGTTGCGGCTGTTGTGGCTGCTGCGGTTGCTGCTGCGGCTGATTTAAGCTCGGATACTGATTTGAATTCGGATACCGGTTTTGCTGATCGGGCTGCTGATACAACGGGCTTTGTGTCGTTTCCGGCTGTGATGTGACCTCAATATCCGGCGCTTTTGTAGGTATAGCATCCGGTCGCTTTTCCGGCTCTTTGCCGGCGTCCGGGACGACTGTCGGCTCTGCCGTAATAATCGGCTCCTGAGTTTCTTTGACCGGCTCCTGAGTTTCTTTGACCGGCTCCGGTGTTATCTCAACAGGTTCGGGCGTTATTACCGGTTCCGGCGTTTTCTCAGGCTCCGGCGCTGCTTCCGCATCGCCGGCTCCGCGGTTTTCCTGATTATCCGTAACCATCTCCCGCCGCGAGTCAGGCTCCTGTACAAAGTCCGATGCCGCTCCCGCCGCGACAGGTGTGTACATTGCTGCCGCTAATAATAGCGCAATAAGTTTTTTTGACATATAAAACATCTCCTTTTCTGATATATTTTAAGTCTTAATAAATAATGCCGCTTTCATTTATAACACTTTTTAAAGCCCGGAAATGTTGCAGTTTTAAAAAATTTATATTAAAATTTCAGGGATTTTTTATACAAAAAATACTGTTCGGGCTCCTTAGCTTCAATACATCCCTTTTAACGAAATATCATATAATCAATTCCGTTCCTGTTATATCCTGTTTTATATAATTGCAGCTGACGTCTGAAATCCTCCATATTGTCCGCGTCAAATATTACGTTACCGTTCCGTACATCTACATCGAACGGCTTCATTTCGGCAGTATAGTGAAATCTTTGTTCATTTTTTTCGACTTTCAGATATATCAGTCTGTTTCTTGCCCACATAGGCAGTCTTTTCGCAATATACTCATTAATTTCCGGTTCATTATTTTCCATAATAGTTTATCTTTTTATATGCTTTTTTATTCTGGGGTCACGTCCGTAGAAATTTTTCCCTTCGTCACCTCTGCACAGAAAAAAACAGAGTGATACAAATGTGCCCACGCCCACAACAATGTTAAGCAGCACCCACCACCCGGTTCTTCCCAGATCATGCCAGCGTCTGCTCATTACTGAAAGGAAGGGGATTATCGTAAACAGGATATAAGCGCCCAGCAGATATGTTAAAACACTATGGACAGTGCCCGTCTGAAATTTTGCATGCAAAATCAAAAGAATTAGAATAATTGCCGCATTGATAAGCGTAAAGCCCCAAAATTCTCTTCTTGCCGCACGGCCTTTAAAACGCGCATATTTTTTTATACATCTTATATATGAACTCATTTTATTCTCCTTATATTTACAGCCACCGATCCAAATACTCTGTAAACCGTTCCGCTCCGACGTCATAGTTAAGATGTCCGCTGTCGTAAAAGCTTTCCTCGCCGAACTCATCCTCCAGATCGAGTATATCCAGATTATACTTCTTTATTATTTCATTTGCCGCCGCCTTTACATCCTTTACAAGCTGCGGTTTTTCGCAGGACGGGTTCCACGGCATCCATACAACACGGACTTTTATATCATTATCCTTACAGAACCTTATAACCTTTTCAAGAGCCTCCATGTTCTTTGAATAGTCTGAAAGAGGCTTATTGAAAAACATCTCCTCATACTGCTCCATCTTATCCCTTAATACCGCGTCAGCCACTCTGCCGTGATATACATTCTTTTTCTGATAGGTATACGTCATAGGCGGCACGCTTTCACCGTTTATAAGCCTTTCAAAGCAGCCGGTTATCAGCGGATAGAAACGGTCACGCTCAAAATACGCATAGGGCTGATAAAGCTTTTTATGCCATATATAAGTCGGATTTGTTTCAAAATTATCATATAACGTAAGGTAGTTAAGACCTATAACAAGCTCCGAGCCTAAATTAATATATCTCCCGTTGATAAGCTGCCACAAGTCTGTTACAACTCCGTCATCAAGA
The DNA here is from genome assembly GCA_964579875.1 of uncultured Lachnospiraceae bacterium. Lineage (GTDB taxonomy): Bacteria > Bacillota > Clostridia > UBA1381 > UBA1381 > Ornithomonoglobus. The sequence goes on along the minus strand of CAZOHJ010000021.1, from coordinate 34,888 downwards.
CCGCAGTTTATATAGCCGGAGCTGCTCTTATCCTCCATATACGCCGATATAACCACAGAATTTCCGAAAAATACCTTATCCCAGACCTTTTCCGGATGGTCATGCTGCGTTATTTCAAAATCATTCTGAACGAATATATTGCTGTTTACTATGAAATTGTTATGACTGATCCAGACATCCCCCGCAAATACTGCAAGCACCAGCAGCAGAAGCAGCGGTATTTTTACTGCCTTTTTCATTATAACCTCCCATGCGGCTTATCTTATAAAGCCTCTCATTATTTCAAAAAACTGTTCGGGCGTAACCGTGAACAGGAGCGTGTTGAACGCAAATGCAGCGTTTACTATAAAGCATCTGAATATATATACAGGCTTTTTCATTTTTCGCTTATCAGCCCTTGTCAGTCCGAACAGGTTTTCAAATCCGAGACAAAGACCGTTATATATTCCGCCCGCTATATAGGGCAGTGTAAAGCCATGCCACATTTCCATCACAAACATAGTCGCAAAGCCTACCATCGCCGACGCGATACGGCCGAGCCGTTTACCGTTAAGAACAACAAAAATATGATCTCTTACCCAGTCCGACAGTGTAATATGCCAGTTGCGCCAGAATATCGTAAACGACGCCGATGAAAGCGGCTTGCGGAAGTTCTCCGGGACCGTAAAGCCCATTGCCGAGCCGGCCGCTATTGCCAAATCGCTGTAACCCGACAAATCAAGATACACCGTCAGATAGCTAAGCGCTACAAGAGCTATACACCAATACCAATGCAGCTCCGTTCCTAAAATTCGGCTGAACACTGTTGACACAAACCACAGCACAACCATCTTTTTAAACATTCCGCGGATAAACCTTTTTACATATGCTACGAAATCGTCAAAGGTAAGTTTCTTCGGATTTTCGTAAACCCTTATCCAGTCACGATATCTGAATATCGGGCCGGCGGTGAAGGTGGGGAAGAACAGCATATAATTTGCGTATGCAAGAAACGGGATTTTCATTTCCGTATAATACACAAAATACAGCGCGTCGATCGCCCGCAGCATATGATACGCTATTCCAACAAAGGTTATTATCACCGGAAGCTGAGGGAAGAACTCGTGCATCCTTCCGTAGAAAAAAGGCACGGTACATATCAGGCTGAACACCACAAACATGGTTTTTTTCAGGAATTTGCGCCGACGCAGATTGCAGACAAGAATATATGTAATAATCATATATCCCATGCTGAAAGCAAGCAGCTGCCAGGAAATAAACCCTATTACCGCCATATTCGCAGCTATCAGCACATGAGGCGCAAGGCTCTTTTTGAAAAACAGGCGCGTAATACCCGAAAACATCATTATTGCTCCGGTCGCGATAAGCAGCATAACTAAGGTGTCTGTTTCAAGATACCACATATATTAAATTCCCTTCGTTATTATCCGATCTTGCTGTCAACCACGGCAGCGATCTCATTTACTGTATTCATCGGGAACAGGGTTATATCCTTCTGAGTGATCTTTATATTAAATTCCGTTTCGATGAAATGTATTATTTCAACAGCCCCGAAGCTGTCTACAAAACCTTCATTGAAAAGATGCACGTCATTATTAAAATCCGGATCATCTCCGATCTCAAACCGGTTCTTTATAAATTCACTTATTGTTTCCGCTGTTGCCATTTTAACTACTTCCTTTCGATTAATTGAAACTCTTCGCCGGTACGAATGACCGGCAGCTCTCTTAAGACGCGATCCATTCCTTTTTCAGTTTCTGTCTGTCAATCTTTCCGCTCGGTGTGTGCGGGAAGGCCGGCATTGAAATTATTTTCTGCGGCGCCATATATGCCGGTATATATTTTTTAAGCTCCATATTGAATTTGCGCTGCACTATCTTTGCGTCCGTTTCAAGGAAAAGAACTATCTCCTCATTTTCCGCGCTGAACATTGCGCAGCAGCTCTTTATATCATTCATCGCCGCGGCCGCCGCCTCAATATCGCCAAGCTCTATGCGGTTTCCGCGCAGCTTTATCTGGCTGTCGGCGCGGCCGATAAAAATTATATTTCCGTCCTCCGCCTCATATACAAGGTCGCCGGTACGGTATATTCTGTCATGATACTTTCTGTTAAGCGGATTTTGCGTAAATGCCTTCTCCGTTATATCCGGTGAGTTCCAGTAGCCCATCGATATTCCCGTGCCGCCGATGCAAAGCTCACCCTGCTCTCCGGGTTTGCAAAGCTCATTTTTTTCATTAAGAATAATAGCCTTCATGTTCGCGCAGGGAATACCTATCGGCAGTGTTTCTCCCGCCTTATACTCACGGTCAACAACATAGAATAACGCAATATCCGTTGACTCCGTCGGTCCGTACATATTCACAAATTTACACTCGGGATACGCGCTTATCCACTCATTAAGCTGCTTTATCGGCATAACCTCTCCCGCAAACAGGATAAGCCTTAACGAATCGACTTTCTTCTTATCCAATACGCCGGAATTTGCAACACTGATCATCACAGTCGGCACCCAGAATATTACCGAGAGCTTTTCCTCCTGCATGAAGTCGAACAGCATTTCGGGATACATGAAAAGTACCTCGGGAATTATAACGGTTTTGCAGCCGAGATATAATGCAAGGAACATATCAAATACCGAATTGTCAAAATGAAACGCGCTCTGCATTCCTATTATGCTTTCCTTATCTATCTCAAAAGTATCTGTAAGCCACTTTGTATAGTCCAGCACCGCCCTGTGGGATATTGTAACACCCTTTGGCGTTCCCGTTGAACCGCTTGTATACATTATATACGCCGGGTCAAGGTCGGTTGAATTTTTTATTACATTATTAATATGCTCATAATCCGCCGCTGTTTTTACAAGCTCATCATATACAAGAGCTGCTGTTTCTATTCCTGCCGTTTCAAGCCTTTTCTTTCCGGCCTCGTCCGTTATAACGGCGCAGGGGCAGAGATTTTTTTCGGTTGCTTTGAACCTTGCCATAGGAACATTATAGTCCATAGGAACATAAGGACTGCCCGCAAGCATACTTCCCATAAACGAGACTATTGATTTTATGCTTTTCGGAAGATATACCATAACAGGTCTTGTTCTTCCTGTTACGGTCTTTTCCGCAAGTCCCGATGCGATTGCGCAGACGCTTTCCTTTAATCCGATAAAGCTTATATCCCCGTCATTATCCTTAAAGGCAATGTCATTTCCGTATAGCTCCGCCGCCCTGAATACAAGCTCCGCGGCGGAGGTGTAATTTACAGTCATCGTCTCTTACTCCCTCATAAATCAGCAAGTGACTTTTTCAGAGCCACTCTGTCTATTTTATCATTTGCCGTATGCGGAAACGCTTCCATTACAACAAGCTTTCCCGGCAGCATATATTTCGGAATATATTTCTTAAGCTCATTATTGAACTTTCTCAGCGCAAGTGCATAGCAGCTTTCAACAAACAATACTATTCTCTCATTTTCCGCGTCAAACACGGCGCAGGCGCTCTTTACTCCTTCAACCGCCATTGCCGCGCATTCGATTTCGCCAAGCTCTATACGATTTCCCTTGACCTTGACCTGATTGTCCATTCTTCCGTCATACATAATAAGTCCCTCGTCATTTATGTATGCAAGGTCGCCTGTACGGTATATTCTTTCCTCATAAAACGGATTTGCCGGGTTCTGAACAAACGCCTTTTCGGTTAGATCAGGTCTGTTCCAATAACCAAGGGATACTCCCGTACCTATAACGCAAAGCTCCCCCTGCTCGTTTGTCTTTGCGATCTCATTCTTCTCATTGAGAATTATTATTCTCATGTTCTCACATGCGCGCCCGATAGGGAGCGGGTCAGCGTCATTGAACTCACGGTCTGCTATATAATATGTACAAACATCGCTTATTTCAGTTGGTCCGTAAAGATTCGCATATACGGCGTCGGGATGATTTTTTCTCCATATGTTAAGCTGGGTATTCGGCATGACCTCTCCGCAGAACGCCACGGTTTTCAGCGACGGCATTTTAATTTCAGAAAGCGCTCCGGAATTTGCCACATTTATCATTACCGTAGGCACCCAGAATATTACAGTGATCTCATTATCCCTTATAAACTCCGGAAGCTTTGACGGGAACATAAACAGAGTCTCCGGAATAATATTCATTTCCGCTCCGGTCAGAAGCATTGAATATATATCAAAAATAGAATTATCAAAATAGAACGGCGCCTGGTTGCCAAGTCTTGCATTCTCGTCTATATCAAAGGTTCTCCTTACCCAGAGCGCATAGTCGACCGCTCCGCGGTGGGGAACAGTTACACCCTTAGGCTCTCCGGTCGAACCGCTTGTAAACATTATATAAATCGGGTCTGTATCAATTACCCTGTCAAGAACCTTATAGACTGCTGTTTCATCAGACTTTGCTGCTGAAATATCACTGTAAAGATGTATATGTATTCCCTCGGGAATATCCATTGTCTTTACGGTCTCCATACCGTTTTCATCCGTTATGAGATGACCTCTGCCCTCAAGCTTGTCCACGATCTTCTGTATTCTGTTTGCCGGCATATCATAAGCAACCGGCACATACGGATTTCCCGAATACATTGCTCCCATAAACGACGCTATGCAGAAACGGCTCTTAGGCAGGTAAACCATCACAGGCTCCGCCATATACCCCTCCGACGCGGAATTTATAAGTTCTGTTCCGACCGCCAGTCCGTACCTTCTCAGCTCGTCAAAGGTAAAGCTGCCGCGCTCATCGGTTACGGCTGTTTTATTACCGTATTTCTCAGCGGTATCATCCAGCAGACGGACCGCGCTGTTTGGCATTATCATTTTGTAATCCTTTCCTAAACACACTATTATAACATTATACATTATAACACCAAATATTTATTATGTCAACAACAAATGTTCGGCTGCGCACTTTTCACAAATTCTTCAATTAAATCGTGTTCAACAAGCTTTGCCTGTTTACATATTATATCACTTTACTAAGCATATATCAATATCCCATAAAATATTTTGTATAAGCAATAAATGTTTACATCATGCGCTATTTACTTTTTTTTAAATTTGTGTTATTATATACTTAATTAATTACAGGAAAGGAATTTTATTATGTACAGTTCTGCATTTTATAAATTAGAAGCGCGAAAAAGATTGTCCGGGAATTACGGCCCTGCGTTTGTCGGCACGCTTATATATATGATACCAAACTACCTTGTGTATCTTATCGGGTATCTTATAGGCGAATTTACAGGCTTTAATACAGCTGTAACCTACTTTATGGATATTATATTTGAAATTTTTGTGCTTAACATTTTTACGGTAGGGTATATGCGCTTTCTTCTTAATATGAAGCCCTCCGGCGTCACAGAGGAAAAACGCTATGATTTCAACGACGTCCTCTCCGGATATACAAACGGCTTTAAGAATACTCTGAAAACAATGTTCATGCGCGATCTTTATCTTGTGCTGTGGGGGCTTATCTCATTGATACCCGCGGTTATCTATACGGGAATTATAGCTTATCTCTCAATTACAACGGATAGTATCGCAAATATATATAATATGATGCTGCAGCTTATCGACAGTCCGTCTCCGGATATGCTTAACAATATATCTTCATATATTATGGAAAACTGCTCCTATCTGCCGGTTATGACATTCGCTGCAATGATCGCCACTATCGCATGCATTGTACCGGTCATATACAAAAGCTATGAGTACAGCGCTGTTTCCATGATACTTGCGGAAAATCCCGATATGAAAACAAAAGATGTTTTCGAGCGTTCCTTTAATATTATGCACGGTTTCAGATGGAAGTTTTTCTGTATACAGTTTTCGTTTATACTGTATATGTTCCTTACGGCAATTGTGTTTACCGTTTCTATGTCGGTGCCGGTATATTATTTTGCGCAGGCGCTGCTTATGCCGTATCTGTGGATGACGCTTCTTATTTTCTACATGCAGCGCAGAGATGTTATACTTTATAATATTTCTGTTTATGGGGATAATTAAGGTTGAAAATAACCCGTATTTATGCTATAATTATAACCAACATATGAAAGGAAGCATTTAATATGAAGATTTCTATTATCGGACTCGGACTTATCGGCGGCTCAATGGCAAGACGTCTCCGCGGCTTTCATGACTGCGTAATAGCGGCTTATAACAGAACAAGGGAAAGCCTTGATCTGGCATTGGCAGACGGGGCTATTGACGAGGCGTATAATACACCCGGAGAGGCAATGGAGAATGCGGATCTTATAATTATGTGTCTTTATCCGCAGCTGAATATTGATTTTGTACGGGATAATGCCGACAGACTCAAACCCGGCGCAATTATTACGGATGTTACAGGCGTAAAGGGCTTTATAACCCGTGAAATGAAAAAAGCGCTGCCGGATAATGTCGAATTTATAGGCGGTCATCCCATGGCGGGCAGAGAGGTCGGAGGATATAAAAGCTCAACGGACACATTGTTTGATAACGCGCCGTATGTGATCACTCCCGATAAGGACAGCAGACCTGAAACAATAGAGCTTATAAGAGAAATGGCAAAGTACATAGGCTGCCGTGTCGTTACAACAACCTCGCCGGACGAGCATGATTCGATCATCGCTTACACCTCACAGCTTATGCATATAGTAGCCGTTGCGTTATGTGACAATCCGCTGCTTGAAAGAGCCGGATCTTTTGCCGGCGGGAGTCTCCAGGACTGCACAAGAATAGCTGTCATAAACGAAAAAATGTGGAGCGAGCTTTTTACAGAAAATAAAGAGCATCTTGCGGAGCGTATCACGGAATTTCAGGATACCTTGGAGCGGCTGAAGCAGGCGACGCTCAATGACGATCGCGACACTCTTGAAAGAATTATGAAGCACGGGAAAGAACAAAAATTAAAATGGTTAATGAAGGGTTGATAGTATATGCCAAGAACAACAGAGGAGCAGAAGGGACTTTCCCTTCTCGGAAACAAAAAAACAATATATAAGGACGATTACGCGCCGGAGGTGCTTGAAGCCTTTATAAACAAGCATCCCGACAATGATTATATGGTGACCTTTAACTGCCCTGAATTTACAAGTCTTTGTCCTATCACGGGACAGCCCGACTTTGCGGAAATCAAAATTAATTATATTCCGGGTAAAAAAATGGTTGAGTCCAAATCCTTAAAGCTTTATCTTTTCAGCTTCCGCAGCCGCGGCGACTTCCACGAGGACTGCGTAAATATAATTATGAAGGATCTCGTTAAGCTTATGAATCCGAAATACATTGAGGTTAAGGGTATATTCACGCCCCGCGGAGGTATTTCAATTTATCCGTTCGCAAACTACGGACGCAAGGGGACGAAATACGAGAAAATCGCAGAGGAAAGACTTTTCAGTTCTCTTTCGCTGCACTGATAATATAAGTATGAGGTAACTTTAAGATGAAAAAAGCATTGGTTGTTTTATCGGGAGGTCAGGACAGCACCACCTGCCTTTACTGGGCCGTTGACAGGTTCGGCAAGAAAAATGTTACTGCTGTCGGTTTCGACTACGGTCAGCGGCATAAAAAGGAGCTGGAATGCGCGGCTGATATATGCAAGGAGGAGGGGATAGGATATGAGGTTATCCCGACACCGATAATAAATCAGCTTTCGGCAAATTCGCTTACCCGCATGGATATTCCCGTTGAGGAGAAAAAGCCGGAGGGCGCGCCTCCGAACACATTTGTTGAGGGCAGAAATCTTCTTTTTCTCTCGTATGCGGCAATTTATGCAAAAACACACGGCATAACTGAGATAGTTACGGGCGTATGCGAAACTGACTTTTCGGGGTATCCCGACTGCCGCGACATATTCATTAAGTCGCTCAATGTCACGCTCAATCTTGCAATGGAATACAGCTTTGTAATACACACTCCGCTTATGTGGCTTGACAAATCCCAGACCTGGGAGCTTGCCGATAAGCTTGGTGTTCTTGACAAGATATATAATAAGACGCTTACCTGCTATAACGGTATTATAGGCGAGGGCTGCGGACACTGTCCCGCATGCTTCTTAAGACGGCGCGGCTATGAACAGTTTATGGAGAAAAAGAAAAATGTATGAGGTAAAAAAAAGAATTGAGATTTCCGCCGCTCACCGGCTTAAGCTGAGCTATGAATCAAAATGCGAAAATCTCCACGGTCACAACTGGATTATTGATGTATATCTCCGTTCGGAAGCTCTTAACGAGGACGGAATGGTCATGGATTTCACTCATATCAAAAGACAGGTACAGGACAAGTTCGACCACAAGGTGATAAATGATGTTGTGGACTTTAATCCCACAGCCGAAAATCTTGCAAAATATATCTGCGATGCTCTTGCGCCCTACTGCTACAGGGTTGACGTTCAGGAAAGCATTGATAATATAGCATCCTACATTCAATAGTTTTCGCCGCGAAAGGAGAGATACAAATGCTTATTTCCGAAATTTTTGACAGTATTGACGGCGAGGGAATACGCGCCGGACGGCTTTGCACCTTTATAAGAGTTGTAGGCTGCAATCTGCGCTGCTCTTATTGTGATTCAATGTACGCGGTCGAGCCGGAAAAATACAGTGATGTAAAGCCCAGAGAAATGACTGTCAGCGAGATACTCTCATATGTGAACAGGAGCTATAAGCGAGTAACCCTCACAGGAGGCGAGCCTCTGCTTTTTCCGGAGTCAATAAAGCTTGTAAACAGCCTTTGCCGGAACGGATATGAGGTAAATATTGAAACAAACGGCTCATGCGATATAGCCGCCTTCCGTGACCTTATAAGATATAACGAAAATCTGTTTTTTACGGTTGATTTCAAGCTGCCTTCAAGCGGTGAAATGTACAATATGCGTCTTTCAAATTATGACGAGCTTTTAAAACGTGATGTGTTGAAATTTGTTATCGGCTCCGAGGAGGACGCCGAAATTGCGGCTTCATTTTCGCATGATCTTATCGAGAAATACGGGGAGAATGCGCCGTATATTTTCTGCGGCACGGTATTCGGAAAATACGATCTGAAGGATGTTATTGATTTATTTATGAAGGATCCTGTTTTAAAGGACGTGCGCTTTCAGATCCAGATGCACAAAATTATCTGGGACCCGGACGCAAGGGGAGTATAAAAAAACTATCTCTGCCACTTAAACAGCAGCACGCCTCCGAGCATTAGAGCTATACCGGCGTACTTTGTCCAGTCAAAAGCTGTTTTTTCGCTGTCCATCCAGCCGAAGGCGTCTATCAGAGCCGCCATTACAAGCTGCGCTATAAGTATTGTTGAGGTTGCGACAGTCGGACTTAATCTGCTCATCGAATTCATTACAGTGAGAGTTATTACAAGTCCCAAGGCTCCGCCGAAAAGATACAGCTTGTTTACCTCGGCGATCGCTCTCAGATTTCCGTTTCCCATGATCCACATTACTATTAAGGATAAAATAAACGCGGTTCCCTGAACATACATATTTGACTCGTACATTCCTATCTTTTCTCCGAGTCTTGTGTTCATCACACCCTGCACGCTCATTGCCGCTCCCGATATAATTGCAAAAATAAATCCCATTTTATCTTCACCTCTTATATATCTTTCCGCATATTCCTGTTTTTATTCCTTTTTGAAGCATTAAAACCGGATTTCCCGCATACATTCTATTGAGGTGGTGCAATGAGATATGATTACGAATATGTATCGGGAAAAATGACAGAATTTAAAAACACATTCATAATAGGAAAAACTATAATGAACCGGCTGCTGTACTGTGTATCAATAGGAACAGGGGAGAGATGCGCCGTTTTTGCCGCGGCATTTCATGGACTTGAATATCTTACGGCTCCGGCGATTATAAGCTTCTCCCAGTATTTTTCGGATATGACCGAATATCATGATAAAATAAAGGTCTATATAATACCTATGGTCAATCCTGACGGCGTTGATATCGCGGTCAACGGAATTGATCCTAAGAGCGTGGTCCACCGCCATCTGATAAAGGAACTGGGTATTATAGAATTTTCAAAAAAATGGCAGGCGAACGCAATGGGTGTTGATATAAACCATAATTTTAATGCCTCGTGGAAAAGTATTTTCAATTCACCTTCTCCTACAAAATACGGCGGCAAATATCCAGAATCAGAGCTTGAAACAAGAGCGCTTACAAAATTTCTTAACAGGGTACAGCCGGAGCTGTTTATTGCATTTCATAGTCAGGGAAAGGAGATTTATTATGATTTTAACTGTATGGAAAATAAAGGGTCAGAAGCCACAGCCGAAGCCGTTGCAGATAAATGCGGATATACCGTCGCTGTCCCCACAGGAACAGCGGCCTTCGGAGGAGCAAAAGACTGGTACATTAAAGAATATCATAAACAAGCTTTTACAATAGAGCTTGGAAAGGGGGTAAATCCTCTTCCTGTTTCTCAGCTTGATGAAATGTCAGACGATACTATAAAAATATGTATGGCGGCAATTGACAAGGTATTTAAATAAGGGATTGGCACATCACGCCAATCCCATTCCCGTAAAAAGAATCACATATCCGGTCACGGCTGTTCCGGCGGCAAGAACAAAAACACTTATACCGCCTGCAACGCCTGTTTCCTTTACACAGTAAATACCGAACGCTATTGTTCTTATTAATATAAATAATATCAGTAACCCGTAAATTATATTCAAAACCATTTATATCATCACCTCAATAATAATAGGTCATTCCTGTTCTTTTCAGATTCAGATCTGTATGAACCTCAAAGCTCCAGTCAGAGGGAGTGAAGTCTTCACAGTATTTTTCATACCCGGCATTTGTTATAAACTTTTGCTTTATCTTTCTTTTAATTCCAAGTGAATCCGCGTTCGCTCCCTGATATAATTCATTTATAAGCTTTTCTGCGGCGCTGCTTACCATGCTTGATGACATTTTATTTGTTTCGGTAATCGTGCTGTCTTTTCTATGGTCTGTTGACGCGGACAGAAGCTCTCCGCAAAGCTTTATATATATATCCGCCTTTTTATTCTTTATATCTATTTTATATTCAGGCCCTGTGGTCTGCTCTAACCTCATAGTTATCGGTCTTTCCGGATTGCTTTCAGAATAAAAGGTTATATTATTTTTCTGAAATTTATTGATCAATATATTGTACATTTCTGTTTCCGTGCTTCCTAGCTTTGTAATATATTTATCGCCCTTAAATACAGCCATACCAAGGGACTGACTTTTATTTTTTATTTTTTCTCCGGCTTGTCCCGCCATATAGCTTTCTGTTTTATTTTCAAATCCCTGCTCATTTATATGCGCATCGTTTCTGCTTTTATTTTCGCTGCTCTGCTCCTCATTGCTTCCGCCGCCTTCTCCGCCGCCCGAAGATTCTTCCTCAGTTTCCGCAACGCCTGCAATGGGCAGAACGCAATCTATGTCATTCGCCTGACATGAGCTGTATAGATCAAATGCCCTGTTCTGCGGTACTGACGAACCGCTTCTGTTGTCATATATGAGCTGATAATACTTTACAGGATTAAGCTCTATAGCCGGCTTTACCTCCTCAATATATTCCCCTGAATTTTCAGCAATTGCCATATATACGTCAGGTCTTATATCGTTATTCCTTGAAATTACATCATTAATTTCATCAATACCTTCCTTTGCAATTTCCTCTGAAATTACAAAAACCTTTGCATGTGAAAAGGACATGGTCTTTGAAACAATGGTATTTGCATTATTCATTGCAGAATATAACGAGGGAGCCTCAACAGCTATGTTTTCAACTATTTGTCCGCCGGAGCCGCCCTCCTCCGCTGCTCCGCCGCTGATCTTTGTAGGATTTGCGAACTGTATTGTATAAATAAAACCTTCCTCCGATTTATCTACTCCAACAGCCGTTACATATGCTATATTATCAGGCTCCTCTCCGACACACGAGGTCAGAATAAGCAGCAAAGGAATTACCGAAATTATTGCAATAAATTTTTTCATTGTTTTACCCGTTCTATCGAAAATGTTTCACGTGAAACATTTTATTTGTTTTTCACCTTTTTTATACGTCCCACTATCCCTATAATAATCGGTATAGCTAAAGCGGGAATATAAATCCACTTATTTATAATATACTCCCATACAACCATACTGTTTAAGCTGCCCGGAATAATAATTATGCCTGTCAGCACTGTGATAACAGGCACAATAAGCGGCTTGCTGAATTTCAATCCGAAGCTTTCCTTCCATACCTCTGATAAAACCGCGAGATAAAGAGAACCATACAACAGGATAGAAATTGACCATATAAACTGAAATACCGCTTCAAATCTTGAAAAAAAATCACTTAAATTTATAAGCCTTTCAAGCTGATAAACAGGCGCAAGAAATCTTACCGACACAGGATATACATATGACTGACTGTATGCCGCGACAATAAGAAATGCGCAGCCGCCGCCTATCCAGATCGATTTGTTTCCTATTGACTTATAATCCTCAACATTTTTCATATACGGTATCAGAATATTGATCATCAGCAAATCCGAAAATATTGATAAGCCCGATATTCCCTTTACAAAAATATTATAAGAGCCTTTTCCGAGTATGGGAAAAATATTTTCTATTTTTAAAGAGGGAATAAGAAGTAAAAAGAATACCAGAAACGCAATTCCCGCAAGCGGTATAAATATTATATGCGCCCTTCCTATGGCCTCTATTCCGCAATAAGCTCCAAAAACCAGCGATGCAACAAACGAAAGACCGATTACCTCCAGATAGGTATTCTGTAAAAGCACAAGCCTTATCATTTCAGGGAATATTCTCAGAAGACTTAAAAAATTCAGTCCCAATACAATAAAAACTACTATACCCGTTATTGTTCTGAGAACCTTTCCCCCTCCCATTTCCGCAAGCTCAATCACATTATAATCAAACTTATAAACAATTCTTGTAACCAAAAATATCAACACAGCTATAAGAGTGCAGTAAAGAACATTTATCCACGCCGCATTGCCGCAGAGAACAAAAAGCGATCTCGGATATGTTATAAGCATTTTTACAATTATAGCATTTATAGTTACCGCTGCCAGTTGTTTTTTTGAAAGCATATTTTATTCATCCTTATTCTTTAACGACCATCTCTGACTTATTCTCGGTTCGGCTGTATTATTCCTTGTTTTAAGAAATCCCGGTCTTTTTTCTTTACTCATAATCTTATTATTAATTACTGCGGATATCATTGATTTGTTCTTTAATTTCAGTGACGGAGAGAGGAAAGGTACTCCGAAGCTTGTTATTCTTCCGAGATATAAACCGTATAAAACTATACCGATTGCAATTCCGAAGAAACCCAGACATGACGCCAGAAATATAAACACAAGCCTTAATACGCGATAGGTCCATCCCAGATTATAATCCGCAGTCGCAAACGAGCCTATTCCCGTTATAGCTATAATTATGATCATTATAGGGCTGACGATCTTTGCGCTGACTGCCGCCTGTCCCAAAATAAGACCTCCGACTATACCCAAGGTTGAACCAATAGGCGAGGGCATTCTTATTCCCGCTTCTCTTATCAGCTCGAAGGAAACATCCATAAGCAATAATTCAACAAGACTCGGAAAAGGAACATTCTCTCTTGACGCGCTTATTGAATACAACAGATATGTCGGTATTATTTCCTGATGATAAAGTGTTATTGCAAGATACAGCGCGGGAAGCAGAAGTGACAGAAACATTCCGAATATTCTTATGAATCTTGACATATTTGCAAAAACAGAATTGATGTACTCATCTGACGCCACTTGTGTCAGTTCAAACGCATTTGAAGGCATTATAAGCCCTCTCGGCGAGCCGTCCAGAATGAGAACACACCGTCCCTCCGTCAATGCCCTCGCCGCCCTGTCAGGCCTTTCGGTTGCAAGGGTCTGCGGAGTAATAAGCATTGTTTTATCCTCAACATACATCTGAACCTGTTCAATACTCATTATATAATCAATTGAAATTCCTTTTATTCTTCTTTCAGCTTCGTATACAAGCTTTTTATTTGCAATGTCATCTATATACAAAAGCACACCTCTTGTTTTTGAAACATTTCCTACTGTAACTCCAAGCGCAATAAGCTTTTCCGTTTTGAGAATCTTCCTTATTAAAGAGGTATTTGTTCTGAGCATTTCGGCAAAGGCTTCCTGCGGTCCGTATATGCTCTGCTCGTTTTCCGGCTTGCCTATATCACGATGCTCCCAGCCCTTTACATCGAATATAAACGCTGTATCAAGCTTGTCAACAAACAAAGCGCATGAACCGAAATTTATTTCATCCGCTATCTCATCAAAGTCCTGCATAGTCTGCGCCTGTGAATGCGTTGTGAATTTTTCATATAAAGCGGCATTTATTTTATCGTCTGTTATATGAGGCAGCTCCAGAAGTGATTTTATAATGTTGTTGTTTATATAATCACTGTCTGTCATTCCGTCATAAAATATAATGAATGCCTCAGTATTGTTTTTCAATTTCATTTCTCTTACAACAACATCATTATTCAGAGGGAAATTAAAACGCTTTTTTATATAAGCTCTGTTTACTTCTATATTATCCGATACATAGACCTTTTCATGCTTTTTATCATTTCTTATATCAAACTCAGGCTTTTCCTGCTCCGAAAGTATAAACCTTTCCTGCTCGTTTGGCGGATTATATCTGAACAACTCCTTTAATACACTCAATAACTTCACCCTCTCATATCTTTATTTAAAATTATTATGTATTATAAACTAAATTTTATTCATATATGTTCTTTTTTGCTCATATAATTGTAGTATTTATAAAAAAATTCAAAATGTTTCACGTGAAACATTTACATTTGAAAAATTTGTGGTATAATAATATAGTGAGTAAAAAAGATTTTGGAATTTTGAAATTATTGAAGGGAGTACATAACGAAGAATGGGGAAAGTGATAGCGATCACAAATCAGAAGGGCGGAGTCGGGAAGACTACAACCTCTGTTAATCTCGCATCCTGTCTGGCATATGAAGGTAAGAAAACTCTTGTTATCGACTGTGACCCTCAGCGTAACACCACAAGCGGATTAGGCTATGAAAAAGAGGATTATGAGCTTACTATATACGACTGTCTTATTGACCCGTTAAAAACCAAGGATGCTATTATAAAAACAAAATATTCAGGTCTTTATCTTCTCCCGTCATCATCGGATCTGTCCGCGGCTGAAATTGAGCTTGCGTTTGAGGACAAGCGTGAACAATTCTTAAAGCAGGCATTAAAACCGATACGCAATGATTATGATTTTATAATTATAGACGCGCCTCCCGCGCTCGGAATGATAACTATAAATATTATGACAGCCTGCGACAGCGTTCTCATTCCTATACAATGCGAATATTATGCACTTGAAGGCTTGTCACAGCTTATAAGCACAATAAGGAAGATAAAGAAAACCTATAATAAAGGGATTGAAATAGAAGGTGTTCTCGGCACAATGTATGACGGACGCACTAACCTTTCAATTCAAGTAATTGACGAGGTTAAAAGGTTCTTTCCGGACCTTGTATATAAGTCGATCATACCGAGAAATATCAAGCTCTCTGAGGCTCCGAGCTTTGGTGAGCCTATAATAAAATATGACAGAACCTCAAAGGGCGCAGACGCATACATGAGTCTCGCAAAAGAGGTAATTAAGAAAAATCAGTGAGGTGAATCATGGCTAAACCAAAAGGGCGTCTCGGCAGGGGGCTTGACTCTTTATTTGAAGACAGCTCGCCGATTGAAAATGAGATTACCAAAGAAAACGATAAGGTGGAAACTCTGCGCATAACTCAGATAGAACCGAACAAGAAACAGCCCAGAAAGCAATTCGATAAGGAAAAAATAGATGCTCTTACGGAATCTATCAAAGAGCATGGAGTTATACAGCCTATTATTGTAGTTCCGAACGGTGATATGTACACCATTGTTGCCGGAGAAAGGAGATGGAGAGCGTCAAAAAAAGCCGGGCTTAAAGAAATTCCTGTTGTTATAAGAGATTACACGAATATTGAGATCGCGCAGATTTCTCTTATAGAAAATTTACAGCGCGAAAACCTGAACCCGATTGAAGAGGCTCTCGGATACCGTACGTTAATTGATGAATATAATATGACTCAGGATGAGGTAAGCAAGACAATAGGCAAATCCAGAAGCGCCGTTGCAAATTCGATAAGGCTTCTTTCTCTTGACGAGAATATACGCCGGAAGCTTATTTCCGGAGAAATTTCAAGCGGACATGCCCGCGCGCTGTTATCTATAGAGGATTCGGAAATAAGAAATGCCGTGCTTGAAAGTATAATTACAAAGGAGCTTAATGTACGTCAGGCCGAAGCTCTCGCAAAGCAGCTGCAGAAGAAAAAACCGGTAAAAAGAAAGCCGGTGATTGACGAGCAGGTAGCGGAAGCCTTAAATACTATTGAATCTAAGCTTTCCTCCAGATTAGGCACAAGAGTGAAGCTTCTTCATGGCGAGAAAAAGGGAAAAATAGAAATTGAATATTTTGGAAATGATGATCTTGAAAGAATTCTTTCATTGATAGGTCAATAAAAATAAAAGGAAAGGAAAATACATAATGAATCAACAGCTTTTAGCAATCATAATAATTGTACTTATTGTATTTGTCATTGCGGCGATTGTCATAGGTATTATAAATGCCTTCAGACTCAATAATCTTCTTGAATATTCGGAAGACGGCAATCTTGTTGAAAATCTTGATAAATATTATGAGAATGTACGCGATCTGCAGAAAAAATTAAAAATAAGCTCCGAGGGCAGTATGTCCGAAAGAATTGCGGCATGCGAGGCTAAAATTAATATGTCTCTCTCTAAAACAGGCATTGTAAATTTTAACGCTTTTAATGATGTCCACGGCAATCAGAGCTTTTCTCTTGCCGTACTCAACCAATACAATGACGGATTTGTTCTCACATCACTTTACGGCAGCAGCTCGTCAAACACATATGTCCGTTCTGTAAAAGAAGGCAAGAGCACAACGAAGCTTCTTGACGAAGAAAAGGAAGCTATAAATAAAGCAATGTCGGGAAATATTTAAATAACAGGGGCAAAAATACATGAACAATAAGAAACAAAATCCAAACCAAAGCAACTCGATGTTTCTGTACACAGCGCTTATATTTGTTGTGGCATTGATATTGATTATTTTAGCATTTTTCGGACAGACAAATCTTTCGTCTCTCAGAAAAT
Organism: uncultured Lachnospiraceae bacterium; assembly: GCA_964579875.1. Classification (GTDB taxonomy): domain Bacteria; phylum Bacillota; class Clostridia; order UBA1381; family UBA1381; genus Ornithomonoglobus. Next base: position 17,688 of record CAZOHJ010000021.1, on the reverse strand, counting down.
CAACAGAGCAGACGCCCGCGCTTACGGAACAGACTGCCGAAACGACGGAGTCGGCGGAAGAAAATACATTGCCTCCCGATAATGACGCAATTGCTAAAATGACAAACACTATTTCAGCTCTTGACACGGAGAACACTCAGCTGAAAGAGGAAGTAAAAACGTATGATAATCTGTTAGAGGCCAACAGCTATATATCAAAGGGTGATAAGGAAAACGCGGCTGTAATTCTCGGCTCCGTAGATGAAAGCTCTCTTACAGAAAATCAAAAAATATTATATGACCAGATCAAAAATCAAATAAACGAATGAAAGGACTATTAAAATGTTAGACATTAAAATTTTAAGAAATGACCCCGATAAAATAAGAGAGGCCTTAAAAAAGAGATGTAATGATCTTGATATAACTCCGGCTATTGAGCTTGATAAAAAACGCCGCGAATTACTTACGGATGTTGAAAATAAGAAGGCAAAGCAGAACTCTATCACAAAACAGATCCCGGCTATGAAGAAGTCGGGAGAGGACACCGCTCCTATATTCAGGGAAATGAAGGAGCTTTCAAACGAAATCAAGGCTGACGATGAAAAGGTAAGAGAGATTGATGAAGAACTCAGAAACTTCATGCTCCGTATCCCGAACATCCCTAATGGAAGCTGTCCCGTAGGCAAGGACGACACGGAAAACCTTGAGTTAAGAAAGAACGGTACTCCGCGTGAATTTACATTTGAGCCGAAGGCTCATTGGGATATCGGTACAAATCTTGATATTCTTGATTTTGAAAGAGGCACAAAGATCGCGGGTACGCGTTTCACAGTATACAAGGGGCTTGGCGCAAGACTTGAGAGATCGGTTATCCAATATTTCTTAAATACACATACCTCAAGAGGCTACACGGAAATATTCCCTCCATATATGGTAAACCGCGCGTCAATGACAGGTACAGGTCAGCTTCCGAAATTTGAAGAGGACGCCTTCAAGGTAACAAATAACGGTTTCTTCTTAATTCCTACAGCTGAGGTTCCGGTCACAAACCTTCACCGTGATGAAATCCTCGACGGTACAAAGCTTCCTATCAGATACTGCGCATATTCCGCATGCTTCCGCGCAGAGGCAGGCAGCGCAGGGCGTGATACAAGAGGTATCATAAGACAGCACCAGTTCAACAAGGTGGAAATGGTGCACTTCTCAAAGCCTGAGGACAGCTATAATGATCTTGAAAGACTTACAAATGATGCAGAGATACTTCTCCAAGGACTCGGACTTCCGTACAGAGTTGTATGCCTTTCCACAGGCGACCTCGGTTTCTCCTCGGCGAAAACCTATGACCTTGAGGTATGGATGCCGTCATATAACAGATATGTTGAAATCTCCTCATGCTCGAACTTTGAAGATTACCAGGCGCGGCGCGCAAATATCCGCTATAAGAACAATCCGAAGGATAAGGCTCGGTTTGTTCACACTCTTAACGGATCCGGTCTTGCGGTAGGCAGAACGGTTGCCGCAATTCTTGAGAACTTCCAGAATGAGGACGGAACTGTCACCGTTCCCGAGGCGCTCGTTCCTTATATGGGTACAGATATTATTAAATAATTAAAACCACCGGTCTGAACCGGTGGTTTTAATTATTTAATAAGAAGCTTTATAAATTCACTGTTATTACCGGTTTTCCCTAATAACTGTAATATTTTTACATATTGATTCATATTATCCTTGCCAAGCTCTCTCCTTATTGCCCAGCTTGCCTTTTGTTCCTCGGCTGTAAGAAGGTTCTCTTCTCTTCTCGTACCTGATTTAAGTATGTCTATTGCAGGGAATATGCGTCTTTCCTGGAGCGTTCTGTCAAGCTTCATCTCCATATTTCCTGTTCCCTTAAATTCCTCAAAAATCATTTCATCCATACGGCTGCCGGTTTCGACAAGAGCCGTCGCGATTATTGTAAGACTGCCGCCGTCTTCTATTTTTCTTGCGGCGCCGAAGAATTTTTTTGGCTTATATAAAGCGCGCGGTTCAAGTCCACCCGACAGGGTCCTTCCGGAAGGCTGCTCCGTGAGGTTATAGGCTCTTACAAGACGGGTAATTGAGTCAAGCAGAACAACAACATCCTTTTTCTGCTCAACCAATCTCTGCGCTCTCTCAAGAACAAGCTCAGACATCTTGCAGTGATTTTCCGGAAGCTGATCAAAGGTTGAATATATAACGTCACAATCAATTGATTTTTTAATGTCCGTAACCTCTTCCGGCCGCTCGTCAATAAGTAATATAATAAGCTTTATATCAGGATTATTTCTCCTTATAGCTCCCGCGATCTCCTTTATAATAGTTGTTTTTCCCGCCTTAGGAGGAGCAACTATCATACCTCTCTGTCCCTTGCCGATCGGTGAAACTATATCCATAAGCCTTGTCGCAAAATTATTTTTTTCCGTTTCAAGCCTTATTTTTTCAATAGGGAATACCGGTGTAAGCTTTTCAAAGGGTTTTCTTTTTAATGCTATTTCAAGCGGATCGCCGTTTATCCTTCTGACAAACAACAGCGGTGATGATTTTGTGCTTTCCTCAATCTTACGGCAGTCACCTACAATTTCATCTCCCGTTTTTAAATTAAATCTTCTTATCTGTGTCGGTGAAACATAAATATCTTTGTTTGACGCTGAAAAATTTTCAAATCTTAAAAATCCATAGCTTTCATTTACCACTTCGAGCACACCGCATATTTCTGTTACATCAGCGGGGCGTTCACGTTTTTTCGTCACATGCTCTGTCTTTTCATTATTATCAATAATTTCTGTTTTTTCAATATTATCATCATTTTTTTTTGCCCTTATCTCTTGCATCCTGTCAATTATCGGATCATCTTCGTCTTTTCTGTTTTCTTTTTCACTGCTGTTTACTCTTTGTCTTATTACCGGCTCATGCTTTTCTTCCTTGTCGTTTTTTTCTGACTCAAGAATCGCGTTAATAATATCAAGCTTTTTCATTGCAGAAATCTTCTGGATATTCAAGCCTGACGCGATCTTCTTCAGATCATCTTTTTTCATTTTATTCAATTTTTCAAATTCATACATACAAATAAAAGTTCTCTCCTTTATCAAAATTTACACTTTTCTCACGTTTTTCATTTGGACATTTATTATTCAGGTAAAAATTATGATAATAATTTAATTGAAAATCAAAGCATAACTATTATATACTATTTTAAACAATATGTCAAATATTTTCCATAATTATTATTAATTTTTTCAAATTATTTTAAATACATCTTCCTCCGTTGATTTAATAAGCTCTGTATCAGTGTTTTTTAACAGCTCCTCAAAAATTTCTATAACAAAACTTTCTGTAGGGTAATGTCCGGCATCTATAACGCAGATTCCGCTCTCAACACTGTCCATTGAAATATGATATTTCATATCAGCGGTAACCATGACATCCGCTCCTGATTTTTTCGCCGCCGGAATAAGCTCGTCACAGGCGCCGCCTCCCACTGCCGCTCTTTTTATTATTGTTTCCGGAGCGCCGCATACCCTTACAAAGGGCGTTTTAAGAGCTTTCTTTACTCTGGAGACAAATTCTCTCAGTGTAACGGCATTCTCCAGATCACCGCAGCGTCCAAGCCCGCAGCCGTCATATTTATCATTTTTTTCGATTATCTTCTTATTAATAATACCCAGCTTATCAGCAAGCACATCATTTATACCGCCTGCCGCGCAGTCCATTGGGGTATGTGAAGCATAAAGGGCTATATCATTTTTTATAATCTCCTTTATTACATATCCCTGAGGTGTATCATAATTAATGTTATTTGCGCCTTTGAAAAGAACAGGATGGTGTGATAATATCATGTCAGCTCCCAGCTTAACAGCCTCGTTGACCGTATACATATTCACATCAAGAGTCAAATAAAGCTTTTTTACCTCTTTATTAACGCTTCCGCACAGGAAACCGGAGTTATCCCATGAATACTGCAGATCCAAGGGCGCAGCCTTTTCAATAATTTCAATAATATCCTTAACTGACAGCATTTTTAATAACCTCCGAGGCTCTGTAGCATTCTTTATAATAATCTAATTTAATTATATCACAGTTTTCGGATTTTTCAAGCCCCTTTATAATTTTTATAAATTCTCTCTGTTTTTTTTCAAGAAGCGCCCCGAATTTTTCATGCTCATAGAGCTTCGGTGGAAGATGATAATCAATATCCTTTTCAAAGGGTCTCTGGTATCCGTTTTTAACTATTAATAGATTATATACTCTGTGTCCTTCGCATTCAATATCCTCTTTTTCAATAGTAAAACCTTTTTCAAGCAAATATTTTCTCAGCTCATATTGTGAATTCATAGGCTGTAAAACAAGCCTTGACGCTCTTGCAGCGGCTTCGTCCGCTCTTATTATTTCCCCTGTTAATTCTCCGCCCATACCGGCTATTATAATAGTGTCCGCTTCTCCCGGTTTCAGAACGGATAAGCCGCTTCCGAGCCTTGTTTCTATTTTATCTCCCAGTCCGTATTTTTCTATATGTCCCTTTGCCGCTTTGAGCGGTCCCTTTCTCACATCGGAGGCAATAACATGCTTTGCCCTGCCGCTTCTTATAAGCTCAATTGACACATACGCATGATCGGTTCCTATATCCGCCGCTGTATCGGCGTTTACATAATTTATTATACAATTCAGTCTTGGTGTCAGCATATTTATGTTTATTTTAAAGTTATCAACAAGAGTGAATAACTTAATCCCCTTTCCTCGTTCCCATTTCTATGCGATTTATTCTGAATTTATCCACATTTTCCACAAGTTATCCACACTTTTTTTCACACACCTGTATCAAAATTCCATAAAAATATGGTAAACCACGGTTTTTGGCTTTATTAAGCCATTTTTTATTATATTGCATTATCAACACAAAATGTGGATAAGTATGTGGAAAACGTGTATAACTTTTTTCAGATTAAGTTTTTTATGCCATTTTCAGCGTTTATAAGTAAAAAACTGAAAACGTGGATAAAAATTATTAAGTTTACATAATTATCCCGCCGTTGACAGGTATATCCGCCCCCGTTATAAATCCCGCAGCCTCAGACGCGAGAAACAGCGCGGTTTTCGCAACATCCGACGCGGCTCCTATTCTCTCCAGCGGAGTCTCATAAATAAGCTCATTTATATCCTCCTGTGACAAATGAGAATTCATTTCGGTATTTATAACGCCCGGTGATATGCAGTTAACGGTTATTCCCGAAGGTCCCAGCTCCTTTGCAAGAGCTTTTGTAAAACCTATAACGGCAGCCTTTGACGCGCTGTAATGAACCTCGCAGCTCCCTCCGTCCTCGCCCCACATTGACGCTATATTGATTATTCTGCCCGACTTCCTGCTTAGCATATCATTCAGAAATACCTTTGAGGTTACAAACATCCCCTTAACATTTACATCAAACATACTGTCCCAATCCTCTTCGGTTATATCTTGAAACATCTTTATTTGTGAAATACCGGCGTTATTTATAATAACGTCAATATTTCCTGTTTTATGAATAATCCCGGCGGCTGCGCAGGTATCCTTAAATGAAGAAGCATCGCATTTAATGGCAACGGCACAAGCTCTTTTTGCAAGCTCCCGCGCTTTTTTTTCACTTTTCTTATAAGTAAAGAATACCCTGCAGCCCGCATCGGAGAATAATCTTACGCATTCCTCTCCTATTCCGCGGCTGCCTCCGGTTATAAGGACATTTTTCATTTAATCCTCCTCAGGTCTTTCTCTCGGAATAAAGACTCTTTTACTACTTATTTCATCATCCGGCATGCATTCCTTCACAGCCTCTTCCATCATAACTATTTGGCAATCTGATTTTATCTTTCCTCTGAGATCAATCTTACTGTATTCACCGTCAATCTGAACGGAAGCTCTTAATGTATCCCCAAGCTGCACATCAAGAACGTGCATTATTTTTTCACGGATAACATCATCCTCTATAGGAAACATGATCTCAACACGTTTATCAAGATTTCTGTTCATCCAATCCGCCGATGAGCAGAAAAGATTCTCGTCACCGTCATTATAGAAATAATAAATACGCGTATGCTCAAGATAGCGGCCCGTAATTGATCTTACCTTTATATTTTCCGAAAGTCCCGGAACCTGCGCTCTCAAACAGCATATACCTCTTACAATAAGATCGATCTTAACCCCCGCGCATGACGCCTTGTAAAGCAGTGAAATTATCTGCGGATCAACAAGCGAATTCATTTTTGCTATAATATGAGCCTTTTTACCGGCTTCCGCATTTTTTATTTCACGCTCAATAAAGCTCTGAGTTCTGTCTCTCAGCCATATTGGAGCCACAATGAGCTTATTCCATTTTTTCGGCTCACATAATCCTGAGATCATATTGAAGAAAGCTCCCGAATCATCACCAAATTCCTTACGGCAGGTGAATAAACCCATATCTGTATAGAAATTAGCGGTTACGTCATTGTAGTTGCCTGTTGCAAGGTGTACATATTTAATAATACCGCTTTCCTCGCGTCTTATAATTTCCGTGATCTTTGAATGCGTCTTTAAGCCGAGAAGACCGTAAATAACATGACAGCCCGCCTTTTCAAGCTTTCTTGCCCATACAATATTGTTGCTTTCGTCAAAACGCGCTTTCAGCTCAACAAGCACAGTTACGGCCTTTCCGTTCTGAGCCGCTCTCGCGAGAGCCTTTATAATAGGTGAATTTCCGCTTACTCTGTAAAGCGTCATTTTAATCGCAAGTGTGTCCTCATCATCAGCGGCGGTTTCAATAAGCTGAACAACGGGTCTGAAGGAATCGTACGGGTGATGGAAAAATATATCTCCCTTTTTGATTTCATCAAATATATTATCACAATTCCTGATACGTTTTTGTGTCTGAGGTGTAAATTTCTCATATTTATATTTTTCAAAGCCGTCCTGACTGTATACCTTATTAAGGAATGTCAGGTCTACAGGTCCCTTTATAAGATATACATCATCATTTTTAACCTTAAGCTCATCCGTAAGTATTTTAAGCAGATCCTCAACCACAATATCCTCGACCTCAAGACGGATAACATTGCTTCTTTCTCTCTGTTTAAGATTTTTCTGAATTTCCTCAAGCAGATCCTCGCTGTCGTATTCATCAAGAGGCAGATCAGCGTCACGCATAACACGGTATACACTGCTGTTTATTATTGTATAGCTCGTAAAAAGCTCTTCTAAAAATTCCTTTATCACATCCTCTATGAGTATAAATGTTTTAATATCTCCGTTTGAAGGAACACTGATAACTCTCGGACATATTCCGGGCACAGGAACCGTTACAAAGCCCTTCTTTTTCGTCTTGTTATTTCTGACAAGAGCGCAGATATTCAGAGCCTTATTCTGAATAAGAGGAAACGGTCTTGAAGAATCCACCGCCATCGGAGTTAGAATAGGGAATATATCACTGTGGAAATACTCTGTTATGTATTTCTTCTGTTTCTCATCAAGCTCTTCAAACTTAACTATTTTCACTTTTTCCTTTGCAAGGAGAGGCATGAGACTCCTTGAATAGGTTGAATACTGCATATCAACAAGCTTATGAGTTTTCTTTGAAATAGCCTTAAGCTGTTCCTTTGCGGTAAATCCCGCGGCGTCGCGCTTTTCAACCGACATTATATTTCTCAGAGATGCTACGCGCACCATATAAAATTCATCAAGATTTGATGAGGTTATCGCAAGAAACTTAATTCTTTCTAATAAAGGATGATTTTTATCTCTTGCCTCGTTCAGAATCCTGAAATTAAAATCGAGCCATGATAATTCTCTGTTAATAAAATTTTCCGGTGCTGAATAATTTATTTTCATTTTATTTTCTCCTTTCATATATTTTTTATCATTAGCTTTGCCTGTATACCGAAAACCTCTTCAAAGAACCCTTCTCTTTCCTGAAACTGCCATTGCTCCATTGTTATATCTGAATCTGTTAAAGCTTTTATTATCATTTCGCTGTTCTTTAAAGACACCTTAATACCTTCAATCTTCTGCTTATATTCAAAATCAAGCGCAAGCGCCAATGAAAGGATGGATGAAAGCTTTGAAATCTGTAATTTTCTGCTCTTTGTAAGATACTTGTATTCCTCATGCTCAAATATACCGTTCTGGAACAGGACAACAAATGAAATTATATCATTATCCTTATTTGAAAGTCCGAGAAGCATATTTGATTTTTTTATACTATATGAATATACATTATAGTCGTTCACATTTATATAAAGTCCCGTATTTGCGTATATTGCCGCAACCTTAAGCAGAATGAGGTCGGATTTTGACAAACCGAATTTTTTAGACAGCGCTTTGAATATTTCCTCACAAAACTCCATGATCTTATTTACATGCTTTATATTTATATTATATCGTCTTGCATAATATAAAGCGCTTGAAATTATATCATTTGTGAATATATGCTTTGTGTGAGTAAATTTATTTTTTTCCGCGAATTCAACGCATATCCCATCGGTAAAATCCACATCGGGCATATAAATTTTTTTCTTTTCGCTGTTTCTTGCAAACGGTCTGTAAAGCATCAAGGATGTCATTATCTGGCGGCCTTCCTCATTGCTGAAGCCGTATTTATCCGAAAAGTCGTATATACCTTTATCCATAAGCTCGGTATAAAGTCCCTCAAGCTTTTCCCATACAACAACATCATTTTCAAGCTTCAGCGCTGACTTTATATTATCGATCTGTGAGCCTATAAGAATTATTGATTTATATTTGGGATTTGTAAAAAAGCTGTTCTGATAGATCTCCAGCATATTTGAGGTATATTCCTTCAGCAGCTTTGAAAAATCTATTGTGTTATTATTCACACCGGACATAAGCTCCATAATGCGAAGTGAACCAAGAGGCAGATTCTGAGAGAATTTAAGCTCGGATTCCTCATAGCTTGACACCTGCAGACTTCCCGCCGAAACATCTATTATAATTGCTCCATCCTTTATAATATTATCAAAATTATTCATATTAAGAGCCAGCGCCTTATGATGAAGAAAACGCTCCTCCTCATTTGAAACAATACTCACCTTAAGTCCGGTTCTTATAAATATCTGGTCTCTTATATACTCACTGTTTGAAGCCTCTCGAACAGCCGATGTAGCGTAGCATATATAATTGTTTACGCCGTATTCCTTCATGATACGGTTGAAGTTTTCAAGGCAGGAGCATATTTCACCTACAAGCTCATAGCTTATTTTTCCGTAATTATAGGTTTCCTTGCCTATAGCAATATTACTTTCACAATGCTCTATCACGCTTATACTATAGTTTCCCTTATCAAGCTGAAATATTTTCATACCCAATCTTGACGAGCCTATGTCTATAGCGGCAAACAAAGTTAATCGATTCATATAAACCCTCTTTTCAAAATTTTTATACATTTATTATAACTTATTTTCTTTATTAATACAAGAACCTGCGATAAAAATTTACACATATCATACATAATTTTAATTTCTGTAAAAGAAGTTATTGCAATAATTCAATCTTTATGATATAATGTATGATGAACTATTATAGGATAAAAGAGCTAAGGAGAATTAATTATGGACTGTAATAAAATATGGAGGGAAATACAGGATGCCATAAAAACGGCTATAGGAAGCGATGTAGGCTATACCGTTCATATCAAGCGCGCAGAGGTTGTTTCTTTCGGTGATTCTTTATTTACAATAGCCGTCCCCAGCCCTATAAACAGAAATATGATTGAGTTTAGGTTCAAGGATAAAATAGAAAATGTTCTTGAAGCTCATACCGGACAGAAGATCACCCTTAAGGTTATATTGGAAGAAGAAAAGGATGAGTTCTTACAGTCTTTAAAGGATTCAAAATCAGAAGCGGCAGCACCCCCCTCCGGATACCAGAGGGATGAATCAAATCTTAACCCTAAATACACCTTTGAAAACTTCGTAATAGGCTCATCAAACGAATATGCGGCCTCGGCAGCCATAAGCACAAGTGAGAATCCGGGACATATATATAACCCCCTTTTTCTTTTTGGAAAGTCAGGTCTTGGCAAAACACATCTTATGTGCGCGATAGGAAATAAAATAAAGCAGGAAAATCCAGATGCAAGGATAATATATATTCAGACAGAGGCCTTCACAAATGAATTTGTTGAATGTATAAAAAACTACAAAATGGATTATTTCAGAAAAAAATACAGAACAGTCGATGTTCTTCTTGTCGATGATGTTCAGTTTCTTGAAAACAGAGAGGGATTTCAGGAGGAATTTTTTCATACCTTCAATGAGCTTTCCGGAAAAAACAAGCAGATAGTCCTCACAAGCGATAAAAAGCCTGGAGATCTTGTAACTCTCGAAGAAAGACTGAGAACCCGTTTCTCTCAGGGACTGCAGATAGATGTCGCTGTTCCTAATTACGAAACACGTCTTGCAATTCTCCGTAAAAAGGCGGAGGTAAACAAATACAACATAGATGACAATATCCTTGAATATATAGCCGACAGAATAAAATCAAATGTCCGTGAGCTGGAGGGAGCGCTGCTGAAACTTGTATCCCTTTCTCAGCTAAAGCACAAGGTAATCGATCTTGATCTTACACAGTATACTATAGAATCAATTCTTCCAAAGGACGGAATTGTGAAGATAACACCTGATAAGATAATGGAAAAGGTATGCGCCGTATACAATGTAACCAAAGATGAACTGCTTGGCAAAAGCCGTATAAGGCAGCTTGTTCTTCCCCGTCAGGTCGCTATGTATCTCTGCGCGAAGCTTACGGATATGAACAGTATAAACATAGGACGCGCTTTTCAGAAGGATCGGACAACTGTAATGCACGGAATTGATAAAATCGAAAAGAACCGTCTTATTGATGAAGACCTTAAAACAAACATTGACTATATTATAAAGGATCTGCAGTCCGAATAAGTATGTGTAAAAACCGTGGAAAATATGAGTATAATATGTTAATATTAAAATTATTAACATATTGTGGTAATTTTGAATGTTGATTTATCTGCCGGATATAAACATATGCTGTGAATAAAAAACGGCTTAATATACGAAAAAAAACGACTTTTCAATGTTTTCCGCGCCCCTACTACTATTACTATAAAATAATAATATAATATATAAATATATATGAAAAAAACACGGATATACCGTTGTTGAAAAAGATATTCACATATAAAGGAGTCAAGATAAATGAAATTTGTATGTTCAAAAACAGTATTAAATCAGATCGTAAACGTGATACAAAAGGCTATAGGCGCAAAAAGCTCGCATCCCATACTTGAATGTATAAAGATTGAAGCGGAAAGCAATGATCATGTTACTTTCACAACAAACACTATTGAGCTGTGTATTGAGTATAATGCCGATATAAAAGTGTATGAAAGAGGAAGTGTTGCTCTTCCCTCAAAAATTTTCGGTGAAATAGTAAGACGTCTTCCGGAGGGTGAAATTGAAATAACAATTGATCCGGCAAACTTTGTAACGGATATTGAATGTGAGCAGAGTAAGTTTAACATACAGGGAATGTCACCGGATGAGTTTCCAGATGTTCCTGTCGTGGATGAAAAATATCAGACAGAAATAAAGCAGAAAGAGCTTAAGCAGATAATAAGAAAGGTGTTACCTTTCATTTCACAGACCGAATCAAGAAAGCCGGTTCTCACAGGCGCATTATTTGATTTCAAGAATTCGGGGCTGACAGTTGTGGGTACGGATTCACACAGACTTGCCGTTATAAAGACTTCGGCAGCCGCAAACGGCGAAGATAAAAAATTCGTTGTTCCCGGCTCCACTCTTTCAAAGGTAAATCAGCTTCTTTCTGATGAAGATGATGAATTTGTTAAAATTATAGTGTCGGATAATCATATTCTTTTTGATTTCGGAAAATTTCAAGTATATTCAAGACTGCTTGACGGAGAATTTCTGAAATATGAGGTAATATTGTCTGCCACAAATTCTATAAAAGTAAAGGCAGATAAGCAGAAAATTATAAACAGCCTTGAAAGAGCAAATCTTATAATAAATGACGACCTTTCTGTAAAGACTGAAAATAAAATGCCGGTTAAGCTTAATATTGCATATAACAAGATAGATATTTCATGTAAGACGGTAAAGAGCTATGTTAATGATTCCGTTGAGGTTGAGCATGATGGAGGAGATATAATAATAGGCTTTAATTGCCGTTTTATGCTTGACGCGCTAAATTCATGTGATGAGGAAAATGTTATTATGGAGTTTTCTGCTCCGACAAGCGGTTGCTTTATAAAGCCGGAGGACGGAAGCGATCGTTATATTTATATGGTGCTTCCGGTAAGATTGTATAACTGATAAATACTGTAAAAAAACTTATACGAGCAGTAAAACGGAGGTAAAGCCTTGAAGTACACATCTATATTCTACAACGAAACAAATGAAAATACCTATCTCGTATTTGATGAAAATACTAAAAACGGCGTGATAATAGATCCCGGCTGCTCAATGGAGCAGATTGAAAAGATGATAAAGGAAAATGGAGTGACAGTTAAATATATACTTCTTACTCATTGCCACTATGATCATATAATGAGTGTAGTTCCTCTTAAGGAAAAAACAGGCGCGAAAATCGTCACCGGTAATAAAGGCAGCATAAATATAGGCGATCCCGATATAAATCTTACTACCTATGGTCTTGGTTATACAATTCAGGGAATAAAGGTTGATATTGTGCTGGAGGACGGAGAAGAACTGAAGCTTGACGGACTTGTTTTTAAGTGTATATACACACCGGGGCATACGAGCTGCGGAGTTTGCTATCATATAGAAAATGAGCTTTTCTGCGGTGATACGCTGTTTCTTCGCTCATGCGGCCGTTGGGATCTGCCCACAGGCAATAAGGAAATACTGTTTTGCTCAATAAGGGAAAAGCTTTATACGCTTCCGGACGAAACGTCTGTTCATTCCGGACACGGACATGATACTTCAATAGGCTATGAAAAAAAGTTTAACTTCTGCGTAAAGGCATGATACTGATAATACAGAACGGCTATAGCTGTGACTATGAGGCAAGGCTTTTCGCGGGACTTTTCTTTTCGAATAACGAGGAGGTAACAATAGCTCAGAATTTCGTTTATTCTGAAAAGGTAATAAATGTGTATACTCATATAATGTTTAACGGAAAATCATATTTTGAGGATTACAGCTTTGGATTTGATATTTTCGGGAAATCGGACAGGCTTATAAAAAAGATTTTTACCGCGTCCTGTACAAAATCCCTTTCCCATGCCGCAATGAAGATCAGAAAAATAAATTTTTCCTGGGGAGTTATGTGCGGCATAAGACCGGCGAAGAATGCAAGACAGCTTTATGAGGAGGGTTATAGTAAGAATGAGGTACATGATATTTTCAGAAATGTATACGAGGTATCTGAGGAAAAAACCGAGCTTGCTCTTACTGTTGCAGAAAATGAAAAGAGACTCCTTGAAAATATAGGAAAAAACAGTATAAGCCTGTATATAGGGATACCGTTCTGTCCGACACGATGCATATACTGTTCCTTTGTATCAACGGATATAAGGATCAGCGGGAAATATATGGCGGAGTTTGTGGATAAGCTGGAGATGGAAATAGAAAAGACGGCGGAAATTATAAAAGATAACGGTTTATATGTCGAGAATATTTATATTGGAGGCGGCACTCCGACAACTCTTACGGCCGGATATTCCGAACGCATATTAAAAAAGCTGTATGACAATTTTGATATGTCAAAGCTTATAGAGTTTACCGTTGAGGCGGGCAGACCGGATACGATAACCGCGGAAAAGCTTGAGGTACTGAAAAAGCACGGAGTAAACCGCATAAGCATAAATCCCCAGAGCATGAATGAAGCAACGCTGAAAAAAATAGGCAGAAGCCACAGCGTTGATATGATTTATGAGGCATATAAAACAGCGAAAGAAATAGGCTTTGATGTTATAAATATGGACCTCATCGCCGGACTTCCTGACGAAACACCGGAAATGTTTGAAAAGAGCCTTGATAAGGTGATAGCGCTTAAGCCTGAAAATATAACCGTCCATTCACTATGTCTTAAGAAAAAGGCATATTTTAAAATGACGGATAATGAGCTTGCAAAGAGCGAATATATGAACAGAATGCTTTCTTATACTCAGAAGCGTATGAAGAACGAGGGTTATGACCCATACTATATGTACCGGCAGAAAAACAGCTCCGGCAATCTTGAAAATGTGGGATACGCAAAGCCCGGAACGATGAGTGTTTATAACGTGAATATCATGGAGGAAAAGCAGACTGTTATCGCAATGGGAGGCGGCGGCTCCTCAAAGGCGGTTACGGAAAACGGAATAACCAGAGTTTTTAATTTCAAGGATCCTCTTGAATATATCAGGAGATTTGATGAAATACTTCTCAGGAAAGATGAAATTTCGGAGATATTGAAAAATGGATAATGAAATATTTGAAAGCATCATAGATGATTATGAAAAGCAGCTTGCGAAGGATAAGCGTGAGCGGGATGCGCGTGTAGAGGCTGTTTATTCAAGAGTACCTGAGATAAGGGAAATAGACAGAAAAATCAATATGGTAGGCAGTGATACATTAAGGGCCATTCTGCAAAATCCCGACAGAAGAGAACTTAAAGATGATATGAAGAATAAGTTTGCAGTTCTTAAGCAGAGAAAAAAGGAGCTGCTTGAAAAGAACGGCATACCTGAGGATTTTGAAAGACTGCGATACCGTTGTCCGGTTTGTAAGGATACCGGATATATTGAGGGCAAGGGACGCTGCGTATGTTTCAGACAGAAAATGATAGACAGGCTTTATAAGCAGTCAAACATGAGCGAGCTTCTTAAAAAACAGAACTTCGGCGCCTTCAGCATGGATTATTACAGCAAAACTGTTCCGAAGGGCATGAAAAGAAGTCCGTATGACAATATGTTAAATATAAAAAAATATTGCGAGAATTTTATAAGAGGCTTTAACCGTCCTGAAAAAAGCATGGTATTTTACGGAGATACCGGACTCGGAAAAACCTTTATGTCAAGCTGTATTGCAAAGGAATTGATGGACAACGGAAAAACGGTTCTATATGTAAGGGCAACAAGGCTTTTCAGAATGTTCGATGATGAAAAGTTTGGAAGATTGACCGACGGAATGGAGGATGTTTATAAATCGGATCTGCTGATAATTGACGACCTCGGAACAGAGGCTTTTTATAAAAATAACAATTCTTATCTTCTTGATCTCATCAATGAGAGAATGAGCAGTGAAAAGAAAATGATTATAAATACAAATCTGAATTTTGAAAATCTTGAAAAACGTTATTCAAAGAGATTCAGTTCAAGGATTCTTGAGGGATTTGACATGCTGTATTTTTACGGTGAGGATATAAGAAGGCAGATGCTGTTTGGAGATGAATAAAGGGACAGAACCTGTAAGATGATTTTTACAGGTTCTGTTTCTTTGAATAGCTCATATCATTCCTTGACAGCATTGCCAATGTCATTTGCGGCGTCGCCTACAGCGTTTCCGGCATCCTCAACAATGTTGCCCGCATCATCAATGATGTTACCGGCAGAATCCATTACCGAGTTGCCGTCATTTGTATTATTATCATTATTGCCGTTGCTGTCAGTGTTTTCGGTATGTTGTGCGGCTTCGGTTGAGATTGGCTCATTGGTAGCCGTTGAATTTTCATAATTTTTCTTTGTAGAACAGGCTGCGAGAGCCGAAGTGCATAATATGGCTAATAAGGCCAGCTTTAACGTATTCATATTTTTCCTCCGGATTATAATTTTTATGAAAATCGTTTGATTTCAGAAATAGTATTTCACATAATTCTGTTTTTATTACTTGAAATTAAATACTGTAATAATTGACAAAGGAAAATAAAAAAATATGAATAAAATCGGCATAAAATAACAGATTAAAAATAAAAAAAATGCTTGACAATTAACATAAAATAGTATACAATAAATAAAGTTGCGCAGGCAACTGACAATATTAATAAAAGAAAGGAGTAACTCGATATGCCTACATTTAACCAGTTGGTAAAGAACGGAAGAAAGACAACAAAGAAGAAGTCAACAGCTCCGGCATTGAACAAGAGCCTTAATTCTTTGAAGAAGAAGGTTACAGACAAGCCTTCACCGCAGAAGAGAGGCGTTTGCACAGCTGTAAGAACCGCTACACCGAAGAAGCCAAACTCAGCG
This sequence comes from uncultured Lachnospiraceae bacterium, assembly GCA_964579875.1. Taxonomy (GTDB): domain Bacteria; phylum Bacillota; class Clostridia; order UBA1381; family UBA1381; genus Ornithomonoglobus. The sequence continues at coordinate 1,483 of CAZOHJ010000021.1, read as the reverse complement.
CTCAGAAAGATCGCCAGAGTTCGTCTTACAAACGGTTTTGAGGTAACAGCTTACATTCCGGGTATAGGACACAATCTTCAGGAGCATAGTGTTGTTCTTATCAGAGGAGGACGTGTTCGTGATCTTCCGGGTACAAGATACCACATCATCAGAGGTACGCTTGACGCTCAGGGCGTAAACGGCCGTCTTCAGTCAAGAAGTAAGTATGGTGCAAAGAGACCTAAGGCTGCTAAGAAGTAATTTAATAATTAATTTCAGCTTTAGAAAAATTAATTATATCACAAGTGCATAACGAGTTATTGATATAGATATAGTCTCGATTGCGCTGACGGAATTTTGAAATAATAAGTTCAGAGTACCTGTGATATTCATGAAAATGCGGATTTGTATTGAATTAAATTTCCGCACATAATATGAAGGAGGGAAGTAAAGTGCCAAGAAGAGGTTTTACAGCAAAAAGAGAAGTTTTGCCGGATCCGATTTATAATGACGTTATCGTTACAAAGCTTATAAACAACATAATGCTCGACGGTAAGAAGGGTGTTGCTCAGAGAATAGTTTATGACGCGTTCGATATCGTAAGGGAAAAGACAGGCAAGGAGCCGCTTGATGCTTTCAAGGAAGCTTTGGAAAACATCATGCCGGTTCTCGAGGTCAAGGCAAGACGTGTCGGTGGTGCCACATATCAGGTTCCGATTGAGGTTCGTCCGGAGAGACGTCAGACTCTCGGTCTCAGATGGCTCACACGTTATTCAAGAGAAAGAAGCGAAAAGACCATGAAGGAAAGACTTGCAAACGAAATCATGGATGCTATCAACGGCGCGGGAAGCTCGGTTAAGAAGAGAGAAGACACTCATAAGATGGCAGAGGCCAACAAGGCATTCGCTCATTACAGATGGTAATCACACAATTTTATTGATCCTTTTTGAAAGGAGGAAATTAAAATGGCTAAGAGAGAAATTTCACTCGAAAATACAAGAAATATCGGTATCATGGCTCACATTGATGCCGGTAAGACTACAACAACAGAGAGAATACTTTATTATACAGGTATTAATCATAAAATCGGTGAAACTCATGACGGCGCCGCTACAATGGACTGGATGGCGCAGGAGCAGGAGCGCGGTATTACCATAACATCTGCTGCTACCACTTGCTTCTGGACAAAGAAGGAAGGCTATAAGAGCGGCATCAAGCATAGAATTAATATTATTGATACGCCGGGACACGTTGACTTTACAGTTGAGGTTCAGAGATCACTTAAGGTTCTTGACGGTTCCGTAACAGTAATGTGTGCTAAGGGCGGAGTTGAGCCGCAGTCAGAAACAGTTTGGAGACAGGCTGATGAATACAGCGTACCGAGAATGATATACGTTAATAAAATGGATATCATGGGCGCTGATTTCTATAGAGTTGTAGACATGGTTCATGACAGACTTCAGGCTAACGGTGTTCCGATTCAGCTCCCGATAGGCGCTGAGGA
>CAZOHJ010000020.1:0-52836 GCA_964579875.1 uncultured Lachnospiraceae bacterium | reverse complement strand
GGCGCAGAGAGATCGCGCTCCGCGATGAAAGCAGCGCAATCCACAACGCCGAGAGGCGCGGCAGAGCCGAGGGCAGAGCCGAGGGCAGAGCTGAGGGCAGAGCCGAGGGCAGAGCTGAGGGCAGAGCCGAGGGCAGAGCCGAGGGCAGAGCGCAAGGGATAGCAGAGGTTATTGAAAAGCTGCGTCGCTCGGGTATTGCCGAGGATGCAATACAAGCTGCGCTTAACAGTTAATATATTACTCCCGGAGGGCTTGCGCGGCTTAAAGCGGAATATTGCGGCGCATAAGAAATTTAAAGCACGTTAAAAGAGGACGCTTGCGCGCCCTCTTTTGTTTTCCGAATGTTTTTGTCAATTACTGTAACCCATGATGCTCTCAAGCTTTACCGTTGAGATCGTTCCGGTTACGCCGCTTTTTATCATGATATTCTGAGCCTGATTAGTTAAATCCTGCGCGGCGGTAAATCCCGCTGCTGACGCTGTGCTCCCAGCATCGGCGGTTATCCTGTCTTTGAACCGGCGGGCAATCATTTCGGGCTTGATATAATTCTTCTTCATAATTACATCACCTCCCTTTATTCGTTCTGGTCGCTTGCCGAACCGGTTATATATTCAATCTTCATCAGACTGGCGTCTGTGTCTTTTGCATATATAATGTATTGATGACCTGCCGTAAGCGCTAATCTTAGCGTATTAACTTGTTTTGAATCAAATTTTGCTTCTTTCAGTTCTTCTGCGGTCGTATTATCCCATATGTACAAAGGCTTAGCGTTATTTATTCCAACCCATACGGTTATTGTTCCGGCTGTTTTCGGCTCGGCTACCACGCTTGTGCTGACTTTATTACTGTTGCTGTTAGTATATGTAATATTTGAAAAATCAGTAACCGTTGAATCAATGTGGCTGTTTGCTCTGAACGGCAACGAGTACGGATATGTATCTTTACTAAAGTTACTATCGGTTACTTCCTCCGATGTAACCGTGCTTGTTGTATATACGGCTATATCACTGCTATCAATAAGCTTTGTATTCGCTGCAATCTCAACATCTGCAGCCGTCGGTGTATATGTATAGGTCTTTGATTCCGCCGGCTCCTCGCTCGGTGCTGCCGGCTCCTCGCTCGGCGTCGTCGGGTCCTCGGTCGGCGTCGTCGGCGCCTCTCCTGTGGATTCAACCTTCAGATACGGCACATATGTGGAGCTGCTGAATTTAATCTGCAGCTTTGCGGCTGAGCCTGTATAATTAAGAACAACCTCGCTGCTGTCATTGTGATAACAGCCTGTTTGCATCTTCGTACTGTCAAGCACATTTCCGCTCTCGTCCAGAAGCTCAACGGTGTCCGCTCCGTACAGACAGTCGCCGATCGTTATCTTGAGCGGGCCGGGCGCATCGATGTCTATAGTCTTTAAGGACTTGGTTCCGTGCTTACTGTCATGGAATACCGTGTTGACGTCAAGAGTTATACCGTTCTTTTTAAGCTCCGCTATGACGTTTGCTTTAAGAGCCGCGCCCTCGGTGGAGTTGACGTACTTATTGACGTCGTTCAGAGCTATCTCATAGTTTATGCTTGTAAGACCCCGAATCGTCTCGAATTTATTAACCCTGGTTCCCCGTTCTCCGACATCTCCGCCGTTATTTTTGACGGTCGGTCCTTCTCCTTCATAGGAGAAGTCTATCGCCGCCTCCGCGTTTTGGTCATAGATCTGGTCGATGATAATACCTACGTACGCCGTGCCGGCGCCGGAGATCTTTGTGATGTTGTCGTCGGTGATCTTGAAGGTGTACGACTCGTTGCTTGTCACATTGAATATGCTGTAGCCCGTATCATCTTTTCCGTCCGTATACTTCGCATCGCCCAATTCAAGAACTCCCAGATTCTTCGAATCACTTTCCGCGCGAACGTAAACGTTGTTTTTCTCGGGATGCGTGGTTATGTTCCATGTAAGGCCGTTTATCACGTCGCTGCCCGGAGTGATCTCCGCAAGGAAGCCGGTCGAGATCGTGTGCCCGTTCTCCTTGCCGCCGAAGCCGTCGTAGGCTCCAGCGTATATCGTTTTGGAATCGTCGAATTCATTCTTTCCGCGATCCTTTGAATCCTGCTCTCTGTCATCGCCATTGTCGTCTTTTCTTGTGGACGTCAGGGTGTCGTCTTTCATCGAGTCCGCGCTGAACGGCACATCCGCATAGAGCGGTCCCGTTATCTTATAGGTCGCCTTCGAGAACAGGATGTTCGAGAAGATCGCCGAGTTCGAGGTAGTGCTCGGGTTCAGACCCTTTTTCCAGTACGCCTCTTCATCGTCCCCAACATATGTAATATTATCCGTGACCGGCTCGCCGTCCTGCGTGACCTTCGGATTCGTCTTATCGGTGAAGTCGTAGGAATATTTGTCGGTACGGTAGAAGCCCTTATACATAACGTAATCCGTGTCGCTCTGTTTCAGCTTGTTACCGTTCTCATCGGTCTCGTATATGTAATAGTATACCGACTTACCGATTTCGGTATACGGGAGATCGGTAAAGGTTACCTCCGCGTTCACGGGCGACGCAAGACTGCCCGAGCTTTTCAGCTTTATAGACTTTACACCTCCGTATCGGTTTCCGTTCTCGTCCTCGCAGATGAAGTAGAAGGTCCTTTCCGCGGCGCTGTCCGAGGCGAACGACTTTTTAACCCTGATCGAGCCTGTAAGAGCGTCATCCGCAGGAATCTTAACGCCTACGGACGCAGGCTCCGCCGCCATGTTCGTTACATCGCCGTCCTCCGAGTCATAGCGGTACGCGAAGCCGTTCCAGCCGGTGAGTTCCGTGTCCTCTCCGTCGGGTAGGGTCACGCTATACGTAATCTTTATATACTGCCCCGGCGCCAGCGTAATCGGATTCTCATCATTGCCTATATTAATCCTTATAAGCTTGGTCGCCGCATCATAGCTTTTCTCCCAGCCTTCCGCATCGAGCTGCGTCCAGTCAACCGAGGTCTCGGTGAATATCCTCGACGCGTCGCCGGAATATGTCGTGAAGGTGAAATCATCATCGGTAAGCATCTGCACAACCTGTTCCGCATTATTTGCATCGGTCGAGCATATCGTTATCGTCATGCTGTCGGCGTATACGGCGTCGTACTCCGAGCCTCTCTGACCGGAAACGAGTACGCCGCTGTCGCCCACATACGGCAGACGGTTGATGATCGCAAGGTTCTTTATGCTTTGCGAGGTCGGGTCCTCGTTTTTCACCGTGAGGGTATACGTAACGGTTGGCGTGCCCGAATCAACCTCAAGTACGTTATTCTCCGTGCCGCCGGTCGCGGTCTTATCTCCTGCCGTGGCGGAGATCGAGGCGCTTGTGAGAATGGTGTTCATCGAGAAGCTGTCGCCGTCGGTGATCTCGCCGTCCTCAACCGTGCCGACCGATACGGTCGATTCGTAATATTTATCGTCTACCGTGAGTACCGCCTTGTTGTAGTATACGCCGGAGTGATATACTTTGGATTCCGGTTCCGTGATGATCGTAAATTCAAGCCAATCTCCCGCCGCAAGCTTTAACGTATTATTCTGCGATGAATCAAATTCCCATGTGAGCGTGTTCGTAAACTCATCTTCCTTAAATGTGATCCCGGTCGTATTATACTCGACTGTATCAACCGTGTTTCCGTCCGCTCTGTGGATAACAAACTCGCCTTTTTGAAGATTCTCATGATTCTCATCACTCAAATCGTCCGGATATCTCACAGGGGTGGTAGTGTTGGTATTGGTATATGTTTGATCTTCGATATATTTATACCCCTCCGGGAGCATGTCCGTTAGAGTGTATTTTGTCATATCCGCGCCGGTGCCGTTCGTATCCTTATCGTTACTTATTTTCAGATACCAGATAAGCCTGTCGCCCGGCTGCGCGCCCGACGTCCCATATTTAATTTCATCACCTGCCGGTTGAATATAAGCGTACGCTTTCTTTTCAAGCCCCGGATGCGCCGTCTCCGATCGGATCGTTACCGTCTGCGTGTCGGCGATTACCTGCGTCAGATTACCGTCGGTATTCTTAAAGCGCGTATCGGCGGTAAAATATCCGGTGTTCGTCGCAAGCTGCTGTTCAAACCAGAATGTATCGGTATTGGCGTTCTCCTCTGTCAGCTGTTTCACAATTTCGGGCGTGAGCCTAAGATAATAATACACATCGACCGTCTCGTCCGCCCTAAGTGTGAACGTCTCGTCGGTTGCACTATTCTGAAGGCATATTTTGAGCCAGTTGGCGTCGTATGTGTTTCTGGTTTCTTTTGTCTTCGTGCAGTAGCTATCGTCAACAAGATTCCAATCCGCATTTGCGTAGTCCTCGCTGCCGTCCGCGTTCGCGACTACCTTCGCGACATGGTAGGAGTGTGATCCGTACCAACTCTGCAGCCATAAATCATTGTTTACACTATTTGCTTGAAGTCCGAACTGATTCGGCAGTCTGTCGTAAATCACGGCGTTCGTTGTCGTGTATGCTGTATCGGATTCATTTTTCACGGCGATATGGTACATTACAATAGCTTTACCATACGTGTCATCAAAATCATTTGCGCTGCTGAAAACCAGTTCATTTACAGGGGCGCCGCCAAAGGAGCGCGATACCGTCTTATCGATCGACAGCACCGCATTGGACGCCGGAGGGGTCGGCGTTGCGTTCGGATCCGCCGATACGCTCGGGTCGGGATTCTCCGTTGCCTCTACAGCGTAGCTGACCGTTGATTCTGTTGTTGAAAGCGCACCCACTTTTACGCTGTTGGAGCCTGTTGTGAAGCTTTCCGCCGCCGTAACCGAGTATGTCAAGGTTATGCTGCCGCCCGCGCCGAGGCTAAAGCTGCTGTTTGCCCACAGAGTAGGATTATCACCGTTTGCTGAAGATGTAAACTTTATCTCGGATGTTCCGGTTGACGTTATAACTTCATTGGTTTCGTCTACCGTATATGGTCTGTCGGAAGTATCGTATGTTTTGTACATATTTCCGACAAAGTTTACTGAATAATAGCCCCCCCAATAGTAGTTATTATCCAATCCTTCTGCGTTAATGCTGTTTTTTACCGTCATATGTATCGGGTATGGAGAAACACCAAGGTTAGGAGTTATACTGTCACTGTCTTTATGTTCAATTTTATACGTACCCACCAAGGTATCATACAAAGAGAACTCGGTTATAGCAGCGGACGTATTGTTTTTAACAACGATTGTAAACTCAATCCTATCGCCCGCCTGAACGGCGGCGGATTCTCCGGACGCTATTGTCGCAATCTTAGTTTCGGTACCGTCTGAGCCGGTTCTGTATACGACCGCCGATTTTACCGCCGTCATATCATCGGAACTTCCCACATACGATATACCGGACTCCGCCGAGCTGCCGCCGGAGATCATAGCCTTGTTTACGATTGCGGTATTTGCGGAGGCGGTATCGTTTACCGTCGCCGTTACGGTGATCTCAACCGTGCCCGTGCCGGTTATCGTGTATTTTATGCTGCCGTCCGTCTGCTCCTCCGGCGTAACCGCCGTACCGGTGCTTTCTGCTGTAGACCCTGAATTGACGTATGTCAGAGCCGAGGGGAGAATATCGTATACAACAAGCGGCTCTTCAGCGCCAAACGTCGTATTTCCCATACCAACGGTTATAGTGTACGTTACCGTGTCGCCCGTCTTAACATACTGTCCGTCATGATCGCCCGCCTTTTCAATCGTGACGTATGACGCGGGATTTACCCTTGTAAGCGTCGCCTCGGCGGAAACGGTGGTTGTCGTCCATTCCGCCGTCGCGGTGTTTCTTATCGTCGCCGCCGTTACGCCGAGTTTAACGGTACCTGTTATCGTTATAACCTTAGATTCGCCCGCAGCTAAATTGAATGACGTGAAAGTATACTTGTCAACCGAATCATCGCTTGCCGTATCGACTGAATATGGATCACCTTCCGTCACTTGTTCGCCGTCTATACTTATTGTCGATACCGTGACGTCCTTCGGGAACATATCCCTGAGGCTTATGCCGGTCATATCGGCTGTGCCGCTGTTTTTAACCGTTACGGTATATGTAACCTCGTCGCCGGCGTTATACATCGTGTCGTAGTCGCCATGATCGTTGTTTTTGACCGTCTTGGAAATTTCAAGCTTCGGAGTCTTAGCACGGTTCTCGAACGACGCGGAAACTTCATCGGTTCCGATTGTCGCGGTATTGGTTATTGTCTTTGTGGTTGTCTCTGTGACCTTCGCCAGAATGTACGCCGTAAACGTGCCGTTAGCGTCCGTTGTGACGTTTGAAAATGTTATTGTATTGTCGGATATTGTCGGCTCTACCGTGGTATCGCCCGATGTTGCCCAAGCGCCGGCGTAGAGCTTATCTGTTGACAGCTCCCAAAAATTGGATGATTTTATGAACAAACTTATTAACTCGTTGGCTTTTGTTTCATCGGTAATTTTCGCAAACTTAAGACCTTGGGGGAGCGTGTCCGTTACCGTGCCCGTAAGCGCCGCATTATCCGATGAGTTGGTGTATGAAATCTTGTACAGCACATAGTCACCCTCTACAAGATAGCCCCCGCCGTAATTCCATGTATCGTAGTTCGACGCCGCGCCGGCTATCGTCTTTGACATATTCTTATAGCCGCCCTCCGTCGGTCTGTACACATCTGTGCTTACGCTGACCGGAGCAACTTTTTTCTCCTCCGTCGGCTCGTTTACGGTTTTGTAAGCCGTCTCGATTTGGTTTGTGATCTGAACCTTGCTATCCTTTGTATTTATAAAGCTTGAATCAACCTGAACATGGCTTCCGTTAAGAGTGAGCTGAGCCGTAAAATCCTCGATCTGTGCAGCCGCGCTTGCGTTAGTCACAGTCCATGTCACTGTGAAGGACGTAACATTGCCGTTTACGTCCGTCGCAGCCGAAGCCACGGTGAAATTCGGGTGATCCGTGCAAGATACCGCGGAATTAAGCTCATCCGCTTTAATATACAGTCCCGTTGGCAATGTAAACGTGTCCGTAACCGTGTATTCGCCAACGGCGGCTTCGCCGTCTTCAAGCTTAACGCTATCATCCTTCGTATCGCCCGTGTACGCCGACAGGGTGTATACGATATCCGTGCCGAGAGTCGTCGCGTCGTTATCAACGAGAACGCTCGACTGCGCCGTCTGCTTTGTGTTGTTCATGGTTACCGAGGAAACCGCCGTCAGCGTTGCATGCGTGTTACCCGTATTGTGTGTTAATTCATTGCATTCTAAATCCGTTATAACAAGCTCCACGTTCCACGCCGTACCGCTTGCCGTGCCGGAGTCAAACTTGGCTGTAAAAGTTTTGGAAATGGTGTCGCCGCCCACCCATGGCACTGTTGTTTTGGTCTCGTCATCATACTTTTCGATAAGCAGGTAGTTTTCCTTTCGCTCCTCATCGTATTGTACGGTATACTTTATGTTGTCCGCTATGTACGCCACGCCGGATATTTTCCCGCCGTTGTCTATCGACGGAAGAGTTTCCGCGCTCATGTCTCCTATGTAGAGACGCACCTGCGGATTTGTAACGCCGCTTGTATTATCTGAAGCAAACGTTACTGCGAATTGCAGACCGAAATCCGCGCCTGACGCGACCGTATTATCAGCACCGATCTTAGTACCCGTAAAATTCACGTCCGCCTTTTCTATCGACACGTTGGTGCTTGACGTCTCCGCAGTCTCATCTGCGAACGCCGTCGGCCATACTCCGAGCATCATAGCAAAAACAAGCAGAAACGCCAGCAAACGTCCGCTTACGCCGTGAGTCCGCGCACCATGAAAATCTCTCTCTCTCATTTTTTTCAACTCCTCTATATCTGTATCTGAAAAATGCCTATATATACTATATTTTATTACTTATTAAACAATTGGTCTACTGATTTTTTAGCTTATTTTACTGTTTTTTTGCTATTTTTGATTATGGCGGCTTATTTCCAGCCCTTAAGCTTTAACCACTCAAGAAGGTCATTCCGCCATTTTGCCACATAGGGCACGTCCGGCGCAAGCCCCAGACCGTGAGCGCCTAACGGATAAATGTGAAGCTCAAAAGGAATGTTTTCGGCGCTTAAAGCCTGCGCATAGAGAAGCGAGTTCATGACCGGAACGGCACGGTCGGTCGAGGTGTGCCACAGGAACGTCTCGGGCGTGTTCTCGTTTACGTGCTTATGGAGCGACATAAAATCGTTCATTTTCTCCGTCGAGCTTTGCCCGAGAAGGTTCTGCCGCGAGCCGTCGTGACGGTAATACCCCATATCAATTACCGGGTAGCCGAGAATCGCGGCGTCGGGTCTGCAGCTCTCCTTATCTATTCTGTCAGTGTCCTCATACATTTTCTTATCGTAATGCACCGATACGGAGCCTGCGAGATGTCCGCCGGCGCTGAAGCCCATAACGGCGATCTTATCGCTGTCGATATTATACCTGTCGGCATAAAACCTTACATATTTTACCGCCCGCATAGCGTCCGAGATCTCCGCCGGATGCCGGTACGGCGCTACGCGGTAATCCACAACAAAACAGGTTATTCCCGCCGACCGGAGCCATTCCGCCATGACCGGGCCCTCGTGGTTCGCCTTCATGGCATAGCCGCCGCCGGCAAATATTACAACCGCTCCCTTTGACTTCGCGGGGTACGCCGTTATCTGCGGAACATAATCGTTCTCCCCGTCGTTATAAGGAATTTTTCCGTCCCATAATTCCGCCATTTTTCATCTCTCCTTTAATTCAAATTCTCTGTAAAGAAGCTGTCAAGAGCGGTCTTTACAGTCTCCGCGTCGGCGGTTCCCGTAACAAAGATCGCTTCGCCGTCCTTTACCGCCGCCACAGTGTATTCATTGATTTTCTTATATTCAACAACGGTTTCCTTTTCGTCTCCCTTAAAGGTAAGCTTAAGCAGCGTATCCGCCGTTTCTTCATTATTATAAAAGCCCGTCGCGACTACTCCGATAACCGCAGAATACAGCTTTTGCGCCGTATCTGTATCGGCGTCCCTGCCGTCCGCGGTATAGGTCAGGCCGTTTCCTGCGCCCTTTACGCCGAGGGTATGAGTTTTACCGTCATATTCGGCGGTCATTTCGTAAATATCCTGTACGTTGACATATGAAACAAGCTTATTGATATAGCTGAATACGTCGGCATGAATAAACGCCAGAAGCTCCGCCGGCTCCGAATACGCCCGTCCCTCATAGCCGATATGAACAGCTCCCCCGACCTCATCGCCGATTATGAACGAGTAGATATTGTCTCCCTCGGCAACCGTAAGCCTTGCCCGCTCCGCGCCGATCGAGTCCGCCTTTTTTGAAAGCGTCAGCGCGCCTATCTGTTCAAGCACATCCGAGTCAAGGAAGCTGTCGTTCGCCATATATTCATACGGCTCGCGCATCATCCACACGTTGCCCTCAAGGCGGCTTAGCTCCGGCAGATATAAATCAACCGTTCTTTCCGCCGTTTCAATTTTTATTCCCGTTATGCCGTCGGGATCAATGCTTATTCTGTCAAACTCCGTGTAATACGAAGGGTCCGCTGTAAGAATACCGTATTGGGACGCGCTCATTGTAAACAAAACTCCGTCCGCGCTTGCAAAATACACGTCGTCAACAGCGCTCCTGCCGCCGACAAGAACAGTATGCTCTCCGTCCTCCGTCTTTATTGTCACGGTTACAGCCGGATCGTCAAGCCCGTACTCCGAAAGCTCGCCCGCGTCCTCGATTATTAAATCGGTCTTATAGGTCAGCGCGGAGCCGATAAACTCCGCCAGCCTTACGGACGAAAGGTCGGACGCGTCGAACCCGTCAACAAGCCATACCTCCGAGCCGTCCGCCTTTACATATTTAACGTCAAGCTCCCCGGAGCTTACCGTTATTTCAAAAGCGTCGTCAAGCGCGAGAACCGTGCGGCTCTCCGGCGGCTCCGTTTCCTCCGCCTTTTCGGATACGTCCGTATTCATAACAAACACGGTAGCCGCCGCCAGAACGATAATCGCCGCGCCGCCGGCAATTATGCCTTTATTTTTCATCACATATTTCTCCTTCTGAAGAATACCGCAAGCCCGATAACAAGCAGAGCCAGAGGAACGAGAATCACCACGACCGTAAGCATTACGCCCTTCTGAATACTGTTCATAACAAGCAGGCTCGCGCCCACGGATTTGACCGGCACAACAAAAGCCTCTCCCGCGCCGCTCATACTGTTTGTAAGCGCGGTAAAATACGCGAAGTTCGCAAAGCCTATATTATTTACATCCGATACGCTGTATGACATAAGCATCGTTGTACCGCTTACATAGATTTTTCCGTTTGTGTCCGCGTTCACGGACATGAGCGCGATATCCGCCGCGCCCTCGGAATCCGCCGTATCTCTTGCGGGCTTGTCAAAATTCGTTGACGTATACGAGCTGTCCGAGCTTGAAAGATAGCTCTCAACATTGTACGCGCCGGACACGGCGGTCTTTTTAAGCGACTTTGCAAACGGCACATAGCCCGAAACCTTGTTTTTGGCGATAATGCTTTCGGTGACGCCGTTTTTCACATAATTCATAATAAAGAGATAACCGCTCCCGGCGCCGACAGCGTTATCCTTCGACTCCACAATCTCATTCTCATTTATACCGATGCCGTTCGCGCCGAGCCACGCGTTTAAATTCGCAAACTCGGGACATTCTCCGCTTACATAAAGCTGCAGGGCGCCGCCGCCTCTTACATACGCGTCAAGCTTTGCGATCTCGCCCGTCGTAAAATCAGTAAGCGGGCGCGGAACGATCACGATATCCGCATCCGTCGGAATGTCCTCCGTAAGAGTCGCCGCCTCGCCAAGCTCATAATTCTCAGCTTCAAGAGCCTCCTTTGCTCCCTTAAAGTCGGCCTCGTTATGCCCTGTTGTAAAATACGCCTTGAACCGCGCGCTGCTTGAAACATACTTCAGCGCCGAGGTGATTTTCGATTCAACGTCAATTCCGGTTATGCTCCCGTTCTCGGTAGGATAAAACTCCGAATTTTCAATAACTCTCGATTTCTCCCCCGAAACAACTATAACCGAATTTTCGGTCAGGGTCTCACCCTCTGAAACATAATCCTTGCCGAAGGTCGGATTTTTGCCGACGTCCACATTTTCAAGCTTAATGTGCGGATTCGCAGCCGCGTATCGGTCAAGGATCGCGCGGGCGTTCGTGTCCTGATCCGTTACCGACGCGAGAATATATATTGTCGTGTCGCTGTCGTATTCCTTAAGATACTCGTAGCTTTCCTCCGTCAGCTCGTATCTTTTGTTTGGCGTGAGGTCGATTTTTATATTCGCCTTTTTCGTAAGCGCTGACATAAAGACGTTCACAAGTATAAAAACAGCCGCCGCTATTGCTATCGTGATCCATGAAAAGAGCTTGTATTTTTTAGTCATCCGACAGCCCTCCTTACGCGAAGCGTCTGCGTTCCGTCGCACTGACCGTGAGGAACAGGAACAGAACCGTGAGGCTTATATAGTACACCAAAGCGGACGGGTCAAGAATACCCATTGCAAAATCCAGAAAACGCTCGGTCGGCGAGATCCATAGAAGCGCGGATTTGAGCGCACCCGAAGCTGCCGAAGCAATATTGCCCAAGAATACCGTGACAATAAGAATCGCATAGGTTGAAATCGCGGCAACGATCTGCGAATCGGTCAGTGCGCTCATAAAGGTCCCTACCGAAAGAACAACGGCGCATAATAGAGCAAAGCCGATAAAGCAGCTTATGGTTTCCGCCCGGTTCACCGTTCCGAAAAACGAAATGATTATTGTGTAAATAAGTATTACCGCGAGCGCGGACAGTACCACGGTGAACGCCGCGAGGAATTTTCCGATAACGATCGACTCCACGGACACAGGAGCTGTCATAAGCAGCTGATCCGTTTTAAGCTTTCTGTCCTCGGCAAATAACCTCATCGTTAATATCGGCAGAATGAACACCGCCCATGTCGTAAGGAGCCAGAACAGGTTCTTGACCGACGTCACTCCGAATACGATATTATTCAGATAGAACAGCACTCCCGCAAGCAGCAGAAACATTGCCAAAAATATATAGCCCGTCATTGAAGAGAAATAAGAACGAAGCTCGCGTTTAAATATTGCTTTCATTTGCCTGTCCCCCTTCTTTTTTTGTAAGCTCAATAAATACGTCCTCCAAAGACAGCTCCGCCTCGCGCTGCTCTAAAATCGCAAGACCGGCCTTTGCGAAGGCAAAGAACAGCCGCTTGCTTATATCCTTATCCGCCGCGGCGTCAAGAGCGTATCCGCCCTCGCTGTCAAGCTTTGTATACGTTACGCCGTCAAAGCCGTCAAGCACAGCCTTTACCGCTTCATCACCGCCGTCAACGCGTATGATCATCCTCTTCATCCTGTTCCCGCTCTCCTGCCTTGCAAGATTTTCCGGGGAGTCCTCGGCAGCGATTTTTCCGTTATTTATAATCAGAACCCTGTCGCATACCGCGCTGATCTCCGACAGGATATGCGAGCTTAAAATCACCGTGTGATCCCTGCCGAGCGAGCGGATAAGCTCACGTATTTCTATTATTTGATTAGGGTCAAGCCCGACTGTCGGCTCGTCAAGAATAAGCGTCTTAGGATCACCGGCAAGGGCGGCGGCAAGACCCACGCGCTGCTTATAGCCCTTTGAAAGATTTCCCGTTCTTCTTTGCAGGACCTTGGAAAGTCCTGTCTTTCCGGCAATATTCTTTATCTCCGCCCGAATATCCTTTACGCCTTTAAGCTCCGCGACAAAGCCGAGATATTCCGCAGCCGTCATTTCGGGATAGATCGGAGGCTGCTCCGGCAGATAGCCTATCCGCCTTTTTGCCTCAATAGGATTTTCAAGAATATCGATCCCGTTTATTTTTATCTCGCCGGAGGTCATTGAAATATATCCGGTAAGCATATTCATAACGGTTGACTTTCCCGCGCCGTTCGGGCCGAGAAAGCCGACCACCTCATTATCATTAACGGTGAACGTTATTCCGTCCACCGCTTTTTTTCCGCCATAATGCTTTACGAGATTTTTAACCTCAATCATTATTCATCTTCCTCTTTTTTATCGGGTACGATCGCAATCGCAAGCTCGGCAAGCTGCTGCCCGTCAACAGCGCCCGGCGCCTGCGACATAAGCTCCGACGCGTTCTGAACCTTCGGGAACGCCGTTACGTCACGGAGATTATCACAGCCTGTCATAAGCATTGTAAGCCTGTCAAGGCCTATACCCATACCGCCGTGCGGAGCTGCGCCGTACTTGTAGGCTTCAACAAGGAAGCCGAACTTAGCCTCGATTTCCTCCTCTGTAAGTCCCAGGGACTCAAACATTTTCTGCTGAAGCTCGTAGTCATTTATTCTGATGGAACCGCTTGAAAGCTCTATACCGTTCAATACAAGGTCATATGCCTTCGCAATGACCTTCTCGGGATCGCTGTCAAGATACTGTATGCATTCATCCTTAGGCATTGTGAACGGATGGTGCATCGCAAGCCATGAACCGCTTTCCTCATCATACTCAAAGAACGGGAAGTCTGTTATCCACAGGAAGTTCCAGCCCGCAGGAATAAGATCCAGTCTCTTTGCGGTCTTAAGGCGGAGCGCACCCAGAACCGGAAGCGCCACTCTGTCCTTATCCGCTACGATAAGCGCAACGTCTCCCCGCTTTGCGCCGAGCCTGCTCATAAGCTCTGTGATCTGCTCCGGTGTAAAGAACTTTTTGAAGCTTGCGTTAGGCTCCGCGTCTGTCCAGCGCACATATGCAAGCCCCTTTGCGCCTATGCCTCTTGAATATTCAACAAGCTTGTCTATTTCCTTTCTTGTATATGTCGGCGCGGCGTCCGGGACAACGATCGCTCTTACCGAGCCGCCGTTCTCAATTGCCGATTTGAATACAACAAAATCGGTATCCCTGACGTCCTCCGTAATATTCTGAATTTCCATACCGAAGCGGGTATCCGGCTTATCCGAGCCGTAACGCTCCATAGCGTCCTTATAGGTAAGACGGGGAAGCGGCGTCGGAATATCAACATCAAGCACGGTCTTAAACAGATACTTTATAAAGCCCTCGCCTATTTCAAGAATATCCTCAACGTCAACGAACGACATTTCAAGGTCGATCTGGGTAAACTCCGGCTGCCGGTCCGCTCTCAGATCCTCGTCACGGAAGCAGCGGGCAAGCTGAACATAACGGTCAAAGCCCGCGATCATAAGCAGCTGCTTATAGATCTGCGGCGACTGCGGAAGGGCATAGAACTTGCCGTGATGGATCCTTGACGGAACCACATAGTCACGGGCGCCCTCCGGCGTTGATTTGATCATCATAGGCGTTTCGATCTCAATAAAGCCGTTGTCATAGAAATAGTCGCGGGCAGCCTTTGCAATTTCAGAACGCGTTATGATATTCCGCTGAAGAACATTTCTTCTCAGATCAAGATAACGGTACTTTAATCTAAGCTCCTCATTCACCTTTGTGTCATTCACTATTTCAAACGGAGGCGTCTGAGCCTTTGCAAGGATCCTTAAATCATCAACAAATATCTCGATTGAGCCTGTCTTTAGCTCCGTATTCTTGCTTTCGCGCTCTCTTACAACGCCCTTCGCCATTACGGCGAACTCGCCGCGGCACGACTTTGCCTTTTCAAACACCGCGCGGTCGGTATTGTCGTCAAACGCGAGCTGAACAATACCCGTTCTGTCCCTTAGATCTATAAAGATAAGGTTTCCCATATCTCTTATTTTCTGCACATAACCGCCCACAACGACTGTTTTTCCCGCGCCTTCGGTTTCAGCGCAGTAGTTTGTGCGCTTTAAACCCTGCATTGTGTCCATTTGCGTATTCCTTCCTTATCTTAAAAATTCGGCTACGGCGTCCAGTTTAACGGACGTCCGCGCGCCGGTTTCCATATTCTTCACATTTGCTTCTCCGGACTCTATCTCATTATCGCCGAGAACCATAGTATACCGGGCGTTGAGCTTGTCCGCGTATTTCATGCTTGCGCGCAGACCCCTTCCGACATGCTCAGTGTCAACGGATATTCCGGCTTTGCGAAGCTCATAAACAAGTTTCTGCGCCGCAACCGACGCGTTATCGCCGAGCGGCGTTATATAGAGCTTTACCGGAGGCTGCTTCGGGATCTCAACACCCTGCTCCGAAAGACATATAAGCAGTCTTTCAATACCCAGACCAAAGCCTACAGCCGGGACGCTGCCGCCGCCGATCTCCTCGACAAGATTATCATAGCGTCCGCCGCCGCACACAGTAAAGCCGTCCGATACGATCTCAAATACGGTCTTTGTATAGTAGTCAAGACCTCTTACTATACCCGGGTCAATTGTATATTCAATGCCCATATTGTCAAGACACGCCTTCAGCTTATCAAAGTGACCGCCGCATTCATCACAAAGATAATCAAGAATATTCGGAGCCTTTTCCGCAAGACCGCGGCAGATCTCCGACTTACAGTCGATAATTCTCAGCGGGTTTCGCTCAAAGCGTCCCTTGCAGGCGTCGCAAAGCTCGTCATAACGCGGTCTCAGATATTCCTTAAGCGCGGCGCTGTACGCCTTGCGGCAGGCCGGACAGCCGATTGAATTTATATTAACCGACAAATCCTTTAAGCCGACGCTGTCAAGGAAATTAAGAGCGAGCGAGATAACCTCCGCGTCCATTGTGGGATCGGCCGCGCCAAACGCTTCGACGCCGAACTGATGAAATTCTCTCAGTCTTCCCTTCTGCGCCTTTTCATATCTGAAACAGGCAATGTTATAGAACATCTTTATCGGCATCGGCAGCGCGTAAAGACTGTTCTGTATAAAGCTTCTCGCGACAGACGCCGTGCCCTCCGGACGGAGCGTTACGCTTCTTCCGCCCTTATCATTAAAGGTGTACATCTGCTTTTCAACAACGTCGCTTGTGTCTCCCACGCCGCGCTCAAAAAGCTCTGTATGCTCAAAGGTAGGGATTCTGATTTCCTTGAAATTATATAAATCCGCGGTCCTTCTGAACTTGTCCTCAAGATACTGCCACTTATAGCTGTCCTGCGGCAAAAGATCCGCTGTTCCCTTTGGGGATCTCGTTATTATCATCTATAATCTTCCTTTCGAAAAACATATTACGTCTATTATATTTTACACTTAATGCAGGGCAATGTCAAGAGTTTTCACTAAAAAAGAACAGCGCCGGCTGAGACGCCGGCTGCTGTTCAGATATAGCGTTCGGGCAGCTCTATTACTCATTTTCGCTAAACGCAGTTAAGCTGCTATGCCGTTTTATTTGCTTAGGTTTATTCAACCGTAAAATGCGAGAAGTCCGCGTACGCGCCCTCTTCGCCTACACAGAACAACGCGTGCTTTGCGCCTACCCATTTGCCCTGTCTGCCGTCAAATTCTCCCATCGGGATGAAGACGGTTCCGTCCGTACTGTATGAGCATCTCACTCTCGCGGTAAGACCGTTGCGCCTTGCGATGACCTCCGTTCTTAAATATACGCTTGTTGTTGAAACTATCTTATCCGTTACAAGCGTTTCGCTGCCTATAACTCCTTCGTCTTCCGCAACGCCTGTTGTGAACTCTATCGTTCCGTCGTCAACTATCGCTATATAGCCGTATTCAAGACCTGCCACGCCGAGCGCCGCCTTGTTTTTGCCTGTGCCCTTCGGTATATCAGCCTTTACGGTCGTTGTCATTGACGGCGCCTGCCAGAGCTGGGTAAGAACATTGGGAAGATTCCACATATAAGCGTCCTCCTCGGTTTCAAGCTTTTCGCTGTAAAGCCTGAGACGCCCCGGGCTTTCCGTAAGCGAATACCACTCCGGCTTGTTATTTGCCTGCCACTGCCACTGTAATCCCAGCTTATCCGATGAAAAATCATCGGAGGTCGCCGGAACGCATACGGGATATTCCGCGCCCACATCCGGCTTTTTACATTCCATGGCCGGCTGCCCGCACAGACCGCTGTCTATATTTTCGCCCATTACCGGCCAGTCGTTGATCCACGTTACCGGCTGGAGATGGATTATCCTTCCGCATACCTCAAGATCCTGGAAATGCATGAACCAGCTCTCGCCGCTTTCAAGCTCGACCCAGCCGCCCTGATGAGGACCGTTTATCTCCGTAAGACCCTGACGGAGAACTATTCTGTCCTCATATGGGCCGTACACGTTCTTTGAGCGGAGAACGACCTGCCAACCCGTGGGAACGCCGCCCGCCGGAGCCATTATATAATACCACCCGTTTCTTTTATAGAACTTAGGTCCCTCAAGAGTGGGATGGCTTACCGTCCCGTCAAATATAACGGTATCCCCGCTTATGACCTCGGCTCCGTCCGGCGTCATTTCGCATACAGCAAGCTTTGACTTTATTCCGCAGCGGCTTTTTGCGTAGCCGTGAACAATATATGCCTTTCCGTCATCGTCCCACAGCGGGCAGGTATCAATAAGCCCTACGCCCTCTCTAACGCATACGACAGGCGACCACTCGCCGTAAATATCATCTGTGCAGGTCATCATTATGCCGAGATCCGGATCACCGTAATATATGTAAAATTTGCCGTCATGATACCTGATTGACGGCGCCCATACTCCGCAGCCGTGCTTCGGCTTATTATAACGCGGCTGAAGCTCGCGAACGGCATAATTTATTATTTCCCAGTTTATAAGATCCTTAGAATGAAGTATCGGAAGTCCCGGAACATATGTAAATGACGACGCCGTCATGTAAAAATCGCTGCCTACCCTTATAACATCCGGATCGGAATAATCCGCGTAAAGCACCGGATTCTTAAAGCGTCCGTTGCCAAGATCCGATACCCATTTTCCTTTTAAGTTCATACTTTCTGCTCCTTATTAAAACGGGGAGGACAGAGACGCCCTCCCCTTATCTTATAGTATTATTTTACTACTTTAACGTCTGCGCCGTCTTTAACTCTTACCGGCTCATCTGTGCCCTCGGCATGTACGCCGTAAACTCTTACGTCCTCCGCATTTTCAAATTCAATGCCCGGACCGTTTATAACCCTGACCGAAATATCACGGAATGTCGAGTTCCTTATGTTTGCACAGAATATCCCTTCGCCCCTTGTCTTTTTAACATGGAATGCCATAATCGGCGTATCCTTAAGCTCCTCTTCCGTTTCTGTCATCTCAACAGAGAAGTTGCTGACCGTAATTCCCTCAACAGGCGCCTCCGGAATACCGTAAATATATGCCGCCGAAGCCGTTACCTTTGTCGCGCGGATATTTGAGATATTTATGTTTCTTATCACAGGCGTATTTTCCGTAACCGGAAGCTTATCGAGACTGAATAATGACATATCGTCCTCTCTTGCGCCGCCGCACTGATAATAGCCGTTGATCACGAACGGCGATAGCACGTTCCGCATAATGATATTGCTTATAATTACGTCTTCAATCGCGCCGCCGCGTTTGCGTCTTGTCTTTATTCTGATTCCTCTGTCCGTTCCGTTGAATACACAGTTTGAGATCGTAACATTCCTAACGCCGCCCGACATTTCGCTGCCAAACACAACGCCTCCGTGACCGTTAAGCATTGTACAGTTGGTTACAACAATGTTCTCACACGGATACTGCTTCTGGAACAAATCGTCCTCTGTACCCGATTTGAGCGTAAGACAGTCGTCGCCGACGTCGATCGTACAGTTTGAGATATGTACATTTGAGCAGCTCTCAGGATTGATGCCGTCGGTATTCGGCGAATCCCACGGGTTCTTGATTGAGATACCGTCAATTGTTACATTTGTGCAGCACATCGGATGCACCGTCCACATCGCCGAATTCCTTACCGTGATACCCTGTATAAGAACATTATCACAAAGGATCGGCTGAATCGCCCGCGGTCTGTGCTCATTCTTCGGATCAGACCACCAGTTCTGACCCCGGCCGTCCACAATGCCGCAGCCTTTGATCGATACGTTCCTTCTCCTGAATGCCTTTATAAGTCCCGAATGACCTCCGCGGTTGTAGCCGGGAAGAATATCTGTTGTAATCATCGGATAATCGGCAGGATCCGAGCTGCCTAAAATAACAGCGCCGCTGTCAAGGTACAAGGTCATATTGTCCTTAAGCTCTATTGTGCCTGTGAGGTAATTGCCGGCGGGGAAATATATTGTTCCCCCGCCCTGCCGCTCTGCGATATCTATAACCTTTTTTATTGTCCCGGTATTGTTCGTTTTGCCGTCGCCTATAACGCCGTAATCACATACATTAAGATAATTACTCATAAATTCGTCCTCGCTTATTTAATCATTCTGTAAACCATTGCTGCCGTTTCCGCTCTGGTCGAAATCTTTACAGGGTTGAAGTTCCCGAGATCATCGCCTGTTACATAACCGGCCGCCGCCATTCTTGCAACCGCCGCCAACGCGTAATCGGTGATGCTGTCCTTATCCTTGAAGCTGAGATTTGCAATTGCATTCTCAATCTCAAGCTGTTTCTGCTGAGCTGCCTCAAGAGCTTTCTCTTCCTCTGTTTCCTCGGCTGTTTCATCTGTTCCTATCGTTTCGGCGTCAAGCTCGGGATCGAAATTGTCGGTAAGCTCTTCCTCTGTGGGAATTTCTATATCGCTTTCGATTAAATCCACTATCCTCATGCACATAACGGCTATATCCTGTCTTGAAATCGGCTGCCCTACACCAAATTCGGCGTCGCTTATGCCTTTTACAAGACCCATTCTTACAGCAGTTTCAACATAGTGCTCATACCATGAGCCTTCCTCTATGTCTGTAAAGCTCGTTGTCTCATGCTTGTATATCGGAAGACCGTATGCCGTGAGAAGGATCTTTACAAACTGCTCACGGGTTACGCTGTCGTTTACACCGTATGTACCGTCGCCGTAACCGTCTACAACGTCCTTTTCATACAGATACATGACCGCGTCTCTTGCCCATTCGGTCAGAACGAGATCAGTGAACGGTTCAACGCCTTCAGGCCGCTTTGTTGCCTCCGGCTCCGCAGTCGATACGGGCAAGACGTTTGTATTGATCGACGTCGCAATACTTCCGCCGCTTACGCCTGTTGAGGACGAGCCTGACGACGACGAGCCGCTGCCGCCGCCACCGCCGCCGCCGCTGCCGCCTGATGACGGCGCTGACGGTTTGACCGTAGCCGTAGGCGTCGGGGTTGCCGTTCCCGGCTCGCCCGCCTTTATTATTACGGTAAATTCCTTCTCCAGATCTTCTTCTCCGGCCGTCATAGCGGCAGTCAGTGTTACAGTCGTGTCGCTTGTCACATTTGCCGGCGTCGCCAGAATAACCGATACATCCGTTAAGCCGTCAGCCTTGTAGCTTGCTATCTGCTCTGACGTATAACCGTATTTCGCAAGATCGTCAACAGGTATTCTCTTTGCGCTTATCGAAAGCGCGCTCTTATCCGATGAAGTCCACTTAAAGCTGTTTCCGGCAAGAGCGTCTGTACCCTGATACTGGAGCAGGAACGGAACTCCGGCCTCAGCGGTGTACGTATCCGTCTCTTTATCATACGGGAGCGCGTCTATACCTACCGCATCCCAATACGCGTCAGAATAATCATTCGTAAGGTTCTCAACATAGATATTATCTATAATATACGCGGCAACCGGCTCCTTTACTCCGTTGGTCGTAGCAGGATAGCTTCTGTTCATTGTGAAATCAATGTTTGAGATCATATCCTCTGCGTTTCTGAAATCAAGACCCGTTGCCATCTGCATACCGTCAAAATACAGATCCCACTTATGGCTGTCCGAATTTGCGACTATTGTGACCCTGAGCCATTCGCCCTTCGGATAACGATAGCCCGCGGTTCCGCCCATAAAGTCAACGTTTGATTCGTTGCTGAAGGATCTTATATATCCCGCCGCGGGATATTTGAATGCCTCTCCCGACGCCGAGGTTCCGCTGAAGGTTCTTGTTTCCGACGCGTCCTTGCCGAGCATGAAACGAACCATCTTTGAAGGAGATGAATTTGCAAAACCAATGTTGAACTGGTTGTTGCCGTTTACAACATAGATATCCAATGACATCATTACGATACCTTCAGGCGCTTCTCCCGTGTTTTGATCGGTTAAGGTTACCCAGATAGGAATTACTTCTGTTCCTCCGAACGGGTTGTACTCACTGTAATAGAACGCGAAGTTTTCACCCTCATCGGAATTAGCCGGCTTTCCGTACAGCTCATCTGTAGACATTATACGCTTATCAAAGTATACAGAGGTATCAACATCATTATGGTTGAAGTCCTCAAACGCCTTTGAATCCTTAAAGGTATCCACTCTGATACCTCTGAAAGGATCGGCGTCGGGATTTGACGGAATCACGTTATCGGCGATAACCTTATAGCCGTCCTCTCCCGTGTTGTTTACATCCGACTCAAAGTCGTTATAGTAAACATTCGGGTTCCATACTCTTACGGAAACATCAAATTCTTTTGTAAGAACAGCGTCGCCTTTGGTAATCGTTGCTGTAAGAGTTACGGGAACTCCGTTATCCACCAGATTTTCATCGCCGGGCATAGGTCTTGTTACAACGCCCGTATAGTTTCTCTTTATATGCGAAACCATCTGAATGTCAATATAATCGGTATTGCTGCTCTCCCATGTTATCGCGGAACCGTTTGAGCCGAGCATATCAAGATCGATATCGAAGTATATCGCGGTCTGATTGAGTGTGTTAAGCTTCAATTCGGCCGCGTCAGCCTTTACTGCCCTCTCGTCAGCCGTAAGATCCGCATCCGGATCCGGCGTCGGGCTTGGCCCCGGCGTAGCATTCGGGTCGATCGTAGGCGCTTCTGTAGCCGGCTCCGGAACTTCATATATCACCGCGTAGATATTAACCGACGCCTTACCGTAAATATATACGCTTGAGCCGCCCTTTACTTCTGCGGTAAGAGTTGCCAGACCGCCCGCCGAAACCGCCTTCTCGGCAATTTCCGCGCCGTCCTGCATAGCCGCAAGCGCTCTGTCGTCACCGCTTGAGGAAGCATGGGCGAAGTATACCTTCAAGGTACCGTCATACTGCGGAAGGATCTCAAGAACTCTCGCTGTCGGAGCCGTTCCGTCAAACTTGCCCATTCCGCCCATTTTAAGCCTTGTTGTATATTTAACGTCTTCAAAGGTCTTGTTGCTGGCGTCCGCCGTGACCGAGTTCGAGCTGTCGGCATAGAGCTTAAGACCGGCGGCAAGCATTGTTGTTTCTGTATATGACTTACCGCTGCAGCTGTCCATAACAAAGGTTACGGAATCTGTAAGAGGCGCAATATCTCCCGATATAGGCCCGGCCGTCGAAGCCGCCGTCGGAGCCGCCGTCGGAGCCGCTGTAGGTACATCTGTCGCCGGAGCTTCCGTTACCGTTTCTCCCGGCACATAGCTGATACCGTATACATTCACACCGCCTACTGTCGCATAGATATACACACTTCTGTCGGCTGCAACATTAACGGTAAGAGATTCTGTGCTGTTAGCCGCAACCGACTGCTCACCTATAACGGCGCCGCCCTGCGCGACTGTGATATTTCTTGCGTCTCCGCTTGAAGATGCATGGGCATAGTCAAGCGTAAGCGCTCCGGAAACTGCCGGAACGACCTCAATTACACGGCTTACCGGTTTGCCGTCCTCGCCGAAGCTGCCGACGCCTCCGAATTTAAGCCTTGAGGAGTATTTTGCTCCGTTGATCGTTTTATTGCTTGAATCCACAACTATACTTGCTCCTGAAGCCGCATATATTTTCATATTGCCGCCAAGCACAGTTGTGTCCGTATATTCGCCCGCGAATGCGTCCATTGTAATCGTTGTCGCGGCGGAAAGCTTTTCTATATCCGTCGGCGTTTCATCATCGCCGCCCGGCGACGCCGTTGCCGTCTCCATCGGCTGTGTCGTCGTCTGTTCCGTTGCCTGTTCCGTTGCCTGTTCGGTTGCCTGTTCTGTCGGCTGTTCCGTTGCCTGTTCTTCTTCGCCGCCGACTGTTACGGTAAGCTGCACTTTACCTATATACGGTTTATAAGCCGTTGAATCAAGGTAGTACGTTTCACCGCATGTGAGATCACAGGTGTATGTCTTTAAAACATTCTTTGTATAATCACTTGCCGTGAGAACAATATTGCCCGACGAATCAACGATCGCAAGCGCCTTGTTTGACGAGCCTGCCGTCAATTCTATCGACAATACGGCGCTGTCGCCTGTCGGAATCACAAGCTTCATAGCGTCCGCAACGGTTGCTTCGGCCTTTACAACCTGCTTGTCGGCGCTGCTTGTGTTGCAGTTGAACTTTGCCCCGGGATTCGACATTATCACGGTCGTTTCACCCTGATCCGATATAATGTCGCTGCCGGCCGGAATCGTTTCCGAGAAATACGCCGGATCGGTAAAGTCCCATGTATATGTTGTGCTTTGCGCACCGGCGCTCAGTATCAGACCCGTGAAGCTTGATACCGAAATTGCCGCCGCTGTCATGAACGATAGTAGCTTTTTAGTTCTCATCTGTACACCGTCCTTAATAGTCGTAAACCATTACTTCGTTCAATTCGCCCATCTTCTTTGAACGTACGAAGCATACATCACTCTTCTGTACATCCTCAATATCGCCAAGCTCAAGCTCATCCTTCCTTACATTATATACATAGATATATGCGTTTGAAATGAGGTTGATAGGACGGCAATAGTCCATAATCGATACAGGACTGCTGCTTGAGGTGTATCTTAGTCTGTCCTCTGTGGGAAGTCCGAGAATTATCATATAATCCGAGAACCTCTGCTGAACATCACCGTATGCAATGTAGAGGTTATCCGAGAAGTCAAGCTTTGTTACCGAGCCTGTCTGGCTCCAGTCCTCAAAATACCGATCCTCATTGTCCTCTATATACTTGCCCTTCTTATCAAACGCGGTCGCCCTGTTGTTGTATACAAGACGATAGTCCGAAACAACGCCCTTGTTGGACTTTATGTACTGTATCGCGTCGCCGACATGAAGATCTGTATAGCCTGTATCAAATGTCTCGTTGCCCGAATAGTTCATCCAGCCGTCCTCATATGTAACAGACTCCGTATCGCTGTCCATATCGATTGTGATCATATCACCGCGTTCATAGCCTTCCATTCTGCGTACTTCTTCGCCTTCATCATTTACCGCGTCATAAATCTTCGAAATGAAGAAGAGCGGGCCGGACATTGAAACACTGTCTGATATGTCCTCTACGATAACAACCGCGCCCGCGCGGCCCTGTCTGTCAATATCATAGCAGGTTACATCCGAATACTCTCTGTTTTCAAGATCCGCCTTTGTAAGGAGCCTGTAGTCCGACTCATCGCCGTCGTCAAAACGCGGCATTGCGAAGATCGTTGTGTCATCGGTAATAAAGGTAAGACCCATAATTCCGTCGGTATACTTAACAGACGTCTTATTCCAGCTCTTTACAAAGTCAGTATCGTTTACATAATACTTGAGGCTGCCCTCTTCATCGGTATAGATATATTTGGAGCTTGCGTCATACGGACGGTTTATCGTCGCGATCTCGCCCTTGCTGTTCAAGGTATATGTAATAAGCTCGCCTATTGATACCGTCTGCTCAACCTGCAGGTAGTTCTTCTTTGCGCTGTTTATGCTCACGTTTGAAGCGCAGAGAAGCTTTAATACCTCGTTGCCTGTCGTGTAAAGCTTAAGATACGCCTCCTCCGGTCCGGGATCCGTGTATACATTAAGCACATACGCATAGTTTCTGAGGCTGTTGCCCGATGCGACTATGCCAAGGAATTTGCCGTCCGTTGTTATTGCAAATGTGCCGTTATTGCCTGACTGGTACTTCTTATCAACATACTTTGAAATATCGTATGCTACACCGTCGATTATTACCTCTTCATCCGAAATCGTGCCGATTGTGCCCGTTACAACATTTCTTGAAATGCTGAGCGTGACGTTCTGACCGTCAAGACTCATTTTCATTGTAACCGCGTCGCATACTTCAATGGCGTCAAAGGTTACTTCCTCATCGCCGATGTATACGGCGACGTCAATATCATCCGGATCTGTTTCCACCATATCCGGAAGTCCGTTTACCTGTCCGTTCTGGAGATAAAGTCTGTAGTTCTTCTTGTCTACTCTTTCAACAAGAAGATGCTTGTATTCATTGACTATAATAACATTTGCCGTTCCGGTTCCGTTATTTGCGATCAATGTTATGTCGCCGTCCGAAATGTTGCTTACTATTTCACCGATATTCCCGTAGTTGGCGTAATATCTGTCGTTATATATTATTCTGACGTCATCGGATATCTTTATGGTTTTTGTTGTTACCGCTCCGTCCGGATAATATTTTACGTTTGAAGACGTCATTTCATCAATATCATCAACATCTATTGTTGTTACAGTATTTTTGTTTTCCTGCTCCGTAAACGTGATGATTTTTATGCCGTCGCCTTTTACATCGGTATAATACGCCTTTACGCTGCGTCCTATATAATTCTTTATATCGGGAACTGCGCACTCATATACTGTTTCGTCAATTGAGACCTGAGTATCACCCATGCTCTTGTTAAGAAGACTTGTGTCGCCATAGCCCGTTACAACTCCCGTAAGCTCATATGCGTTATATATCTTTTCAAGAATTGTTTCACTGCCCTTGGTGTAATCCCTGTTGTTCAGCTCCATAGGATAAATGAACAGTGTGTTATAAAGGAGCAGCGCAGTCTCTGTCTTTGTAAGAGCGGCGTCATTGGACTTTGAAAGGCCCTTTGCCAAGTCATTCTCCGACGCAAGCTTTACATAACCGTTCGGGTAGCCGCCGTTCTGGTTTGCGGCTGTTTCGTAACCCGCGCAGCAGAGCAATATCTTGATTGCCGCGACGTATGTTATACCCTCGTTGGGATTGAATTCATCGGCAACCGATATAACGCCCATTTCCGCGAGCATCTGAACCGCAGCGCCCTCTTCCGTTGAAATGTCAACATCGTCAAAGTAGCCCTTTGCTGCTGTTTTGCTCGGAACAATGCTGTAATTCATAAGTCTTGCGGCGTAAAGCGCAAATTCTCCGCGCTTTACGATTGTACTGCTGCCGAAAATCTCGTCGCTTTCAGCGCTCATGATATTAAGTCCCGTTACAAGTTCAACGGCTGTCTCCTGCTTTGCCGATTCCACATCGGTATATGCCAGAGCGCTTATTGCGGTAAATGTGCTCATAAGCATTCCGACCGCAAGAATTAATGCACATAATCTTTTTATCATTTTATTAAAATCCTCCCTGTTTTAATCCCATGTCGGCTTCAGTGTTCCGTAAAGAACCTTCGCCGCGGCAGCGCGGGTAGCTGTTCCTCTCGGATCAAACAAATTATCGCCTATACCATCTATTATTCCCGCCTCATACAAGGCTCTGACAGACGCCGCCGCGTAATCCGCTATTGAGCTTTCATCCGCGAAGGCTTCATATGTCAATGTCTTATTTAAAGAGATATTCTGATTTGCAAGCAGTCTTGTTATCATAACCGCCATATCCTGTCTTGATATATAGCTGTCCGAGCCGAATTCGGTATCAAATACGCCCTTTACTATATCCTGCGAATATGCGCTGGCTACCGCATGATAATACCAGTCATCCTCGGATACATCGCTGAAGCTGCCGCATACGGCATTATTGTCTATGAGATCAAAGCCTCTCATAAGCATTGCTACAAATTCCGCTCTTGTGATGTTTCTTGACGGCGCAAATTCAGTATCCGATATACCGTTTACTATACCTCGGCCGCTGAGCGCCGCTACAGCCTCATCAGCCCATTCATAGCCGGTCATATCACGGAAGGCGTTCGCTGTCGGAGCCGCTGTTGCAGTTACGGACGGAGCATCCGTTGTCTGCGGAGCGTCTGTCGCATCCGGGTCGGCAGTCGCCGACGGATCGGGCGTTGCTGTTGCGGCAGCAGTGGTTGAACCACCGCCGCCACCGCCACCGCCGCCTGACGGACGGGAGCCTGATGTACCTTCCTGTACCGTGTTATCCGGCTTAGGAGTCGCGTTCGGATCTGTTATCGGCTCATCCCAGCCTGTGTACGCCTTCATATATGCAACATATACATCTTCTGTTCCCGCAAGACGTGAGCTTATCTGCCACCTTGCAATGGTATTGGAAGTAGCGGAATCCGAATACTCAAGACCGCTTCTTACAAGCTTGTCGTTTATGTATACCGAGCAGGTACCGCTGTCACCGTCAAGCAGAAGCTTGAGATCATACCATGTATCATCGGAATATCTCGAAATAGCCGAGCCGTCATAATTAATATCATTCTTTGAGAATGTCAGTGATACGATAGTACCGAAGGTCGCGGCCTCGGTCGCCGAGCCTGTATCTGCCGCGGTCTCTCCTTCATCGGCGTCCGCGTTATCGGAATCCGCCGCATCCTGCTGCAGATAGAAACGCAGTTCAGGCGCCTGGTTCATCGAGTCGAGAGTCTCGCCCTTTATCATGAGTCTCGTCTCAACAGTTGATTTACCCGAAAGCGGCGTGTCAAACTTCTTGGCGTATGTAAAGCCGTGGTCATGGCTCGAATCTCTGAGCATCAGTATCGGATTTTCATAGCCGTCGGCATACGACGGAATCGGGATACCGCCCAATGTGTAGATATACCAGTCATAAACGTCGCCGAAGATCGTTGTGAACTTTGTTGTCTGACCCTCTACAATGTTATTCTCTAACAGCGCCTCTTCGTAATCAACATTTATCACATACTTGGTAGGCTGAATTGCTATGTTCCTGAAATCCTCGTCATATGCCGTATAATATTCCGAAACACTGCCGGCTTTTTCCGCGTTGTCAAGCGCGCTGTAGGAATCGCCCGACGGAGCGGAATAGCTGACCTCTATCGAGCCTACCTCATATACAGCATTGCCGTCCTTATCAACCTTGCTGCTGCCGTCCGCATTCTTTGCTTCTTCCGCTCTCTTATTATTGTAGATAGCGGAGGGGCTTTCCGTTCCGTCCGCGCTTACCGCTCTTAAATCCACATAATAATTAACGTTATTCTCAAGTCCTGTCAGTACATACTGCGTGGTTGTCGAAGGAATATTATCAATTACCGCCGCGTCCGACATATCGGAATTTTTACTGCAGCGGATTATATAATGATCCGTCTTCCGGTCATATTCGTTATTTTCTATGTATGTAAGATAATACGGATATGATGAGCTTGCTGACGCAAACTTTGTTCTGTTATAGCTCTTGTCCTCAGATGCAGGCTCAAAGGTCAATGTGATCTGCTCATCGAACGGAACATATTTGATTACGCGCGGTGTACCCGGCGCTCCGCTCGATGCGGCAAGAGTCGTAAAGTGATAAACCGTATCCTGCATATCCGTTATGCCGGTATCGGAATATGTTTTTATCTTATACGAATATGTTGTCGCGGGCTTCAGGTCTGTAAGAATTGCCGAAAAATATGTATTAAAGTCCGCTGACTTCAAATATCCGCTCTTGTTTCCCTCATAATCGTATACGCTGTTTATAGCGATCTCTTTTGCCGAGGCTTCGTCAAAGCTTTCGCCCTCACAGTAATATACCTTTGCCTTTGCGCGCTTAACAGTGTTAAACAAAATCTCATGGCTGTTATGCGTGTTATACTTTGTCGAGCCATCGCGAACATTCTCCGCTGCCGCCGGTTCGTCATTATCATCATCCTCAAGCTCCTGATCGCCCGCGCAGCAGTCATTGATATAATACTCAAGATTTGTATAGCCTCTGCCCTCAAAGTCCATACGGCTTATATCCTTATTCGCGCTGTATTCGGGATTTTTCTCCCAGCCCATAAGATGAATATAGAAATCGGGAATACCGTCGCCGTTTGAATCCCAGTCGCCGTCACGATAAACCGTGGGAAGCTGCGGCCAGTCATATTCATTCCACTCTGTGTCGGCCGTATCGGTCCCTATATTACCGTCTGTGGAGCTTGAAGCCTCATGCTCATAGTTGCCCGGACCGTCTCCCCATGCGGCCCAGTTAAGCTTAACCGTCTTCCCTGCCGCGCTTGTCCACTGCATACCGTCTGTCCAGCTGCTGTCTGTATCGGAACAGTAGTCCGCCGGCGGGGTAAGCTCGCTGCCGTCTATATCGATCAGTCTGAAGTTCGAATAGATATCCGACGCTGTGAAATTACCGTCCGCATCCATATCGTATTCATCAAGAATAAGTCTGTACTTGTTTCCGTTAGTATCCATAGCATACAGACTGTCAAGATGGGTGGGATTGTCAACATCGTCTCTGTCGGCGCCCGTTACAAACTTATGCTGCTCCGATAAGGTGTACTCCGACTCGTCTATTTCCTCTCCGTTATCTGTATTTATACCGTCGACCGCGTTTACCGTCATACCGTTTTTATCAAGATATACGGTGTGCGTATGCACAGGAAGTCCAAATGCTGTATCGCCCTCATAATTATCTTTTACAAGCTGTATTCCGTATGTACCCGACACCTTTGAGAAGTCCGAGTAGATACGCAGTCTTGTTCTGCCCTCCGCTACATACTTTCTTGTGAGTATATCGCCGTTTATGCGGCCTCTTGCGCCCACATTCGAGAGTACATACTTGACCGTATCCGCTGCGGAATAGGTTTTCATTGACGGCGCGGGGAACGGATAGTTCATAAGCGTGTTGCCCTGCTTTGAAACAAGGCTGCTGTTATAATCCTCAAGGCTTATATCGCTCGGGAATATCAAGTCGTAATAATCGCTTGCGATATTCGAATATCCGCTCGGCGAGAAGGACTGCATTTCATTCTTGAGCTTGCTTTCTTCGGACTTATCAACATCACCTGTCCAAAGCGCCTCTATTTCACTTTCGCTGCCGTCAAGAGCGCGGCCGCCCTTTGTGTTGTCGTAGTTGTTGACCGAATAGGTGAAAAGTCCGCCCGAATATGTACGTCCCTGGAAATACTTGTAGGATCCGGCTGACGTTACATTTGAGGTCGAGCCGCCCGGTGCCGGATTACCCTTCAATACCGTGTTATTTATAATATTGAACTTTGTATTTGCGCCCATCCACTCATAGTTGCATATATCAAACGTATACTTTGAGTTAGCTATTACATTATTTCTTACATCAACGTACTCGTTATCGATGATACGCGGAGCGCGCTGTCCGCAGTCCGCTATATAGTTGCCGTAGAATGAACCGTACTTAGGTCCGAACATCCCGGCATAGTTATGCTTACCCTTTTCATGCGGGGTATTCCAGTAAAGTCCCTTGTTTACAATACAATTTGACATTGTTACTTCTTCACCGTAAACACGGAAGCCCATGTCGACAGCCCAGCACAATGACAAATGATCAAGCACCACTCTCTTATTGGCGCCTGTAACGCTGAGCGGGTCGGACTGATATGTATCTCCGTACTTTCTTACATTACCGATGCGGATGCTGATGTTGCGGATAATAACATCCTCTACATTTGCAACCGTCAATCCGTAGCCCTTGAGCTGTATGCCTTCGCCCGGCGCGGTCTGACCCGCTATCGTTACATTATAGTCGTCCTCGCCCGAAAGCTTAAGCGCCCGGCCCAGCGGTGTAAGGTCAATTGTACCGCCGACGTCAAATACGATCGTTCTTGCGCCGGTCTTGCTTTCAAGCGCCTCCGTAAGCGTTCCCGGGCCGCTTGCCGCAAGCGATGTTACATGATAAACATATCCGCCTGCGCCGCCCCTGGTCTGTGTTCCGTAGCCTTGCGCGCCCGGGAATGCCTTTGCATCGGTAAACGGTCTTATTACAACCGGGTAATCTATTGTTTCACTTTCGCTGCCTGCTTTAATTGCCGCCGTAAGCGTAAGCGTATATTTTCCGCTTGACGGCTGCTCAAACAACGTACCGTCATTGCCCAGCTTTTCCGGATCGCTTGAGCTCCACTCTATAGATACGCTTCCGTTATCTGTTGATATGCTTGTCGGAAGATGCACGCTTGATGTTATAACCTTTGACCTGTCCTTATTAAAATTGATAAGCTTAAGCTGCTCTTCTGCATATCTGAGCTTTTCATTGTCTGTTACAGGCACGCTTGCAATCGTAAAGCTTTCGGTTAAAACCTCTTCCTCATCGTCCTCCGGTACCTGAGTGCTGTCTGCCTCAGCAGCCTCTTCTGTTTCACTCGGTTCTTCGTTTTCGGTCACTCCGGTCTCATCCGCCTCTTCTGCAGGAGCTTCGGTTGCCTCAGACAGAAAAACATTATCCGTTTCAGGTAAATCCGCCGCCGATACGCACGGAACCGCAGACGCTATCATTGACGCCGTAATGAGCGCTGTGAGCACACGGATCGATTTAATATTCATTCATTTTACCTCCGGTATTTATACTGTAAATCATCAATATTTACACAAAACATATTTAACACACGCAAAGCCGAGTAAAAGGGTTGTTTTTCTCGGCTCGCCTGTATTTTTTTATTTTACTTAATCAGTCCCCGCTTCAGCCTTTGTTCTCTCATAAACAGTTGTCTGAAGCTCGATAAACTCATCCAAGCCTACCTTCTTCATATCTGATATATACTGATTCCAGTCATCATCATTGTTCGGGTCGCTTTCGCCCATGAAAAATCTTGCCATATACTCATCGCGTTTAGCGTTAAGTGCTGTTTCAAGGTCTGTATAATCATCTTCCTCATCGTCGGTATATCTCATCGGAAATTCATCGAAATAGTAATAATTATCATGCGCCATGAACGCATCATAAAGCTTATCGATATCATCGCCGCGGTACTCCTGGAACATCTTCGGATGCTTTATGAAAGTATTTGCCAATGTACCGTATACCTTGCTGATTTTCTGACCCTTGGGATTAAACTTGTCGTGATACCAGCCATCCTTAACTTCCGGCTGACCGTTTACCATTTCATAGCTGCCCTCTGCGCCATACTCCGCCGCCTCTTCGTCTGTGAGACCATAGGTTGTGAAGAGCTGACCTTCCTCGGTTGCGCACCAGTCATAATACTTGAGAATTGCATCGTATCTCTCCGGATCCTCGGCAAGCTTCGCGCTGAACGCCGGACCCCAGTTTGAATATGACGGATCCTTCTTGTATATTGTGCCCTTATCGGGATATGCGGTTACCATATCTCCCGACCATGCCCACTTGCCTGTGTTTCCGTTTACGTTTGTTTTGCTGTCAAACGTTTCTACATTGTATACATAGTTATATGTGAGGAACGCGTTATTCTGAGCGCAGCGTGAATAGAATGTATCCTTTTCTATTGAAAGGATCTGCTTGTCGATAATTCCCTCATTATAGAGCTTATTGATATACTTATACATTTCTCTTGCATTGTCTGTTGTCATCGCATACGGAACAAATTCGCCCGTTGTCGGATCTATGCATGACTGATCCGTGAGAATAAGCTCCGGGATCCAGAACATCTGAAAGAAGCCCGTAAGCGAGCTTTTCTTCTGACCGTTCGATGAAATTATAATTCTGTCCGGATATTTTTCCTTAATCTTCTTACAAGCCTCGTAGAATTCATCTGCCGTCTGCGGAAAAGCTATACCCAGCTCCTTAAATACATCCTCTCTGTAAAGCCAGCACATCTGAACCTTTTCCTGACGCACCGTCGGAAGATAATAAAGATTACCGTCCGAGTTTGAAGCTAAGGCTATAACATTCTGAGCGTCCTCCTCGCTGCCCCAGAGCTTCTTCCAGTTGGGAAGCTTATCGGCGTCGATAGGCGCAAGATACATATCCTTACCCCACGACTTGTAGTTTACTTCCTTACCGCCAATGGTGATATCCGGCTCACTGCCGGTCGCAAAATATGTATTCGTCTTTGTTTCCCAGTCGGTTCTCGGAATCCTGTCATAGATGAACTTTATTCCGAAATTCTTCTTTATATATTGATTATATACGGTATCCTCCTCTGTGGGATATTCATTATCATCCTGCGTATACATATTGAAGGTATACACATATGTCTTATTGCCGTTTTCGTCTACTTCCTCCGTAACCTGCTTGTTACAGCCGGCCGCCGCGGGAATTGTAAGAGCGGCCGTGAGAAGCAAAGTAATTACTTTTTTCAATTTCATATTTCTTGTCTCCTTATTCGCTTAGGATTAACCCTTGACTGAACCAACCATTACACCCTTAACAAAGTATTTCTGAATGAACGGATATACAACGAGCATCGGGAGAATTGAAAGGAACAATGTCGCGTACTTCAGGCTTTCCGTGTTTGTCGCATTCTCCGTCATCATCGACGTATCGCCCATTGCGGCAAGCTCCGCCGCCATCTGGTTCTGCATGATGATCTGTCTTATAATGAGCTGTAACGGGAACTTTGTGTCGCTCTGCAAATAAAGCATTGCGTTAAACCATGAATTCCACATGTATACACCGTAGAAAAGACCTACGGTTGCAAGCGCCGCCTTTGAAAGCGGCAGCATGATCTTCCAGAAGATCGTGATTTCGTTTGCGCCGTCAATAAATGCGGCTTCCTCCAGACTCTCCGGAATACTCTCAAAGAACGATCTCATAACAACAAGATTATATGTTGATATTGCCGACGGAAGAATGAGCGCCCACATGCTGTTCATAAGTCCAAGATTTTTAACTACCAGATAGTTAGGAATTGTACCTGCTGTAAAGAACATCGTAAAAATCACTATCTTTGAGAAGAAGCCCTTGAATGCAACTCTCTCTTTTGCCCTTGATAGCGGGTAAGCCATTGTTGTTGTCAAAAGCAATGATACAATTACATACATTACCGTGTATATTACCGAATTAACGAACGACCGCGGAATTGTGCCCGCTTCGAATATTACCTTGTAAGCTTCAAGATTGAATTCTACAGGAAGGAATACTACGCGTCCGCTCTCATAGGCTGTTGTACTGGAAACAGACACTGAGAATATGTAGATTATCGGATATAATGTTACTATCATCAGGACTGCTATAAACAGGAATATTACTATGTTCAGTACCTTTGATGATATAGAATTGTCTTTTACCATTGTGATATGTCCTCCTTCCGCTTATTACCACAAGCTTGTGTCTGTGAGCCTTCTTGATACGAAGTTAGCTGCCATAACAAGGATTACGTTTATAATTGAATTGAAAAGACCTACAGCCGAAGCATAGTCAAACTCACCCTTA
The DNA here is from genome assembly GCA_964579875.1 of uncultured Lachnospiraceae bacterium. Lineage (GTDB taxonomy): Bacteria > Bacillota > Clostridia > UBA1381 > UBA1381 > Ornithomonoglobus. Next base: position 18,770 of record CAZOHJ010000020.1, on the reverse strand, counting down.
CCGATACCCATATTATAAACATAGGTACTCAGGATCTGTGACTTCGGATATGTAACCTCTCTCTGGAGGAGGAGAGCCTTATCCGAGCCCAATGACATGATCTTACCTATCTGCATAACAAGCAGGATAACGATCGTAGGCTTTATAAGCTGAACCGATATATACCACATCTTCTGAACTCTTGTCGCGCCGTCGATCGTGGCAGCCTCGTAAAGCTCCTGATCAATACCCGAAAGCGCGGCTATGTAAACAATGGCGCTCCAGCCTATTCCCTGCCATACATCCGACGCAATGTATATTGTTCGGAAGAACTGTGTCTTGTCAAGGAAGGAAATGCCTTCTTTAAGTATTCCGCACTTTAAGAGGAACTGGTTTATAATACCCTCGTTCATGTAGTTTTCCGCGCCTGCCGCAGTACCCTGTGACGAAAGGAACAAGGTAAGCATACCCGCGATAGCCGCAACCGATACGAAATGCGGGAGATATGATATGGTCTGTACGACCTTCTTGACCTTCATGTTTCCGATCTCATTGATAAACAACGCAAGAATGATCGCCAGCGGGAACAGCCACACAATATGAAGAATTGAAAGCGCAATCGTATTCCATATGTAATTCCATACGTCCGGTGTGCTCAGAAAACGGATAAAGTGTCTGAAACCAAAATTTGATGCCCATGGGCTGGCAAGAATACCCAGACCGGGTTTATAATTCTTGAATGAAATAATCAGACCCCCGATCGGAATATAGTGGAAAATGATAAAATAAATCAAACCCGGAACCATGAGCAGCATTAAAAACTTGCTCTTTTTGAATTTGTGTATTTCAGCTTTCCACCATGCTGAAATGCCGTGTTCTTTTTTTTCTACGACCTGTGCTGTCTTCTTAGAAGCCATAGAAACTCCCTCCTTTTAAAAATTCATCTTGGATTTAGTCTAACATATTTACCAGTCAAAAGCAAGTCTTTTTTAATAAATTTGCACAACATTCACAAGAAATTCCGACTTTTAAAAGTTTTTTACTTTTTTCTTGCCATTCATTTTTTTCAACTTATTGACTTTTGTCCGAAACTATGCTATAATCTCTTTAGATTGAGTTGATTGGGGGACTGGCTATGCTTCCTGAAGGCAAAAAATTCTATATAGAAACGCTGAACGAAACGGGCTCCAGCGGTATGAAACATTCTCATTTTCACAGCTTTTATGAGATCTATTACCTTCTTGAGGGTAATCGGCGGTACTTTATAAATCACACAATATACGACGTTGCGCCGTTTGACGTACTACTGGTAAGCAAGGGCGACGTCCATCTATCGCAAAGCGTTGAACCAACCAAATACGCGCGCTGCCTTATAACCTTCTCCGATGAATTTCTTGACGGGCTCGGTCCAGAATTTGACAAGAATTTTCTGCTAAAGGTTTTTGAAAACAAAAAGCTCCACATTCCCGAATCCATGCAAAATTCCTTCAATATGCTTATTCACAGAGCCGAGAGCAAAATACACAATGACGACATATATTCCCAGTATTCGGTAAAAATCAACATTCTTGAGCTGCTTATAATGCTTAACAAGCTCGCCTCAAAGTCAACCTATCCTCTTATAGATAACTTTACGTTATATGAGGACAGAATACAGGATGTGTGCCATTACATATGCAATTATTACAACGAGCCGATAACACTTGGCCAGATGGCAAAAATCGCTTACATGAGTCCTACATATTTTTCAAAAAAATTCAAGCGCGTAACGGGCTTCGGCTTTAAGGAATATCTCAATAATATAAGAATTAAAATGGCAACAGATATGCTTATAGAAACACAGTATTCAATAACCGAAATCGCCTCCTACTGCGGCTATCACGACAGCAACTATTTCGGAGACGTATTCAAAAAGTTAGTCGGCGTCTCACCCAATAAATACAGAAGGGATCATTATATTATATAAAAGCTGATGACGGCTGCCGCCGTCATCAGCTTTTTTATTCAAATATTGATACCTTAATATTGCCGGCAGCCGCGTCAGCGTCAATAGTGTTTTCTCCCGCTTTAAGCTTAACTGCCCTTGTAATCGTTCCGGCAAGCGCACCGTCCTCACTGTACGCTGCCATAACAACCGTGGCTTTCCCGTCTGCCGCCGCGTTGATCTCAACACGGTTTTCTTCTCTGTTGAATGTGCCGGTAAATTTACTGTCATATACTCCCTCGGTTTTAACATCTGAGAAGGAAGCGATCGTGAACCATGGCAGCATAGGCGCAGCCTCGTTTTCACGTCCGTTGATGCTGTCAACGGCAAAGCCTGCCAACGCGCTCTCTGAGAAACCCGAAATATCAATTTCAACCGGCTTTCTTGCGTTATTTGTCCAGTCAATACCGTCGTCCGATACAGATAATATGAGAGTGTCGCCCTTGCGTTCCATCTTCATATACTTCGGCATAGGATACTTTTCCGTATCATAGCCGCCCGAATTCGCAAGAGCCTCTCCGTCCTCGTTCTTCATCCAGCCAAGCTCAAGCTCCCCGCCGGTTTCCGTTCTCACAGCTGTTACAATATTCTCACCGTACTTTCTCCATGTATCGGAGATCATAACCATCCTTGAACCCGGAGCCGTACTCTCGCGGAGCATGATACCATTGAGAGGCATATTCTCATACTTCGGTATATCCTCTATTTTACACTGAAAAACAAAATCACCGTTCACATATTTTGCATCAAACGCGCACGCGTCCGCAGTACCGGAAATATAACCGCTGCCCGCTATATAAGTCTTTCCGTCCTGCTGCCACGAGCGGCTCCTGCCCGGGAAGGATACATTGCCTATCTCTGTTATATCCGCGGCGTCCGCGCCCGTTACATATACTACAGATGTGTCGGAGGCGGTTTTTTCGCCCTTATTGTCATATGCTATACATGACAGATAATGTGTTCCGGCTTTCAGCGGAATTTCAGTATCCATTGACAAACCGGAATAAGACGTCTCGGCGGGATGTTCAACCGTTTTTATAAGAGCTTCCGCATCGTACAATTCGATCTTTTCAATCATTTTTCCGGCAGCCGCGGCAGCATTCGCCGAATACCGGACAGGCGTATTTTCGTCCGTGACAAGCCAGAAGCCCTTGCCGTCCGTTTTGTCAACCGTTTCTTCTATATTGGCGGTCGCCGGCGAAAGCACGGTTATTTCAGGATTTGACGGCGCACTCTGCCGCAAAGTCCGGTCGTTTACATATTCCTCGATCCATGTGTAGCCCGACGGCGCAATATCGGCATCTGCCGCATTGCCCATGCCGTTCTCCGTCTTCCAGTCTGCCGGAATTTCAAATTTACGTTCCGAGTCTTCAATGCTCACCGGTCCGCCGACCTCTTCCTCCTGATTTATGATGCGTCCCGTGCCGTTTTTAACATCCGCGGCAACTCTTGCGTCTATTGCGTCACGCTTCGGAAGTGTTGCTCCCACATTGCCGAGCACAGTTTCATATGCGTCCTCCGCGCTCTGCATATTGATTTCATACTCTCCCATGGCAACGGGCTTGTCAAGAAGATTGAGCAGCTCCCTGTTCAGGACATTGCTCTCGCTGCCGGTGTTGTCAGCGGTCGCCGCCGAGTCTCCGTATACATAGTTTCCGCTGATATACGCGTTTGACTTCAGAACATCTCCGTTATAGAAAACACTTCCGTCATTGGTCGCCTCAAATATTTTTGAGCGTATTTCCTGTTTTGTCGAAGGGCCGTATTTTATATAGTTATTTCTTATGTTAATGTTCGATACATATTCCGGCTTTGAAAATTCCTCCTCCTTATTATAGGAATACGGCTCCGCTCCGTACATAATGTTGCTGCCGAAATTATATATTACATTGTTTACAACGTCCGTATTTTTAAGGTTTCTGTCAAAGCGCGGGTTGCGGCTGTCATTGTGCGCGAACAGATTGTGATGCCATGTCGCGTCTGTGCCGCCGACAATGCCGCCGTAGCCGTGAGCGCCCTTGATGTGGCTTGACATTCTGAGGCTCTCCGAGCTTAAGCAGTATTGAACCGTTATATTGGATGACGGGATCTTCCCGCCCTCCATTGAGCCTGAATAGAGTGTAAGCATTTCGTCAACGCCCCATGATACCGAGCAATGGTCGATCACTATATTCCTGACCCATCTCCCTCCGAGGCCGTCCGGCTCACCGCCCGAGGAATCAGTCGGACGTATACGCAGATAACGCAGTATTATATTATCCGCCGCGACAAGCGCGTCATAGCCGGTTATCGTTATGCCGTCACCCGGCGCGGTCTGTCCGAGCACCGTTATATCCGACGCCCGGAATTCAAGCCGTGATTTAAGCTCTATTATTCCGCCCACATCAAATACTACCACCCGGCCGCTCTCCGAAACCGCGTCGCGGAGAGAACCCTCTCCTTCATCGTTGAGGTTTGTAACATGGTATACCTCAATCTTATCCGCGCCGCGCGCGCCCGTGGTATATTTTCCGCCGCCCTCAACACCCGGAAATGCCAAGAGCCCGGCGTTTTCCTCCGCGTGTATCGGCATACTCGCCGCTCCCGCCGCCATTACCGCCGACAATGCCGCTGCCGCTATTTTAGTCAGTTTCATATTGAGTCTCCTTTCAATCTGTTATTACGGGCTTCATTCCCGAAATACTGTTCCAGTACATTACCTTTATTCCGTCCTCCGTAACCATCGGAGCCGCCTTATCCGTTGTTGTTTCCTCTGTTTCAAGTCCGATCAGCGCTCCGTCCTCGTCATAACGCGCTGTTATCCTTACGCATGCCTCCGGTCTTTCTGTCGGAATGTCAGTGGGAGCCTGAGTGACCTCCGGGGCTTCTGTCCGGAACGGTATGTCTGTCGGTCTTACCGTCGGTGTCGGCGCTTCTGTCGGAACGGCTGTAGGCGACGCGGTCGGCTCATCAACATTCTGCGCCTTTATATCGCTGAAGGACGCTATGGTAAACCATGGCAGAAGCGGTGTAACTCCGCTGCTTCCTTCATAGCTCATCGCCGCGCCGTTCCCGCTGTCACACGCAAGACCTATATATGCGCTGTCACTCCAGCCCGAAACATCAATCGTCATAGGCTGTCTGCTGTTATTGATCCATGAAATGCCGTCATCTGATACCGATACCGTTACGGTGTCGCCTTTTCTCTCTATCCTCATATGTGTCGGGAGCGGATAATTTGTTGATTCATAGCTTGATGTGTTTGCAATGCTTTTTCCGCTGCTGTTTTTGAACCAGTTAAAGCTTATACTGCCTCCTGTTCTGCTTCTTACAGGGACTACAATGTTTTCGCCGTACTTATACCACGAATCCGACACCATGACCATTCTTGAGCCTGCGTCAAGCGTCTCACGGAGCATTATACCCGAAAGCACTCCGTTTTCATATTTCGGTATATCCCCTATCTTTACGGTATATTCAAAGTCGCCGTCAACAGGATAATACATATAGCTGCACGAATCCGATCCGCCTGATATAATGCCGCTTCCGGCAATATACGTCTTGCCCCCGTTCTCCCACGCGGCGCTCTTGCCGCCGAACGGTACCGAACCGATCTCGGCTACGTTGGCAAGGCTGTCGTCCGTAACATACACGATCGAAACAGGAGATTCTGTTCTCTCGCCTTTATCGTTATACGCCCTTGACATAAGATAATGGGTACCCGGCTCAAGCGCTATCTCATCAAAAATACTGCTTTCCCCGTCATATAAGCCTATAAGCTCCGTGCTGTCCCAAAGCTCCATTTTTGTTATCTCTGTTCCGGTCTTTGCCTCCGCTGCGGCATTATAGGTTATCGGTTCATCCTTATCTGTTACGGTCCATTTGCTCTCGCCCTTGTCATAGGACATCGTTGTGTCCGCAACCGCCGGGTAATTAACGGTTATATCCGGATTTGTCGGTTTGCTTTGCTCGGCAGTCCACTCGTTTACATACTCCTCGATCCATGTATAGCCCGACGGCGCAAGCGCGGTCTCGGCTGCGCTGCCCATTCCGTGCTCTGTTTTCCATACGGCAGGTATCTCAAAGACCCTTGCTTCGGATCGAATGCCCGCAAGACCGCCTACCTCTTCATCTGTATTTATAATGCGTCCCGTGCCGTTTCTTACGTCCGCAACCACACGCGCATCTATTTCATCTCGTCTCGGCAGCGTCGCTCCGACATTATCAAGCACTGTATCATACGTTTCCTCCGCGCTTTCAATTTCAATCCCGTAATCACCCATATCTATAGGCTCGGTGACAAGATTTGCATTTTCCATGTTGTTTATATAGCTTGACGAGCCTGTATTATTGCTCGTTGCCCCGCTGTTTCCGTAAACATAGTTATCCTTTATGTACAGATTGGATTTCAGTACGGAACCGTTGTATATCTGCGACGCGTCATTCGTCACATCAAACAGCCTTGAACGGTATGACGGTCTTGTTGACGGACCGTATTTATAGTAGTTGTTCCGGATATTTACGTTTGAAACATACTCCGGAGTCGAATACTGCGATTTCTTATTATATGAATACGGCTCCGCTCCGTACAGACTGTTGGTATTGCCCCAGTCATAAATCACGTTATTAACAAAATCCGTGGATTTCAGATTTCTGTCAAAACGGGGACTGCGGCTGTCATGATGCGCAAACAGATTGTGTGAATATGTAGCGTTTGTGCCGCCGATTATGCCGCCGTAGCCGTGAGCGCCCTTGAAATGATTTGACATTCTGAGGCTCTCCGAGGTCAGACAGTACTGCACCGTTATATTGTCCGAAACATCGCTGCGGTCCTCAATAGACCCTGCATACAGCGTCAGCGTTTCATCAACGCTCCATGAAAGTGAGCAATGGTCAAATATTATATTATGAACCCATCTTCCGCCCATTCCGTCCGGCTCATCGCCCGAGGAATCGGTCGGACGCACCCGCAGATAACGGATAATTATATTTTTGACCCCGTCAGCGAGCAGCACGTCATTTCCCGTTATTGTTATGCCGTCACCCGGCGCGGTCTGTCCGAGCACCGTTACATTATTCTTGCTCAATTGAAGCCGTGAACTGAGATTTATCACACCTCCGACGTCGAAAACAACAATTCTGCCCGATTTTGATACCGCATCGCGGAGCGAGCCTTCTCCGCTGTCATTCAAATTGGTTACATGATATATGCTCCTTGAGTTGCTGCCCCGTGCGCCCGTAGCGTATTTTCCGCCGCCCTCGGCGCCCGGAAATGCCAAAAGCTCGTCCGCTGCCGATATTTTTACAGGCGCCGCAAGGGTACCCATTACTAATGACGCGGATAACATAGCCGCTAATAATTTCTTTAATTTCAATATTATCACCCTAACATACAACGAATATATATTTTATTTTATCATTATTCTTGTATGATTTCAATAAATCTTTTATGTTCATGCAAAAAATAATTATTAATACGCAAAAAAACAGGCGGTTCTGAACCTCAAACGGTTAGTCTTGAATTTATGTTACAAAGTAACCGCAATCCATGGCGTAGGAGCGGTTGCTTTGCTTTTATGGCAAATGCTATCAAAATTATGATAACATATAGCGTTATTTCTAATGCTTTATGTATAAATTTCTTCATAGCGCACCACCTCCTCCGAGCTTCTATAGTGACTTCTTTCGTCGTCGCTCATGAGCGTTCGGATTATGTGGGTCAACCGTCCGATTTTTATCGTTTTCAATCTTACCTTTTATCGGATCTCTCCGACAAGAGTAATTATACTACATTTTCTCTCAATTTCAATACCTTTTGCCGAAATTCCGCAAGTCGGTTATGATTTAAATGTATTTGAGTACGTCAAGGTCTTTATCAATGACGGTGAATTATTTTAAAATTTTTTGTAACACGTCATTGATAAACCTACAATATTTAAATTTTGGCTTTCCCGCACTGTACAAAAGCACTTGAAATATGTTAAAATAAATTGCGATAATCCGCCGCCGCAAATTGTATTATATATGTATTTGCAAATACGTGGGAAGGAGAGAGATTGATGACCGAAAGCGAAAAACGGTATTTTTCCGATATGTATGAAAGTCACTCAAAAGCGGTTTACGGCGTATGTCTTATGTATTTAAAAAGCGCCGAGGACGCGGAGGAAGCGGTTTCGGAAAGCTATGTACAGCTTATGAAAAAAAAGCCGCACTTTGAAAGCGACGCCCACGCCAAAGCGTATCTTATGCGCACAGCGGTTAATATATGTAAAAACCATCTGAAATCAGCGTGGAAAAGACGCGTCGTCACGGGCGATGACGTGATGCGGTATATGACGGCTCCGGAGGAGGAAAACCTTATGGAGGAGGTTCTGGCTTTGCCGCCGAAGTACAGAGTAATACTTTACCTGCATTACTACATCGGCTACACGGCAAGAGAAATTGCGGATATTATGAATTTATCGCAGTCGGCGGTGCTTTCAAGACTTTCAAGAGGGAGAAAAAAACTCAGGGATATCCTTGAAGAGGGAGGAATTAATTATGCTAGATAATGATTTATACAATATGTTTTCGAAGATAACTCCCGACAAATCGCTCGAAAATAGGATAACGGACAGAATTGAGGAAAAAGAAATGAAAAAATCTACAATTAAGAAAACGGGAAGAACTGCGCTAATAGCGGCAGCTCTTATAGCAGCGCTATCACTTTCGGCGTTTGCTATGTCACAAACGGGGCAGGAAACCATAAACAGTATTATAGCTTATTTCCAAAACGGCAACGCGACGGAAATAACAAGTATCGAGGAATTGGCAAAGTACAACGAGGAAATAGGCGCGAGCTTTTCAAGGGACGGAATAACCCTGACGCTTGACAACGTAGCGGCGGACGATAATTTTATACACGTATTCTATACGGTAAAGTCCGAGAATGAGCCGTTTTACGAGGGCGACAACCCAAATGCCGAGCTGTACGGTGATATTATGAATATAAGAATGGATGTTCAGTGTATGATAAACGGCAATTTTGCGGGTATAACAAACAATAACACAAGAGACGGATATTTTGTTGATAATTACACATACAGGGCGGCGGAAAAATACAATATCGCATCACTCAGTATTCCCGATAATTTCAAGGTTGAGCTTTTCGCCGAGCGTTGCGGTATAAACATAGATGGAACGAAAACCTTGGCGGCGTTCGATAAGCTCTGCCGTGGCAGATATTCTGAAATCACGGACGAGGAAAAGGCGGAGATATGGTACGTATCGGCTGATGTTGACAAATCAAAGGTAAAGGTTGAGAGTGTGACGAGGGAAATAAACGTAAAGCTGCCGTGGGGCAACTCAACGGTTGAAAAGGCGGTGTTCACGCCGTTCGGAAATCAGCTTGTGGTATCAACGCCCGCCGGAAGCGATGCGGGTTATATGTCGGACGTGGCTCTCGCGGACGAAAACGGAACCTTCCTCGATGTTCTTAACACAGACTTACGCTCAAACGCCGATGGTTCCTCGGTAAACTCATACGAGTTTTTAAAAGCGGATAAAAACATAAAGCAGCTTAAATTTATACCGGTATGCTACGATGAGAAAACCCAAGATAGCGATGTGATTGAGAGACCCGTCGGACAGTATCCGATAACGTTTGAGATTAATGAATACGGAAGCATTGTGGTGACCGACTTGCGATTCGGCGATGGGTTGGTGGAAATTGATTATTACAAGGACGGCTTTTATTTGTACAACCCTGCTTTTCTGCTTCTCGATGCCGAAGGGAACAACGCCGAGCCGGGCGGAAAGCTCGGCTGCGTACTTTATACCGATGTGCATTACGACACTAATTCGTATACCGCACGCTACGTTTACGACGCATTTGACAACGAGGGCAATCCGATACCTATGGGCGACGACGTAAAAGCCGATGCTTTAAAACAAAAAATTACGACGCTCGGCGCATTCGCGAACCCATACTATACGCTCGATTTTGACAGCGCCATTACAGTCGATTTAAAATAAAACGCATTTGGAGACTTTTTTACAGCCCCTCATTAAAGAGTATCATGAGCAATCTCAGTCTGCCTTTTGAGCAGGCGGCGGCAGCTCTGGGGATCCCGGCGGAGGAGCGGGCGGAGTATGCCGAGATGATGAAGTAAGCGGTAATAAAACAGCGCCCGCGGGGACTTTTGAAAACTGCCTGTTTGTGTGTTTTATAAAAGCTTATCCACGCTGCCGAGATTATACACATTTGTATATCCCAGAGCCTTTGCCTTTTCCGTCGCGTCCGCCGACCTCACTCCCGATGCGCAGCAGAAAATTATAATTGCGGTCTTATCGTATTCCGAAAGTCCCGCTTCGATTTCATCAGCCGGAATATTAACCGAGCCTTCATATGACTTTACCGCATACTCCCCGGCTGTGCGGACGTCAATTAGAACCGCGCCGTTCTGCAGCATAAGCAGAGCTTCATCCGTTTCGACCGAATCGCCGCCAAGCTCTGTCATAGCAATTTCCCGCTCCGTATCATCACCATACGCCGTCATAACTCCGTCATTGATTTCAATTTTCTTTATGTCAAAGTCAACCGGCTTTTTGAGCTGACAGCACTTTTCGCAGCTTGTTAGCATGATCACAAAGCCGCCGTCACAGCCCGCGTATAAGCGGTCCTTATATACCGCAAGCGAATTGATTGTGAAATATCCGCTCTCGTAATCAGTCGGATAGCCCTCAGGCGCCGAGTAAAAATTTTCGGTATAGAGCTCTGCTCTTAAATTGCCCGGAAGTATACGCCATAGCTTTGTTTCACCTGTGGCATTGTTTCTGGTGAGGACGATATTATTATCGCCCTCCCAGCTTATATTCTGAACCTCTAATTCCTCATCTTCCGATACAGCGCCCGCTTCAGTCCCGTCAAGACCGAATACCGTTGAATACGGTCTCATTGTTTCTGCGGAATCCCATACGAACACCTTGTCGCCCGGTGCAAGCTCAAAGTCTGAAATTTCTGCTTCGCCGTAACCCAATCTGAACTCAGGCTTATATATCTGAACCCCGTTAAGGATACCGTTTTCGTATGATGCCTTTACAACCGCCGCATTAATAAGCTCAGGAGCGTTTGCCTTTAGACTGAGCGATTTGCTGTCCGCATTATATTCCACATCAACCCTTATATCCGACGGGGCCGGTGTTCCCGTTACCTTTTCCGTGGGCTGCTCGCTCGCCTTCTCCGTGGGCTGCTCGGTCGCCTGTTCCGTAGGCTGCTCGGTCGGAGTCTCGGTCCGCTCCGCGTCATCATAAGCCTTATATTCGATTTTCAATACGCACGCGCTTGTGCCTGTTGTGTAAACAAGATACTCATGCCCCGCCTCAAGCTCGCCCGTAAGCTCCGCTACCGCTTTTGCCGATGAGGTCAAGGTCGTAATTTCCTTATTATCGGTATTATCCCATATATGCATTGTCTTCTCGGCATTAATGCCGATATTTACGGTAAGCTTGCCGTCCTTTGCCGGTGCAGCGACAAGATTGGTGAAGCCCTCATAGTTATTTGAAGACAAATCCTCCATGTTTTCCTTTACAATGCCTGTTCCTCTGAACGGAATATTGCAGGCATAGGTTGCCTTATCAAATGCGCTCTGAGTATTTTCCGCCGTGGTAATATCATTTGTGATCGTTATCCTGACGTCATCATTGTCAATCAGCGCCGTTCCCGCTGTCATGGCAACGCCCGATGACGGAACCGTATATGTATAGGTCGTGCCTGTCCTTGGCGCTTCTGTGGGAGCCGGCGTCGCAGCCTCGGTCGGAGCGGGAGTTGTGTCCTCCGTACCGCCCATGCCGTAATATTCAACAATAATCGCATAGAGGTACTTTGTGCTGCTGCCGCCGTAAACATAAACCGGAGCTGTTGTGTCCGTAACCTCAAGACTTACGTCCACAGCCGCGCCTATGCCCTCCTGAACAATCTGTCTGCTGCCCTGCTTTATTGTCATGCTTCTTGCGGCTTCGCTGCCGTAGAATACCGCAGTTACCTTACACGGAGCCTCCGGAGTAAAGTACAGACAACGCTTTGTCGTGCTTCCCGAGCCTGCCGCCCACGAATGAGTAAAGCTGTAATTATACTCGTTATCATTCACATCCACATATGTATAGTCAGCCTTTGAAACTGTTGAGTCGGTCCATGAGCCGTAGCCCGAAAGACCGTTTACTGTCGCGGTATAAGCCGTATTATCTGTTCCTCCCGTGAGAACGGAATAATCATAGTACGGATTTTCAAGATAATATGCTACTATCTTGCTCGGTACAGGCGTGGTATATACGGCGGTGAAGCTTTCCGAGCGGTTCGTGCCGCCGCCGTCAACTACCGTATACCGAACTGTTTCACCGTCCGCGGCGCCTGTATTTATCTCATACTTTCCTTCGCCCTTTACAGCGGTCTCCGCTGTGCTCTTTACGGCGCCGTCCTCGTTAAGCACCTCCGCCTTAAGCGTAACGTCCGTCGCCGCAACACTGCCCCTGTACGAAAGTGTTACATCAACAAGCGATGCATCCTTGCTGACGGCCTTTTCTATAACATACGGAACATCATCGTTTGCAATCAGGAGCTTGTTTACAACAGGGAAGCTGTCGGTTTTCGTTTTGCCGTCTATGGTTACGCTTACGGTGATCGTTGCCACACCGTTATTATAGCCTGATGAAACAATTCCGTTTTCGTCAACAGCCGCCACTGCCTCATCTGAGCTTTCGTATCTGACCTCTGCATCGGAAAGATCGTATACCGATTCATCGTACATAACTGCCGATACATTGGATTTGATCTGTGTTATAGGCGAAAGCTTTGTTCTGTCCTCTGATATATATGCGTTAAGCGATATGCCGTCCGGCACTGCCTTAACTGTTTTCAGCGATGAGTCAAGTGTGCCGCTTACCTCAAAGGTCCTTGAAAGTGACGTATCATCGGCATTCTTTCCTATATAAGCTGTGTATGTGCCCGTAGGAACAATATTCTTGACAGCGGTTTCGCTGTATAGCTCCATATCGTCCACATCAAGCTCAAATTTAACCGTCTTTGTTTCTCCTGCCGCAAGCTCTGTCTTTTCAAAGCCCTTAAGCTGCTTTTTCGGAGTTGTGCTTACGCCGTCCTGCGGGTGGGCAACATAAAGCTGTACTACCTCCTTGCCTGCCGCGCTGCCTGTATTCTTTACGTCAACGGTCAGTGTTACCTTACCGTTTGCGTCAACCGCTGTTTTGTCGATTGTCATATTGGAATAAGCAAAGCTTGTGTAGCTCAGACCATAGCCGAACGGGTATATCGGAGTATTGCTGTAATACTGATATGTGTGACCGGGATTTGTGCCGTCTGCCTGAATATCATAATTTGTATATTTTCCGCTTATATTGCCGATAATCTGTGTTGTGTTGTTGGAAAGCTCCATCTTATTTACGTCGTCATTCCGGTACCATGTCGTTGAAAGGCGGCCTGACGGGTTGGCTTTTCCCGCGAGAACCTTACCAAGCGCTGTGCCCTGGGTCTGCCCGTTATATGACGTCCATAGGATTGCCTTACACTTATCCATAAACGGTTCAACGTTAATCTGACCGACCGTTGACATTACAACAACTGTCTTTTCGGGATATGCGTCACATATTGCCTGAACGTGCGCCTGATGCGAGGGCATATCAATTGACGATCTGTCCTTTGATTCCGCTGAATCCGCTGTGCCAAAACCGTCCTGTTTAGGAACGGTTCCGGCATAAGCAATAATTACATCCGCCAATTCAAGCTGAGTCTTGTAATTTTCAACAGAGAATTCAGGTACGGACGCGCTTGCCGAAATATACATATCAGCCGTGCCGTTATATCCGCCGTCCTCGCCCGTATAATCGCCCGAACATACGACATATGTATCCGTATCATCGGTTTCAGCCGTATTGACCGCCGCAACTGTCGGGCCTCCCTGACCATACGCGATATTAAGCGAGCCGCCGATGCGTGAGCCGGTTGACATTTCCGCCTCCACTGATACAACATTTAAGAAGCTGACATTCTTAATCACCGCCGCCGCCTCGGGCGTCACATCCGTAAATGAGCCGTTTGCGAGCGTCATGCCCGATACGCTCTCCGCACTTGAAAGATCTATTTCTTTCCTTGAACCGTCCTTCAGAATAAGGGTTATACTCTTTACATTAAAGAGCTTTTCATCGTCTGTGATCTCACCGAGATAGTTTACCTTAACGCCCTGTTCTCCAAGCTCCGCTCTCATACCCGCTATCGGAGTCACGGTGTTCTCGGGCGTTCCCGCGTAATCGCCGAGAGCGAGGGTTTTTGCCATATTGCCTACTACCGCAACATTCTCCGCGTTCTTTATGGGAAGAATATTGTCGTCATTCTTAAGAAGAACCCATGATTCCTCTGCCGCTTCCTCCGCGGCCGCTATATGATCGGCTGTTTCGATCTCATCGCTTGTTATATCCCGGTATGACGGATCGCTGTCAAATTCACCGGTTCTGAATCTCTGGAGGAATAAGTGATAGATATTTGTTTCAAGCTCTTCCTCCGATATATAGCCCTCAAGCACAGCGTCCGCGCCGTTAGCCGTTGACGCGTTTCCGCCGCCGAGGTTACACTCAAGATCCATTCCCGCCTTAAGAGCCGCTGCTATATACGCTCCGCTTGCCGCTGTTGTAGTGCCGAGAATACCGTTCATATATGAGGTGTTTGAGATCATATCCTCTCCGGCACCGCAGTCTGTTGTTACATAGCCGTCAAAGCCCCATGCGCGTCTTAACATATCCGTCAGGAGATATGTGTTTGCCGATGACGGGATATAGTTATACAAAAGCGAGCCGTTTCTGTAGATTGACGTCGCGTTATATGATGACATGACCGAGCCGGGCATTTCAATTTCCGCAACGTTCCGGAACACCTTAAGATAATAGTTTCTCAGATTGAACTCATTCATTATCGAGCTGCCGCCGCGGCGGTTTGACTCATTGTTGTTCGCCGCGAAGTGCTTTATTGTCGCAATGATTTTTATATACTTTTCATCATCGCCCTGCATACCCCTTACAAACTCACCGCCGAGCTGACCCGTGAGATACGGGTCCTCGCCGTAGGTTTCTTCATTTCTTCCCCAGCGCGGGTCACGCGCCATGTTGATTGTCGGAGTGTAGTACGAAAGATTAGTTTTGCTATTCTTTGCGCGAGCCTCTGTTGAGGTTATATCCGCTATCCGGTACACAAGCTCGCGGTTCCATGTGTTGGAAAGCGAAAGCGGAGCGGGAAAGTTGGTCGCCCGTCCCTGACGCGCCACACCGTGCAGACATTCTCTCCAGTAGTTATACGCGTTTACGCCCAGTCTCGGGATTGCCGGAGCCGTATAGCCGAGCTGAGAAACCTTTTCCTCAAGCGTCATTCTCGAAACAAGGTCAGCCGTGCGCTCTTCAAACGAAAGCGACTCATCCTGATACGGCAGCAATCCGCTCGGGTCAGCTGTCGTTGCCGGAGGCGCTGTCGCATCCGGATCGGAGGTTTCCGCGGGCTGCGGATCCGTTCCTCCTCCCGAGCTGTAAAATTTCACATAAACATAATTTCCCGCATATGTTTTTGCCGCGCCTGTAATATTAAGCGTCACATTTCCGCTTGCTTCCGCCGCATTTAATGACTCCGTGTACGTTGTATATGAATGCCACTCTCCGTTATTCACATTTGCCACAGCCGCAACCTCGGTGTCCCCTACTTTGACAGACACTGCCATATCGTTCTTACATGCCGCGTATAATTCGACCGTATCATACTGACCGGTCAGCGTTATCTCAGGCATTGTGAGCACAGCCAGTCCGTTCGCGTCCGTTTTCAGGTTATCCGGTCTTATGTACCCCGGATTATCCGTATCATCTTCCACGGAACCTCCGCCGCTTGTTGTAATTGAATCCGCGCCGAAGGTAAGCGTTACCGAACCGTCAGAATTTGCGATTTTTGTTCCATAGTTTCCGTCAGCCAGCGCGGGCAGGGTCAGTCCCGATACTGACATTGCCGCGGCTGCCACTGCGGCTAAAAGTCTTCTGAATTGCATAAAATACTCCTCTCTTTCTGCGCCTTTTTTTAAATACACAATTAATTACTTGCATTCTATCATTTTTTCGTGTATAATAATAGTCAAAGAAATTAAGAATGTAATCAATTATTGCACTTCTGGTCAGGAGATGTACTATGGTTCCTTTTTATGAATTACAGCCGTCGGATATAAATATAATCCGAAACACGCGTGAGCTGAAATACCGCTCACACATACATAAACAGATTGAGCTTATATATGTTTTCAAGCTCGGTCAGCACATCAATATTGACGGCAGGGACTACGAAATCCATGAGGGCGAGGCCGCCGTAATCTTCCCGAATACGATCCATACCTACTACCGCAACGAATGGCGCGATACCGAACAGGTATTTGTTATTGCGTCAACTGAGCTTTTCGGCAGTGTTCTGCCCGGCCTTGAAAATTTCAACGCCGAAAACCCTATAATCACGGATATTGACGCAGTGACCGCAGCCGCTTTCAGGGAGATCACAAGCTGCGCCGATCAGGCGGAAAAACTGGCATGGACACTTCTCATCATGTCAAAGCTTCTCAGAAAGCTGACGCTTTCTCACAAGGACGCCGCGCCTGTGCATAATCTCACACAGAAAATAATAACCTATATCGGTCAGAATTTCCGGGAGAATATCACACTTGACACTCTTGCGCTTGAGTTTTCCGTGAGCAAATTCTATATCTCGCACACCTTCTCGGATAAAATAAAAATCAGCCTGCCGAACTACTTGGCGCTTATTCGCGCCGAATACGCCGCGGGGCTTATTCGTACCACAAATGATTCAATCACTAATATATGCAATAACTCCGGCTTTTCCAGCCAGAGCACCTTTAACCGCGCCTTCAAACGCATTTACCGCATGACGCCGCGTGAATACAAGGATAATATCGGAGAGCTGTATAAAATAAGTTAAGATACCCGTGAGCGTCAGGACGGACCGGGCGGTAATTAATACCGCCCTTTTTTTATAACGCTGCAAAAAAATATCACATTCAGAGGTTCTGAAACGTGTTATAAGTGAAGGGCTCAGAGAGAGGAGTTGATAAGATAATGAAAAAATTATCAGTGCGGCCGACTGATAAGGATCTGGAAAATCTTGTTTTTACCTATTCAAATATGCTGTTCAGACTGTGCTTCACAATGCTCGGCAACAATGCCGACGCGGAGGACGCGGTTTCTGATGTAATAGTAAAGTATATTACAAGCTCGCCCGCATTTGCCGATGAGGAGCATAAAAAAGCATGGCTCATCAGGGTTGCGGCAAATATATGCAAGGACATATTGCGTTTTAACAAAAGGCGGGATTACATAAATATTGATGATGTACGCGAATACTGTAAAACCGATGACAGCACAGATATTGTAAATGATATTCTGCGGCTGCCCGAAAAATACAAAAGCGTCATTTACCTTTATTATATTGAGGGATATAAAACAAAGGAAATTGCGAATATTCTTTCGGTTTCACCGCAGGCAGTGCGAAAGCGGCTACAGTATGGACGGGATATGCTGAAAATCGAATACGGAAAGGACGGAGAATCATGAGTGAACAGGAATTAAAAAACGCATTGAACCGGATAGAAATATCGGAAGAAAGGCAAAAAATCATTTTACAGAAAAGCAAAAATCTTAATTACAGAAAAGGAGATATTTATATGAAATCAAAGAAAAAGCTTGCGCTTATCGCGGCTGCGGCAACATTTATTTTAGGCATAACAGTATTTGCATCCGGCGGAATTATTACAAATATAGTAGGCAGCTCATCTTCAAAGCCGGACTATACATCACTCCCTACATCTCAGCAGATGCTTAAAGACGTCGGATATTCGGGTGATATAATTGAAGAATTTGAAAACGGCTACGCTTTTCATAGCGGCAATATCGTAACAAACGCGCTCAAGGATGATTCCGATAATACAGTGGAAAAGTTTAAATCACTTACGTTAAGATACGAAAAAGGAGAAAACACGGTAAACCTTTCAATAGAAAAATTCAATTCCGAAATACCGGAAAGCGGCGCTCCGACTGCCAGAATCGGAGACACAGACATTTATGCGCGCAGCTTTATACATAAAATAGTGCCGGAGGATTATGTCAAAACAGATGAAGAAGCAAAGGCGGAGAGCAGAGGTGAATTGATGTTCGCATATGACGGAGAGGATCATATAGTTGAAAGCAGTTTTGTATCGGCGGCATGGGAAAAAGACGGTATCCGTTATAACCTGATGCAAAACGACGGCGATCTTTCTGTTGATGATCTCATCGGAATGGCAAATGAACTGATTGAATACAAATAAATAGAAACAAAAAATACATACTGAGACAACGTGTACCGACGGTACGCAATTGGTGAAAGGGGGCTGTAAAAAAGTTCCCTTTTTTATTGCAAAACCTTAAAGGTCCAACCGTTACGGTTGCTCGTATAGATATGGCGCAAGACATTTTTTTACTATATTATATCATTCGGTATAGTATTCGAGCCTTCAAGGGCGAAAGATAAGGAACGGTGATATTATGAACGCGTATATTTTGAAAATGGCTGTTGACGGTATGATTGCAAACCTCGATATGCCGGAACTGAAGAAAATATCTTCCCTGATTCGCTATAACGGAAATAACATCAATCAAATCGCGAAACGTCTTAACGGCTCACAGAATAGTTACGCCTTATTGATAAAATGTTAAATGCTTATAATAAATACATATCTATGCTTGACAACTATACCAATCAATGATAAAATAC
>CAZOHJ010000019.1:0-52903 GCA_964579875.1 uncultured Lachnospiraceae bacterium | reverse complement strand
GTTTGGCACAAGCGGCAGCGACAGAGTTGTGGAAATAGCGGCAGAGGAAAACAGTACAAACAAGTATCTCCATATCTCGCGCTCCTCATCGTCGGGCAACACGCCGTCGGGCGTATATAACCAGACTGCCGCGGATTTAAGCAGCGGCGCCGTGACAATAGAAGCGAGAGTAAAGAGAACGAAAACCTCCGGTCAGGCAAGTATGTATTCGTTTACAGACAGCAAATTCAGCACGGACAGTCCGAAAGGCGGCAACGCGATTTCAACCTTCTATCTTTCGGGCGGAAAAATCAATACTCATACATCTTCGGCAACGGTTGCCGCAGCGGATTACGCGGCGGATACTTGGTATACCATACGGATTGTATTTAATTATACGAGTAAAACCTTTGATTTTTATGTTGACGATATGAACAACGCGAAGCTTATAAATCAAGCGCTTAAAAACAGCGGCGATGTGCTCAATAGGTTTTTGTTATATTCATCAGATACAAACGCGGATATGTGTATAGACTGCTTCCGCGTATATACGGGCGAACCGTATGACGCGGAATAATATAGAGGAGAAATAATTATGATATTCGGCGCTTGCTACTACCCCGAGCATTGGGACAAAAGCGAATGGAAAAATCACGCGCGGCTTATGCGTGAAGCGGGATTTAATACAATACGCACAGGCGATTTCGCGTGGGGACTTATGGAGAAAGAGGAAGGAAAATTCGATTTTTCCTTCCTTGATGAAGCTATTGAAATACTTGCGGGCGAGGGTATAAAAACTATCCTCTGCACACCTACCGCCGGTCCTCCGAAATGGCTTGTCAATAAATATGACATTTTACAGCGCGACCGTTACGGACGTAAGGAAAATTGGGGCGCGAGACGCGAGGGCTGCGCGAACAGCGATGAATACAGAAAAAGAAGCGTAATTATAGCCGAGGAAATGGCAAAACACTTTGCCGATAATGAAAATGTAATCGCTTGGCAGATAGACAATGAGTTCGGCTGTCACGAATCCGCAAGATGTTATTGCGAAAACTGCCGCAGAGCGTTTTCAAAATGGCTTGAAAAGAAATACACTACGATTGAAAACCTTAATAAAACTTGGGGAACGGTTTTCTGGAGTTTGCAATATTCATCGTTTGACGATATAATTCTTCCCGTGTATAATTCCTGCGAGCCGGAGAACACTCAAAGCCCCTCGCATAATCCGTCGCTTGACTTGGAATACCGCCGTTTTGCGTCCGATTCGTGGGTTGAGTATCAGAAATTACAGATTGACGCTGTGAAAAAATATACCGATAAGTCCGTAACGCATAATTTTATGGGACATTTTTCCGATATTGACTACTATGACTTGGCGCACGATTTAGACTTTGTCGCGTGGGATAACTATCCCGATAACCAATGGGGCGATTCGGAATACGAGTATGTTTCAATGGCGCACGAGAATATGCGCGGCATTAAGGATAAAAACTTTATCGTCGCGGAGCAGCAATCGGGTTCGTGCGGCTGGGACGTTATGGGCGCGACGCCCGAACCGGGACAGCTTAGGCTATGGACGTATCAGGCATTGGCGCACGGCGGCGAGGGCATAATTTATTTCCGTTTCAAAGCGCTTCATTACGGAATGGAGCAGTATTGGTACGGATTGCTTGATCACGACGGCGTACCGCGCAGACGCTATTATGAAATCCGGAAAACAGGCGAAGAATTGAAACGCATAGAGCCGTATATTGTCGGAGCAAAAAATAAGTATGACGCTCTTATTGTAAAAACCTATGACAATGTATGGGCGCATCAAATAAAGCAGCACGCAAGAGATTTTGATTACAGAAACTTGTTGTACGCATATTACAAGGCAAACGCGGATTTGAATATAAATACCGCCGTATCTATCGGCAATTATGAGGACTACAAGGTGGTATATATGCCCGCGTACAATATAGTTCATAATAATGAAATCGATAAAGTAACCGAGTATGTAAAAAACGGCGGCACGCTTGTAACAACATTCAGAAGCGGTACAAGAGATATTTATAATAATCTGTTTACCGCAACGCTTCCCTGCGCGTTTTCGGAGCTTGCGGGAATTGAGGTTGAGGAATTTAACGCGTTAAGAAAGCCCGCGCATATAACCGGAGTTATTGAGTCAGAAGCAAATATTTGGTGCGATATAATAAAGCCTGTAACAGCGAAAACGCTTTGCACATATTCAGATCGATATTTCAAGGATAAAGCCGCAATAACAGTAAATAATTTCGGCAAAGGCAAGGTTTATTATATAGGCTGCGATTTGGAAATGAAAGCGTTGGAAAAGCTGATACGCTATATAAGCGAAAATGCGGGAATTGAAGTAATTGACGCGCCGCAAGGAGTTGAAATAATACATCGCAGCGGTTGTACAATCATATTGAATTATAATGACTATTCCGTACAAACACCGATAAGCGGATTATCGCTCATAAGCGACGCTGAATTTGACGGAGAGCTTGAAGCATACGGCGTGGAATTTATAGCTGATTAAGGGATATTTTTATGAAACCGATAAACCCTAAAATTCAAAATTATTACACGCAAACGGGCGTAGGCAAAGATATTATGTTTATGTGGCGGTACGGCGCGGGCAATCACTGTCAAACCGCATATAAAATTGATATATACCGTAACGGCAGCCTAATACATTCCACCGGTAAGGTAATATCGGACGAGCAGAATAATATTTCTCTGCGGCTTGACCTGGCGGAGCAGACGGAATATGAGTTTACCGTTACCGTATGGGACGAGAACGGTTTTTCGGAAATTTCCGAAAAAGCTAAATTCATAACAGGCGTTTATAATTGGCGCGGCGAGTGGATTGGAAACAACACGAAAAAGCCGTTTATCGCAAGAAAACGGTTTAATGTGAGCGGAAATGACAGCGCCGTGCTGTCCGTATGCGTTCCGGGACAATTTGAGGTTAAAATCAACGGCAGTAAAATCAATCCCTACGCGTATGAGGGCAGTCAGACCGATTTTAACAAGCATATTCATTATTCCACCTACGACGTTACCGATTTTATCCGACAAGGCGAAAACGAAATCACAGTTGAAGCCGCGAACGGCTGGTATATCGGCGATGACGCAGAGGGAAAACGCTATTTTTACACAATGGATAAGGGATATAAGCCGTTCGGCGAATGTCTTGCTTTAACAGTACAGCTTAAAATCGGAAATGAATATATCGTAACCGACACCTCGTGGGAGGTAAGCCGTTCAAAAACCGTACTTGCCGATATTTACGGCAGTGAGGATATTGACAATACATTACAATACGAGTGGACTTTGGCGCAAAAGGTCAAGCCTCCGCTCGGCAAACTTATCCCCTGCGATTATCCGCCCGTAATACATAAGTATTGCTATGAGCCGATAAGCGTTGACAAGGAACGAATGATTTTTGACTTCGGACAAAATATGTCCTCGCAGTTTTATCTGAAAATCAAAGGTAAAATGGGACAGCGGATAAAGCTGATTCCCGCCGAAAAGCTGTCGGTGTACGGCGATATTGAACAAACCGTTGACACATATTCGATACTGACTTTAAGCGGAAAAGAGGATATATTTGAGCAAAAATTTTCGGTAAACGGCGCGAGGTGGTATAAGATAGAGGGAGCGGAGTATGAGCAAATAATAGAATTTAAGTCGTACTTTGCGACTTCATCAGCGGAGGATTGCGGATATTTCCGCTGCGGCGACGAACGGCTTAATAAAATCTATAATCTGATATTAAAGGCGATTGAAAGCAATCTCAATCATTCGCATACCGATTGCCCGACTATTGAAAAGCTGGGCTGGCTGGAGCCTAACCACTTAATGGCGCGGTCTGTTATGTATAATAAGGACGTTGACACGCTATGGTCAAAAATCGCGGCGGATATGCGCGACGCGCAGTATGGCGAAAATGAATTTGACATTGACAACGGCGCGTTTCCTCACGAATACAAAAGCGGTCTTATTCCCTCAATCGCGCCGAGATACGCGAAATTCACAACCGATTGGAACGAGGGCAGCTTTTGGGATATAATCCCGTGGGGCAGCTCGATTATTTTAGCGGCATACGAGCAGTACCGTTTTTACGGCAACAAAAGAGTTTTGGCGGATAACTATACAAGCGCGAAAAAATATATCGCGTATCTGACGGAGCAGTACAATGATTACAACCGCCTGTACGGCAAAAACGGCAAAAACAATGAAAAGCGCTTTATCTGTGCCGGACTCGGCGACTGGGGTGTTGAGCAGAACAAGGGCAGAAGCCGCGAAAATATAGAAACCGCGTTTTATTACCACGACCTTATGATAATGGCTGAAATTTCAAAAATTTTAGGCTTTGGCGATGAAACGGCATTTACAAAACAAGCGGAAAGTGTAAAGCGGAATTATAATGACAGTCTGCTTGTAACGGATAACGGAAAAGCGTATTACCGCGACTATGATAACGGCAAAATCACACAGGCAAATCAGGCAATACCGCTTTGCTTTGGTCTTGTGCCGGAGGAACACCGAAAAGCCGTTGAAAATACTTTGATAAGCGTGTGTGAAAATAATCATCTCAGGTGCGGCGAAATCGGACTTGTGTATATCATTCGGGCGTTGACGGCGGCAAAAAGAAATGATATAATCTACGATATGATATTAAAGGACGCCCACCCGTCATATCTGCGTTTTGTAAATATGGGCGAAACAACGCTTCCGGAATTTTGGCGCGACGACGCGCGAAGCCGTAACCACGATATGATGGGACATATTATGGAGTGGTTTTTCACGGAGGTCGCGGGGATAAAAAGCGATGACGGATTTAAGACGGTAACGGTCAATCCGGCTTGCACGGATTTTATTGACGGATTTGAATGTCGTTTTAACAGCGTCAGAGGTGAAATCAAGGCACGATACGCTGACGGCAAGCTGTCCGTCACTCTGCCGAACAACGTTACGAAAGGCAATGAAAATGAACGATATTGAATTATTCCCCGACGGAACGCGGATTGACAAGTGGTTTTATGATATAACCGTTCCGGCGCTCGATGATTTGGGAAAGCGGTATGTAATTACAGATTACAATATTTCAGACGATGGAAAAGTACACACAAAAGAGTGGCAGTCATTGATAGACACGGCGGCGGAAAACGGCGGCGGTGTAATTGTTGTGCCGCGCGGGATATACCGCACGGGCGCGTTGTTTTTCAAGCAAGGCGTTAATCTCTATATTGAGGAAGGCGGCGTTATATCGGGCAGCGATGATATATCCGATTATCCGCTGCGCGAAACAAGAATTGAGGGTGAAACCTGTCTTTAT
Source organism: uncultured Lachnospiraceae bacterium (assembly GCA_964579875.1). GTDB lineage: Bacteria > Bacillota > Clostridia > UBA1381 > UBA1381 > Ornithomonoglobus. The sequence continues at coordinate 47,574 of CAZOHJ010000019.1, read as the reverse complement.
TATCCGGCTTTAATCAATGCCGACAGCATTGACGGCTTTACAATGTGCGGCAAGGGTACGGTTGACGGCAACGGCTTGCGCTCGTGGAAAGCCTTTTGGAGCCGCCGACAATGGAACCCCGAATGTACCAATAAAGATGAACAGCGTCCGCGACTTGTGTATCTTTCAAACTGTTCTAATGCAACGGTTGCGGGGCTTCATCTGCAAAATTCGCATTATTGGACTAATCATATATACAAAAGCAATCATATCAAATTTATAAATTGTACGATTTTATCACCCGCGGCGCCTGTTGCCGCGCCGAGTACGGACGCTGTTGACATTGACGCTTGCACAGATGTTCTTATCAAGAATTGTTATATGGCGGTGAACGACGACGCTGTCGCCTTAAAGGGCGGTAAAGGCTTGTGGGCTGATAAAGAACCCGATAACGGCTCAAACGAGCGCGTTATTGTTGAGGATTGCGAGTACGGCTTTTGTCATAGCTGTCTGACCTGCGGCTCGGAGTCGGTGCATAACAGGAATATTATATTAAGACGTGTAAGGGTTTTAAATGCGCATAATTTGCTGTGGCTGAAATTCCGCCCCGATACCCCGCAGAATTACGAGTATATCACGGTTGACGATGTTACGGGCAAGGTCGGGAATTTTATCAATATCAACCCGTGGACGCAGTTTTGTAATTTGAAAGGTCGGCAAGAATTGCCTAAATCATACGGTAGCAATATAACAATGAGGAATTGTAATTGCGAATGTGATACCTTTTTCTGCGTAAGCGAAAATAAAGAACAATACGCGCTGTCGGACTTCCGCTTTGAAAATCTGCGTATTAAGGCAAAAAATACGGAGTATTCAACAGATATAATCAGAAATATGATGATAAAAGATACAGAAGTGCATCAGTTTGCTTCGCAGATTGCAAAACCCTATGGCGCACTCAAATGACGCCCCATAGCTAAGCGCGGTTTTATCAATATTGAAATAACAACCGTTTAAAAAAATTCTCGCACAATACCTGACATACCGTTTCGGTGTGTCAGGTATATTTTAATCTCGTGTGCGGAAAATGACAGTTTAACAGTAAATAAAAGCGTTATTGAAATCTGAGTAACATATAATAATTCTCCCGCATAATATATTGCAAACGGGAGTTCATTCATCGTTGTATATAAAGAAAGGAGAATTGTTATGCATGATAAAGGTAACCAGTCGCAGTCTGCCGGCTGCGGCACAAACTTCCGCGAGGCGGTTTGCATACATACAGATAAAGTGTTCGACAGCTGTCGTGACAAGGATTGTCTGTCCGATATAAGAGTATATCTTACACAGCAGGGTCAGGAGGTTGTTGACCGCGCGATAAGCATAAAGTGTACACGGGCGGAAATCATCTGGGTGTTTACAGACATTGAGTCGGTACCGTTCAACCGCGGCTTCTATTCGATTGATCTCAGATACTTTTTCAAAATAACCCTTAAGGTATTCACAGGCGTAGGAAAGCCGACAGAGGTCGAGGGGCTTGCCACCTTCAGCAAAAAGGTGATCCTTTTCGGCTCGGACGGAAACGCGAAGATTTTCTCGTCAAAATATAAGCAGAACGCGTTCGACCCGCAGCAGTGGAGAAAAACGAATCTGCCTTATGCTGTAGTAGAGGTTGTTGAACCGATAGTTCTCGGTGAAAAGCTTGCAGACGTCCGCCAGAACAGCTGCTGCTGTGATGATGATCTTGACATAGCCTCGGTCCCCGAATCGGTAAGCCGTGTATTTGACGATCCGATAGTGATAGGCGGAGAAGCAAAGAGAGCCTTCGTATCGATCGGAATATTCTCGATTATCAAGCTTGAAAGACGCGTTCAGCTTCTCATTCCGAGCTATGATTACTGTATTCCCAAGAAACAGTGTGTAGGCGCGGCCGAGGATGATCCGTGCGATATGTTCGACAGAATAGAGTTCCCGATGGATGAATTTTATCCACCGGAAAAGTGCACATTTCTTGAGCCGGGCCAGGTTGATCCGTCAGTAGTGCCGCCTGCGCCGCCGTGCCAGCCATGCTGTCCTCCGTGCCCGCCGCCGTGTCAGCCGTGCTGCCCGCCATGCCCGCCGCCATGTCCCCCGAAGGAGGAGCATGAGCACAACCATTGCGCGGGCAACAACAGAATTATAAGAAGAGCATAACGTGAAAAAATGCGGGAGGGTGTTTATCCCTTCCGCATTGCAGCCGCGGGCAGTTCAGATCTTTTTAAAGCACAGCGCCGCATTGTGACCGCCGAACCCGAGAGAGACTGACAATGCCGCGCCTATAGTTATGTTGTCAATTCTGTCTGTAACGACATTTACATTACATTCGGGGTCGGGCGTTTCATAGCCGAGATTCTTATGCAAAAAGCCCTCTGACATCTGAATGACGGTTGAGCATGCCTCGACCGCGCCTGCGCCGCCGAGCATATGACCCGTGATGGATTTTGTTGAGTTTATGTGAATGTCCTTTGCGTGCTCGGCAAACAGCTTATTTATGGCAGTTGCTTCCGTTTTGTCGTTGAAGCGGGTCGATGTGCCGTGGGCATTTATGTAGTCCGGTCTGCCGGGCGCGACTCCGGCTTCTTTCAGCGCCATATTCATTGCGGCGCATACCGCGTCAGCCTCAGGATCGGGCATGGTGATGTGGTAAGCGTCACAGGTTTCGCCGTAACCGGCAAGCTCCGCATATATCTTAGCGCCGCGCGCCTTTGCATGCTCATATTCCTCAAGGACGAGCATAGCGCCTCCCTCAGCGAGAACAAAGCCGCTGCGGTTGAGATCAAAAGGAGTTGACGCCTTCGCCGGATCCTCCGCGTGTGTAAGCGCCTTCATATTGTTAAAGCCGCTGACACAGAATCTTGAAAGAACCGCTTCGCTGCCGCCCGCAAGGCACATATCAAGATATCCGTCCTTGATCTTTCTGAAAGCTTCGCCAAGAGCATGGGTGGAAGAGGCGCATGCCGTTGCCATTGAAAAATTTGCGCCCTTAAAGCCTGTCTTAATTGCGATCATCCCCGCGCTCATATTAGGTATCATCGCCGGAATATACAGAGGTGAAATCATACGCGGTCCGCGCATTAAGTATTTTTCATGCTCCTCCTCTGTGTGGGGCATACCGCCAAGCCCTACACCCGTTATTATGCCGCAGCGGTATGTGTCAAGGTCTGAAAAATCCGTGCCCGAATCATTTAAGGCTTCTATAGCGGAAACAGCGGAGATTCGTACAAACCTGTCCATTCTGCGAAGTTCCTTTCTGTCAAAGACAGTTTCAGGATCGAAATTCTTTATCTGTCCCCATACCTTAACGGGAAAGTCGTTTGTCGGAAAGTCCTCCACGAGTGAAATACAGCATTTGCCGTTATAGAGGTTTTCTCTGAATTCATCAATATTATTGCCGGCGGGATTAACTGTCCCCAGACCGGTTATAACAACTCTTCGCATTTTATTCCCTCCACTAAATCATAATATTTAATTATTACTATTTATTCTAACATAAATAAAATTTTTTTTCAATAAAAATCTGCATTTAATTTGTTGAAGAATACAAAAAATATTAGTTTTTGTTCAACTGTAAAAACAATTCGTTATATTAAGATAAATGATGAGCAAAAATATTGATTAGCTATTGACAACCGTATACAGATGTGCTACAATAAAGGTGTAAATTAAATATAAGTCTTCGGGGTAATGTGAAATTCATGACCGGCGGTGATTGGGAGTTGTCCATAAGTCCGCGAGCCTGATAAAACGGGTTGATACCGGTGCAAGTCCGGAACCGACGGTAATCAGATATATGTCTGTGAGTCCGGATGATAGAAGCTATGCGATATAAATGCGATGTGATTTTTTATGCGCCCCGAATTACCGGGGTGTATTTTTATGGAAGAGAAATTTATGAAACGCGCTGTTGAACTGGCGCGGCTCGGAGAAGGCTTTGTAAATCCGAATCCGCTTGTCGGAGCCGTTATCGTAAAGAACGGCAGAATAATCGGCGAGGGATACCATGAGCGTTACGGCGGACTTCATGCGGAGAGGAACGCGTTAAGGAGCCTTACCGAAAGCGCGGAGGGCGCGGATATATATGTGACTCTCGAACCTTGCTGCCATCACGGAAAGCAGCCGCCGTGTACTGAGGCGGTTGTTGAGTCGGGGATAAAGAATGTCTATGTAGGCTCATATGACCCTAATCCGTTGGTTTCCGGAAAAGGCCTTATATACCTCAGAGAGCATGGAGTAAATGTATTTGAGAATGTTCTGCGTGAGGAGTGTGACGCTCTCAATGTTATATTCTTCCGCTATATAACAACGGGAAGACCTTATGTGATTATGAAGGCGGCGATGTCTATTGACGGCCGTACAGCCTCATATACGGGGGATTCAAAATGGATCTCAAATGAATTGTCGAGGGAAAACGCGCACAGGACACGCAGGCGCTGCGCGGCGATTATGTGCGGAATAAATACGGTGCTGGCGGATGATCCTATGCTCACCTGCAGAATCGCAGATCCATCCGATCCTGTAAGAGTTATCTGTGACAGCAGACTGAGAATACCGATGGATTCGCAAATAGTTAAAACCGCAAAGGATATACCTACAATAATAGCGGCGGTCTGCGATGATGAGGAAAAGAGGAAGGCTCTTATAAATGCCGGAGCAAGAGTTATTACAACCGATGGTGACAGGGTCGATCTTACTCGGCTTATGGAGGAGCTGGGTAAGCTGAAAATCGACAGTGTGCTTGTTGAAGGCGGCGCGGAGCTTCATGCGTCCATGCTTGAAGCCGGACTGGTTGACGAGCTGCATATCTATATCGCGCCTAAGATCATAGGCGGCCGTGACGCAAAGCCTGTTGTGGGAGGCGGAGGCGTAAAGCTTGTGCGTGACGCGTATATGTTCGGTAAGCCGGAGACAGAGGCATTCGGGGACGATATTTTGTTAAAATACAAAAGGGCGGTGAAATAATGTTTACCGGAATAATTGAGGAAAAGGGAACAATAGAGAGAGTTCTGACGGGAACGAAGTCCTGCTCGGTTAAAGTAAAAGCCGATAAGGTTTTTGATGATATAAAAACGGGTGACAGTATAGCGGTAAACGGTGTGTGTCTTACCGTGACGGACTTTAAAAAACCGTATTTTACGGCTGATGTTATGCCGGAAACAATGCGCCGGACAAATCTAAAAGGACTTGTTAAGGGCAGCAGGGTGAATCTGGAACGCGCAATGCAGCTCAACGGCCGCTTCGGCGGACATATAGTTTCGGGACATATAGACGGAACCGGAACCGTTCTCAGCATGATCCGCGAGGAAAATGCGGTCTGGGTCACAGTAGGCGCGCCGCGTGATATTACAAAGTATATTGTTGACAAAGGCTCTGTTGCCCTTGACGGCATAAGTCTTACGGTTGTCGAAGCCGCTCAGGAACGCTTTTCGGTTTCGATCATTCCGCATACAGCGGCGGAAACTACGCTTTTAGAGCGTAAAAACGGTGATAAAATAAACATAGAATGTGATATAATAGGAAAGTACGTTGAAAAACTCACAAAACATGAGAGTGAGGGTATAACAGAGGATTTCCTGAGAAAATACGGATTTTAAGGAGTGTGATATAAGGTGGGGTTTGATACGATCGAAAAGGCGATCGAGGATCTGAAGAACGGTAAGGTCATTCTTTGTACGGATGATGAAAGCCGTGAAAATGAGGGCGATCTCATATGCGCGGCGCGGTTTGCGACAACAGAGAATGTGAACCTTATGGCAAGCGCGGCAAAGGGACTTATATGTATGCCTATGAGCGGCGCGTACGTCCATAAGCTCGGTTTGAGACCGATGGTTGCAAATAATACCGATAACCATGAAACAGCGTTTACGGAGTCGATTGACCATGTTGATACAACGACAGGCATAAGCGCGGAGGAACGCGGTCTGACTGCGAGAATGTGCGTCGCGCCCAATGTAAAGCCGTCGGATTTCAGACGTCCGGGACATATGTTCCCGCTGGAGGCAAAGGCGGGCGGAGTTCTTGAGCGTAACGGTCATACAGAGGCGACTGTCGATCTGTGCAGATTGGCGGGGCTTGAGCAGGTCGGACTGTGCTGTGAGATCATGGCGGAGGACGGCCGCATGATGCGCAGAGAAGGTCTTGAGAAATTTGCAAAGGAGCACAAGCTCACGTTTATATGTATTCAGGATTTACAGGCATACCGCAGACAGCGCGACAAGATAATGGAGCGTGTCGCAAAGGCGAAGCTTCCTACCAAATACGGCGACTTTGATATATACGGCTACAGGAATATCATTAACGGAAAGCAGCATGTGGCGCTGGTCAAGGGTGATGTTGCCGACGGAAGGATTGTACTCTGCCGGGTACATTCGGAATGTCTTACAGGTGACGTGTTCGGCTCATGCCGCTGTGACTGCGGCGAGCAGCTTGCCGAAGCAATGAAGAAAATAAACGAGGAGGGGAGGGGTATTATAGTTTATCTGCGTCAGGAGGGCAGAGGAATAGGTCTTCTCAACAAGATAAAAGCTTACACCCTGCAGGAGAACGGCTATGATACCGTTGAGGCAAACGTAAAGCTCGGCTTTGCGCCGGATCTCCGAGATTACAGCGAGGGCGCGCAGATCCTTCGTGATCTCGGCGCCTCAAAGCTGAAAATTATGACAAACAATCCGGAAAAAATATCAGACCTTTCGGAATACGGTATAGAAATTGTTGAACGCGTTCCAATACAGATACCGGCTAAAAAGGAAAATGAGTTTTATCTCAGAACCAAGATGAACAAAATGGGACATTTATTTAAATACTAAATTATACAGGAGGAAAGGAAAATGAATGTTTATGAAGGAAAATTAATAGGTGATGGACTTAAAATAGGTATCGTCGCGTCAAGGTTTAATGAGTTTATAACATCAAAGCTCATTTCAGGCGCTCAGGACTGCCTGGTACGTCACGGAGTAAAGGATGAGGACATCACATTGGCATGGGTACCGGGAGCGTTTGAGCTTCCTCTTATGGCAAAGAAAATGGTTATGAATATGTCCTTTGACGCTGTTATCTGCGTTGGCGCCGTTATCCGAGGAGCTACATCACATTATGAGATGGTATGTAACGAGACCGCAAAGGGCATTGCCCAGGTATCTCTTAACTCGGGAGTTCCTGTGCTGTTCGGAGTTCTCACAACGGATACAATTGAGCAGGCAATTGAGCGCGCGGGAACCAAGGCGGGCAATAAGGGCTATGACACAGCGTTGTCGGCGATTGAAATGGCAAACGCTTTCAAAGAGCTTTCAAGACTTGATTGATGAGGCGCCTGTTTTGAATAAGAAAATTTTAAATATAATGAATACCACCGCGGGACAGCTCATATTTGCGCTGCTCGCGGGCTGCGGGTATTTCATGATAATTCTGAAATTCATTATTGACGCCTCCAACGGAAGCGCATTTCTTGCATACAGCTTTTCACCTCTGATAATATGCGGAGCCGCCCTTGTTATTATAAAGCTTATGAAGCAGTCAAGGGAGAATGGAAATCACGGAGCAATTCTTAAATTATTCTGGGTACACGCGGCCGTGATCGCTTTAGGTATTGTGTTTTTAATTTCGGCATTGGCGTAAAAATACCGGCTTTGGACAATTGTTTTCAAAGCCGGTTTATCTTATCTTTTTCTTATGTGAAATTTTCCTCGCTTCCTGGAGCCTGAATAAAACAGTTTACCGAACCCCGCATTGCTGCGTCTTGTGCCGCTGTATAGTAATTTTCCTATTGAAGAGCCGCTCTTACGCTTTCCTCCTGCCTGTGCAAGATTACTGAGCGCCTTAAGACCGTTGCCTGATTTGGCTTTACCTGTACCGCTGTTAAGGATCTTTGAAACATCGACAGAGTTCTTTCGTTTGCCAAGCGCTTCAGTATGAGCGGCCGGATTGAACTTATGTGTTTTGCGCAGCGCACCGTTTGTTATTTTAACGATCAGAATTGCGACTACATAGAAAAGTGAAGTAAGCATTGTCGGAAGAAGTCTAATACATATGATCAGCTGCGAGAAGAACAGTGATATTGATATGAATATAGGCCATGCAAGCGCGACAACGCCGATCAGCATAAGCAGATTTATGTAAACCATTGTTTTACGCGTCAGCATAGTGACCAAACCCGATATAAATACAAGAATACCGCTTATAAAAACAAGGTATGAAAGTTGTATGCCGACAGACTCAATTGTAGTGTTGGCATTTGTGGTCAATAATCCTGTAAATTCAAGAAGACCACAGATTATAAGGAATGCGCCGAGCCCCGCATTGATTATGGATGACACGGTTAACAGTTTGATGTGCTTTAGATTCATTTTAATCCCTCCGAATATTTAATTTGTTTCTATTGCTTTAAGAGTAACCTTTCCGCCTTCAATTTTTAATGTTTCGCCTGATGTGATCTCAAGTCTGAAGGAATGGGTTTCAAGTGTTGAAAGATCCTCTTTTTTTGATAAAGTATTGGCGATTGAGTACAGATATATTTTTGCGTCGCCTTCAATTGTGTACCGCCCTGCAGCTATATCTGAAGGACACTTATATTCGCCCTCTTTAAGTTCTTTTGATTTACCCTCTGTTTCCTCTTTTATATCAGAAAGCGAGTTAAGTATATTATTCTTTTCTTCGATCTGCTTGTCGATTTCAGCAATTTTCGTTTTGGTTTCTTCAAGCTCCGTTTCATAGTCTGAAAGTGTTTCCTGCCTTTTTTGCAGTTCTGTTATCAGCCCCTCCTGCTTGGAGAGCTCTGTATCGTAATCAGCGATTTGCTTTTCAAGATCTTCCTTCTGCCTGTTCAGCGCCGAAGCTTCCTCCGCAAGCTTGCTTTTTTCAGATGCGGCAGCCACGCGAACCTTTGAAGGGACGATAAAGCTGTTGCTGCAAATAATTATTACCGCTCCCGCTATCATAGAGATAATAACAGGCACAACAACCGTTAATATAAATTTTTTTCTGTTCATTGCGCCCTCCTTAATCAATAGGTGTGAATCTGGTTGATGACTCTATGCTCACCTTATCTCCCTGTTCAAGAGTGATAGTATATGGGGAGCTACCAAGCATTTTATTTGCTTTTGATATACCGTCGGAGGATGCAACCTTGAATTTGCCGCTGCCGGTTACCGAATACTTGCCAACCTGCAGATTAGTTCCTACGGTGTAGATACCGGGAGTAAGGGTTATTTCACTGCCGTTTTTTGCGGATATGTCAGTGTTGATTGCATCAAGCCGTGCTTGCCTTTCCTGCTTCTGCTCATTGATCGAATTGATTTCAGAACGTTTTTCTTTGATTTTCATGTCCAGATCAGCCATTACATTATCGTAATCGTTCAGACTGTCGATCTGAGATTCCTTTTCACTGCTTTCGAGCTGAAGCTTATTGACTTCAGCTTCAAGGCTTTCTTTTTGCTCCAGAAGGCCGGAATACTCATCGTCGGTTCGGAGAAACTCATCGGCGCGGCTTTTTATCAGGTCGGTATCTCCCGGAAGATATACAGCGAGAATAAACGAGCCGGATATGATTGCCGCCGCAATGAATGCGGTGATTATATAGGTCAGAAGACTCCGTATATGTGATGTGACGCCGAAGGCGTCCTCGTGGATCTCTTCATCACCGGTTTTGTTGCCTATGATCTCGGCAGTCTCGTCATCATTAACAATTATTTCCGTTTTCTTTTTAGACATATTATGCCTCCAGTTTTATTTTGTTCTTACAATAAAGACTTCTTTAAATTGGTATGAAAAGCTGTCATGCGCGGCTTTGGCCGAAGCAAAATCCGGGAAAATACCGAAAACAGTAGGTCCCGAACCGCTCATAACCGCTCCCAAAGCGCCATTCATTATCATTTTTTTCTTTATGCCACGTATTATAGGGTGCATATTTTCGGTCACCGCGTCCATGACATTTGAGAGCTTTGCGGCAACAGCCCTGACGTCACCGCGCTTTATTGCGTCAATCATGCCTTGGGTATCGGGATGCTCCCGGATTTGCGCGGAATCAATAGCGCTGTAAACTGCGCCGGTGGAAACATTCTCAGACGGCTTTACCATAAGAATTGTAATGGGCTTAAGGGCGGGGAGAGGCGTGAGCCTTTCACCTATGCCCTCCGCAAGCGCTGTACCGCCGATAATACAGTACGGAACATCCGCGCCCAGCTTAAGTCCGAGCATACAGAGAGTGTCTGTGTCAAGGTTAGCGCCGTATAACAGGTCAAGTGCGCAAAGAACAGCCGCCGCATTGCCGCTGCCGCCTGCAAGACCTGCGGCGACAGGGATATTTTTGTGTATCATAATTTTGCAGCCGCCGTGAACTCCGGTGTATTTAAAAAATTCCTTTGCGGCCATGTATGCGATATTTTTTTCATTATTCGGCAGGAATTTAAGATTTGTTGAAATGGATATTTCATTGCGTGTTTTATCAATTATGAGCAAATCGAACAATGATACGGTCTGCATAATCATTTCAACATCATGGTACCCGTCCGGACGTTTGCCAAGTACATCAAGAGTGAGATTTACCTTTGCATAAGAGCGCACAATCGCGCGGCCGCCGGTTATAACAATATCATCTGCCAGCATACCGGGTATCCTCCTTTGTCAGATTATTTATCAAGCTTTTCGTGCGATGCGTCAACGACCGCAAGTATTTCATCATCGGCAATTAAGCGTCTGTCCTCAGACTTTTTAAGATATGCGAGATATTCGATATTCCCCTCAGGCCCCTTTACGGGGGAGAAGGAAAGACCGGCAGTATCAAAACCGGATTCATATGCGAAATCGAGCAGCGTCCTGATCACCTCAAAATGTATTTTTTTATCCCGCACGACCCCTTTTTTGCCTACCTGCCCTTTTCCGGCCTCAAACTGAGGCTTTATAAGCGCGACGATCTCGCCCGTTTCGCTGAGCAGATCATATGCAACGGGGAGAACAAGCTTAAGGGAAATGAATGAAACATCGATCGATGCAAAGTCTATCGGTTCTCCTATATCCTCCGGTGTAACATAACGGATGTTTGTGCGCTCCATATTGACAACTCTTTCGTCCTGACGCAGCTTCCACGCAAACTGACCGTAGCCAACATCAACCGCAAAAACCTTTTTTGCGCCGTTCCGGAGCATACAGTCTGTAAATCCGCCCGTTGAGGCTCCTATGTCCATAGCTGTTTTACCGTCAAGAATGACCGGAAATTCACTCATTGCTTTTTCGAGCTTAAGCCCGCCGCGGCTTACATATTTAAGCTGTTCTCCGCGGATCTCGACTGCGGTCTCGTCCTCGTCGATCATCATTCCGGCTTTATCGCATTTCTGGTTTTTAACGTAAACCTGTCCCGCCATTATGAGAGCTTTGGCTCTTTCGCGGCTTGTTGTCATACCCTTGTCTGTTATATATACGTCTAATCTTACTTTTGCCATGCTTTAAAACCCTTTACTATGGAACCGGCAATTGACTGTGCATCCATACCGTATTTTTTATCAAGCTCATCAACTGATCCGTGTACGATCGGCTCATTAGGGAAAGCGAATGCCTTAAATCTGCACTGCACATTTCTGCCGAGCAGAGCTTCCGCAATATGCTCACCCATGCCGCCGGATTTTATATTGTCCTCTATGGTTACAACATTGCCGGTTTTCATTGCCGAGGCAAGAATTGCCGATTCACACAGAGGATATACCGTAGGAAGCTCAATGACCTCCGCGTCAATATTATTTTCCTTCAGCAGACGGACAACATTTTCCGCGGTATATACCATTCGTCCCGTGGTTATTATCGAAACGTCACGTCCCTGTTTTCTTGTAATAGCCGTACCGATTTTGAAATATTCAAAAGGATAGGTAGTTTGTGTGCCGCCCCTTGGATAGCGTATTGCAATAGGACCGTTGTGTGAGTTTACCGCATAGTCAAGCATTGAATTAAGCTGCTCGAATGATGACGGTGAAAGGACCGTCATATTGGGCATATCAGCGAGAAATGAAAGGTCATATACTCCCTGGTGCGTTTCTCCGTCGGCGCCGACAAGACCCGCCCTGTCAACAGGGAAGACAACATGAAGGTTTTGCAGACATACATCGTGCAGCGCCTGGTCAAATGCCCGCTGGAGAAATGTGGAATACAGCGGTATTACCGGTATATATCCCGAAGCCGCCATTCCGGCAGCAAATGTAACGCCATGCTGCTCCGCAATTCCCACATCAAAGAAACGATTTTTAAATTGCTTTGAAAATTCGACAAGACCCGTACCGTCCGGCATTGCGCAGGTTATGGCAACGACCTTATCATTATATTCCGCAATACGCATAATACTTCTTCCGAACTGCATACTGTAGCTGTCGCTGCCGGGCTTCAAGGCGCCTGTTTTCGGATCGAATCCGCCCACTCCGTGGAATGCGGAAGGATTTTTTTCCGCCGGCGCATAGCCCTTTCCTTTTACGGTCCTTACATGCAGAAACACCGGTTTCTTTTCTGTCTTTGCGTAGTCAAGACATATGATCAGCGACTGCAGGTCATGTCCGTTGATCGGACCTATATAGCGGAAACCGAGGTCATCGAATATGGTAGTGGGAAGTATTCTCCGTCTTACTCCGGTCTTTACATGTTCAATGAAATGCTTAAGTCCTGTTCCGATGAGCGGAATACCGTCAAGTATTTTTTCAATGTGTTTCTTGGATTTGAAGTAGTATCTGTTTATCCTTATATTTCTGAGATGCTTGGAAACCGCGCCTACATTCTTTGATATTGACATTGTATTGTCATTCAAAATAAGAATGAGAGGTGTTTTTGAATGACCTGCATCGTTTATTGCCTCGTATATTTCGCCGCCGGTAAGCGCGCCGTCGCCGAACAGTGTTATAATGCTGTGCTTCTGTCCGCTCAAGTCCCTTGCGCGTGCCATTCCGAGAGCGGCGGAAATTGAAGTGGAGGAATGTCCCGTATCGAACGAGTCAAACTCACTTTCATTTCGTTTCGGAAAGCCGGATAAACCGCCGAATTTCCTGAGAGTAGAAAAATTTTCCTTTCTGCCGGTCAGTATTTTATGAACATAGGACTGATGCCCCACATCAAATATAAGTTTATCGTCAGGAAGATCAAATACCTTGTGTATTGCTACTGTAAGCTCTACAACTCCGAGATTAGAGGCTAAGTGTCCTCCTGTTCTGCTGACATTCTCTATAAGAAATTTGCGTATATCCCCGCATAACCGATTGAGCTCATCAATGTTAAGTTTTTTCAGATCCCCATAAGCTTGCAGCTCTTCAAGCATATTTTTCATTTTGTAAATAACACTCTTTCCCAACCCCTATGTTTAAAGGGGATTTATCATATAAATAAGTTGAAAATCATCGGATTTTCCTACACAGCAATCATTATATCACAGTATGATTAAAAAGTCAATGAACGAGCTATGAATGTTTGCGTCACATTCTGATAAACCGATAGCTAAATACGCTCCGTCTGTGTTATCGGTTTCATATCAATGGTTGAATTCCATACAAATATGCGCAGCGATTTCGCGTCGGAAAAGTTGCCATTTGCCGTGAACGTGCCGCTGCCGTCTGTCACTGCTGTCTGCGCCGAGATAAGACAGTCGTTCTCATCATAAGAAGCAATTATGATTACCGAACCCTCGGGGATATCTGTCAGCTCCGACGTCAGCCCCGTTTCGGTAACGGTAGTTTTGGTGTACGGCTGATAAAGTACCAGATTCCAACCCTTGGCCAGAGCGTATTCCGCCGCAGGACTTCCGGAATATGTGTAGATAGTCAGATTATTTACAGATAACAGCGAATTTTTGTCCAATGTCGTTGCAAGCGGAATATACAGCCGTTTCAGCGCATCGTTGTAGTAAAACGCATAAGTATAGATTTTCACGGTTTCCGCCGGGATATGATACTCCTCATCCGGCTTTGCATCCGGATATGCCACAAGGCGGTTATCTTTTGTGAACAGCACTCCGCCTATACTCTTATACTTGCTGTTGCCCTCATCGACGTTGATCTCCGTAAGCGAATCGCAGAAGCCGAATACTCCCTCGGAAAAGCTTGTCACTGCCGCCGGCAGCGTGATTGATTTGAGCGACTTGCACATTCCAAATGCATCCATACCGATACTTATTACCGACTCCGGCAATGTAATTCCTTCAATACCGGTCTTATAGAATGCGTATCCGCCAATCTTAGTCACCCCCTCGCTGATTACGATATTTTTAATCTCTTCCGCAAAGTCATACCACGGCGCATAATTATTATACTCATAGCTATACATCGCTCCCGTACCTGTCAGCGTCAGGGTACCGTCGGCATATGACCAGTATATGTTGTCACCGCACATCTCCTTTTCCGAATCAGGTGCATCGGTCGGTTCCGATACTGGCGTTGACGTCGGTTTAGCTGTAGGGGAGGATGTGGGTTGAGGAGTTGGCGTTACATATCCCGGCGAGAGCACCGTTACCATACAAAAATCTGAAAATTCGCCGTCCGCGCTTGTCGCGGTGATACGCGCCGTTCCCTCCGACACGCCGGTCACAAGCCCGGCTGCCGCATCCACGGACGCTACATATTTGCTTGATGTGGACCACTCAATTTCCGGCATTTCAGCGCCCGTGGGCAGAGCCGCCGCCGATAGCCGCACCGATTCGCCCTCATTCAGAGTCAGTTCGTTCCGGTCCAGCGCAATACCCGTCAGGCGCACGAACGGGCTGCGCTCGCATTGCAGATAGGGATACCCGTCGTTTATATCCGGATCCATTGCCCATACCGTGTCAAAATCCCAGCCGGTGTACCCTGCCTGCATCTTCATGGCGGCAGTGCTTCTCCCGCTTGCCTGTACATCATCGCTGCAGCCGCTTAACCCCTTGTCATAACAGCAGTTCTCCGCGTTGGCGTCATCTCCGCTTGCGTAGCCGCAGAAGCCATGCGGTATATAGGCGGCTGTGACGCCTGAAGGCCAGCTCATTTCGCAGGCGGCATAACAGTTGATAATTGTACCGCTATTTGTGGAAACAAACCCCGCCATCTCTCTCAAATCATTGGCTGCGAGCGAGAGGAGATTGGTTCTGATAATTTCCACCCGGGAATAGCTGTTTTTTATAACTCCGCTGTTAAAGCAAGCCATACCTCCGGCATTGGGATCAGACCATTTTGTGGTCTTGTTGATCACGGCGCCGGAGGTTGAGCAGTTTTCAATGATTCCTTTATTGCTGTATACAAGAAAACCGCTGCCGCTTGTTTCGGTGGTTATCGTGCCTTCAAGACGAAGATTTTTTATCGTGCCGTAGTTATATTCAATAAAGCATGATTTTTTATTGGCGCCGTAGATGTAAGTTTCGTAAACATTAAGACCTGTGATTTTATAACCGTTTCCGTCAAGCGTGCCGCTGAAGTCGTCACCGGCAGTTCCGACAGAAACCCAGTCGCCCGTAAGCTCAATATCATTCGTAAGCTTCCAATACGCATCAGGGAAATCGGAAATCATATTAAGCGTCGATTCATCGCTTGCCAGAAAAGGATTGCTTTCGGTACCCGCGCCCCGCAAAACGCTATCGGCAGCCGCCGAAGGCACAATAGAAAACATCAGTACGGTTGAAAGCAACAGTGAAAGTGATTTTTTTAACATGATAAAGCCTCCCTTGTCTCTTTTTAACGGTATTATATCACACACTTTCCGGTTTGTCCATACTTATTTTCCGTACAATATACTGCTATATAATTAAAAGAAATTTCATAAAGCCCTTGACAAACGGCTTAAATACTGGTATAATAGGTAGCGTGTTGTAGTGACACGCTGGTGTAGCACAGGGGCAGTGCACTTCATTGGTAATGAAGAGGTCGGCAGTTCGATTCTGCTCACCAGCTCCAAGAAAAAACGGCTTAAACATGCGGTTTAAAGCCGTTTTTCTTTATTTATGAATCTTTTGAGTTGTCCGTTTTTCAACCGTTTTTTTCGTTGTGGAGTTGTCAGAAAAGTTGTCAATTAAGTCGTCAGCATATAGGTATGTTAGGCTATGTACCTATTGATTGTTGACCTTTTTAACTTTCTTTGACTGTTACAATAAGGGCAGAGGCATTATGCCGCTGCTCTTTCTCAGTTATTGCTCCCAATCGGTTTCAATGACGTCTTTGGCGTCAACGTCATAAATCTCAAGCATCTGAATAAATACCGAAATCGGCATTTGGGAATCGGTTCTCTCATATCTTACAAGAGTTGATCTTGAAATGTCCAACAACTCAGCTGCTCTTATCTGGGATAATCCCGCTCTTTTTCTTATGTACCTCAGCTTAGCGCCTATCATAATGCGTTACCTCCTTTCCGCTATTTTGTTTCATTGTAACATAATCGGAAAGAAATGTGTAACTATTAGGGATGCATCCCTCAATTAAATTTTTGCATTAACAAGTTTTGCAACATCACCCCGGCACTCCAATCCTGTCGAGTATCGTCAGAATCCGCATCATATCAGTTGTAAGCATAAGCTCGCTGTTCTCATTGCCCTGTAAATACCCGTTGCTGACAAGCTTCTGTATTGTGAGCCTGTAGCTGTAGGGCATATTGCTGTCTATGTAGTTGTAGTAGCTCGTCCTTACCGCCAACTTTGATTTTAAGTCCGCAATTTCCATCGCCTGTTCCGTTATTGTTTCACTCTGTTTCGTTATTAAATCCTTTAATTACTGATACTGTGTCATAGTCAAGTCCTTACGTGCTTGGTTATTTTGTTCTAAAAGCAAAGCCGCTCGAATGCTCGAACGGCTTTATAATTGATATTTTGGCGGGTGTGCCCCTTCCCGCATTTCTTTTGACCCGTAGGGTGCGTAGCAGCACATTCTCTACTCCAAAATATCTCTTATTCTATGATTATTATATCAGATTTATTCTGATTTGTAAAGTATTTTTTTGTTCCTTAATCCCATATTACATGATGTACAAGCCCGTCTTCTCCTATTTCGTCCTGCGGATAATCTTCCAGTATGTCATAATATTTTGGGATTTCGTCCTCCGGTGTTCCTGCTTTCAAAGCTTCAAGAACCTCTATTTTATCGTCAAGCATATCAAAACTGTTATCATTGAAAAATCTGTGAACGAGCAGGTCGTCAACTTCGTACCGCAAATCCAACACTTTCCAGTACTTTTTAAAATATTCGCTTTTTTTCTTCGGGGAATTTCTTTACATCATCCTCTAATAACATTTATTTCACCTTCTTTATCATGTCGAGTTCCCTCGGAAACTCTAAGTTATTTTTATGGGGTGTTGATGTTAAGACTGCACAATACCTGTTAGGTCATTCTTCTGTGTCGGTTACGCTTGGTATTTATACTCATCTCTCTGCACCGGATAATGATGAAATAGGAGATAAGATTAACGGACTTTTTTAAGGTCGAGTTGTCGGAAAGTTGTCAACACACTGCCTTTACCGTTCAAAAATGGCTTTGCTCTGCGGTTAGTTGCGGAAGGTTGCTTTCATTGGTAATGAAGAGGTCGGCAGTTCAATTCTGCTCACCAGCTCCAAGGAAAACGCATAGGTAAGCCATCTGTGAGGTTTTCCTTAATTCTTGATATGTTTTTTATACTCATTTGGCGTCATATGCACTATTTTTTTAAAAATCTTGCAGAAATACATAGGTGAATTATATCCGCACTGCATAGCGGTTTCTGTAACGTTCATATCACTTCTGCGGAGCATTTCACAGGCATTGTTTATACGCACATTATTGAGATAGTCAGATACGGTAACAAGCGTGTGCTTTTTGAAAAGCTGGCACATATACTGTTTTGTTATGTGCATCTCGTGCGCTATATCGTCAAGTCCGGAAATATCCGCGTAATTGCTGTGGATATATTCAAGGATAGAATTTACTGTGCTGTTGTCACGGTTTATTTTTTCGCGGACTGTATTTTTTTTGTTTTCCACTATCGACATTATTTCCGCTATGTATAAGTAAGCATATTTTTCGTTATGCTCAATTTTATTTAAAAGCTCGTGTATGCTTACAAATGCGGATGACGTGAATGTGAGCTTGTCTTTGTCAAAATTCCGTATGATTGAATTAATCGCCGCGTCTGTAAAGTACGTACGCAGATAATTCATTGTAAAATGCAGGGCATAACGCTCATGCTTTGCACCGCCGTTATTTTTATGCAAATCATCCGGCTTTAGAAATACAATATCATTCTTTTTTAGGGGGATCAGCTTGTCATTTACAAGCATAGTCGTTGAGCCGTTGATCAATATGAACATCTCGTATGAATTGTGATAATGCAGTCTTGACATAAAATGCTCCGCCGGATGCGTATCATGGTCAAGACTGTACCATTCATTTATCATATTATATCCTGTTTTCATGTTAACACCGCCTTATATTAATATAGTACAACAATTTTAAAAAAAAAGCAATATAGTATTAGATTTTTTAAATAAATTATTATATACTATACATATATAGTTTAATCAGGAGGGATCAGTATGTTAAAGAAAGGTATCAGCGCATTACTTGCATCAGCAATGGCATTTTCCGCTTTGCCTGTGATTACGCCGCATGCGGCGGAAACGGAAGCAAACAATTCCGTATCGGGATATGTTTCGCTTACAGACGGTGTAAAGATTGCCGGACAGGGAAAGACTACAAAAATTTATGTTGATTCACATGATGAAAAGAGTGTTATCCGTGCGGTGAGTGACCTTAAAGAGGACATTGAGAGCGTAACGGACGTCACGGCTGAGATTACAAATCAGATAGAAACAGCCGCCGAGGAAGGAACAAGCGGAATAGTCATCGGCGAAAGCAATATGACAATGACTCTTGAAAAAAATGTTGACAGCGACGCGGACGCCTATATTGCGGCATATAATCACGACGGTACGCTTTTAAAGGCGATAAAGGCCGCCAAGGGCATAGGCGAGAGTGGCGGACAGGTTGGCGGCTTTGAATTTGATACCGTAATTGAGAAGCCTGCCGACGGCGAAATCAAGGGCTTTGTATGGAAAAATATGAAGCCTGTCGCTGATGTACAGAAGCTATATTCGCCGTATGAGGTTGATCTTGACGGAGTTGACATTGCGGTAGGAACGATCGGCGAGAGCAAGGCTATTGATACGCTTGCATTAAACGGCGACATTGACACAAGTGCAATTGAGGGTGAATGGGAGGCGTTTACTGTCCAGAATGTCGATAATACAATAGTTATCGCAGGCTCAGACAAACGAGGCACAATTTACGGTATTTACGACTTGTGTGAAAAAATGGGTGTGTCTCCGTGGAAATTCTGGGCGGATGCAACACCTGTACATTCTGATAATCTGTATGTTGATCTTCCGTCAGAGGGCTATACAGAGGGCGCGTCATCGGTTAAATACAGAGGTATCTTTATTAATGATGAATATAACCTTAATCAGTGGTCAAAGAGTATGAGCGGAGACGGAACAGCCATGACTCACGAAACATATGAAAAGATATTTGAACTGCTTCTTAGATTAAAGGCAAATTATTTGTGGCCGGCAATGCACAAGTATTCACCCGCATTCCATTCTGATGAAGAAAATGCAAGACTTGCGGATGAATACGGTATTGTTATGGGTTCGTCACACTGTGAGCCGCTCCTT
Organism: uncultured Lachnospiraceae bacterium; assembly: GCA_964579875.1. Lineage (GTDB taxonomy): Bacteria > Bacillota > Clostridia > UBA1381 > UBA1381 > Ornithomonoglobus. The sequence continues at coordinate 27,949 of CAZOHJ010000019.1, read as the reverse complement.
CGCAATAATCTTGGCGAGCTGGATGATTTCCAGTCAAAATGGGAGGCTGAACACACAGACAAGACACTTTATAAAGCGCTTAAAAACGAAAGCGGAAATATGGTTGCATATTACTGGACTGACCATGACGATAGCGGCAATGCGGTTGACAACAAGGAATTTCTTGAGGATTACTGGAGAGAAAGCGTACAGAAAAACGGCTCATACGAGAACATATATACACTTGGTATGAGAGGCGTGCATGACGGTTCATTTCAGACTAATATGGACGCCGCCACAGCGTTAAATGAAATTATCACAACACAGAGAAAGATACTGAAAGAAGAAATTGCCGATAAACAGGGTATTGCTCTTGAGGATATTCCGCAGGTATTCATTCCGTATAAGGATGTTCTTTCGTATTATAACAACGGCTCATTAAAGGTGCCGGAGGATGTCACAATTATGTGGACAAACGATAACTATGGTTATATGCGTCAGAACGCAAACGACGCGGAACGCGCAAGAAGCGGCAGAACAGGCGTATATTACCACATTTCATATTACGGCTATCCGACAAGCTATCTGTGGCTTACAACTACTCAGCCGGGACTTATCCGTGAGGAGCTTACGAAGTCGTATGAATCCGGCGCGGATAAGATATGGATTGTTAATGTTGGCGACCTGAAGCCGGCAGAAAAGGAAATAGATTTCTATACAAAGCTTGCAAGAAATGTAAAGGGCATGAACGGCAAGGATATTGCTGATACATATATTCAGAACGCAAAGCGAGATTTCAATATGAATGACACAGACGCGGCGGAGTATGCGGAGATAATGGACGAATTCTACGAGCTGGCAAATTCAAAGCGTCCGGAATTTATGAGAACAGGAGATTTTTCTGTAACAGCGTACGGCGATGAGGGACAGCGTTATATTGACCGATACACAGCTATTACGGAAAAAGTTGAAACGCTGTATAACAAGCTGCCGGAGAGCAAGAAGCCGTCATTCTATGAAATGGCGGTATATCCTGTACGCAGTGCAAAAAATATGGCGGCAGCCTATATTGCAAATGACCGCGCAAAGCTGTATAACGAGCAGCAGAGAGGAAGCGTTGTAAACAGCTATGCAAAGCAGTCGGAGGACGCGGCCGCCGCAATAGAAAAGGATCTGACAGCATATAATTCACTTCTTGACGGTAAGTGGAATAATATTGCAAATATCAATCCGTCAGCATTGCAAGGCTGTGACGCGCATATCACAACATATCTGAATCCGCCGACAGTATCAGAGCTTGACTATACTGAGCTGGGTATCGCGGCTGATACACAGAGCGACATAAATTCGGAGCCGCGTCTCGCGTTGTCAAAATACGACACGGACAGCAAGTTCATTGATATATTCAACAAGGGCTACGGCTCATTTGATTACAGAGTATCGGCTGACAAGGATTATATAAAGATAAACAAAACAGAGGGAACTGTATATGACAGTGACAGAATTTATGTAAGTCTTGACGCGGCAAATGCGCCTGCCGGCGCATCGGAGGCGGCAATTACAGTCGAAAGACTTGTAGGCAGCGTCGTGGCGGAAAGTAAGGATATAAAGGTAAACATAAGCAATATAGCTGATGTGACACAGGATAAAACATACGTTGAAGCAAGCGGATATGTTTCAATCGAGGCAGAGCATTATTCATCACTTGTTGGTAAGGGTGAATATGAATGGAGAGTTGAAAAGGACTTTGGCAGAAGCGGCGACTCATTGAAAATTTATCCGACGCTTGCCGCGGACGTCAGCGAAAACGCGATCGCATCAGCATCCGCATATGCGGAATATGATGTTTATTTTGAAAACAGCGGCACATATACTCTTGACGTATACAGAATGCCAACGCTTAACGAGCGCGGCAGTATGAACTTTGCGGTCGGTATTGACGATGCGTCGCCAAAGGTGCTTAAGGGCACAAACAAGTATTCCGGCAGCAGCAGCAAAACTGACGCGTGGGCAAAGGGTGTGCTTTGTAACAGCGAAAAGCTGCAGACAACCGTTACGGTACCGGACGCGGGACTTCACACAGTACGTCTTTATAACATGGCGCCGGGAGTTGTTATAGATAAAATGGTGTTTACACAAGGCACATCGGTGCCGTATTCGTACTTCGGCGCGCCGGAAAGCTATAACACAACATATAATAACGTAACAGCCGCATTGCCTGAAGCAAGCGTGACGGCAGACCCGAAGAATAATATTACAAAGCTGTTTGAGCCTGACGTAATGACAGGCGAGGTAGTTAAGACGGAAAACACCGTTAAATCGGCGGAAATTATAAAGCTGACAGATAATCAGAGTGAGGTTGTCGCGGCGCTGACAAGCTACAAGGCGGACGGAAATATGAACGGCATTACCTTTAAAAGGGTTGATATATCGGATGTCGGTATAAACGAGGCGGTTTCGGTTGATTTTAACGCCGTCTTACCCGATGATACGGTGTCATATGAAATAACCGTATTTGATAACTTCACAAATTTGAATGTTGTCGCGCCGTATAAGACCTTCGGCGAAACGGTTACAGAGGGCGAGGGCGATACTATAGGTATTAAAACCGATTTGTCGGAATATACAGGCAAGAAGTCAATGGTACTCATTGCCGACACCGCGATAACAGAGGATATAACAGCCGGCAATATCGTATATATGCACGGTGAAAACGTGGATAAGAACAGCTATAAGTTTATTCCGTTTGACAAAGAGCAGGGCGTATATTACATAAGAGGAAATGTGCAAAGCGGAAGTGTGTTCAACGAGAAAAAGAGTACGGTAATCAATATCCTGCCTGACAATGACGGAGTGGTAAAGCAGAGCAACACATGGTCGTTTGACGATGCGCTTACGGATGCTGACGGAGAAAACGCGTTTGTATTGACAGGCGACGCGTCAAACACCGAAAAGAAGATAAAGCTGAATACAACGTCAACAGGCTCGGCAAAAATGACATACGAAAATCCCGTATCAATACTTTCCGGTGAAACAGTAAATGTAGAATTTGATATTTATTTCGGAAAGCTTACGAAAAAATCAACTTCGTATTCAATTACAGATTCAAACGGCAAAACAATAGCCGGAATGACAATCGGCGTATATGACTCCAATTTCAGCTGCACGATCGGAGGAGAGAGCGTAACCTTTGACAATTCGGCAGTAGCGGCGGTAGTCAGCGGTTTACAGAACAAAGCGTTGGATAATACGCCTGTTCATTTCAAAAATGAAATAGATTTTGCAACAGGCAAGGTTAGTATAACAATGTCAAGGAGCGGTAAGACGGACGCTGTAATTTCAGGCAGAATAGGCGACGGTATTCTTTCGGAGATTGCCGCGCTGGAATTTACAACGAGCTATAATAATGACGAAAGAGCCTGTTATGTAGATAATGCAAGCGTCAATATTAATACGGCGCCGCAGTATGCAATCACTGTCGGAGCGTATAAGGCGGCGAACAGAGAGGAAACGGTAGACGGCGCGGCTATCACAGTAAAGGATAAGGCGACAGGCACGGTAGTTGAGGCGAAAGACGGAAAATATATGCTTTGCGAGGGCGACTATATTATAACTGCCGAAGCTGACGGCTACCGTACAAAGGAAACGGCTCTTGAGCTTTCTCCGGCGCTTGAATCAAAGGACGTTAAGGTGTATATGCAGTCGCTTGCCGATATAACGCCGGCAACGGTGACGATTGAGTTTAAGGATACAGACAACGGCGCAGTACGGGACAGCGTTGACGTGAAAAATTATTATATAGGAGACGAATATTCCGTACCGGAGGAATATCGGAAGGATATAATTGACGATTTGGGCGAGACAACTGTTATATACACATATCTTCCGGCGCTGTCAACGCTTTCGTCCGATTCTCTGGAGGCGGAAAACACATTCACGGTTATGTTTAAGAAAACAGTAAAAACAAACGCTAAAGTAACAATCAACTATGTTGATGAGGAAGATAACGTGATAAAGGATTCCGTGACTCCCGACGGTAATTATTATACAGGCGATAAGTACGATGTGCCGGCAAATCTTACCGCGGATTTCAAGCAAAAGGACGAAAACGGAAAATATAATCTGTATGAGTTCAATGAATCAAGGTCGCAGACAAGCGCGACACTTACAGAGGATACGCAGATTACGCTTGTATATAACCTTACGGGGCAGTATGACTATTATGAAAACTTTGAGGGATATACTGTAGACAACAGCGCATGGAAGCTTGGCAGCGGCAGCGCGTATCCGACAGTGGCAAGCGATGATAACGGAAGCTATCTCGACTTTGCGTCAAGCGGAAGCACGATCGGCTCATATACAACCTTTGACGAGATTGACTGTACAAATAAAAAGGTACAAATAAAGGCGGATATCAGGTTCTCACCGAAGGGAACAGCCGGAAACAGTCAGTTTACAATAGGCAACGCGGCGCCTTCCTTTGACGGTAATAATATCAACTACGGTATCACAGGAACAAGCGGTAATGCCGCGGGTCATATTATAGGCTTTGAATACAATGCAGGTTCAGCATTCCTTGTAAACGGAAGAGCTATTGATGCAAGTCTTATAACAAAATGGATACACGTTGACGCAACGGCGGATTTTGCGGCAAAGACAGTGACGGTTAAGCTCACAACGGACGATGGCGACAGCGCGGAGTTTACGGACATTAATTTCTACAGCTCAAATGTTGCTAATAATATCGGCTCAATGTATGTGCGCGCCGCAAAGACAAACGGTAAGGTTGATGTGGATAACCTTGAGATAAACATAACCGGCGACGGTACACCGGGCGAGGTAAGTCCGCTTAACGGTAAGACGGTATACGCGTTTGGCGATAGTATTGTGTACGGACATAACGATCCGTCAAATGCGTTTATGAACCTTCTTGCGAATAAGTATAATATGTTCCTTACAAAGGGCGCAAAGAACGGCGCGACTATTATAGACAGCAGTAACGATGTTATAGCGCAGGTAAACAGCGCATCGGCAGCGGCTCCGGACTTTGTAGTGTTTGAGGGTTACACAAATGACGCGTACGGCGACCCGTCAACCGATAGCTTTAATTCGGAAGGCAAAAATCCTGATGTAACAAAGATTTTAGGCACAGCACAGGGAAGCAGCGCGACAACGTTTGACAATAAAACCTTCTGCGGCGCGTTTGAAGAATTGATTTATACGATGAAACAGAAATGGCCGGATTCAAAGCTTGTATTTGTAACAATTCATAAGTCAGGTGCAAGAGATTTTGCGATACAGACAACCCTGCATGATTTAACGGTTGAGATGTGCGGTGAATGGGGTGTTGAGGTTGTTGATATGTTCAAGGATGCAGCGCTTGATACAAGAGATCCGGATCAGATGGCAAAATACATAATCAATGGCGCAGGCTCACATCCGAATGTTGCCTGCTGCGAGGAATTTTATGTTCCTATGATTAGCGCTAAGCTTATTGAACTTGTGGAAGCGGAATAAAAAATCGGCGGAAATTGTAACCCTCAGGAAGCAAAACGGTACGTTTTCGGGTTTATGTCCGAAACAAGCGGATGGTATAACGATCAGGCTTACGCTGATATGACGGATAAAAACGCAATTCGCGATTTTATAATGACATTGATAGATGAACTGTAAAAAAGAGACCCGAAAGGGTCTCTTTAAGATATGTATCCGGAGATTTTTTGCGTATTCCGACCGGCGTGTCTTCCGATAGGCTTATTCTGCGGCGGCTTCGGGGGCTTCTTCCGCTCCGCCTTCCGACTGTTCATCGGCTGTTTCGGACGCCGGAGCCGTTTCCTCGGGGGTATTCGGCAGAACGTCTATATATCCGCCGTAATAGATCCTGAGTGAAACCGCTCCGTAGGTATCGATCGCATCAAACAGATAGAACTTGCTTGACGGTGCGAAATACGGGGTGGAATCAGGAATTATGGACGTGTATTCATCTGTTATATACGTCTTTGCGTCACTGTTTGTAAAGTCCTCGATTTTTCCGATTGTGTCAGTGTCATACCAATATGCGTTATTTGTATCGCATACAATTGTGACAATATTTTTATCGCCGTCCCAGGAAACATCCGCACCGAAGGCCTCTGAAATAATTCTGAGCGGAACAAATGACTTGATGCCGCCGATAACAGGCTGCAGCTCTGTAATATCAAGCGATGTGAAGCTGTCGCTGCTCGTATACTCATCGACCCACTTTCTGAGCGACCATGCATTGTAGCCTGTTGTGTTGAAGGTTCTTGCAAACTGAAGAATAGTATTATTCTTTATGCAGGTTATAAGCTGCTCATTTAAAATATCATTCTTCTGATACTCGTCCCAGTACACATTAATTCCCATTGAAGTGAGCAGCGCTCTCAACGGAACAAACGTACGGTTAGTGCTGTCGTCAATATACGGCTTCTGATCGGACTCAAAGCTCAGCGTTTCACCGTTTACATTGATCTGTACATTTGCGGCGGGCTTAGCGGTTACGGAAGGGACGGCGGGTACCGTGACGCCCGAAGTATCGGTAAAATAGCTTCTGTCTGATTTCGGGAGAATGCCGTTGTACATTTCCGTGCCGAGACTTGAAACAAGCTTCACCTTGACAAGTCCGCCGAAGGTAAGCGTCATCGTTCCGTCAAAGGTTGAACCTGTCGATGTTGTTACGGCATGGAACGGAATTACGGCTGTATCGCCGCTTACAGACCCCTCGTCAAAGGTATATGTATAGGATTCGACACCGTTTTTAATCCGTCTGAACCTTACGGTTATCGATGAATCCGTGCACGAAAGAATATCCATTGCAGCGTAGCCCGTACCATCAGTATTATTTGTATAATATGATCCTACATAATCCGCCGGCGCGGCAAACACAGCCGGAATTAATGTGACAATAATTGCAAGCGCAGACAAAAGCGCGGTTATATTTTTTTTCATATATTATATCTCCTTGTAAACACATTCAAAATGCAGAGTACGACGAATAAGTCATACTCTGCGCCGTGTAAATTATATCTTATTCAATTTAAGCCTTGTCAATTGAACCGAAAAGCTCCATCTTTTCCTTAACAATAGTCTTGATGCCCTCAAAACCGGGGAGAAGCAGCTTTCTCGGGTCAAAGCCCTTGCCTACAAGATCCTTGCCTTCTTCAATATACTTTCTTGTGGCCTCCTGGAAGTAAAGCTGGCACTCTGTATTAACGTTGATCTTCGCAACGCCGAGTGAGATAGCCTTCTTGATCATGTCCGCGGGAATGCCGGTGCCGCCGTGAAGAACGAGCGGAAGGTCGCCGATAAGCGCTTTTGTAGCCGCAAGAGCCTCAAAGTCAAGTCCCTTCCAGTTTGCGGGATACTTGCCGTGGATGTTGCCGATACCTGCAGCAAGGAAGTCTACACCAAGGTCTGCGATCATTTTGCACTCGTTCGGGTCGGCGATCTCGCCGGCGCCTACAACACCGTCCTCTTCACCGCCTATTGAGCCAACCTCTGCTTCAATTGACATACCCATGTTATGAGCAACGTGAACAAGCTCTGTTGTTTTTGCGATGTTTTCCTCAATCGGGAAGTGTGAACCGTCGAACATGATTGACGAGAAGCCGGCCTTGACACACTTGTAGCAGCCCTCATATGTGCCGTGGTCAAGGTGAAGCGCGACCGGAACGGTGATCCCGAGGGAGTTGATCATTGCCTTTACCATGGCCGAAACGGTTTCAAAGCCTGTCATATACTTACCGGCGCCTTCCGAAACGCCGAGGATAACAGGCGAGTTGTTTTCCTGAGCAGTCAGAAGCACAGCCTTTGTCCATTCAAGGTTATTGATGTTGAACTGACCTACGGCATAATGCCCTTTAACCGCTTTCTGTAACATTTCTGTTGCTGAAACTAACATAATATATTTCCTCCTTAAATAAATGACATATTGGTGTTTGTATATAATAAGTCAGATACTTATGTAATTATAATTCTTTCTGAATTCATAAGTCTGATCAGATTATCTTTATTAATTTCAAATTCAGCCGCATTTCCGCATTGACCGCAGCTGATAACAATAGAATTACCTTTTAAACACATTGTAAGCTGTGCTTTATCGCATTTGTTTGCGCATTCAAGTCCTCCGGCAGCGGTAATTCTTTCAATATGCGCCGTCATTTCAAGCAGCACGGGATCCGACTGCTGATCGGTATTATCCGTAAGCTGCCTGAGACTGACAATTGTATCCGCCGCATGGCGGTTAAGCTTTTCCCTGTCGGCGCCGAAAAATAAAATCCCGCGGCGGGTAATAGGGCATTCAAGCTCCCCGTATTCGGCATTCCACAGCTCAGAGGTTCTGAAATTACGCCGGTGCGTACCGCCGCAGTAAACGCATTTCGCGGCTATAAGGTATTCGCCCGGCGCCGTTTTGGCAATATACGCCGTTACCTCATTGCAGAAATCCGTTCCGCAGCGCAGCTCTATATCCGAATCCCCCGAAAGCTCAAATATATTTACCTCATCGACCGAAGCGCCGAAGCATTCGGGACATATATGCAGAAAGAATGTATTACCGGAAACTATCATGTCACTGCTCCTTATATGCTTTACACTAATCAGCTGTGCCTATTTTAAGCTCACGGGCGTAAAAGAACAGATATTGCTGCGCAATGCCCCCAAGCTCGCCGAATTTGTCATTGGCATACGCCGATATTGTTTTAATGCTTTGCTTTGTGTTCTCAAAATAGCAATATTCCATAATGCGCTTTATCCATACATCAACAGGGAATGAGTCAAAGCGCTGCATACCGAAAAGCAGAATACAGTCCGATACCTTATTACCTATGCCGAGTACACCCATAAGAGCCTTTTTTGCCTCCGGAGTAGGAAGTGAGCTTATCTCATCAAGATCTATTTTACCCGAAACGACCTGCTGCGCGCAGTTAAGAATATATTTGTCACGAAATCCGGCGCGGATAACCGACAGATCCTCAAGACTGAGCTTTGAAAGCCTTTCCGGTGAAGGGAAAGAGTAGTATGTGCCGCCGAGGTATGTATGGACATCCCCGAAATTCGCGCATAAAAGCTCTATGATTTTTTTAATACGGGGTATATTATTGCTCGCGGAAATAATGAATGAAATCATTGTTTCCCATAAATCCTGATTTAAGATCCGTATACCGCTGCCGTACGCCGTGGCAGCCAACATAACCGGATCGCCGCTTCCGGTAAGCTTGTCTTTAACCGCGCCATAGCTGCGGCCCAAATCAAAAAAGCCGTGCCATATATTCTTAAAATCCTCAATAGAGGCGTCATGCAGGATTATTTCGTTGTTATGTTTTGATATCCTGATTGTTTTGCCGAAGGCGGTGCCGAGATATGAGCCGTCAGTCTGCCTGTTAAAGCGGAAACACTGACCGCAGTCAAATATATGCGAAAGCTCGAAATCAGGCTGTCCGGTAATAACAATATCGTTATTTATTATTTTTGTATCCATGCTGATATTATAGCACAAATTCCGGACTTTATCAATAAGAAATCCGAAATATTTTCAATTTGTAAAAATTGCAAAGAAAGAATTTGAAAATCAATAATTTGCTATTAATATTATATAATATCCGTAAAAATAATATTAAGGTAAAATTTCTAAATAATTCTTGATATTCGAAGTAAAATAAGTTATAATATATATATTATTAAACAGGAAGGAATGTTATTATTATGACAGATAAGGAATTATTCGACAGCCTTGCCTATGAGCGCAAAAACGCTTATCTTGAAATGAGCGAGGCGGAGAAGGCGGAAATGCTTTCGTTTTGCGATGCATATCGCGTGTTCCTTGACAGCGGCAAGACCGAGAGGGAATGTGTAAAATTGTCGGTAAAGGCGGCGCAGGAGGCGGGCTTTATTGATCTTGCCGATGTGGATGAGCTGAAGCCGGGAGATAAGATATATAAGGTAAACCGCGGCAAGAACATATTTATGGCGGTTATAGGCAAAGAGGACATAAGAAAGGGCATAAATATTGCGGGGGCGCATATAGACTCACCGCGTCTTGATCTTAAACAGAATCCGCTTTATGAGAGTACGGATATGGCTCTTCTTAAGACTCATTATTACGGAGGTATAAAGAAATATCAGTGGCCGACGATACCGCTCGCGATTCACGGCGTTATTTATAATAAAGACGGTGAAAAGCTTGAAATCGTTTTAGGCGAAAAGGAGGAGGACCCCGTATTTGTTATAACCGATTTACTGCCGCATCTTGCAAAGGAACAGATGGTAAAGAAGATGACAGAGGGGATTGAGGGTGAAAACCTCAATGTTCTTATAGGCGGAATGCCGGTTGAAGCGGAGGACGTCAAGGAGAAGGTTAAGTTTTCGATATTAAAGCTGCTAAACGCCCGCTGCGGAATAACTGAAAAAAGCTTCCAAAGCGCTGAACTGGAAATTGTTCCGGCGCAGAAGGCGAGAAATGTCGGTCTTGACGAAAGCTTTATAGGAGCGTACGGTCAGGATGACAGAGTATGCGCCTATACAACTCTCCGCGCAATTCTCGAGGAGGAGATGCCGGAAAGAACCGCGGCCGCGATCCTCGTTGATAAGGAGGAAATAGGCTCAATGGGGAACACGGGCGCAAAGAGCGCGTTCATGACAATGACAATAGCCGAGCTTATTGAAAAGGCTGCCGGAAAATGCTCGATAACCGATCTTAACAGAACAATTGAAAATTCGGCATGTATGTCATCTGATGTTTCGGCGGCTGTTGATCCGAATTTTCTTAGCGTTTCAGAGGCAAATAATTCCTCGTATGCGGGCTATGGCGTTACGATCGTAAAATATACGGGCGCGCGCGGAAAGTCGGATTCATCGGACGCGAATGCGGAATTTGTTCATGAGATAGGAAAGATAATGGATGAAAACGGTGTGATCTGGCAGACGGGAGAGCTTGGCAAGGTGGATCAGGGCGGCGGCGGAACGATCGCGCAGTATGTGGCAAACCTTAACATGGATGTTATAGACTGCGGTGTTCCCGTCCTTTCAATGCACGCGCCGTTTGAGGTTACGGCAAAGAGCGACGTCTATATGGCGTACAGGGCGTACAAGGCATTTTATAAGAGATAAAAACATTTTCCTTAATAAAAGTAACGGGCATTTGAAACTTTTTCAAATGCCCGCAATAGTATATTTTAATCAGTTACAGTGTTTTGACCGGATCCTGCGCTCCCGGTCTGTTCGGAAGGCTCCTCCTCTGCCGGGATGAGCGAATCGATCGACATATCAATTTCATCAACCGGAATCAGCTTTTTTATAAAGTCCGGGTCGTAAAGCTCCTCCGCGGGGACAACCTCATGAGGCGCGTCAATTTCCTTGACCATATTCCCGCCCTCGTCCTGAGAAGCTTCTTTTTCAGATTTGTTTTTTAATGCGGCTGCTTTTTCCTTAGCTGCTGTGAGAGCTTCTTCAAGCCGTTTCTTCATTTCCGGATCTCTGCTTATGACAGTGAGGATAACAAAGCCCGCAAGCGCGAGTATAGCAATTATTGCTGCTGCCGCAACGGCAAGTGTATTCCCGGCTCCCGGTTCTTCCTCCTCCTCGTCTTCCTTGGATAGCTTGACAGCGTGAGATTTATCCGGATTTTCCGTCTGCTGAACAGGTCCTACAAACTGGAACGGCCCGTATTCCTCCTCGCTTACGGCGGAGTGCTCAGGCTCCTTTGTCGGGGGAGTTATGGATATGATCTCCTTGGGCTTTTCCGAGCTGTCGGAGGAATTGCTTTCGGATGCGGAGCCGGAGTCAGTATCCGACACCGAGCCGCCGGCGGATATTGCGCTTTCGCCCGCGTGGTTTTCGGCTGTGTCCGAGGTTACCCGGGAAACGGAATCGCCGCTTGTAAAGCTGAAAAACGGAGCCTTGCCCTGCATAGCTCTTAAGTGGCTTACATACGCCATTTCCAGCATTGCCGTATCATCGGGCGAGGAGGCTATGCTTCCGTCGCCGTCCTGCTGCGATACAAGGAAGCTTACCGGTGACGCGCCGTTTTTAATAAACGCCGCGTCAGTATCGGCGTCCGTACCTATACTGTCGAGCGCGGCAACAACGTAGGCTGTGTTTGAAATAGTTACAAAGCCGCCGTCCGGCTGCTGGTTTGATGAAAGGTATGATAAGGCATTCTCAATCGCCGAATTGGTATTATATTTATAAAGCTCATCATCATATGTACCGGAAAGCTGATACTCCGTATTTACGCGCGGAGACAGCGCGATGATAGCCTTTGCGGTCGTAATGACATCGTTCCCGAAGCTGCCGTTCGACTGCTGAGCCGTCAGGAGCGCTCCGACAAGGTTGTTTATATTGCCCTCATTTTCCGGAATTGAATATTGTCCGCTGTCAAGAGTTATGATAGCGCCCGCAAGCTCGGATGCAGAGGAATTTTCCTGCTGCCATGTATACCAGCCGACAAAGGAATTGCTGAGCCTTTCTCCGCATGCCGCAGAGGTCATGACAAGTCTTTGTCCGTCCTGCGAGGTGGAAGGATTGAGCTTTTCGGTAAGTCGTGTATAGGCGGAAAAGTCATAGTCTTTTCCCATCCTTGCCAATGACATAATATAAAAATCAGATGCAAGGGAGCCTGCCGAATTACGCGGCGACGCATTCTGCTCATGCCATTCAAACGCCTTCTCGGCGGCGGTCTGTATATCGTATTGTGAATAAGCCGCATTTGCAGTTACCGATGCCAGCATAAAAAGCAATGCCGGAAAAACTGCCGCAGTTTTCTTCATTAAATCACCCTCTTCAATTATCATACCTTTAAATTATATCACACCCCTTGTGTTTTGTCAATTCTGTACATTTAACAAAATATGCCCGGCAGCAAACTTTTTTTGAAATAACCTTTACAATCAGGAAAAAATTTAGTATAATTATAAAGTATGAATGTCAAAGCCTTAAAACAAAATAACAAGGAGATGTCTAAAAATGACGAAAGCTGATATATTCAGGGAGAGTATTAAGGGAAAGAAAGTTACTGTTATCGGTATAGGTATTTCAAACCTGCCGCTTATAAAATATCTTGCGGATGCGGGCGCGGAGGTTACGGCGTGCGACGCTCACGATGCCGAGTGGCTCGGCGGCAGATATACGGAATGTGAAAAGCTGGGCGTTAAATTTAATCTCGGACCGGACTACCTAAACCATATAACGGATGATATAATATTCAAGACTCCGGGACTGCGTATTGACGTCCCGCAGCTTAAGGCGGCGGCAGCGCGCGGCGCGCACATAACGTCTGAAATGGAAACCTTTTTTGAGCTGTGTCCTTCACATATAATCGCGGTTACAGGCTCGGACGGGAAAACCACAACGACGACGCTTATACACGAAATGATGACAAGAGCGGGCTATAGGACATGGCTTGGCGGAAATATCGGACGTCCGCTCCTTTCTGAAGTGGATAAAATGACAGAGGATGATTATGTGATCCTTGAGCTTTCGTCCTTCCAGCTCCATACAATGAAATATTCTCCGGAGATCGGTGTTATAACAAATCTCAGCCCGAATCACCTTGACTGGCACACGGATTATGACGAATATATAGATGCAAAGACAAATATTTTTTCACATATGGCAAGGGATAACAAGCTTGTGCTAAATGCCGATAATCCCGACAGCGCCGCTCTTCTTCCGCTTGCGCACGTCAATGTGCGAATGTTCTCAAAGCATCTCAATTCGCCGATATGTCTTAAGAACGGGACAATATATGCCGGCGGCGAGGCGGCGCTTGACATAAAGGATATAAAAATCCCGGGTATGCACAACGTGGAAAACTACATGGCGGCGATCGCGGCTGTTGAAGGGCTTGTAAGCCGTGACGTGATTGTAAGCGTTGCAAAAGAGTTCGGCGGCGTGCCCCACAGAATAGAGCTTGTAAGAACGCTGGACGGAGTAAGGTATTACAACAGCTCAATAGATTCAAGCCCGAACAGAACTATAAATACCCTTAACGTATTCCCGGATAAGGTTATTATGATCAGCGGCGGAAAGGATAAGGGCATTCCGTATGACGCTCTGGGCGAGCCTATTGCGGAGCATGTTAAGACGCTCATATTAATAGGCGCGACAAGCGATAAAATTGAGGAGGCATTAAAAGCCACGGGCAGAGCCGGTGAGGTCGAGGTTATAAGAGCCTCAAGCTATGAGGAAGCGGTGAGCGCGGCAAGGTCAAAGGCGTCGGAGGGCGATGTTGTTCTCCTTTCGCCGGCGTCAACAAGCTTTGATATGTTTCGCAATTTTGAGGAGAGAGGAAACCTCTTTAAAAAAATAGTAAATGAATTGGAGTGATGAACACCAATGGAAAATCTGATACAGCATCTCTGCGACCTCCGAGGGATTTCAGGTCACGAGTCGCGGATAAACCGTGAGATCGCAAGATTATTCAAGCCGTTCTGCGATACGGTGGAAACAGACGCATTAGGCTCCGTTATAGCCTGTAAGAAGTGCGGGATACCCAATGCGCCTAAGGTTATGATCGAGGCGCATATAGATGAAATAGGACTCATGGCGACCTCTGTAACCGATGAGGGCTTTATTACATTTACCGATGTGGGCGGTGTTGACGAAAGAATACTCCCGTCCCTTGAGGTGTGTGTTCACGGCAAAATAGATGTTTACGGAGTTATAGGCGTTATGCCAAAGGAGCTTACCGATGCTTCAAAAAGCTACAAGCCTGAGGATATGGCAATAGACACGGGACTTGACGCCGAAACCGTTAAATCGCTTATAACCGCGGGCGACAGCATATCGCTGCCGCAGTCTGTGGGAATGCTGGGCAAAAAGCAGATGAGCGCCAAGACAATGGATGACAGGGCGAGTGTTGCCGCCCTTATCGGGACAATGAAAAAGCTGCGCGGCGAGCAGCTTGAGTGTGATGTTTACGCCGTTGCGGCGGTACAGGAGGAGGTGGGCTGCCGGGGCGGAAAAACTACCTCCTTTGCAATCGATCCGGATATGGCGGTTGCGGTTGACGTAACTCACGGTATAACTCCGGATAACAGCAAAAACGCCTTTGAGGTCGGTTCCGGGACGGTTCTTTCAAAGGGACCGAATCTTCATCCCGGACTTACGGACAGAATAGAGAGAACCGCAAAGAGCAGAGATATTAAGCTGAGCATAGATGTTGACGGCGGCTGCACCGGAACAGACGCATGGGAAATACAGGTTTCCGGCGGCGGGATACCGACTGCGCTGCTTTCGATCCCGCTCAAATATATGCACACCTCGGTTGAAACACTTGCGGTTTCGGATGTGAAGGCAACCGCGTCGCTTCTGGCGGAATTTATAAAAGGATTGGAGAGTGATATATCATGGCTTTCACTTTAAAAAGGCTCAGCGAGCTTAACGCCGTATCCGGCAATGAGGGTGAGGCGCGCAGATATATACTTTCCGAGATAAAAAACAAATGTGACAGGGCAGATGTGGATTCAATAGGAAACATAATTGCCTATAAGCGGGGAATGTCGGATAAATATAAAATCCTTATAGGCACAAATATTGACGAGGCGGGATTTATAGTAAGCGAGATCACAGACACCGGATTTTTAAAATTCAAGGCGGTAGGCTCAATAGATCCGAGAACGCTTGTTTCAAAGCGCGTAAGCATTGGCGATGATGTGAAGGGCGTTATAGGAATGAAGGCGATCCATCTCCAGAAAAAGAGCGAGCGCGAAACGGCGGTAGAGATAAGCGGACTATATATAGACATCGGAGCAAAAAATAAAAAGGCTGCGTCAAAGCGCGTATCTCTTGGTGATTATATAACCTTTGACACAAGATTCGGCGAGATAGGCGACTGCATAAAGGGCAAAGCCCTTGACCGCTTCGGCACGGTATGTCTTATTGAGGCAATGGACGAAGCCCCGGCATACGACACCTACTTTGTATTTTCAACTCAGCGTGAAATTCCATGCTCAATTCCCGGAAGAGGAATGAAAACAGCGGCATATAAAATACAGCCGGATTACGCGCTTGTTGTAGATACCGTTTCAACCGCTGATACTTATAGATCCGGGCAGCCGATGGCAAAGCTCGGCGAAGGCGCGGTTATTGAATATATGGACAAGACAAGCATTGCGGATACGAGACTCACGGCGGCGGTTTCGGATATGGCAGTCCGCAGCGGGATAAAGCTTCAAAATAAGACTTCATCGATCATGACAACAATTGCGGGAGCGGTTGTGAACGCTTCGATCGGAACGGTGACCGCGGTTGTGGGTATACCGTGCCGCTATTCGCACACGCCTGTGTCATTGATGAATAAGAATGATATAAACGCCGTTACAGCTTTATGCTGTTCATTTGTAAAAGAAAGTGATGTGATTATAGATGAAATTACTCAAAAGGCTGACTGAGGCTGACGCGCCGTCAGGCAGAGAGAGCGCAATAAGAGATATAATAAAAGCGGAGGCGGAACGTCTGGGCTATGAGGTAAGCGAGGATACGCTCGGTTCAATAACAGCTCATAAGCCCGGCGGCGGCAAAAAGCTTATGCTTGACGCGCATATGGATGAAATAGGCGTTATAGCGACGTATATAGATGATAACGGTTTTATCCGTTTCGGCGCGGTCGGAGGTCTTTATGTAAAGGAGCTGCAGCACCGCCGTGTGCGGTTCGCAAACGCGACGACCGGCGTTATAGGCTCCGAGGAAAAGGCGTTTGACGAAAAGCCGGAGCTTTCAAAGCTTTATATAGACATAGGCGCAAGAGACAAGGCGGCTGCCGAAAGGCTTGTCAAGACAGGCGACGCCGCAGTGTTTGACGGCGGGTATTACAGAAAAGGCGATACGGTAATATCAAAGGCTCTTGATAACCGCGCGGGCTGCTATGTCCTGCTGAAGGCTATGGAGGAGATAAAAGAAAGCGGCAACGATCTCTATTTTGTGTTCAGCACACAGGAGGAGGTTGGTCTGAGGGGCGCAAGGACTGCGGCGTTCGGGATCATGCCGGACTATGCGATAGCGGTAGATGTGACAGATACAGGAGACACACCGTCATGCCCTGTTATGGATGTTAAGCTGGGAGAGGGAGCGGCAATAAAGATAATGGACCGCTCCGTTATGTGCGATGTGCATGTTGTTTCAACTCTCAGAAAGCTTGCTGCGTCAAATAAAATACCGTATCAGTCGGAAATCATGGCTGACGGAGGCACCGATGCAGGGGCGATAGCGCTGACAGGCGGCGGAGTAAGAGCAGGCGGGATTTCAATTCCCGCTCGTTATATTCATTCTCCTTCGGAAATGGCGTCAAAGAAGGATATAAACGCATGTATAGAGCTGGTAAAGGCAGCGTGCGTTTATAATTGGCAATAATTCAGAGAGCGTTCCCGCGTTCTCATTGAGAATTTTGAGAAGTAAAAGGTGAATTATTTTTATGAAAAGAATTACCGCAATTGTAACAGCCGCAGTTATTGCGGCTGTGCATATTACAGCTTACGCATCGGATGCGCAATACTACTGCGGACGGCAGTACAGTGAAATTTCGGATGACAGCTTAAAATATAAAAAATATGATACTGCGGAGCTTGACGGGATATTAGACAAGCTTGAAGCGGTCGTATATTATGACGGGCATGAGCCGGAGATCATGGATCTGCTGCAATCTGCATACGCAGGCTTCTGTGTTTCACAGGAGGAATACGCCATAGCGCAGCTCCTGTCCGACAGTGATTATTCGAAGGAAAACACAGATCAGTATACGGAAGCGTCTGAGACGGCTATTGAGGCCTCCCGGAAGGTGGCAAGGATAATTGAAAAAGTCTATAAAAGCGATTATGACTATATTCTTGAAAATATTTTCGGTGATGCGGACGAGCTTAAAGAATATATTGACGGTCTTCCGTCAGATAATTATTATGAGCTGAGAATACAGGAGCTGGAGCTTCAGAGCAAATATAACGATTCCTACGGAGACAGCGATGAATGCGCTGATATATATATACAGCTTGTGAAGCTGAGAAACCGGATCGCAGAGGATCAGGGCTATGATAACTATGCGGATTTTGCGAATGAAGCGGTTTACGAGCGTGATTACTCGGATGAGGATATTGAGAATTTTTCAGACGCGGTAATCAAATATTTTCAGCCGCTTGTAAGGGAGCTTATAGCGCCGGTATCCGCTTTGGGAGAGAGCGTAGTTTCAAAATCACAGTCTGAGGCGGAGACTGAAATAGGAGATGTATTGTCACAGATAAACGGCGAACTCAAACAGTCCTATGATTACATGCTTGACAGCGGGTTATATAATATCAGCTATTCCGAAAAAAAATCCTCGGCGGGAGGCTCATACACGGTAACACTTCCTGTACTTAAAACACCGTATCTTTATGTAACTCCGGCGTCGTCATATGAGGAGGACTGCGCGGAGACGATGAAGAGCTTTATACATGAATTCGGTCATTTCACTGCACTGCTCAACGATCCTGCCCTTGAAAACGGCTGGATGGACGAGCTGTCGGCCACATCGATTGACACCTGTGAAATACACTCACAGGGGCTTGAGCTGCTGATGGACAGGTATTACGGCAGACTGTTCGGAAAGCAGGCTGCCGCCGAACGGTATGAGCAGATGGTAACAAAGATCTCTATTGTGCTTGACGGGTGTTTTTTTAACGAATGGCAGACAAAGGTATATGAAGCCGAAAATATAACGGTAGAGGAATGCAACGCTCTGGCGGCTGAGCTTATAAAAAAGTATTATAATCTTGAATACAGTGACGAGGCGGTGCAGAAGGCGTGGACTGCGGTGCCGCATAATTTCAATGCGCCTATGTATTATATTTCCTATGCCGTCTCCGCGGCGGCAGCACTTGAGATTTACGGGATCTCGACCGATGACTATGATGAGGCGGTTGACAAGTATATGAAGCTTTCCGCGCTGGGCGCTTATGTTCCGTTTAAGGAAGCTGTTGAGAAATGCGGTCTTAAGAGTGTGTTTGACGAAAATGTGATCAAAGAAACCGCGGACAATATTATAGGAGGCTGCGGTCTTGATTATTACGACATAGACTACTCCGGATGGTATGCGCCTTACTTCTATAAGGTCAAGGATATTTTTGACGGCGAGGGCTATAAGATATTCAGACCGGATCATGATATTACAAGAGCGGATTTTATTAAGCTGATCGGCAGAATGTACGACGCCTACAGCGGAATTGACGAAAGCTATACGCTGACCTTTCGAGATATACCGGAGGAG
This sequence comes from uncultured Lachnospiraceae bacterium, assembly GCA_964579875.1. GTDB lineage: Bacteria > Bacillota > Clostridia > UBA1381 > UBA1381 > Ornithomonoglobus. Next base: position 8,721 of record CAZOHJ010000019.1, on the reverse strand, counting down.
GACGACAGTGCGCAATACATTGCATGGGCGTGCGCTAACGGGATCGTGACCGGATATAATGACAGCGAATTTGGCGGAGAGGATACTATCACGCGCGAGCAGCTTGTAACAATTATGTACAGGCTTGCAAAGCTTGAAAACAGCGAAACGACAGGCTACAGGAGTCAGCTTGGCAGCTTCAGCGACAGGGAGTCTGTTTCGGAATGGGCATATGACGCAATCGGCTGGGCAGTGAATGCCGGCATAATAAACGGCAAAGATAATAATATTCTTGACCCGCGGGGCAATGCCACAAGAGCCGAGAGCGCAAAGATTGCCGCATGCTACATTGATATAGCATATTAAACAATAAAGCATTGATAAGTTTATACAAAATGACGGAAATAAAAATGTTTATCCGTCATTTTTTTGTGGTAAATATCTAATATGATGAAATATTCAGAAATATCTGAATCAGGAGGAAAAGATATTATGCAAAACATAAGAAATATTGCCGTGCTTGGTCACGGAAAATCAGGCAAAACAGAAATTGTTGAGGCTATGCTTTATAATTCGGGCGCAATAAAACGTCTCGGAAAATCCAGTGACGGAACAACAACATCCGATTATGACAGTGAGGAGATTAAGCGTCAGTGCTCAATCAATACAACAATAGAGTCAATTAAGTGGAAGGATTACAAATATAATATAATTGACACGCCGGGATTTTTTGATTTTGCAGGCGATATGAAAGCGGGAATAAGAGCCGCGGACAGTGCGCTTATTGTCCTTAGCGGGAGAACAGGCGTAGGAGTGGGAACAAAGCAGACGTTTGGGTATGCAAAGAACAAGGGAATACCTATAATGTTCTTTGTAAATAAGCTTGATGACAAGCATTCGGGATATGAAAAGGCGCTTGAAGAAATGAAGGAGGTATTCGGCAAGGCTGTAACGCCTTTCGTGTATCCGATTCAGGAGGACGGAGAATTTAAGGGGTTTGTAGATATTATAGACATGACCGCGCGGCGTTATGAAGGAACTGAAAGAGTAGATATACCTGTACCTGAGGGTATGGAGGAAACTGTTGCGCCGCTCAGAGAAATGATCATGGAGGCGATAGCGGGAACAGATGAAGAGCTTATGGTAAAGTACTTCAATGATGAACCGTTTACATTTGATGAAATAAAGCAGGCGATAAGAACAGGCGTTAAGGACGGAACGATTTATCCTGTTTACTGCGGCAGCGGCGAGCAGAATATAGGTATCCGAAGCCTTATGGACAGTATCGGAAAGTATCTCCCTGCGCCAGATGAAATAAGCGAGATTGGCAGAAAAGCGGATACGGCCGAAACCGTTGAGCTTGTTCAGAGTGAAACGGAAACAACTGCCGCAGTAGTATTCAAGACGATTGCAGACCCGTTTGTAGGCAGGATGTCAATATTCAGAGTGTACTCCGGTGAGATAAAGGCGGATTCGACATATTATAACGCAAACAGAGGCGAAGATGAGAGAATAGGCAAGGTCTACACTCTCTGCGGCAAGAAACAGACCGAAGTCAAGTCGGTCAAGGCGGGCGATATAGGCTGCGTAACAAAGCTTGAATTTACAAAGACAGGCGATACTCTCTGTGATAAGAATAAGAATATAATTCTGACAGGTATTGAGTTCCCGGCGCCTACACTGTCAATGGGCGTTCGTCCCGAAAACAAGGGTGACGATGAGAAGGTTGTAGGCAGCATGATGAAGCTTATGGATGAGGATCCGACCTTCTCGGTAACAAATAATCCGGAAACAAAACAGACCCTTATAAACGGTCAGGGTGAGCAGCATATTGATGTTATAGTAAGCAAGCTGAAAAATAAATACGGCGTATCGGTTATTCTCGAAGAGCCGATTACGGCATACCGCGAGACAATTACCAAGTCGGCAACCGTTGAGGGCAAGCACAAGAAACAGTCCGGCGGTCACGGTCAGTATGGTCATGTAAAGATCGAGTTTGCTCCCGGTCTCACAGAGGAAATGATGTTTGAGGAAAAGGTGTTCGGCGGAAGTGTTCCCAGAAACTTCTTCCCGGCAGTTGAAAAGGGACTGAGAGACAGCTCAGAGCATGGTGTTCTTGCAGGCTATCCGGTTGTAAACCTTAAATGTACGCTTCTCGACGGCTCATATCATCCGGTAGATTCATCGGAATTGGCGTTCAAGACCGCGGCTTCGCTTGCATATAAAGAGGGAATGAAACAGGCGGGACCTGTTATCCTTGAGCCTATCGGCTATCTTAAGAGCTATGTGCCCGAGAATATAATGGGCGACGTAATAGGCGATATAAACAAGAGACGAGGAAGAATTATGGGTATGGGAGAGAGCGACAAACCGGGTCTTAATCTGGTTGAGGCAGAGGTGCCCGTATCGGAGATGCACAAGTATTCAACCGATCTCCGAGCGATGAGTGGCGGTGCGGGTACGTTTACCTTCGAGTTTGTACGCTATGAAAGAGCGCCTATGGAGGTAGCGAATAAGATCATTGCCGCAGCTCACTGATTTTGCTTTTCACAACAATAAATAAACTAAGACAGAGGTCGGAGCGGACATAAGCTCCGGCTTTTGTCTTGCGTAAAAAATTCTGCCGTTCCGAAGGATAAAACGCGGCGGCTTGACAAAACAATGAAATTCTACTATAATAAGAGATATAGAATTTTATTTTTACGGAGTACAATGATGGTTTTACTTAACGGAAGTAATTTAAAGAAGATGTTTCTTGATGAAACGCTGTTTGACAGTGTGTCGTTTCAGGTTGCCGAGGGTGATAAGATCGGCTTTGTCGGTGTGAACGGCGCGGGCAAGTCTACGCTCTTTAAGATCATAAACGGCATGAGCGATTACGACAGCGGCGAGATTTACAGGAACAAGCTTACAAAGATAGGGTATCTGGATCAGTATACCTGTATTGAATCGGGAAACACAATAATGGGCGAAATGCTCACCGCCTTCAGCGAGGTTATTGACGTCGAAAATGAGCTGGACGGGATACGCTTTGACATAGAGAACAAGAACGGAGATATTAATGCTCTTGTTGCGTGGCAGACGGCATTGCAGGAAAGGTACGAGGCGCTTGACGGCTACCGGTATAAAAGCCGTATCCGCTCGGCTCTTCTGGGTCTCGGTTTTACCGAGGAGGATTTTACAAGGCGCGTGGATGAACTTTCGGGCGGTCAGAAGACAAGAGTTTCTCTTGGCAGACTGCTCATGTCGGATGCAAATCTCCTGCTTCTGGACGAGCCTACAAACCATCTTGATATTGAATCGGTAGAATGGCTGGAGGGCTTTTTGCAGAGTTATCGCGGCGCGTTTATCATTATATCTCATGACAGATATTTTCTTGATAAGGTCACAAACCGCACCTTTGAAATGGAGGGCGGACGGCTGCGCGCATATACGGGCGGCTACAGCGAGTATGTACAGCAGCGCGAAGCGGAGCGCAAGACGGAGGAACGTAATTATGCCAATACGGTACGAGAGATAGAGCGTCTTGAAGGTATAGTCGAGCAGCAGCGGCGATGGAACCGTGAGAAGAATATAAAAACAGCCGAAAGCAAGCAGAAGGTCATTGATAGGCTTGAAAAAACACTTGTTGTTCCGCAGACAGAGCAAGAGGATATGCGCTTTGCGTTTAGGGCGCTGCCCGGAGGAGGTCAGGATGTTCTGATCACGGATAATCTCGGAATGAAGTTTGGTGAGAAGCGGGTATTCAGCGGCTGCAGCGCACACATAACCAAGGGCGAAAGGGTGTTCCTCTTAGGCTCAAACGGCTGCGGAAAAACCACGTTTATAAAGAACGTTCTCGGAATTTATAAGCCGACAGAGGGCGATGTTAAAATCGGCGCAAATATTGAGATCGGCTACTATGATCAGATACAGGAAAATCTGAATATGGAAAAGACCGTATTTGACGAGCTGCACGACACATATCCGATGATGAATAACACTCAGATCAGAAACGCGCTTGCCGTGTTTCTTTTCAAGGGCGAGGATGTGTTTAAGGAGATCAAAAAGCTTTCCGGCGGGGAGCGGGCGAGGGTGGAGCTTGCAAAGCTTATGCTGCGTCCCGTAAACTTTCTTATCATGGACGAGCCTACAAACCATCTTGATATTGATTCCCGTGAGGCGCTTGAAAGCGCGCTTGCGGGTTATGACGGTACACTGCTTATGGTATCCCATGACCGTTACTTTATAAATAAGCTTGCGGACAGGATCCTGTATATGACAGAAGACGGTCTGAAAAGCTATATTGGCGGTTATGACGATTATATGGAAAAGAAGACGCAGCAGAGGCAGGCGCTCCAAGCGGGAGCGAAGCTCCCGTTGGCTCGCTCGTGCAAGCACGAACGGAAGCGGGAGGATGCATCTGATGCGGCTGCTAAGGAAAAGCCAGGGAATCTTGATTATCAGGAGCAGAAACGGTTGCAGGCGCAGAAAAGGAAAACACTGAACCGCTTTAAAAAGGTCGAGGAGCTTATAGAAGCGCTTGAAACGGAGCTTGAAGAGCTTGGCGAGGAAATGACAGACCCGGCATATGCAGCGGATTTTACAAAGCTTGCGGAGCTTTCAAAGACTGCGGAGGATAAAAACGCGGAGCTTGACGGTCTCATGGAGGAATGGGAACAGCTCCAGATTGAAATAGAGGAGAAAGGCTACGAGACATGAGAGCGGTAATACAGCGTGTGCTAAAGGCGAACGTTACAGTTGACGGAAATATAATAGGCAAAATCGGACATGGACTTACATGAAGGAGCAAAAAACAAGGGAATAATAGCAAAAAAACTGTATTTCAGAAATGTTAAACATATTTCTGATTGTTTTTTTGTCTAAAATGCATACGTTCAAAATATTGAAATTTGTGGGGATTGTGGTATAATATGTAATAGCATAACTTGATTTAATTCCAGAGGGAGGGGATTTTATGAGATCGAAAAAATTGATTTCAGCAGCGGCAGCTTTGAGCATGGCTGTCTCGTCATTTGCGGGAATTGTTACCGCAAATGCGGAGGACACAGAGAAGGTTTATAACTTCTCAGAGCTTGCCGAGTGCGCTACAAAAAATGCATCGGTCAGTGTTTTTGACGGCGCGATAACCTTATCCGCTGCAGAGAATGCAGCGCCGTTGACAGTGAGTCAGGCGGCGGTTTCACCGTTGGGCAATACACTCAGCTTTACAAGCGCTCTTAAGGCGAAGTCACTTAAGACTACTATTTCACTTGGGGCGGGAGAAACAGTGGTGGTTTATTACGGCGGAACCGATTCGGCCGGTACGGGAGTAAAGTCCCTAAGCATGGTAGTTACCGATTCAAACGGGACGCAGCTTGCATCCGAAGCAAATGAAGAAAAAAATTCGCAGAAGCCGTATGTGATTTCATATAAGGCGGAAACAGCGGGCACATATTCGATAGTGGACACAGGCGCTTCGAACAGAACGCTTATATATGCTGTTGCGACAACGACGGGAGATTACGTTCCGGCAGCGGATATAACAGCGGCGCCGGCAACAGCCGATCCGGATGCAACTCCGGCTCCGACTCCGACGCCGAGAGCGACTGTTGACCCGAACGGTGTTGCGGATATAACAATAACAAACAGCGCAGGGTGGCTTGAAACAGCTTATGTAACATGGACAAATCCGACCCCGGTCGATTACTATAATGTATATGTAAAGCCGGAGGGAGGCGAGTATACAAAGCTTGATGATGAGCTTATCCGTTACTACGGCTCATACTACCGCGCAGACGCAATGGGGCTTAAGGCGGGCGGCTATCAGCTGAAGGTAGAGCCGGTGATCGGCGGAGCCGCGCAGGAGGCAAAGGAGACCGGCGTTCTTGAGGTTCAGGCTCAGATCCGCGAGGGCTTTGCGTTTGATCCCAAATCATCGAATTATGATCCTGAAGGCGTAGGCGGCTACAGGAATGACGGTACCTTAAAAGACGGCGCAAAGGTCGTATATATAACAGACGCGAACAAGGACGCCGTTCAGTTTGATGTTGTAACAAACACAAGCAAGGGGACCGTAACCTCATGTACAGGTCTTGGCGAGATCCTTTCAGCCCGCGAAAAGAACGGCGCCGAAACTACTCCGCTTATCATCCGCATGATAGGTCAGGTCGAATCACCGGCGGGCAAGAACAGCTCGGGATATATGCAGATCAAGTCTACATCAAATATAACCTTTGAGGGTGTAGGCGACGATGCGACAACATATCACTGGTCATTCCTTTTAAGAGATACAAACAATATTGAGGTAAGAAACCTTGCCGTAATGGAGTTCTATGATGACGGTATCTCGCTTGATACTGACAATTTCAACGACTGGATCCACAACTGTGATATATTCTACGGTCAGAACCGCGGCGGCGATCAGAAGAAAGGCGACGGCTCGCTTGACGTAAAGACAGGCTCGGATTACTGCACCTTCTCATACAACCATTTCTGGGACAGCGGAAAATCATCGCTTTGCGGTATGAAGGCAGACTCATATCAGGGCTATCATATGACATACCATCACAACTGGTTCGACCACTCCGATTCACGTCATCCGCGTGTAAGAGGCGACCAGGTACATGTATACAACAACTACTATGACGGAAACTCGAAGTACGGCATAGGCTCGTGTACAGGCAGCTCGGTATATGTTGAAAAGAACGTATTCAGAAACTGCCTGCACCCGGTGCTTATTTCAATGCAGGGCACAGACGCTCTCGGCGACGGCACCTTCTCAGGCGAGGACGGCGGCGTTATAAAGATGTACGACAATGCCGTATACGGCGGAATAGGTATTATCTATGCGTCTGAAACAAATACAAACGATTTTGACGCGTATCTTGCGCAGTCAAGAGACGAGCAGGTTCCGTCGGAATATTCGGCAAAGCAGGGCGGCGGAACATATTCAAACTTTGATACCGCAGCAGATATGTATTCATATACACCGACAGACACGGCCGATGTTGTAGCAAATGTTCAGACCTATGCGGGACGTATTGAGGGCGGCGACTTCACATATGAGTTCAATGACGAAACAGACGACGCTCTTTACGACCGCGATGAAACCTTGGGCAACGCATTACAGGATTATATAACATCCCTTGAAACCGAGTATGCAACAGGTGATGCATATCCGGGCACAGGCGGCGAGATGCCGACCCCGAGACCGACAGCAGACCCGTTCGATCCGGATGCACAGCCGACAGCAAAGCCGTCAGGCGGCACAGGCGGCAGCGACACGAGCGAGGTCACCGTTATCTGGAGAGCTTCGGATACAGGCGCGAATGTAGCTGCGGGGACTGTTCTGAAGGAAGACTGGCTTACACTTGTCGGCGCGGAACTGGCATACAAGTCAACAAACAAAACCATCGGCGGCGTGGCTCTGACAGGAAGAATGGCGGGACTCTCGGAAAATCCGAAGCCGTCGCTTGAAAATCCCGAATCGGGAGCGGCATTGAAGTTCACGCCATCGGCGGATGGAACGGTAAAGGCATATTTCAAGCTTAACAGCGAAAAGACCTTCTATATAACAGATGCAGCGGGAAATATTATTAATTCATATGAGAACACATCAGATTCAAGCGAATATACAACACTTTCGGCTGATGTAGCAGCCGGAACCGTATATTATGCGTTCGGTGGCGGCACAAACGCAGAATTCTGGGCAGCCGAGTACACATCAAATGGCAGCTATTCGGATGATGCGGACGATGATTCGACAGAAACGCCGGAGCCGGATGCAACGACTGCTCCGGGCGTAACAGCAGAGCCGGATGCAACAAAAGCTCCTGACGCAACAACAGCTCCGTCTGATGATAAATGCGTAAAGCTTACTGCGTCCTACAATGAGGATGGAACTCTTGCGGGAGTAACAATAACAGAGGTTCCCGCAAGCGAAGCAACGGCGGCAGTCAGAGAAGGAAATGTTCTTACAGCCTACTGGGATTCGCTCAGCGGCATGAAGCCTGTAACGGTATCAGATACACCCGGTGAGGATGCAACAAATCCACCGGCGGTGTCTGATGAGCCTATAAATGGCGTGACGCCTGAAAAAACAATTCAGGTAGGCAGCGGCATAAAGCTCAGTGCGGACGATCTTGCTCAGGCTGAATATAAAGAGACAATAGAGATAAACGGTTTCTATGTAGGCGCTGATGACAGCGCAGATGATAACGGTAAGTCAACAGGATCAGTAACTGTTGACAGTGCCGGTTCAAGCGGCGCAACGGTAAACGGCACAAAATATTATAACAGAATAAAAACAGGCGGTTCGGGTAATCCTGAAACCGGTGTGCGTTGCTTCTATTTTGCGGTTGATGCGGATTGTTCGATGGTAATGGATGCAACCTCATCAAGCAGCAGCGCTGCAAGAGATGTTGTTGTATTGCATGGAGATACGGCAGAACACATAACTGTAAATGATAAGGCGGGCTACAATGTGGCTGAAATAAAGGCCGGTGAAACGGTAATTATATACTCGACAGAGGGCGGTCTTAATGTTTACGGTATAGCTCTTACTCCCGGCTCGGAAAGCGGCGGCGCTGTAACAGACTCATGGACATCGTCAGCAGACGACATAGGCATAGCTGCAGCCACATTCACAGCCGAATAAACCTCAGAAGTATAAAAAAACGGTTTCACGCTTATGCGCGAAACCGTTTTTTTTGTAATCACATAAAAAATAAACCACCTGCTATGCAGGTGCGTTCCGAGATA
>CAZOHJ010000018.1:0-56357 GCA_964579875.1 uncultured Lachnospiraceae bacterium | reverse complement strand
TGAAAACCGCATAGTCGTAAACGGCAGGACTGTTTCGGTTGTGATGGCTGACACGGACAATACGGTGCTTATCAATGCAAAGCACGGTCAGGACGGAAGGCTGACCGGCATTTTGAATATAATTTATTGCAAAGAGGCGTTAACCGCATGCATTAAACATTATTAAAATTCGAAGTACTTAATGAATGCTATATATTATAAGCAAATATTAAATGTTGACAATTCTTACAGGAAGTGATATACTTGTCATATAATAATTTGTATGCAAGCATAGAATGCCTGCTGAAAGGCAGTAAGCGCATTTATGAAACAAGGATCAAAAGATCGGAGCTTGAAAAAATAGAATAAGGAGAAAAAATAATGTATGTAGGGATTGATTTAGGCGGTACAAATATTGCGGCAGGACTTGTTGATGATGCAGGAAATGTAGTTTGCAAAGCATCGGTACCAACGTTGAAGGAACGAAGCTATATCGAAATAATAAAGGATATGGCGGAGCTTTGCAAAAGAGTTGTAAGCGATGGCGGCTGTAATATGAGTGATATTGCGGCGGTAGGAATAGGCAGCCCGGGAACGGTTGACAATTCAACGGGAACGGTTGTATATTCAAACAATATAAAAATGCATAATGTTCCTATGGCGGACGAGTTCAGAAAATATATTGATCTGCCGGTAAATATGGAGAATGACGCAAACGCGGCGGCTTATGGCGAATATATCGCGTACGGCGGCAATGCGGAAAGCTTTATATTTATGACGCTCGGCACCGGAGTAGGCGGAGGGATTATTATTAACGGTAAGATATACCGGGGATTTAATGGTGCAGGAGCCGAACTCGGGCATGCATCTATTGTACGGAATGGTAAGAGGTGTACCTGCGGTAAGTACGGCTGCTTAGAATCATATGCGTCTGTGACTGCGCTGATAGAGCAGACGGAGGAAATGATAGAAAAAAATCCCGACACCATAATGAAGGCATGGAAAGAGAAAAACGGTCACGTTAGCGGAAGAACCGCGTTTGAATGTGCCAGACAGGGAGATGAAGCGGCGCAGGAGGTAAAGAGCAGATACATAAGCTATGTTGCGGAAGGAGTAAGCAACATGGTAAACATATTCCAGCCGGAAATGCTCGTCATAGGCGGAGGTATCAGCAAGGAGGGTGATGAGCTGCTTGTCCCGATCCGCGAATATGTATATGAGAATGATTTCAATAAGCATATGCCAAAAACCGAGATCAGAATTGCAAGGCTGTTTAATGATGCCGGAATAGTTGGAGCTGCTATGGCGGCACGGGAGAATTGTTAAAAGGTAACCCCGCAGCACGATCGGTCAATGAAATAAATCACAAAAAAAGGAAGCAGGTAATGATAATGCATGAAATAAAAAAATGGAGTCTTCAGTGTAAGGCGAAGGATGCGGTAGAGGTTCTTAATAAGCGTAAGTTTGATGCGCATTACGCAGAAACCGCCGAGGGTGCGAGAAAGATGGTAGAAGAGATGCTTCCCGAAGGCGCAGAAATAGCTGTCGGAGGAAGTGTAACACTCCAGGAGACCGGTATTCTGGAGCTTATCAGAAGTCCGAAATATAAATTTATTGATCGGTTCAGCAATAAATCATGGGAAGAGGAGCTTCATAAATACAGGCTGGGATTTTTATCAGATGTATTTGTAACAAGCTCAAATGCGGTTACAATGGACGGACAATTAGTGAATATAGACTGCACAGGCAACAGAGTGGGATGTATCGGGTTTGGTCCGAAAAAAGTAATAGTTGTAGTAGGCGCAAACAAAATAGTAGAAGATGCTGCGGCAGGAATTAAGCGCGCAAAATCTGTCGCGCCCCTCAATTCGAAGCGCATACATCATAATAACCCATGTGATTCGGACTGTCGTTGCGCGGACTGCACCGACAAAAACAGAATATGCAACATAATAAGCATCATTGACGGATGCTATAAGTTCCCGGGACGTATCAGTGTTATAGTTGTAGGCGAAGAACTGGGTTTCTGACAATATTGACGTTGATGGGCAGCTGTGTGCGTATACGGTCAAGCACAGTATAAAAAGCGTTCAAAAAACGGCTTTAGCTTAACATCAGCTGAATCCGTTTTTTGAGGTATAATATAACTTTCACTAACATCTCCCATACCGGAGGGTTCAGAAGTCTTATTAAAATCCAAAGCGCTTAATACATGCTATATATAACTGAAATTTTTATATCATGGGGTTTGGGACAGGAGGAACAACGGGTCAATGTTAAATCAATTTTCAAGAACCCAGCTGCTTTTGGGCGAGGACGGCATGGAAAAGCTGTATAATGCGCATGTTGCCGTATTCGGTATAGGCGGCGTGGGCGGCTATGTGGTAGAGGCGCTGGTAAGAAGCGGCGTCGGCGCCATAGATATATTCGATGATGACAAGGTATGCCTTACAAATCTTAACCGACAGATCATTGCCACAAGAGAGACCGTAGGCAAGTACAAGGTGGAGGTAATGAAGGAAAGAGCGCATTCTATCAATCCGAATGCAGTAATTAATGCTCATAACTGCTTTTATATGCCGGACAATGCGGACGATTATGATTTTTCAGACTATACGTATATAGTTGACGCTATTGATACCGTCACAGGCAAGCTTGAGATAATCATGCGCGCAAATGCTCTGAATATTCCCGTTATAAGCTGCATGGGCGCGGGCAACAAGCTGGATGCGTCTCGGTTTGAGGTAGCTGATATTTATGAAACCTCCATGTGTCCGCTGGCAAGAACAATGCGGCGTGAGCTTAAAAAGCGCGGGATCAAGAAATTAAAGGTGGTCTATTCAAAGGAAAAGCCTGCCCGTCCGATTGAGGATATGCGTATAAGCTGCAAAAACCACTGTATCTGCCCGCCGAATACCGCAAGGAAATGTACAGAAAGACGTGATATTCCGGGCAGTACGGCATTTGTGCCGGCGGCAGCAGGACTTATAGCGGCCGGAGAGGTTGTAAGGGATCTAACGGGTAAATAAAGTGATCAAAGCATATAGAAATATGAATAAAAGGGGATTCATAAATGGATATAAATAATTTCAGTGACTATATAGACAGCAAAATATATCAGCGGGGTCTCAGCTATTACAGGCAGGGACGTGTCCGCTCTATCGGGGTTCTTATAGACGGCAGCTTTGTTATTGAGGTTATAGGAACCAGACCCTACAAGGTTAATCTCGCGCTGGGCGGAAACGGAAAAATTATAGAGCTTCGATGTAATTGCCCTTACGATCAGGGTCCTTACTGCAAGCACATGGCCGCTGCGCTGCTTGCGGCGCAGCATAATAAGGCTAAGATGGTGGGGATCAGCTCCCGAGAGGTCAGCTATCTTTTGCGGTATTACAGCAGTAATGCCGCAGCAGAGGCTGTAAATAATGCGGCTGATGAACGGGTGCATGTTGTGCCGGAGCTGAGCTATGACACATACAAAGGACTGTATTTTATTCTTAAAATCGGAAAAGAGAATGGAAGAGAGTATATAGTAAAAAGCATAGATACATTGTATTCAAATTTTCAGAATGGAAAAACGGAGAGCTACGGAAAGGCGCTTACATTTCATCACAGCTGGGATGCGGTAGACGAAACGAGCCGTAAAATAGTTAATCTCGCAATGAATATATACAGAACAGAGAGCTACAGCTACATGGAGAGCAGGAAAAATCATATATTGGACGCGCAATGGATAGATGGCTTTTTTGAACTGTACCGTGATAAGTCCGTAAGCTTCCGTAATGAACAGTGCTGCGTTAAATCAGAGAACCCGGATATTCATCTTAACATCTCGCAGAATGAAACAGGCAGATACTATATAGAGCCTGACGACGGATTTATGTATGTAGGAGAAGGCAGACATGCATATTTTTTTGACAAAAAGAAATGGCAATTTTATATATGTGATGTTAAATTTACAAAAATGATATCAGGATTATATGACGCGTTCAGATACAACCAACACATATATATTTCAGAGGCGGATATGCCCGCGTTTTATAATGCGGTGCTTAAGCCGCTGACCGGGTATATTAGTATAGACGGACTTGATAAGGCTGCGCAGTATGCACCGCCTGATATGGAGGCAAGGCTGTATGTTGATGCTCCCGATAATGATACAATATCGGCGCATCTGGAATTTATATATGACGATAAGAGCTATGCCGCGTTTTATGAAAAAAGTAAAAACCCGTTCTGCGACTATTGCGCGGAAACGATTGCAGAGGAAACGGTAAAGCAGTATTTTGATCACAACCCTTATCTGCCGGAGCCGTTGGTTATACACGATGATGAAAAAATATACCGGTTTATGACCGAAGGCTTAGAGAAGCTCTCGGGCATAATGGATATATATGCCAGCGAAAGACTTAAGCGAATAAACGTAAGGCCTCCCGCTCATCCGGTTGTGGGAGTGCGGCCTGAAAGCAATCTGCTGACGCTTGATATTACGGCGGACGGGTATACTACGGAGGAGCTGGTCGAAGCTCTGAATGCGTACCGCAAGGGAAAAAGGTATCACAGACTGAGAGACGGCTCATTCCTGACGATTGATAAAGGACTCGGCGAGCTGGCGGAGCTTGCGGAAAATCTGAACCTGACAGACAAGACGCTTCTCAAGGAGCATATCAGACTTCCGCAGTACAGAATGCTGTATCTTAACAGTATACAGAATGATGCAGACGGAATGAGGATTGCAAGAAACGCTGACTTTAAACGTCTTATAAAGCAGTACAACTCTCTTATTGATGAAGCTCAGAATGCGGAGACCCCAAAAGAGGTTGAGCCGGTTATGAGAGAATATCAGAAATACGGCTTTGTATGGATGAAAACGATCTCGGCATACGGCTTCGGAGGAATATTGGCGGATGATATGGGTCTCGGAAAAACACTTCAGGCAATTTCGCTTATGCTCGATGCAAAGGCGGCAAACGGCGGCAGAGGCAGTTTTCTGGTCGTGTGCCCCTCATCGCTGGTGCTGAACTGGGAAAGCGAAATCCGGAAATTTGCTCCGTCGTTAAGTACCATTACCGTGACAGGCACGGTAGCGGAGCGCAATGAAGCTATTGATACGGCAGATGATTATGATGTGGTAATAACATCATATCAGACGCTGAGCAGGGATATATCGAAGTATGAGGATAAAAGCTTTGATCTTCATTTTATAGATGAGGCGCAGTATATAAAAAATCACGGCACGCAGATGGCAAAGGCGGTAAAGGGGATCAAATCAAAGGTGCGCTTTGCCCTTACGGGAACGCCTGTTGAAAACAGCCTTGCCGAGTTGTGGAGTATATTTGATTTTATTATGCCGGGGTATCTTCATGCGTATACGTATTTTAAAAAGACCTATGAAAGACCTATTGTAAGAAAGCATAATGATAACAGTGTAAAGGCGCTTCAGAGACTGACATCTCCTTTTATACTGAGACGTCTTAAAAAAGAGGTGCTTACTGAGCTGCCGGATAAGACAGAGACAGTAATGCGGGCAAAAATGGAGCCGGAGCAGAGCAAGATATATTCGGCGAATGTTATTGAAACGAAGCAGATGATAGGCAGTTCAGGCGCGGGCGGAGAGGACAAGCTGCGGATCCTTGCCATGCTTACAAGACTTCGTCAGCTATGCTGTGACCCCTCACTGGTATATGAGAATTATACCGGAGGAAGCGCAAAGCTTGAAATGTGTATGGAACTTATTGAAAGCTGCATAAACGCAGGGCATAAAATACTGTTGTTTTCGCAGTTCACCTCAATGCTTGATATAATAGCAAAAAATCTGAATGAGCGCGGCATAAGCTTTTATACCCTTACGGGAAAAACAAAGCCGAAGGAAAGACTGAAAACAGTGAACAGCTTTAATTCGGATGATACCAAGCTGTTCCTCATTTCGCTCAAAGCAGGAGGAACAGGACTGAACCTCACCGGAGCGGACATAGTGATCCATTATGACCCGTGGTGGAATGTTTCGGCGGAAAATCAGGCATCGGACCGTGTATACAGAATAGGACAGAAAAGGAACGTTCAGATATATAAGCTGATCGCGGAAAAAACCATTGAAGAGCGGATCATTGAGATGCAGCTGCGGAAAGAGGCATTATCGGATATAGCTCTGAACGGAGAGGGCGATATTTTGAAAATGTCAGCAGAAGATATTATGAGTATCCTTGAATAACTTCAAAGGACTGCCGGAGCGGCAGTCCTTTGAAGTTTGCGGAAAAATATAAATAAAATTTAAAAAAATTTGAAAAAAGGTATTGACAAAATAAGAAAATGTGGTATACTAAGAACAGTTAAAACATACTAATCCGATAGGAAATGAATAAATAATACAGAAAGAGGTAATTGAAATGGCAAATAGAGAATGGAGCTTTGAAACAAAGCAGCTGCATGTGGGACAGGAAAAGGCGGATCCGGTTACAGACGCAAGAGCCGTTCCGATTTATGCTACAACATCATATGTGTTCCATAATTCGCAGCATGCCGCTGACCGTTTTGGTCTTCGCGATGCGGGCAATATTTACGGAAGACTTACAAACCCGACAGAGGATATATTCGAGCAGAGAATGGCAGCTCTTGAAGGCGGCTCTGCGGCTCTTGCGGTCGCATCGGGCGCGGCAGCTCTTTCATATACCTTCCAGGCTCTTGCCCAGCAGGGAGAGAACATTGTAGCTGCAAAGACAATATACGGCGGCACATATAATTATCTTGAGCACACATTCCCGGGCTTCGGCGTAACAACAAAGTTTGTTGATCCCGATGAGGGCATAGACGTATTTGAAAAGGCAATAGACGATAAGACAAAGGCTATCTTTATTGAGTCATTGGGCAACCCGAACTCGAATATAATTGATATTGAAGCGCTTGCGGAGATCGCGCACAAGCACGGAATCCCGCTTGTTATCGACTCAACCTTTGCAACGCCGTATCTTCTGAGACCGATTGAGTACGGCGCGGACATCGTTGTTCATTCAGCGACAAAGTTCATCGGCGGTCACGGAACTGCGATCGGCGGCGTAATTGTTGACGGCGGCACATTTGACTGGAAGGCATCAGGCAGATATCCGTGGATCTCAGAGCCGAACCCGTCATATCATGGTGTATCCTTCGCGGAGGCGGCAGGACCGGCGGCATTTGTAACATACATAAGAGCAATCCTTCTCCGTGATACAGGCGCGACGCTTTCCCCATTCCACGCGTTCATATTCCTCCAGGGACTTGAAACGCTTTCACTCAGAGTTGAGCGTCACATTGAAAACTCACTCAGGATCGTTGATTATCTCAGCCACCATCCCCAGGTAGAGGCGGTTCACCATCCGTCGCTTGAGGATGATCCGAGCCATGAGCTTTATAAGAAGTATTTCCCGAACGGCGCCGGCTCGATCTTCACCTTCGAGATCAAGGGAGATCAGGCAAAAGCGCAGAAGTTTATTGATAATCTTGAGATATTCTCACTTCTTGCGAATGTTGCGGATGTTAAGTCTCTTGTCATACATCCTGCAACTACAACTCACTCACAGTGCAGTGAGCAGGAGCTTCTTGAGCAGGGCATCAAGCCGAACACAATCAGACTTTCAATAGGTATTGAAAACGCCGGAGATCTTATCGCTGCGCTTGACGATGCATTTACGGCTGTAGAAAATGATTAAAAATTGTTATTTATCATAGAAAGAAGGTTTTTTAAATGGCAAAGATATATCAGAAAATTACCGACCTCATAGGAGGAACACCGCTTCTTGAGCTTGTAAACTATGAAAAGGCAAAGGGGCTTGAAGCAACTCTTATCGGCAAGCTGGAGTATTTCAATCCGGCAGGCTCGGTTAAGGACAGAATTGCAAAGGCAATGGTAGACGAGGCAGAGGCGCAGGGGCTTCTGAAACCGGGCTCGGTAATTATTGAGCCGACATCGGGTAATACAGGAATCGGTCTCGCGTCGGTCGCGGCTGCAAGAGGCTACAGGATCATAATAACAATGCCTGAGACAATGAGTATTGAGAGAAGAAATCTGCTTAAGGCATACGGCGCTGAGCTTGTTCTTACAGACGGCGCAAAGGGTATGAAGGGCGCGATTGCAAAAGCGGACGCATTGGCGCAGGAGATCCCGAACAGCTTTATTCCGAGCCAGTTCACAAACCCGGCGAACCCGGCATATCACAGAGAAACGACAGGACCGGAGATCTGGAAGGACACAGACGGCAAGGTGGATATATTCTTAGCAGGCGTAGGAACGGGCGGAACCATTTCAGGCGTAGGCGAATATCTTAAGTCACAAAATCCTGATGTTAAGATCGTGGCGGTAGAGCCGGCCGGTTCGCCGGTGCTTTCTGAGGGAAAGCCGGGACCGCATAAGATCCAGGGCATAGGAGCGGGCTTTATTCCCGATACTCTTAATACGGAGATCTATGACGAGATCATAAAGGTCGAGAATGAGGACGCATTCTCAACAGGAAGAGAGATCGCCCGCAGCGAGGGTGTTCTTGTAGGTATTTCATCAGGCGCCGCGGTATGGGCGGCTACAGAGCTTGCAAAGAGACCTGAAAATAAGGGGAAGGTTATAGTTGCGCTTCTTCCGGATACGGGTGAAAGATACCTTTCAACACCGATGTTCCAGGATTAAATTCGTAAAAACGAATATATGGGCGGTTATCAAGGACGATGACTGCCCTTTAATTTGTCATATTAAACCACAAAACTGAGCAAACGGAAACCGGTTTTGTATAGTTATACAAAATTTACGGAGATTTGTTGAAAAATTTTTTCAAATGATATAATATACAGGTATGGGAGATAAGATACAAAAGAATATGGAGGAAAATATCATGTCAAAACTTATCGCATTATTATGCGCTGCTGCAATGACAGTAAGCGCAGGCGCATCACTCGCCTTTGCTGCGGATGAAACAACAGCAAAACCGGCAGAAGCCGCTGCAACAGAGACAGCCGCAGCAACCGAAGCCGCAACGGCTGACACTAAGGCAACCGAGGAAGCAACAGAAGAGGCAACGGCTGACCCTAAGGCAACAGAGGAAGCAACCGAAGCCGCAACGGCTGATCCTAAGGCAACAGAGGCTGCCACAGAAGGCGCAACGGCTGATCCTAAGGCAACAGAGACTGCTACAGAAGCCGCAACCGCTGACCCTGAGGCAACAGCTACAGCCGCTCCTACAGAGAAAGCAACAGCTGCTCCTACAGAGGCTCCCACAGCGGCTCCGGCAGTAAATCCGTTTAAGGATTGTCAGAACGAATGGTTCACAGACGCCGTTACATATGTATACAGCAATGGTCTTATAAAGGGATATGACGAGGTCACATTTGGTCCGCAGGATAATGTAACAAGAGATCAGCTCGCTGTTATTCTTTACAGACTTAACTCAACAGAGGAAGTTGTAACAGAGGGTGAAAACTGGGCAGCCGGCGCAGAGGCTTGGGTATCGGAAACAGGTATCATGGCTGAATTCCTTGGCGAGGACTTCAACGGCTCAGAGAACCTTACAAGAGAGCAGATCATTTCAACAATATACAAGGCATACCAGCTCGGCAACGAGGCGAAGGACGCATCGGCTCAGGATCTGAGCGCATTTGCCGATAGTGAGTCAATAGCGGATTATGCTGTAGCGGCTGTGAAGTGGGCTGTGCTTTCAGGAATTGTTGAGGGTAATGATGATATGGAGATTAACCCTGCCGATAACGTAACAAGAGCCGAAACATCAGCTATTCTCCAGAGATACCTCACAAAGCTTACATTTGCAGCTGCTGCAGAGGAAGCAACAGAGGCTCCGGAAGCTACAGAAGCGCCGACTGCTGAGCCAACAGAGTCTCCGGAGGCAACAGAAGCGCCGGATGCAGAAGCATCAGAAGAGCCTGAAGAGGAAGAAGCTACAGAGGAACCTTTAGAGGAAGTCGCTGAATAATTCCGTACATGACAATAAAAATGCCTTCGTAGAAATACGGAGGTTTTTTTATGCGAAATTGAAATATGATATTGTTTTATATAATTTTTTCTGTTATAATATATGAAACAGGAAATGATATTTTGCTTTACGGAGGAATTGTCTTATGAAAAGAGAACTGATATATGAGAATGCACTGGCTTGTGAGGATGATGTTAAGGACTTCGTTATGGAGGGCAGCGCAAGCGTTTATTTTGAGAACGGTAAAATGAGAATGAAAAATAATCTGTCAGCTGATCTTGGACAAAAATCAAATTTTGTTTTCTGGTGTCCCGCGGATTTTCCGTCAGAGGCCGAAATAGAGTGGAGGTTCCGACCGATCGAGGAGCCGGGGCTGTGTATATTGTTCTTCTCCGCAAGGGGAAGAAACGGTGAGGATATTTTTGACCCGTCTCTTGCGCCGCGTGACGGACAGTATGCTCTGTATCACAGCGGAGATATAAACGCGTACCATGTTTCCTATTTCAGAAGAAAGTGGGAGGAGGAAAGAGGCTTCCACACCTGCAATCTAAGAAAAAGCCGCGGCTTCCATCTTGTATGTCAGGGCGCGGACCCTATTCCCGATTGTGAGGATGCAAAGGAATATTATTCGCTGAAGCTCACAAAGTATAACGGTAAAATAGATTTCTCGGTTGACGGTCTTACCGTATTTTCATGGCAGGATGACGGGGAGGAATACGGCGTAGTCCTTGGCGGCGGCAAGATAGGCTTCCGTCAGATGGCGCCGCTGGTCGGTGAGTATTCGGACCTCAAGGTATATAAATTATCATAAAAGAGGAATATAATTTGAAAAAGGTATTAAAAATATTAGAATTTGACAAAATCCTGGAGCGGATGCAGGGCTATACCCAATCCGAGCCGGTTAAAAAGAGAATATACCGGCTTGAGCCGTACACAACGGTAAAGGAGGCAATGGCCGCGCAGAAGGAGACAACCGAGGCGATGTCAACGCTTTTAAAGCTCGGAGCGCCGCCGGTCAATATGTCAGTCGCGGATGTCCGTGGCTCTGTAAAGAGAGCGGAGCAGGGCGGAATGCTTACTGCCCGGGAGCTTATGGGAATTTCAAGGGTGCTTTATGCGGCAAGAAGACTCAAGGCGTATCTTGAAGAAGCTTCGGAGGAATGCAGTGTGCTGCATGATATGGGTCAGCAGCTGATTACGGCAAGAGCGCTTGAGGACAGGATAAACAGCGCGATAATCTCCGAGGAGGAAATTGCCGATGACGCATCCTCGGAGCTGTCATCAATACGCCGCAAAATGAAAAATCTCAACGGCAGGATCAAGGATACCTTGAACGGTATGCTTCACAGCGCGCACTATAAAAAGTATTTACAGGATCCGATCGTAACAATGCGTTCGGACAGATATGTGATCCCTGTGCGCGCGGAATATAAAAACGAGGTGCCGGGCATCGTTCACGACACATCGGCAACCGGACAGACAATGTTCATAGAGCCTATGAGCGTTGTGAACTCAAATAATGAAATCCGTGACCTGCGCAATAAGGAGCAGCAGGAGATAGAGCGCATATTGGCGGAGCTTTCCGAGGCGGCGGCGGAAAATTCCCATGAGGTATTTGTTGATTACCGCGCAATCGCAGAGCTTGACTTTATTTTCGCAAAGGGAAAGCTTTCCCTTGATATGGATGCGACGGAGCCGAGACTTAACGGTAAGGGTATAATTAATCTTAAGCATGCCCGGCACCCATTGATCGACAAGGATAAGGTCGTAGCAAATGATATAATCTTTGGCAGGGAAACAGATTCCCTTATTGTGACCGGACCGAACACAGGCGGTAAAACGGTAACGCTGAAAACCGTTGGCTTGCTTTCGGTTATGGCGGCGTCGGGACTGCATATAACGGCACGGGAAAACAGCGACGCGGCGGTGTTCTCAAAGATATATGCCGATATAGGCGATGAGCAGTCCATTGAGC
Source organism: uncultured Lachnospiraceae bacterium (assembly GCA_964579875.1). Classification (GTDB taxonomy): domain Bacteria; phylum Bacillota; class Clostridia; order UBA1381; family UBA1381; genus Ornithomonoglobus. The sequence goes on along the minus strand of CAZOHJ010000018.1, from coordinate 44,456 downwards.
AGAGCCTTTCAACATTTTCATCGCATATGGTGAATATCGTAAAGATATTGAAAAATGTGGATAATAACACGCTTGCCCTGTTTGATGAGCTTGGCGCGGGAACCGACCCTACAGAGGGCGCGGCGCTTGCTATAGCGATCATAGAGCATCTGAGGTTTATGGGCGTGAAAACTCTTGCGACGACACATTACAGTGAATTGAAGCTTTTTGCTCTCACTACAGACGGTGTTGAAAATGCCTCCTGCGAATTTGATGTAAAGACCTTGCAGCCGACCTACAGATTGTTGATCGGCGTGCCGGGCAAATCAAACGCTTTTGCTATTTCCAGGCGGCTGGGACTTGATCAGAGGGTCATAGACCGCGCAAGCGATATTCTTTCGGATGAGGATATCCGCTTTGAGGATGTTGTAGCCGACCTTGAACAGGCAAGGGCGGAGGCGCGCCGTGACGCTGACGAAAACGCAAGAATGAAACGTGAGCTGAAGGAGCTGAGAAAACAGGTCGAGGCTGACAGGATCAAGCTTAAGGAGAATAAGGCAAGAATACTTGAAGAAGCTCACCGCGAGGCTAAGATTATCGTTATGGATGCCAAGAGCGAGGCGAACGACATTATCCGCGATCTTGAAAGGATGCGTCAGAGAGGCATTAAAGCCGGCGGAGAGCTTGACGGCAAGACAAGCCTTGCGAGAGAGAAACTCAAAAAACGCGAGGACAGCATAGACGAGAAGATGAAGCGCGTTTCAAAGCCCAAGCAGACATATGTGGAGCCGCCGAAAGATCTTAAGCCGGGAGAGCTGGTAAAAATACTTGACCTTGACCAGGAGGCCACAGTTATAAAGCCGCCGGACAAGAGCGGAAAGGCGAGAGTTGAGGCGGGGATTATCAAAATGGACGTCCATATATCGAACCTTCGCCGTATAGATAACGATAAGCAGCGGCAGAAGGAAATGACGGAGAAATTTGTTCCGACGCGCTCCTTTGAGTCAAAGACAAAAACGGTGTCAACGGAGGTCGATGTTCGCGGTCAGTATCCGGAGGAGGCATGGATGAATGTCGAAAAATTCCTTGATGACTGCTATCTTGCCGGTTTATCTCCCGCAAGGATTGTGCACGGCAAGGGAACCGGCGTGCTTAAAACGCATATAAGGGATATGCTGAGAAAGCACAGGTACGTTAAGTCATGGAGGCCGGGAGTGTTCGGCGAGGGCGATGACGGCGTGACTGTGGTAGAGCTAAAGTAAAAGGTCGCGGTCAGCGGCGGGATCTGCGGTGTTATGCTGATAATGACGCCTCAGGATCTGAAAAAAGCAACAAGCTGCACATTTGCAGATATTATCAAGTAAGGGGAAAAGCAATATGGATATTTTTATGCCGGCAGATATATTGCTGCCGAAAAATCAGGATTTTTCAAAGTGGAGCGTGGTAGCGTGCGATCAGTATTCCTCGGAACCGGAATACTGGAAACGCGCGGCAGAGCTTGTGGGCGATGCGCCGTCAACGCTTAACATTATTTTTCCGGAGGCCTATCTTAATGACGGAAATGCTGACGAGAGGATAAAGAGGATAAACGCGGTAATGGAGGAATACCTGAGGAACGGTATATTTGAGGAATACAAGGACAGCCTTATATACGTCGAGCGCACACAGCCGAACGGCAGGATCCGCCACGGCATAGTAGGTAAAATCGACCTTGAATATTACGATTTTTCAAAGGGCTCACAGTCTGCTGTAAGAGCGACCGAGGGCACGATTATTTCAAGAATACCGCCGAGACAGAGGATAAGAAAAAATGCGCCGCTGGAGCTGCCTCACATACTCATGCTTGTGGATGACAGAAAGAAGAGTATAGTGGAGCCTGTAACCGCAAGGTCTGCCGGATTGCGGGCGCTTTATGATTTTGATCTTATGCAGGGCGGCGGACACATAAAGGGTATGCTGCTTGATGAGGCTTCAAAGCAGGCTGTAATAAAAGGACTTCACGGGCTTGAAGACAGAGCCGCATTTGATGAAAAATACGGTGTAAAGGGCAAGGATGTTCTTGTGATCGCCGTAGGAGACGGAAATCATTCGCTTGCAACGGCAAAGACCTGCTGGGAGGAGATAAAAAAGACCTTATCGCCGGAGGAGCAGAGGAACCATCCGGCGCGTTTTGCGTTGGTTGAGCTTATGAACCTTCATGATGACGCGCTTGAATTTGAGCCTATTCACAGAGTGGTATTCGATGTTGATCCGGAGCGGGTGGAAACCGCGTTTTATTCCTATTATCCGCAGATATCCGAAACCGATAACGGCGGACAAAAAATAGTAATAACATACCAGGGCAGGGAGAAGACCGTCTATATAACGGACGCGCCTTCAAATCTTGCTATAGGGACTCTGCAGAAGTTTCTGGATGAGTATCTTGCAACAAGCGGAGGCGAAATTGATTATATACATGGTGCGGACGTTGTGAGAAATCTTACAGAAAAGTCCGACACGATCGGCTTTATTGTAGACGGCATGGAGAAAAACGACCTTTTCACGACTGTAATAAAGGACGGCTCACTTCCGAGAAAGACCTTCTCAATGGGTGGGGCGGCAGACAAGAGATTTTATCTTGAAGCAAAGAGAATATAATTCATTAACAGAAAAACAGTATAAGAAGGAGAGTTCAATTGATGTTAAGCCCACATTGGAGGGTATAATTCCCGTAACGCTGAAATAAAGGAAAAATAGCAATAAGCGAATCTCCCGCATACAATAAAGCAGAAGGGAGGTTTTCGCTTATGTACAAGGAATGTCGGTTAAGCGATGTTACAAAAGCTTATTTAAGCCGGTTTAATTGCATTTTGGACGAAATGATCGAAGGTATGACAACGGCTGAATTGACGAACAGCATATCGCATAATTTTATAGTTCAGATGATACCTCACCATAGAGCGGCAATAGAAATGTCAGAAAACATATTGAAATACACAACATTCGTGCCGCTTCAGGAGATCGCGCAGAATATTATATCCGAACAGACAAAAAGTATTGAAAATATGCGCAGGATAGAATGCGAGTGCAGCGAATGTATAAATCCAAAATGTGATGTGTGCTTATATCAGCGCAGAGTTGATCAGATCATGAAGACAATGTTCAATGCAATGGGGAATGCTGCTGCGGCAAATAACATAAATGCGGATTTTATGCGTGAAATGATACCGCATCACCGCGGAGCTGTTGAGATGTCAGAAAATGCGCTTCAATATGATATATGCTGCGGACTTCGTCCGATACTAAAGGCTATAATTACCTCACAACTAAAAGGAATTATGCAAATGCAGCGGCTTTTAAAATATATGAATTGTTAAAAATAAGGGGGCGGCAGAAAAACATATGCTTTTCTGCCGCCCCTTTGCTTACCTGACAAAGCCCGTATTTTTTGTACAGAGTTTACCCTGATGTAAAATCAATTGCGACAGACCACTTGAATTTCTTTTCAAGCCTTGCGTCCTCAGGGAGTGAAGGGCCGCAGCTGTTTGAGCCGATGCCCGCCTGCCTGTAATCAATGCATAAAACGGACATACCACTCTTTTCAAGCTCGAAATTGTGGCGTTTGCTCATAAGCTCCTCCTGGGTGTATTCCGAAGCGTTAAAGGAGAAGTTTTTGCCGTAAACTTCAACTGCGTTGTCGGAGGAGGCAAGCTTCATATATTTACAGCCGTAATGACTGCCGTTTTCCTGAGGCTTTACATAATCCTCATGCAGCTCGCCTATATCGGCGGCAAAAAGACCTACATAGGAAGCGAGATGCTTATCAATATAGCTTTCATAAGGCCCGAACCCGTAATACTCAACATTCCTGTATACCTTGGGTAAAAATATTCTTATACCGAAACGCGGCAGGAACGGAAGGCCGTTTTCGGGCGGTGTGCCGTCAGCTCTCGCCTTGATGTCAAGCTTAATTATTCCGTCACGTCTTATTCGCCATCTGGCGTTAAAGCGTATAAACGGACGTATTGCGGAGGCGCTGATGCTAATCTCCGTTTTAAGAACAATATCTCCGCCTTTTTCGGCAATAACGGTGTCATACGCCCTGGCGCGCGCTCTGTCATAGCCCGCAGCGATCCATGAGCTGCGCACGAACATATCATTGTCTGTAGGCGCGCGCATGATGTTCCATTCCATTGGTCTAAGGGTCATTTCCCTGCCGTTTGCCTTAATTGACGAGAATATACCTGTGAGCTTGTTATAAGCATACTCAAAGCCTTCGCCCGCCAGGGTTATTTTGGTTTCCGATTCAAAAACGGAGATCTCACTGTCAGCAGTGTTTTCGGGTATAGGGAACGGCTTGCCCTTTCTGAGCTTCAGCTGATCAAATCCCATTTTCTCTCCGGAATCTACAAGCGGCGCTGCCTTCTTTGTATAATAGGAAAGAAGAATGTAATACTCTCCGTTCGGAAATACAGCTCCGGGAATATCGGTTTCAAAATATTCATGCGGCGCTGTAGGCTCAAGCTCAATTTCACCGTCCTCAACGGTTGATCCGTTGCACTGAATTTCATATCTGACTGTGAAAAGCTCGGAAATATCCGTAAAGTCAAGACGGTTTTCAAACAGCAGTCTGCCGTTTTCTATAGATGCGCGTATCGGACGAAGAGCGTTTTTGTATTCCAGAAGTCCCGTATGCGGCGTTCTGTCGGGATAAACAACGCCGTCCATGCAGAAATTGCCGTCATGGATTTCTTCATTGAAGTCTCCGCCGTAATAGTATGCAGTCTTACCGTTCCTTTTACCCATATAAACGGCATGGTCGCACCATTCCCATATAAAAGCGCCCAAAAAGCCGTCATATTTATCAATCAGGTCTGTATATTTGCATATTGAGCCCGGACCGTTGCCCATTGCGTGAATAAATTCGCACATTATATAGGGCTTTGCGTTTTTATGCCCGAAATATTCAATTATGCTTTCGGGCGAAGCGTACATTGTGCTGTAGAGGTCAAGCATTGAGGTGTCGTTCTTTTTGCCGGTATCCTCGTGCACGCTGCTTTCGTAGTGCGTGAGACGCGATGGGTCAAAGCTTTTAACCCATCTTCCCGCCTTTTCAAAGGCAGGGCCGAAGCCGCCCTCATTGCCCAGCGACCAGATGATAACAGATGTGCGGTTTTTATCGCGTTCTACATTTCTTTTAACTCTGTCAATGATCGCTCTTTCAAATCGCTTATCATGTGCGAGAAGTCCGAAATGACCTTCCTCATATGAGCCGTTGACCGCAACACAGCCGTGTATCTCAATATCAGCTTCCGCGCATACATAAAAGCCAAGCTCATCGCACAGCTCCGTGAACCACGGGGAATTGGGGTAGTGGCTGGTTCTCACGGCGTTTATATTGTGCTGTTTCATGAGCGTGAGATCCTTAAGCGCCTGCTCACGGCTTATGGTATAGCCGGTTTTCGGATCGCTGTCGTGACGGTTCGCGCCCTTTATTTTGAATTTTCTGCCGTTGAGAAGGACAACGCCGTTTTCAACGGTTATCACGCGCACGCCGAATTTCTGAACAATATACTCCTCACCGCGCCTGATGACAAGAGTGTAAAGATACGGTGTTTCCGCCGTCCAGAGCGACGGACTGTCAATATGCATTTCAAAGTCAACACCGGATCCGGATGCGATAAGACTTCCATTGTCGTATATTTCACACTCAACAAATTCGTCAGCCTCGAGCCTGACAGCGCCGTCAACCGTTGTTTTTAAAAAGAAATCCGTCAGATGACCGTTATCTCTTTCAAGTATATACACATCGCGGAAAATGCCGCTCATGCGGAGCTTATCCTGATCCTCAAGATAGCTGCCGTCACACCATTTAAGAACAAGAACATTGATTTTGTTTCTGCCCTGCCGGAGGTGATCCGTTATATCAAATTCGCTGATCGAATGTGAAACCTGGCTGTAGCCTACCCATCTGTTATTTACCCAGAGATATAGACAGGAATCGACTCCTTCAAAAACAATGTTATATCGTCTGTCATTTTTCTTTTTGAAATTGATGCGCTTTTCATACATAGCGCATGGGTTTTTATGCGGTACATGAGGCGGATCAAAGGGGAAGGGATAGCGCACGTTTGTATATTGGTGGCTGTCATAACCCTTGCACTGCCAGCAGGACGGAACATGTATTTTATCCTTATATGTAATGTCTATAAGCTCCGGCATTTCATAAACGCTTTCGCAGTATCTGAAATCCCATAGACCGTTAAGGCTTATAAATCTGTCGGATCTCTCACGGGGGAGAGTTAATGCCGCCTCCTTATCCGAAAACGGGATAAAGTACGCGTGCGGCGGTTCACAGCCCGGATGAAGGATATCCGGATTTTCATAGTATTTTTCAAGCTTCATAGTTCACCTCATCTTGGACATCTGCCGTATGTTCTTGTTATATCCGCGATCTTAGCTGCAAGCTTTTCCGTGCAGGCTTCGGGCTTCATTCTCCACTGCCAGTTGCCGACCGGAACCGATGGCGTATTCATTCTTGCTTCGGAGCCAAGCTCAAGATAATCCTGCATCTGGATAACGAGAGTGTCGCCCACACATGCGAAAGCGGTCTTTATGAATGTCCATATAAAATCGCTGTCCGAGCCGTCCGAAAAGTTAAGGTAGCTTGTACAGAAATCAAGCGTTTCCTCGTCAAGCTCCTTGATCCAGCCCTTGATCGTGTTATTGTCGTGTGTGCCGATATATACGGCGCAGTTCTTGTCGTAGGTGTACGGAAGATAATTGCTTTCCTCGCGCGGGTCAAATGCAAATTCGAGCACTTTCATACCCGGAAAACCGCTGTCCTGCAGCATCTGGATAACGGACGGCGTAAGAAAACCAAGGTCTTCTGCGATAATCGGGAGCTTGCCGAGCCTTGCCTCGACAAAGCGGAAGAATTCAATTCCCGGCCCTTTTTCCCAACGACCGTTTTCGGCGGTTTTATCGCCGAACGGAATTGTATAATACCCGTCAAAGCCGCGGAAGTGGTCAATGCGTACAATGTCGTAAAGCTCAACAGCGCCGCGCAGACGGTCGATCCACCAGTGATAGTCGGTCTCCTTATGCCTTTTCCAGTTATAGATCGGGTTGCCCCAGAGCTGGCCTGTCGGCGAAAAAGCATCGGGAGGGCAGCCTGCAACGGTTTTGGGGTCAAGGTTCTCGTCAAGCTCAAACAGATCGGGGAAAACCCATACCGCCGCGGAATCAAGCGCGACATAAATCGGAATATCACCGATAATCTGAACACCGTTAGAATTGGCGTATTCCTTAAGCTTAGTCCATTGCTCAAAGAATTTGAACTGCAGAAACTCCCAAAATCGGACATCATCCGAATGCTCCTCCTTGAAAAGCCAGAGCGCGTGAGAGTCTCGGCGCTTTAAGCCCTCGTCCCATTCGAGCCATGACTTGCCGTCATAGGCATTTTTTATCGACATAAACAGCGCATAGTTTGAGATCCACATATCATTCTTCTCAATAAACATATCAAAGAGAAGGCTGTCCTGCTTTTTGAAGTTATCGTATGCCTTCCTCAGCACCTCGAAACGGTTCTCATAAATATTCTCATAATCAACAGCTTCAGGGTCTGTACCCCAGTCTATATCGGAAAAATCCTCTTCCTCAAGAAGTCCGTCCTCTGCCAGCATATCAAGGTCGATAAAATAAGGGTTCCCGGCATGAGTTGAAAAGGACTGATACGGCGAATCGCCGTAGCTTGTCGGACATATCGGCAGTATCTGCCAGTAGGTCTGCTTTGCCTGAGAAAGGAAATCAACAAAGTTATAGGCCTCCTTACCCATAGTGCCTATACCGTATTTTGACGGCAGTGATGAAATATGCATCAATATTCCGCTTGATCTCATCTTTTTTCCTCCTAATATACAAAAAATTTCATATCCTAATTATACACAAAACCTTAAAACAAGTCAATTAAAAAAGCGGAAAAGGGGAAAAATAATTAATGAAGTGTGAAATTTTTTTGAAAGGCTTGATTTTTTGATTTGATTGTGTTAGTATATACGAGACCGCAGCGAGAGGCTAAAGCGGTATGGATATTATAGAAAGGACAAGGTACAGCGGAATGAAAAAGAAAAGTCTGGCGGTAATTCTTGCCGCAATGCTCATGCTGACAATGGCATCATGCGGCAATAAGAAGACAGATAACAGTGCAGATACAAATACAAATAAAACGGCGGAAACTACAGAAAATGCGGGTGCTGTCCAGTACCCTACGGATGAGGACGGAAACGTAATCGGAACAAAGCAGGAGGGCGCAGTTGACGAGGTCAATATGAACAAGGTCAAGGGCGAGAAGCTTTCGGAAACAACTCCCGATGATGATTCGCTGCAGGCAAGCGGAGAGCTAAGCGGCATAAAGGTCTCAATAGACAGCGCAAAGCTTGTTGATACAGAGGAGGGACAGGCAGTTGTTGTCGCATTCACCTTTAAAAATGATACGGCAAGTCCGGTTTCCTTTGACGGCTTGTTTGACGTTGAGGCTGTTGAGGGAGGCGTAAACTTTACTCCGACAGCGGTTGTCGGCGTTGAGGGCGTCAATGTCACATCGCCTACACAGCTTATAGAGTCAGGTCAGAGCGCGACTGTTCAGAAGACCTATGAGTATAACGGTGAAGAGGTTATGAATGTAACTGTTCAGATATATGGTCAGCCGTCGGGCGAAATGATAGGAACGGCATTCAAGCTCAAGTAATTTTTCTATAGATATATGAGGATCGTCTTTTTGATGGGCGGTCCTTTTTTGCGCAAAAAGAGACAGGCTTTTCCCGCCTGTCTCAGTTAAGCTTTATTATTTTTCCAATGTGTCAAGCATCCTGTTTATCGCGCTTACAAGAGCGTAGATCGAAGCGGTATTGATGTTTTCATGAACGCCAACGCCCCAGAATATCAGAGCATCGACATCATTATCTCTTATTGCAATATAGGTTGCCGCCTTTGATGATGATGAACGCTCAAGAGCGTGCTCTGTGTATTCGCATATCTCAAAATCAATATCAAGGAAACGTCTCAGACCGGCACACAGCGCATCAAGCGGCCCGTTGCCTGTTCCTTCTATTGATGAAACTCTGCCGTTGTACTCAACAGTTGCGTGCACGGTTGTTGTAGCGTCATCATTCTGAGAGCGGTATGAGTAAGTCTTGATAGGAGACTGGAGATTCATATATGTGTCCTTGAAGGCGGTATGAATTTCCTCGTTTTCAAGAACCGTGTGCTTTGCATCCGAAAGGTCATTTATGATCGATGAGAACTCAGTGAGCATCTTCTTGGGAAGCGTATAGCCGTACTTGTTTTCCATAACATAGCTTACACCGCCCTTGCCGCTTTGTGAGTTGATCATGATCGGCTCATATTTTCTGCCTATGTCCGCCGGATCAATTGTGAGATACGGGTTAGCCCACTTATTGTCCGGGTGTTCTTCAAAACGGTCAAAGCTCTTTTTAATAGCATCCTGGTGGCTGCCGGAGAAAGCTACATATGCCATATCGCCCGCATACGGATGGCGCGGGTCGATCGGCATCTTATTGCATTTTTCAAACATTGCAATTGCCTTGTCAATATGACTGAGGTCAAGCTGCGGGTCAATGCCCTGCGAAAACATATTAAGCGCAACGGTTACGAGGTCGGTATTGCCGGTTCTCTCGCCGTTTCCGAACATTGTGCCCTCGACCCTGTCCGCGCCCGCGAGAATCGCAAGCTCTGAGGAAGCGACCCCTGTTCCGCGGTCATTATGCGCATGGACGCTGATTATAAGATTTTCACGGCCATTGAGGTTTTTGCACATATATTCTATCTGGTCTGCATAGACGTTTGCTGTAGCGACCTCAATTGTTGAGGGAAGGTTTATGATCACCTTTCTGTCGGGTGTCGGGCAGAATATCTCATTTACCGCGTTTACGACCTCTACAGCATACTCCGGCTCTGTGCAGGTAAAGCTTTCCGGCGAGTATTCATAGCGGATATTTCCGTCAAGCTGAGCGTCAACAAGCTCCTTTACGAGCTTTGCTCCGTCAACTGCGAGCTGCTTTATTTCTTCCTTGTTCTTGTTGAAAACAACGTCGCGCTGAAGTGTTGAGGTTGAGTTATAAAGATGTACAATAGCGTTCTTAGCGCCCTTAAGACATTCAATTGTCCTTGAGATTATATGCTCTCTTGCCTGGGTAAGAACCTGGATTGAAACATCATCCGGGATCCTGTCTTCCTCTATAAGACGGCGGATGAAATCAAATTCTGTTGAAGAAGCCGCCGGGAAACCGACTTCGATCTCCTTAAAGCCGATTTTTACAAGAAACTCAAAGAATTCGATCTTTTCGTCAATCGTCATAGGCGAATACAATGCCTGGTTGCCGTCGCGAAGATCAACGCTGCACCATATCGGGGCGTGTGTGATTTCTTTGCTGCACCATTCTCTGTTTTTCAGAGGAACAGGATGATACATTCTGGTATATTTCTGATAGTTCATAAATACCCTCCTTTATGTAAACGTGTATAGAAATATCATAAAACAAAAAAATCGAACCGTGTGGTTCGACAAAATTCCGCTTGCACGCGGAAAAAACTGACGACCACGCTGCCGGTTCAGTCTGATAGTAGCAGATTAAATTGTGCTGCTGCGCTGTAATACATATATAGCACTCCAATCTTTCGTAAGCTGTTAAATGTATTTTACAATAAATTCAGAAATTTGTCAATAGATTTTTTTCTAATATGAAACGGTTTTGTTATTTTGAATAAATTTGCATTAAATAGGTATTGTATCTATGTAATATTTTCTGAAAGCACTTGATATTTCCGAGGTTTTGTAGTACAATAGAGGATATAAAAACATAGGAGTGTGATTAAATTATGAAACAGATCTCAACAGAAAAGGCGCCGGCGGCGATCGGGCCGTATTCGCAGGCAATAAAGTCGGGCGGACTGCTCTTCTGCTCGGGACAGATCCCGGCCGACCCTGAAACGGGCACGATCCCGGAGGGTGTAGAGGCTCAGGCAGAGCAGGCTCTTACAAATGTAAAAAACCTTATAGAGGCGGCAGGCAGCAGCATTGACAATGTGGTAAAGACTACTGTGTTTATAAAGAATATGGACGACTTCGGCACTATCAACGGTATCTACGCAAAGTATTTTACAGAGCCGTTCCCGGCGCGTTCATGCGTAGAGGCTGCAAGACTGCCCAAGGATGTGCTCCTTGAGGTTGAGGCTATAGTTGAGCTGTAAATAAAAGGAAAGGGAGTACGGTAAAAACCTATGATGTCAATTATGTTTGTTGTCGTTCTGACTGCTGTTTTCGGCGGCGCAGTATGGCAGCTATATATGAAGGAGGCCGTTGTGTCTCCGCAGAAAAAAGAAAATAATGCAATGTATATCATTGCCGCTATGGCTGCCGGCTTTATCGCCCATGTTATAGGAGCAATGTGTTATTACGGGCACCCGACGGACATGGGCTGCTTTATTGGCTGGTCCGACAAGATCTTCAAAAACGGTCTGGCGCAGTTCTATTTATCGGACGGCTTCCATGACTATCCGCCCGGATATGTTTACGTTATGTGGGTGCTCGGCGCAATTAAAAACGGTCTGGGTCTTTCGGGCGGCTCTGAGCAGCTTTTGATAAAGCTGCCGGCAATAATCGCCGATATGGTTATGGGCTGGCTGGCTTACAAGCTGGCATCAAAAAAATTCAGCAATGATATTTCGGCTGTTTTTGCGGCTGTATTCCTGCTGAATCCGGCGACTGTAATGGACAGCGCTATCTGGGGACAGATCGACAGCCTTCTTGCGTTATTCTGTCTGCTTTCTGTATATTTTGCATCAGAAAAAAAGCTTATTCCGGCATTTTTTATGTTCGCTATAGGCATACTTATAAAGCCGCAGGCGCTGTTCTTTACGCCTGTTCTGATATTTGCGGTGATAGACGAGGTATTCCTGCAGGGCGGCTTTAACGCGAAAAAGCTTGGAAGGTATGTTATCTGGGCGTGCGCCGCAGTCGCAATGATGCTTATTCTCTTTATGCCGTTCGGAAACAATCCGGCAGAGGGTATAAGCAATATCATAAAACAGTATACGGAAACTCTCGGCGAGTATCAGTATATGACGATAAACGCATTTAATATCTATGCCGCGGCAGGTAAGAACTGGGAGGGGCTCGGAACGGTTTCAACGGTATTCGGCTACCTTATGATAGCTGTTGTTGTCGCATATTCGGCATATGTGTTCTTTAAGAGCAAGAGTCCGGCAAAGTATTATATCACCGCGTTTATCCTTACCTTCGGCGTGTATATGCTTGCAATAAAAATGCATGAGCGTTACGCGTTTCCGGGCATATTTATGCTTCTGTTCGCTCTAATTACGATCCCCGACACAAAGACCTTTATTATGTATGGATTGTTCTCATTGTCGCAGTTTTTCAATATGGCATGGATATTGTTCATATATAATCAGGATATAAACAAGTATTTCAGGAACCCTGTTGTTGCAATCGCGTCGGTAATAAATATTGTGATCAGCGCGGCATTCGTGTATATAATTCAGAAGGACTATGTGCATTACACAGAGCCTGTAAAAGCGGAGGTCAGAAAGGGAAAGAATGGCGCCGTTAAGGGAAATCAGAATACAAAGCTCAGCCGTCAGGCGGCGGCGGCGCAGGCTAAGAAAATGCGTGAGAACAAGTTCAGAATAAGCGAGCCGAAGACAAAGCTGACTAAGGCTGACTATATAGCTATGGCGGCAATAATCGTTGTTTATTCTGTCATAGCGCTTGTAAATCTCGGTGATATGCACGCGCCTGAGACAGAAACGGTAATTTCCGACGGCGCGGTCACTATTGATCTCGGTGAGGAAAAGACGATCACAAAGACTGAATTTTATAACAGCGCCAGAGAGCTGAATGAAACCAGAAACATTGATTTTAAATACCTCGATAAAGATAAGAACGAGGTGCTTGATGACAACAACACCTCGGGCGCGGTATTCTACTGGACAATTAGGGATATAAACACTGAGGCAAGATATGTTGTTATTTCAACCGATACGACAGATACCGAGCCGGTGGCGCTTAAGGAGGTTTGCTTCCTTGACAGCGAGGGAAATCAGATAGAGCCTGTAAATACAGAGGACAGCGGCGTTGCAAGACTGTTTGACGAGCAGGAAATGATGTCGTCGGGCAAAGACTTCATGTCGGGCACCTATTTTGATGAAATCTATCACGCGCGTACAGCATATGAATTTATTCATCATATGACCGTATACGAATGGACGCATCCGCCGCTTGGCAAGGTATTTATAAGCCTGGGCATAAGAGCCTTCGGAATGAACCCGTTCGGCTGGAGAATAGTTGGAACGCTGTTCGGTATCTTCATGATCCCTGTAATATACCTGTTTGCAAAGAGGATACTTAAAAAGAGCTGGCTTACAATTGTGACGACCCTATTGTTCACATTTGACTTCATGCATTTTGCGCAGACGAGAATTGCCACAATAGACGTATATGTTACCTTCTTTATCATGCTTATGTATTATTATATGTATAAGTATTACAGGATGAGCTTTTATGACACTCCGTTAAAGAAAACGCTTATACCTCTGGGCTTATCCGGCATATTCTTCGGCTTCGCATGGGCGAGCAAGTGGACAGGTCTATATGCGGGCGCGGGTCTTGCGGTCATATTCTTCTACACGATCTATGAGCGTTATGAGGAATACAGAACAGCCGTGAAAACACCTAAGGGCAGCACCTCCAGCATCTCGCACAAGGAGGTTATAGATAATTTCCGGAGGAATACCCTGATCACCTTGGGCTTCTGCGTTGTTATGTTCGTAATTGTACCTATTGTAATTTATACAATGGCATATATTCCGTATTTCAACACACCAAGCGGTCATGGACTGAAAACGATTATTGATAATGCCAACTCAATGTACACATACCACAGCAAGACGGTCGCCGATTCAACGCATCCGTATTCCTCGCATTGGTATGAGTGGCCTATAATGTACCGCCCGATATGGTATTTCTCAAATACGCTTGACAACGGGCTTAAGCAGGGCATAAGCTCCTTCGGTAATCCGGCGGTATGGTGGCTCGGAATAGGCGCTGTGGCATATACGGCGGCTCTGGCGATCACTGTTCCGCTTAAGGAACGAAAATATTTCGGAGTAAACAAATATTGCTTCGCGGGTATATATGCGCTTATCTTTGCAGTATTCTGTGCCGCATCCTACGTTGCGGGCAGCGGCAATGAAAAGCTTGAAAGACTGTTCCCGTGTATGGTGTTCTATTCGGTCGTGATGGTGGGCGCGCTGATGCTCACGCTTACCTACGATGAGAGCATAAAGCAGAAGTCAAATCATATCGCGTTGTTCCTGATAATAGGCTACCTTGTGGAGCTTCTGCCATGGGTGCTTGTTGTGAGAACAACATATATCTACCATTATTTTCCGTGCGTTCCGTTTACGGTTCTAATGCTCGGATACTCGATCCTCACCTTCTGGGAGGACGTCAGGGAAAGGAGCAGAAGGGCGGTAATGATAACAGCATTTGTATATGCGGGTATCGCGGTTGTGCTGTTTGCAATGTATTATCCGGTACTCAGCGGACATCCATGTAATTATGACTATGCTGTAAAATTCCTGAAATGGTTTGATTCATGGGTATTATTATAATTTTAAGGCGGTGCGGATATGAGAGTAGTAAAAAGTGAAGAAATAACAAAAGCAGTGCGGGATATGTGCATAAGCGCGACCTGCCATCTGAACAAGGATATAAGAGACGCAATTCAGAACGGAATAAAGACGGAGGAGTCTGAGGTTTCAAGAGGCGTTCTTAAAAATCTTATTGACAATGCGGACATAGCGGACAGAAAAGAGGTTCCGATATGTCAGGATACCGGTATGGCGGTATTCTTTGTTGAGGTAGGAAAGGAGGTCTTTGTTGAGGGGGATACTCTTACAGACGCGATAAATAAGGGCGTTTCGCAGGGCTATACCGAGGGTTATCTCAGGAAATCCGTTGTAAAGGATCCCCTTGACCGTGTAAATACAAAGGACAACACTCCGGCGGTAATCTATTACGATTATGTACAGGGCGACAAAATAAAGCTGACCTTTGCTCCGAAGGGCTTCGGAAGTGAAAACAAGGGCGGGCTGAAAATGCTCAATCCGTCCGACGGTCTGCAGGGCGTGATAGATTTTGTAATAGACACTGTGCGTCATGCGGGAGCAAATCCGTGTCCCCCGATCGTGGTAGGCGTAGGAATAGGCGGAACGATGGATAAGGCCGCAGTCCTTTCAAAGAAGGCGCTTACCCGCGACATAACGATCCGTAATGATAACCCGTTTTATAAAGAGCTTGAAGAGGATCTGCTTAAAAAGATCAATATGCTCGGTATAGGCCCCGCAGGCTTGGGCGGGACAACGACCGCTCTTGCCGTGAATATTGAAACTTTCCCGACACATATCGCGGGACTTCCGGTTGCCGTTGATATAAACTGTCACGCGACAAGGCATGCGGTGAAAACAATATGACGGACGAAAACGCGTATCACGGTGAAGGCTGTACCGTGATATGCGTTTTTTAGTCTACCTCAAGCGTGAATTCAAAGGTTGTTACGCCTGTTTCACCGTCTTCATCGGGAACACAGGAGGCTGTTATAGTCTGGTTATGCAGACGGATAATATTCTGAACAAGCGACAGCCCCAGACCCGCGCCCGTCCTGTCCTTTTCTCTTGACATATCCGTTTTGTAGAAACGGTCAAAGAGATGCTTTAAATCGCTGTCACTGACAACATTGCCGGTGTCGGAAATGGAAATATGCGCTTTTCCGGCAGCTATCCAGGTATTTATGTTGATTGTTGTACCAGTATGGCTGAACTTTAAAGCATTGTCAAGAAGATTGATTATAACACGCTGAATCTGGTATTTGTCACCGAGTGTTACAAGCCTGTCCGGACGGAAATCAACGTTTACGTCAAGGCTCTTATCCTCTATGCGCTTTTCAAGGCTTATAAGACATGTGCAGATAAGCTCATTTATATCAAACGGCGTGATGTCAAGCTTGAATTTATCGGACTGCATTTTTGACATCTCCAGCATATCATTAACAAGCTTGGTAAGCCTTGTTGCTTCCTCAAGAACTATTCTGAGGTAATCATCGCGATCCTCCTCCGTAATAGTGCCGTCGAGCATTCCCTGAATAAAGCCGGATATACTTGTCATAGGAGTTCTCAGCTCATGCGACACATCAGAAACAAATCGCTGTCTGTTCTGCTCTGATTTTTCGATGGAGCTTGCCATGAAGTTGAACATGGAGGCAAGCTGACCTATTTCGTCGTTGGAGGTGACCTGAACCCTTTCGCCGAAGTTGCCTGCCGCGATCATTCCTGCCGCCTTGTTGATAGCAATTATAGGCGCGGAAATCTTTTTCGCCTGTATATAGACAATTACAAATGCGAAGGTTATTGCAACGAGTGACGACAGCATAAACATGAACAGCAGCTCCAGAGCCGTGCGTCTCAGCTCCGGGACGCCGCGGTTAAAAAAGATCGTGCCTATTCTGTTATCCTTGTAATGCACAGGGAAGGAAACGGTAAGAACATCATGGTCATAAAAGCCGCCGAAATCGGATTTTTTGACCGTTATATAGTCATCGTTAAGGCTTTCCCGCATTGTTTCGGGAATTGCGCTTATCCCGCAGGTGCTTTCGATTATCTCGCCTTCTCGTGTGGAGATCGTTATATCCGCTGATACGAAACGGCTCCATGAATAAAGCATACGCTTATACGCGTATGCGGATTTTGCGTCTGTCTGTTCAACCTGAAGCTCCGAGGTCCAGTATTCGATGGTTTGCGCTATTGAGGCGATCGATTCAATCTGTTTGCGTTCATTGAATTTAGTAAGCAGCATCATCATGGAGAGGGAGATGGTTGTTATGACCAAAAGCAAAAGTATGGCGTATGTCCAGAACATACGCCCGAAAATACTTTTAAACATAGTCAGCGCACCTCAAACTTATAGCCGACACCCCATACGGTTTTCAGCTGCCAGTTGGCTTCAACGCCTTCAAGCTTTTCGCGCAGACGCTTGATGTGTACATCAACGGTACGGGAATCACCGAAGTAATCAAAGCCCCACACCTTTTCAAGCAGCTGCTCGCGCGTGAACACGCGGTTCGGATTAGACGCGAGAAAATAAAGCAGCTCAAGCTCCTTGGGCGGTATTTCAAGGATACGTCCGTCAATTTTCAACTCATAATTTGTAAGGTTTACCTCAAGCTTGTCAAATGAAACGCATTCGCCGTTCGGCGCGTTTTTGCCCTCACTTCTGCGGAGAATGGCCTTCATCCTCGCGATAAGCTCCTTCATCTCAAACGGCTTTACGATATAGTCATCGGCGCCAAGCTCAAGACTGAGCACCTTGTCAAAGGTTTCGCCCTTTGCTGTGAGCATTATAATCGGAACGTCGGAGCTTTTGCGGATTTCACGGCACACTTCATTGCCGTCCATTTCCGGCATCATTATATCAAGGATCACTATGGCGGGGTTCACACGTTTGAAAACGTCAAGCGCATCCTTACCGTTATGCGCGGTGCAGACCTCATAATCCTCTTTTTCGAGATACAGCCTTATAAGCTTAACAATATTAAGGTCGTCATCGGCAACCAATACCTTTGTGGCCATATTATCACTCCTTTGCTTTAAAAGAAAATGTCAGTTTTCACTAATTTTCATTATAACATAGAACCGGACAAGATTAAAGAGGTTTTTATTAAATTTTTTTAAAAAAATTGTGAATATATTGAATTATTCCGGCGGATGTGATAAAATAAAGATATATTTTTAAATTGAGGTTAATTAAATGGTTGCAGTAATAGATTACGGTGCGGGAAATCTGCACAGTGTAAAGAACGCTCTTGAATTTCTGGGGGCTGAGTGCGTTATAACGAGCGGAAAGGAAACAATTTTATCGGCGGAGCACGTCATTCTGCCGGGCGTCGGCTCGTTCGGAGACGCAATGAGAAGTCTTGACGAGCGGGGCCTTACAGAGGTTGTCCGCGAGGCTGCGGACGGTTCAAGGCCTTTTCTGGGTATCTGTCTTGGCTTGCAGCTTCTCTTTGAGGAGAGCGAGGAAAGTCCGGGCGTTAAAGGTCTCGGAATATTTAAGGGCAGCGTTGTGAAAATTCCGGAAACAGGACTTAAAATTCCTCATATGGGCTGGAATAACATAACCCTTGAAAAGGAAAGCCGCATACTTCCGGAGGATAAGCCGTTTGTATACTTTGTTCATTCCTATTACATAAAGCCGTCGGATAAGGACGTTGTTTCGGCGTCGGCCGAATACGGCGCAAGGCTTGATGTTGCTGTGGAGCGGGGAAATGTGTTCGCGACGCAGTTCCACCCGGAAAAGAGCGGTGATGCCGGCATGGAAATACTCAGAAAATTTCTTGCTGTTGAGGGAGGAAGAAAATAATGTATGCGAAGAGAATAATACCCTGTCTTGATGTAAACAGGGGACGCGTTGTAAAGGGTGTTAATTTTGTAAATCTCGTGGATGCGGGCGATCCGGTCGAGTGCGCCGCGGTTTATGATAAGGCGGGCGCCGATGAGTTGGTATTCCTTGATATAACGGCGTCCTCGGATGCAAGAAATACGGTTGTTGATATGGTCGAGGCCGTTGCGCGCCGCGTATTTATCCCGTTTACGGTAGGGGGCGGAATAAGAACGGCTGAGGATTTCAGAACAATTCTCAATGCGGGCGCCGACAAGGTGAGCGTGAACAGCGCGGCGGTAAAAAATCCGGGGCTTATACGGGAGGCAGCGGAGCGCTTCGGATCGCAGTGCGTTGTTGTCGCGATCGACGCTAAACGCAGGGAGGATGGAAGCGGCTGGGAGGTATATCTCAACGGCGGCCGAGTGAATACGGGCATAGACGCCGTTAAATGGGCAAAGCAGGCAGAGGAGCTTGGCGCGGGTGAAATACTTCTCACAAGCATGGACTGCGACGGAACAAAGGCAGGCTATGATCTGGAGCTTACAAGAGCAGTTTCGGAGAGCGTAAAAATTCCGGTGATCGCCTCGGGAGGCGCGGGTACAATGGAGCATTTCCTTGACGCTTTCAGGGACGGTAAAGCGGACGCGGTTCTGGCGGCAAGCCTGTTCCATTTCAAGGAAATCGAGATCCGAGATTTAAAGAAGTATCTTGCCGAAAACGGTGAGAGTGTCAGAATGTAAGGAGAATTTTATGGCAAAGAAGAATAACTATAAGCCTTCAGCAAAAAATTATAAATCTCTTAAAAATGACGGAATGATTATCCGGGGAGACTTTAAGATGGAAACGGCAAAAGGGTATATTATAGCTGCTATAATAGCGTTTCATATCCTGCCGCTGTGCTTTGTTGTATTCGGTGAGATAGGTAAGCGGCTGCTTACGATGTATTGCATGACGATCATAAATCCTCTTATGGTTTTTTCGATAATGCTGCTTTATGGCGTCCGCGTGGGTTTTAATTTTAAAATGCCCATATTGTGCACGCTGATTTCCGCTGTATCAATAATGATGTATTACGATTTCAGCAGCAATGCCGCCGAGGGCATATTGTATTATCCTCTTGTTTCCACTGTCGTGATGTTCTTTGTTTACGGGATATTTTCATATGCTTCAAATCTTATCGGCGCGTTTATAAAGCATTTTCTGGTATAGGGGGCGGCAGAAGTGGGTGATATTATAGCAAAGGCGAAAACAACAACTACTCCAAAGCTGTATCTTGATTTTTTCAAGCGGTATTACAGGGAAAAAACAAGAGCGCTTGTTATCATAACTACAGTAATAGGTATTTGCTGCATATTTGCGGGGCTTTATGCCGGGGCGGTGAACAAGAGTATATTTGTGATTGCGGCACTTATCGCGTGCGGCGCGATGCTTGTGATCTATCCGCGGTTTTCCTACAGGAAGCCGTACAGCTCGGTTAAAAATAATGTTATAACGACAAAATTTGAATTTTATGAGGACAGGCTGGTTGAGATAAATGATGCAACCAGAGAGGAATATGAGTATTCCCGGCTTATGAAGGTCTGGGAAACGCCGGAATATTTTTATATTTATCACACTAAGGAAAACGCGTCTGTTGTCGATAAAGCCGGCTTCACTCTCGGCGCCCCTGAGGATCTGGCGCGCGTGCTTAAAGGCAAGCTGCCGTATACAGTTAAATAGTGTCTGCAAATTCGGGTAAAATCACTATTTTTTCTATTGATTTTACCCCCTTTTTATGGTAAACTTATCATATATGTGAGAGATATACTCAGTAATTAAGGAGGGAATTAAATTGGCATATCATGTACTTGATGAGGCAAAACGCTGCCTGAATTGTAAAAAACCTTTGTGCAGACAGGGATGTCCGATAAGCACGCCTATTCCGATGATGATACACACTCTTCTTGAGGGTGATATTGACGCTGCCGGTAAGATGCTTTTTGATAACAACCCGCTTTCGATGATCTGCTCCTTGGTATGTAACCATGAAAATCAATGTGAGGGGCATTGTGTGCTTAACAGAAAGGGTGCGCCTGTGCACGCCTCGCTGATTGAGAATTACATATCAACCTATTATTTTGACAGAATAAAGTTCGGGGATATAGTCAAGAACGGCAAAAAGGCCGCCATTATCGGATCGGGACCGGCGGGAATCGCGATAGCCGTTATTCTTGCGCAGAGAGGCTATGATATAACTATCTTTGAGGGCAAGGAGCAGATAGGAGGCGTCCTCCGTTACGGCATTCCTGAATTTCGGCTGCCGAAGTCAATTCTTGACAAGTATAAGGAAAAGCTTTATGAGCTGGGCGTAAAGATAAGACCGAATACAATGGTCGGAAGCAGTATCACGATAGACGATCTTTTCAGAGACGGTTATCTGGCGGTCTTTATCGGTATCGGCGTATGGCGGCCGAACACACTCCATATCAAGGGCGAATCCCTCGGTAATGTGCATTATGCTATTAACTATCTTACAAACCCGGATGTATACAGGCTAGGAGAAACGCTTAATATCATCGGCGCGGGCAATTCCGCCATGGACGTTGCGCGAACGGCTCTCCGCCACGGCGTAAGAAAGGTTACCGTATATTCGCGTCATGATTTCTTTGCCGCAAGCGAGCATGAGATCAACTATGCAAGGCTTGAGGGCGTTGAATTTAAGGTCCATGTGGAGCCGGTTGAGCTTGTGGATGAAGGCTGTATTTTTGCAGACCTCGAATGTGACGGTCACGGCACGCTCACCAGGATCCCGGGCACAGAGCGGCTAGAGGCTGCCGACAGCACGATCATAGCGATAAGCCAGGGAGCGGACAATGCCCTTGTGGCAAAGACGGGCGGTCTTAACGTAACCGACAGGGGACTGCTGGTAACGAACTCTTTCGGAGGAACGACACGCGACGGTATTTTCGCGTCGGGTGATATCGTAAGCGGCGCAAAGACGGTTGTTGAGGCTGTTAAATATTCGAAGCTTGTCGCGGATGCGATGGATGAGTATATCCGGAGCCTTGACGAAAAGGATGAGCTTACCGAGCTTGAGGAAAGCGGAGCTTTTGACGATTATAAAGAATAATCAAACAGATGATAGGACATGGGACGGTTATGACCGTCCCTGTTTTTGTGAACAAAAAGTAAACAATTTAAATTTTAAGGTTATTTTAAGAAAAGAGTTTTATAATTACAAAAAGTACATATAAAAGGAGGCCGTGCCATGGAAGACGGTGTTGTTGCAGAAGAGACGTCTGTATTTGAAGCCGGAACGGATACCGCTGATGCAGCGGTGCAGGACAGTGAAAAGAAAAACGTTTTTGAAGATACTACTTCGGAACCGGAGAATGATGATGACGATGACGGCGGCGGCAGGAGAAAAAGATTTTCAAAGAAACAGCTGATAATAGGGCTCTGCGTTGCCGTAATAATTGTCGCGGGTGGCGTTTTTGCGGGGTCTAAGCTCATCCGCAGAGGCGGCTCGGATGTGGAATATGAAACAGTAACGGTCGAACGAAAGGACATTGTCCGCGCTGTAGACGGTTCGTCAACGCTTGAAGCAAATGATACATATAATGTTACCGCGCTTGTAACGGGTGAGATCCTTACGGATGCTTTCAGCGAGGGCGATACGGTTACGAAGGATCAGGTGCTTTATACCATTGATTCATCGGAGGCGCAGAGAAAGGTTGACAATGCTCAGAATTCGCTTACAACGGCACAGCAGAACTTTGCGGACGCGGTTAAGAAGAAAGCCCTGCAGCTCGAAACAAACGCTCATAATGAGAGCACGACAAAAAGCTCGGTCACAAAGGCTCTTGAAAATGTTGAAAGCGCAAAGAGAAACCTTGCAACCGCGCAGGCTGATGCGGATAATCTTACGCTTACGGCAAACTACTCAGGCACAATATCGGAGGTGCTCGTCAAGGAGGGTGACTCAGTTAATGACGGAACAAAGCTTGCGTCGGTATATGACGCGTCAAGGCTGAAGATACAGGTTCCGTTCAACACCGCCGACGCCAACGCCATAACGGCGGGTTCGGGAGCTGTTCTTACAATAGCGTCTTCAAACGATACCGTGAGCGGAACTGTTGAAAGTGTTTCCTCCGCCAGCTCGGCGACGGATTCGCACGCGGTCGTAAAATATGTTACGATTGTAATAAGCAATCCTGGCGGTCTTAAGGCGGGGGAACAGGCATCGGCTGCCGTGAACGGTGTTGCGTGCAGCGACCTCGGCACACTGGAAAATTACGAGGAAGGATATATTACGGCAAAGGGCAGCGGCAGAGTCAGCGAACTGTGGCTGCAGGAAAATGATTACATTGCGGCAGGACAGACAATAGGATACCTAACCTCGGACTCCGTGATGAACGCATTGGAGAGTGCGCAAAGCTCGGTAAAGACGTCGCAGTTGGATCTTAATGACGCATATACCAAGTTGGAGCAGCTTGTAATCGATAATGATACATATTCTCTCGATTCATCTATACAGTCCGCTCAGATTTCGCTCGATAACGCAAGAATTTCGCTTGAGGATGCGCAGGATACGCTTGAGAATTATACAATTACAGCGCCTATTGACGGTACAATTATTGTAAAGAACAATAAAGCCGGAGATAAGCTTGAGCAGAATTCAAACAGCACTTCAGATCCTATGGCTATAATCTATGATATGTCAGTGCTTAAAATTCAGCTTTCGATTGACGAGTCGGACGTCCAAGATATTCAGGTGGGACAGAGCGTAAAAATAACGGCGGACGCCGTTGACGGCGAGTTTACAGGCGAGGTAACAAAGGTGGGAATCAACGGTACATCCGAAAACGGCGTAACAACCTATCCTGTGGATATAACCTTAACGGAATACGGAGACCTTCTTCCGGGCATGAATGTTGACTGCGTAATTGAAGTAGAAAGCGCATTGGATGTATTGGCGGTTCCGTCCGAAGCGATTCAGCGAGGCAACCGCGTTTACGTCAAGGGCGAAAAGACGGAAGAAAACGACAGAGCGCCTGAAGGGTATTACAGCGTGTCCGTAACAACCGGCGCGACAGACGGTATATATATAGAGATCAAGGAAGGTCTTGAAGAAGGTCAGGAGGTCTGCGGCGCGGCAAAGTCCTCCGGCGTTGAAGCGGAAGGCGCTCAAGAGGATCAGCAGCAGATGCAGATGCAAGGCGGCATGGGCGGCGCACCCGGCGGTATGGGCGGCGCACCCGGCGGCATGGGCGGCGCACCCGGCGGTATGGGCGGCGGCATGGGCGGCGCCCAGCGGCGGTAATTAAGGAGGTAGTTTTATGCCTCATTTGGTAGAGCTTAAAAATATTTATAAGATATATCATATGGGCGATAATGATGTCCGTGCCCTCGATGGCATAACGCTTACTATCGACAGAGGTGAGTTTGTGGCGATCGTGGGCTCATCGGGGTCCGGAAAATCGACCTGTATGAATATAATAGGCTGCCTTGATGTTCCGACAAAGGGAACCTATAAGCTGAACGGAAGGAATATAAGTAACTATTCGGAGGATGAGCTTGCGGATGTAAGAAACAAGATGCTCGGCTTTATATTCCAGCAATATAACCTTATACCAAAGCTTACGGTGATAGAAAATGTTCAGCTCCCGCTGCTTTATGCGGGATTGAGCGAAAAGGAGCAGCGTAAACGCGCTATGGTCGCTTTAAAGCGGGTAGGGCTTGATTCGAAGGCAAAGAACCTGCCCGCGCAGCTCTCCGGCGGTCAGCAGCAGAGGGTTTCTATTGCCCGCGCACTTGCCGGAGGTCCGTCCGTAATACTTGCCGATGAGCCGACCGGCGCTCTCGATTCAAGAACCGGCCGGGACGTCATGCTGTTTTTGCAGCAGCTGAATCGCGAGGGCAACACAATAATTCTCATTACTCATGATAACTCGATTGCGGCGAGAGCGTCGAGAATTGTCAGAGTAACGGACGGAAGAATAGTATATGACGGCCCCGTCACAGGAGATAAGATTGTCGCTAATCAGATGGCTGCGGGCAGTGAGGAGGGTGACAGCTGATGGGTCTTGGAAAAAGCTTCACAATGGCTCTTTCAAGTATTATAAACAATAAGATGCGCTCCCTTCTTACAATGCTTGGAATAATTATAGGTATTGCCGCGGTCATCATTCTTGTATCTGTAATGAACGGTCTCACCGGCGAGGTGACGTCAATGTTTGATGACATGGGTATGACCTCGATTACCGCGAATATAACACCGAGATCGATACTTCAGGTCGAGCCTGAGGAGTTTTATGCGTTTGTTGAAGAGCAGCCGGAGCTGCTTGCGGGTCTTTCGCCGAAGGTGACTGTTTCGGGTCAGCTTAAAACAGCGGATATGGCGGGCGAGGACGCTATATCAGGCTCGTGCAACGGTGTGTCCGAGTCATATATGAGCATTCAGAGACTGGCTATGAGCTTCGGACGCTTTGTAAGCTATGCGGATTGTGAAAACGCAACAAAGGCAGCGGTTTTAGGCACATATCAGGCGCTTGAGCTTTTCGGCACCTGTGAGGACGCGGTGGGCAAAACCTTTAAAATTAACGGTATACCGTTTACTGTTATAGGTGTTCTGGAGGAAAAGGAGGATTCCACTCAGTCCTCCTCGGATGATGTTGTGTATATACCTTACACGGCGGCGCTTGAAATGAGCTATACAAATAAGGTAAATCAGTATGTGGTTGACGCGGTTGATGAGGATAATGTTGACGCGGCGGCCGCGTTGGTTGAAAGCTTCCTCCTTGAAAAGATGGGAGATGACGACTATTATACGGTAACCACCATGAAGTCTCTGATTGAAACAATGACGGAAATGCTTGACAAGATGAAGCTTGTGCTTGTCGCGATAGCGGGAATTTCACTGCTTGTCGGCGGCATCGGCATTATGAACATCATGCTTGTATCCGTCAGCGAGAGAACAAGGGAAATAGGTATAAGGAAATCGCTCGGCGCAAAGCATAAGCACATTATGACGCAGTTTGTCATGGAATCCGGCGTTGTAAGCTGCATAGGCGGTATAATAGGAATTATATTGGGCTGTATAGTGTCAGTTCTTGCGGGCAAGGCTCTCAGTATGAGTATCGCGCCCTCTACCGGCGCGATCGGACTTTCGTTCGGTGTGTCGGTGGGTATCGGGATTGTGTTCGGCTTCCTGCCGGCGCGCAAGGCGGCAAAGCTGAATCCGATAGACGCGTTGAGAAGTGATTAATTGAAATGAAGGAGAATATGAATATGAAAAAAACAATTACGGCTCTGCTCGCTGCCGCACTGATGACGCCGGTATGCGCCGCCGTTCCGTTTACGGTATCCGCGGCAAGCTCATCATGGCAGTCGGACACGGAGATGACGTCGCTTCTGTCCGCGCTTGATATTATGGAGGGCGATGACAGCGGAAGCTTTAATCTTGATTCATATGTAACAAGAGCGGAAATGACAAAAATTGCGGTTGCTTCATCAAGCAGCAAGAACACTGTTGCTATAGGAATGACTTTTTCGCCCTTTTCGGACGTAAGTGGCACATTCTGGGGCGCTCCGTATATTCAGGCCGCGGTATCGGCCGGCATTGTCAACGGATATATAGACGGAACCTTCAGACCGGACAGCACGGTTAAATATGAGGAGGCAATAACAATGATGCTCAGTGTTCTGGGTTATACGAGCAGCGATTTCGGCGCGTCATATCCGTATGGTCAGATAGGTATGGCAAATAACCTTGAAATGACGGAGAATATGAATGCCGAGCCGGGAGAGTTTCTTACAAGGCGACAGGTCGCGCAGCTTGTGTGCAACACGCTTGACACGAGCATGAAGGATTCATCAAATGACCTCATAAGCGTACACAACTGCGCGATCCTTTCGGACGTGACAATTATTGCGTCTCAGGCCGACGATTCAACGCTTGCCTCGGATGAAATTTCAACAACAAGCGGCAAGTACAGAATCAAGGACGATTATTTTGATGAAGGCTATGTGGGCTGCAGAGGAGATATGGTTATAAAGGACGGAAAGTATTACGTGGCATTCTCCCCCGACAGCTCATACTCGTCAGATAAGTATGTGATTTATTCAACGCTTAATGACGCTATTCTCGCTTATCCTGACGGCAATAATACAAATATCCGGCAGTTCACGATCAGCGATACAACAACCTGCTATATGAATTCAACAGCGTATACCTACGGCAACCTCCGCTCACAGATGGAAATGGGCGATATAATACGCATACGCTATAAAGATAATGGGGAGATTGATTATATAAATTACAGCAAAGGCAGCATGGACGGTCCTATCAAGGTTACCTCATCCGGCTGGATAAACAGCTTTGCTGCCGATTCGTCAACAAAGATCATGCGTGACGGAACAAAGGTGAGCGCATCCGATATTGAAACAAATGATATTGTATATTACAGCAGCGCGCTAAACATGATCCTTGCATACAGCAAGAAGATAACAGGCGTATATGAAAGCGCGTCGCCGTCAAAGGATTCGCCTCAGAGCGTGACTGTTTCGGGTGTGACCTATCAGGTTGAAGGTGTTGAGGCGTTCAACGACCTCTCATCAAGCGGAACTCTCAGCTATGGCGACACGATTACCCTCCTTATGGGTAAGGACGGCGTGCAGGTTGCCGGTGTTGTTACAAATACGGCCGCATCCGTGTCCTCCGTTGTAGGATATGTTACAGCATCGGGCAAGGATACGTTCACAAATTCCGATGGAACAACATATACGAGCTATTATGTAAATATTGTAACGCCGGAGGGCATAAGCTATAAATATCCGACAGAATACGACAAGAGCAGCAGCGTCAATAAGGTGGTACGGGCATCCGTCAGCAATGGATACGCGGCGATAAGCACAATAACCTCCGGCACCACACTCAGCGGAGCCGTAAGCTATGCAAATATGCAGATAGGCAGCAGGGCGGTGGCAAGCGATGCCAAGATAATCGACATATCAAGCATTGCCGGATCAAACTCTGTGGCATATGCAAGGACATATATGCAGAGAATTGACGGTATTAATCTCAACAGCAGCAATATTGTATATTATGCGACCAATACAAGCGGTGCAATTTCGGAGATGATCCTCAGGAATGTAACGGGTGATATGTATCAGTACGGCATGGTAGTTTCGACCTCGACACAGAGCGCGGGCGAGGACGCTTCATATAAGTCATATGCAATTCTGTCCGATAATACAACATATTCGGCGTCGCGTTTCAACCTGACAGCCGGAGTGCCGGTGCAGTTTGCGGCAAGCGGCGTTACAGCGACCTACGCGGCGAGTCTTAAGAGCTACAGTGGCAGCGTAAGCGGTCTTACGCAGACGAAAGCGGTAATAGGAGGCGATGAGTATCTCTTGTCAGACAAGGTAAAGGTATTTAACAAGCAGTCGGGGCTCGGCTATCTTGAAATGTCGCTTACCGACGCAATCAGCGGGGACTATACATATACATGCTACTATGATAAGGCAGAAGCAAGCGGCGGACGCATCAGAGTAATCGTGTGTGTAAGCAGATAAACTCAAAACCTACAAGGGGATCGCAGTGCGCGGTCCCTTTTTTTAGAGTCATATTCAACAAAACCTTCAAAAAGAATAATGAATATTACTATCAATAAATTACAAAAATACAATTAAACAAAGGGAAATCATGCTTGGATGTCGAAATATTAAACCGATAGAAAAAAAGATTAAATTTTTTGTTTGATTTTTCGGATTTGCGGTAAATATATTATGTATGGGGTTTAAGCAATGTATAAATTTGTATATTATGTTAATAATATATTGGAATTATAGGATTTATCGGGAGGGGTGAAGCATGCCTTTTATTTCTGATGAGCTTTTCAGTGAAATCTGTATGGCTAATGATATTGTAGATTATGCGTCATCATTTATGACATTGAAGAGAAGCGGAAGAGGGTATATGGCGTGTTGTCCGTTCCATAATGAAAAGACGCCCTCCTTTCATATTGACCGCGAAAAACAGCTGTTTCACTGCTTTGGCTGCGGCGCGAGCGGGAACTTTGTTCAGCTTGTTATGCGTCTTGAAGGACTTGACTATCAGGATGCGCTGCGCCAGCTTGCGGATCGCGCGGGAATAACAATTCCCGAAAACGGCATGAGGCAGTCCAACGCGCTGATGAAGAAAAAGGAAAGCATAATTGAGATGAACAAGCTTGCCGCGCGGTTTTTCTACGATTGCCTTATGGATGCAAATATAGGCAGAAATGCGCGGGGTTATTTTGCATCAAGAAAGCTTACAAAAAAGACAATTATAAGATTCGGTCTTGGATATGCGCCGGATTCAAATGATTCGCTTCTAAATTTTCTCAGAAAAAAAGGGTATAATGATGATCAGATCGTGCAAGCGGGTCTGGCGGTTGAACGCAAGGGAAGACCGGTGGACAAGTACCGTAATCGTGTAATGTTTCCTATTATAAACGTACGCGGCAAGGTAATAGGCTTCGGAGGACGGGTTCTGGGCAGCAATGAGCTTCCGAACGGCTTTAAGCTCGCGAAATATCTTAATTCGCCGGAAACTCTTGTTTTCGACAAGGGAAGTAATCTTTTCGCGCTTAATCTCGCAAAAAACTCGAAGGAGAAAAACATCATTCTCTGTGAGGGCTATATGGATGTTATAACCGTCCATCAGGCGGGCATATCCAACTGCGTAGCAACTCTCGGGACCGCTATAACAGAGCCGCAGGCAAAGCTTCTTCTGCGCTACGGCGAGGAGGTTCTTATCTGCTATGATATGGACGAAGCGGGAACCAAGGCGGCGCTCAAAGCGATAGATATAATCGCGGACGCGGGGGGTAAATCCAGAGTTATCCGCATAGCCGGAGCAAAGGATCCTGACGAGTATATTTCAAAGTATGGCGTTTCGGGCTTTAAAAAGGCGGTTGAGAAGGCAATGCCATCGACGGAGTTTAAATTATCTCTTGTAAAGAAGAAATATGATCTGACAGATACGGACGGTAAAATCCGTTTTGTTGAGGAAGCCGCAAAAGTCCTTGCGGGAATTTCAAATCCTGTGGAGGTTGAAGCATACATAAAGAAAACAGCATCGGATACAGGTATATCCGAGCAGTCCATATCAGGCAAATGCAATGAATACAGGAGCAGAGCAAGGAACAGACGCCCCGCGCCCGCAAGAACAATGGAGGAGTATAAACGCAAAGAGGTTGCCAAAATAAACAGAGAAAAAAAGCCTGAGGAACGGGTAACAAGCACTGTACTTGAGGCGGAAAAACGGATACTTTCTCTTATGGCGCAGAATAAGCGGTTATGTCTTAAGGCATTTAAACTTATGGAGCCTGAGGAATTTTCAAATGAGGTATATAAGACCCTCGCAATGAGGATCCGCGAATATGCGATAAAGGGCGAGGAGCCTGACCACGGAGCTATCACAAACGAGTTTTCGGGGGATAACGCGGCGGCGGATATGGCGGCGGCTGTATTTTTCAACAGAGAGGAATACAGCGATAACGACAAAACACTGTATGAGCTTATATATACAGTGAAGAAAAACAATCTTGAAACAAGGAAAAAAGCTGAAGCTGATCCGGTAAAAATAAACGAGCTGATGAAACAGGAAAAACAGCTTCAGGCAGACCGTAATCAGTGGATGTCGAATATTTAACATGGAGGAATACTATGAGTACAGAAAAAGAACTTTCAAATGCTGAGTCGGAGGAGCATAAGGAAATGGTTGAGAAGAAGTGCGCCGTAACACGCGAGCTTCTTGAGCGCGGAAAAAAGCGCGGCTATCTCACCTATAAGGAAATCGCGGATGCTCTTGAAGAATTTGAGCTTACAGCCGAGGAAATGGAAAAGACCTACGACAGATTTGAGAGTGAAAAGGTTGAGCTTGTAGAAGAGTTCAAGGAGATGGAGGAAATCGAGGTCACCAAGGAAGAGCTGGAGGATCTCTCGGTTCCGGAAGGTATTAACATAGATGACCATGTTAAAATGTACCTTAAGGAAATAGGCAAGGTTAATCTTCTCACAGCAGAGGAGGAAACCGCACTTGCAAAGAGGATGTCGGAGGGTGACGAGGAGGCTAAGAAAAAGCTTGCGGAAGCAAACCTTCGTCTTGTTGTAAGCATTGCGAAGCGATATGTCGGGCGCGGAATGCTTTTCCTTGATCTTATCCAGGAGGGCAATCTCGGTCTTATCCGCGCGGTTGATAAATTCGACTACACAAAGGGCTATAAGTTTTCAACCTATGCGACCTGGTGGATAAGACAGGCTATTACAAGAGCCATTGCGGATCAGGCAAGAACGATCAGGATCCCTGTTCACATGGTGGAAACGATTAATAAGCTTGTGCGCGTTCAGCGTCAGCTTGTTCAGGAGCTGGGCCGTGAGCCGTCGCATGAGGAGCTTGCAAAGGGACTTAATATGTCAGTAGAGAAGGTGCGTGAGATCTCAAAGATTTCGCAGGAGCCTGTATCTCTTGAAACGCCTATAGGCGAGGAAGAGGACAGCCATCTCGGAGATTTCATAAAGGACGATGATGCTCCGGCTCCGGACGACAGCGCAAGCTATGTGCTTTTAAAGGAACAGCTTGACGATGTATTACAGACACTTACAAAGCGCGAGTCTAAGGTATTGCAGCTCCGTTTCGGTCTTATTGACGGAACACCCCACACTCTTGAGGAGGTCGGGCGTGAATTTAAGGTTACGCGTGAGCGTATAAGACAGATCGAGGCAAAGGCTCTGCGCAAGCTGAGACATCCGAGCCGTTCAAAGAAGCTCAAGGATTTTCTTGACTATTAATGCAAGAGGGTACGCTATGGATTGGATCAAGGTAACGGTTTACACAACTACAGAAGGTATAGAGCCGGTAAGCGGCAGACTTATGCAGCTGGGCATAACCGGATTGGAAATAGAGGACGAAACAGAGTTCAGGGATTTCTTAGAGGAAACAAAGGACTGCTGGGACTATGTTGATGATGAGCTTGTCAGACGCATGGAGGGCGAAACAAGAGTAATAGCTTATGTCAGTGATGATATTTCCGGACATGAGCTTTTGACCGGTATCCGCGGCTCAATGGCGGAGCTTAACGAAATGAACGAGGATAATATCTTCGGCAGACTTGAGGTTGAGATTGAAGGCACAAAGACAGAGGACTGGGCAAACGTGTGGAAGCAGTATTTCCACCCGATCGAAATCGGCGAAAAGCTCCTTATCAAGCCCGAATGGGAGGAAATAAAGGAGCCTGCGGACAGAATAATATTCAATATAAATCCGGGCATGAGCTTTGGAACAGGCTCGCATCAGACGACGCAGCTTTGTCTGGAGCAGCTTGAAAAATATGTTACGCCGGGCTGCAGAATGCTTGATCTGGGCTGCGGCAGCGGAATACTTTCGGTGGTATCGCTGCTTTTGGGAGCAAAGGAGGCCTTTGCGGTCGATATTGACCCGAACTGCATTGATACGGCGTATGAGAATGCCGCAATGAATGATATTGATAAGAGCGTATATACGGTTATCAGCGGCAATGTTGTGTCGGATCCTAAGGTAAAAGAGGCGCTTTCACGGCATAAATATGAGGTTGTTGCGGCTAATATCGTTGCGGATGTCATAATAGGACTTGCTCCTGCCGCTCGCGGATATATGAAGGAGGGCGGTGTGTTCATCACCTCCGGAATTATAGACGGCAGACAGGAGGAGGTCAAAGCGGCTCTTATCGGGCAGGGCTTTGAGATCGTTGATATGCAGAGAAGAAAGGACTGGTGGTCCATTGTCTGCAGATAATATTAATGCTTATAAGGCAGGAGAATATAACTATTATACTGTTGAAACGGCGGGAAAAAGAATTACAATAGGCGGAACAGCCGAAAAATTTTCAGAGTCTTACATAAGAACAGCGGCATCCTCGGATGCCGTTATTCTGCTTACCGCAAATCCCGAATTTACCGGAGGACTGGAAAGAGTTCTTGAAATCAAGCCCGATATAGAGGTTTATGCCACAGCGGCGGGACTGCGCAATATAAAGCAGACAGTAAACTGTGAAATTAATGAGCGGCTTATAAAGGACGGTATGGAGCTGGGAGGAATAAGTTTTCTTATAACTCCGAATCTTTCATGGGTCGATTCATGTATGGCGTTATACGAGGGCGTATTATTTTCGGGAGAAGCCTTTTCGGGCTTTAAAGACTCGGCGGCGGATCTGAGGAATGAGTTTGAGAAAAGACTTGCGGTGAACAGAGCTTTTGTTCTTTCGGCGATAGAAAGACTTGAAAATGAGAGCATAACGGCGATTTATCCCGCGTACGGCAGCGCTATGCCGCAGGGGACGGTATGTATATGCGCTTTGCCGGAGGAAGTGTTTAAAATATACCGCAAATGGTGTCATACAGACAGCCATGACAGAATTAAAGCCGCTGTTATTTGTTCAAGCAGATATGGCTGCACAAAATCCCTTGCGGACAGGCTTATTGAAAAGCTAAAAACAGTCTTTGAGGTTTCGTTTTCTGATGTGGATAAAGCGGAAAACAGCGAAGCTGCAGCTGTACTAAATTCGTCCGATGTTATCATTGTCGGAACAGATACGATCAACCGCAGCGCGCCCAAAAAGATATGGGATGCGGTTACGGGAATTGATCTGGTCAATAAAAAGGGAACACCGTATTTTGTGTTCGGCTCCTACGGCTGGTCGGGAGACGGGACAAAGCTGATAGAAAAAACACTTTGCACAATGGGATTAAGACAGATCATGAAGCCGGTTGAGGTGATACTTAAGCCGGAGCAGGCTGATTATGAAAGGATCGATAAGGCGGCAGAAAGGATTATTGCATATGTTAGTGAGAATTGCAGAAAATGATGAGGATATAAGGAAGATAGCAGACCTTGCCGATGTTATATGGCATGAGTTTTTTGTTTCAATACTTTCACCGGAGCAGATAGATTACATGGTTGAAAAATTTCAGTCATATACGGCATTGAAGAAAGCTGTGGATAATGGCGGCTACAGATATTATATGGCGTATGACGGTGATGATCTGTGCGGTTATCTCGGCATACATGACGAGGGTGACGGAACAATATTTATAAGCAAGGTTTATGTGAGAGCAGACAAGCGCAGGCGGGGAATTGCAACACAGCTGTTGAACAGGCTTAGCGAGGATTTTCCGTGCGCGAAGAAGTGGTATCTTACCGTCAACAAATATAACAGCGGCTCTATTGCCGTATATGAAAAGAGGGGCTTTTATAAGGCTCGCGATCTCGTGACCGATATAGGCGGCGGCTTTGTTATGGACGACTATGTAATGGAAAAGGCGCTGAGCTGAATATGATGAAAAGTGCATTTAAAACCGGATTGACGGACGGACTTCCTATAGCTGCAGGATATCTGGCCGTATCCTTTTCTTTCGGCATTGCCGCTGTTGCTGCCGGACTGTCACCGGTTGAGGCGATCGTAATTTCTATGACAAATCTGACCTCAGCAGGACAGTTTGCATCAATAGGGATAATAACCTCCGGCGGCACATACATAGAAATGGCTCTCTCCCAGCTTGTTATAAATCTGCGTTATGCGCTCATGGGTATATCATTATCCCAGAAGCTGGATAAAAGCTTTACACGGCTGCACGCATTGCTGTTGGGAAATGCGCTGACTGATGAGATTTTTGCAGTCGCCGCAAGCCGTTCTCAGAAGGTGCGTCCTCTGTATTTTTTCGGGCTTGCGGCTTTGCCGTACATAGGCTGGTCACTCGGAACCGCCGCAGGGGCCGTGTTCGGACAATTGCTGCCGGATAAGCTGTGCTCCGCGCTGTCGGTTTCCATATACGGGATGTTTATTGCGATTATAGTTCCGGCTATGAAAAAAAGCCGGGCATATCTGATAGTAACGCTGCTTGCCGTGGCAATGAGCTGCTGTCTGCATTATTTGAAGCTGTTCAGCGGCATATCAAGCGGATTTGCGATTATAATATGCGCTGTTTTAGCATCGGCAGCGGGCGCTCTGATGTTCCCGGAGGATGGGGAGGCGCAGAATGAATAGCAGATTTCTCATATATCTACTTGTAATGTTCATTGTAACATATCTGATACGCATACTTCCGCTTACTCTGATACGGAGCAGAATACGGAACCGTTTTCTCAGATCTTTTCTTGGATACATACCATATACGGTGCTGGGAGCGATGACATTTCCGGCTATGTTTTATGCCGTGGGGAATACGGCTGCCGGAGTAACGGGCGCGGCAGTGGCATTAATTGCAGCATTCTGCGGCGGCGGACTGTGCACGGTTGCCGCGTGCGCAAGCGCGGCTGTTTATGTGGCGCTTCTTATTATGTAGGCGCAAAAAATTAAAAACGGACTTTAAAAGCAACAGGGCAGCGCCGCTGCCCTGTTAAACTCTGTTAATCATACATATGCTCAAGAAGCAGCATAACCTCTGCTTTTGACGGTACGCGCGGATTTGTAATAGTACAAGCGTCCGCGATTGCCTTTTCCGCCATTGACTCAACGGCGTTCATGTATTCACGCTTTTCAACGCCGCACTGCGATACCGAAAGCGGAATGTTCATCTCTTTGTTCATGAACTGGATCCATCCCACAAGGGCGCGGATCGTTGTGATCTCATTAAAGTTATTAACCCCGAGCAGCTTTGCAACATTGCAATACTTTTCAACGCACTTCGGATATTCCTTTTTGCTCTTTGAGTGCTTGTTTATCCCTGAGTTATATTCAATTACATACGGAAGCACGATCGCGTTCGCTCTGCCGTGCGGGATGTGGAAGCGTCCGCCGAGAGCGTGTGCAATACCGTGATTAAGTCCGAGCGACGCGCTGTTGAAGGCAAGTCCCGCAAGACATGATGCAACATGCATCTTCTTCCTTGCATGGGTGTCGTTGTTATCCAGATATGAACGGAGCAGGAAGGTTCCGCATATCTCGATCGCCTTTTCCGCAAGGGCAGCTGAAAATTCGTTATTGTTAATGCTTACATAAGCCTCAATAGCGTGTGTAAGAACGTCCATGCCTGTGTCCGCGGTAACAGACGCCGGAACGCTTTTTACAAGATCCGCATCAAGAATTGCTTCTGTCGGGAGCATTGAATCATTGACAAGCGGATATTTAATATTATTCTGCGTATCCGTAACAACCGCAAAGCTTGTGACCTCTGAGCCTGTGCCTGATGTGGTAGGAATTGCGATCAGAGCGATCTCTTTGCCGGTTGCGCGTGTTGAAAATTCGCGGATTGACTTTGCCGAGTCAATAGCGCTGCCGCCGCCGATCGCGACTATACAGTCGGGGTCGCAGTCAAGGAGCGTCTTAACGCCAAGCTCGATTTTCTCAAGGGGCGGGTCCGGAACAACATCCGAAAATACCCTGAAGTCAATGAACGCCTGTGAAAGACGGTCGGTAACAAGCGTAAGCAGACCGCTCTTTTCTATGAAAGGGTCTGTTATAACCAGAATTTTTTTGTACGGCAGCTCAATAAGTCTGTCAAGAGCGCCGTCACCGAAATATATTTTTGTACGAATGTCGAAGCTTTTCATATGAATTTCTCCTGTATGAAGTCTATAATTGTCGATAAAATATCTATGATTTTATTATAATATAAATATCATGGAATTTCAACTCAGAATTTCATCAATTTTGCGCAGCTCATCCTCTGAAAGCTCAGGAGCGTTGAGCGCCTTTACATTCTCA
Organism: uncultured Lachnospiraceae bacterium; assembly: GCA_964579875.1. Classification (GTDB taxonomy): domain Bacteria; phylum Bacillota; class Clostridia; order UBA1381; family UBA1381; genus Ornithomonoglobus. Next base: position 8,255 of record CAZOHJ010000018.1, on the reverse strand, counting down.
ACGATCTGCTGCGGACGTGACGCGCCGATAAGGACGGATGTGAGCTTGCCGCCGCGGAGATTCCAGCGAAGAGCCATCTGTGCAAGCGTCTGACCGCGTTCCTCTGCGAGCTTATTGAGAGCGTTGATCTTCTCAAGCGGCGAATGGCTTACCTTGTCCGCGTTAAGGAAGTTTGAGTGTGTTGCTCTGGAGCCTTCGGGAATACCATGGAGATATTTGTTTGTGAGCAGCCCCTGCGCGAGCGGACAGAAGGATATTGAGCCGATCCCCTCATGCTCAAGCACTGTCTGTAGTCCGTGTTCAATATTTCTTTCAAGCATATTATAGCGCGGCTGATGAATAAGCAGCGGTGTGCCAAGCTCTTTTAATATCTGTGACATTTTAAGTGTCTGTTCCGGGGTGTAGTTTGAAACGCCAACATAAAGCGCCCTGCCGCTTCTTACGATATAATCAAGAGCCGCGGCTGTTTCCTCAAGCGGTGTTTCCGGGTCGGGACGGTGATGATAGAATATGTCAAAATATTCAAGTCCTGTGCGCTTTAGGCTCTGGTCGCAGCTTGCAACAAGATACTTGCGGGAGCCGTGATCACCGTAAGGCCCCTCCCACATACCATAGCCTGCCTTTGATGAAACAATGATCTCATCACGGTAGGGAGCGAGTGTGCGCTTCATTATTTTGCCAAAGTTTTCCTCTGCACTGCCCGGGTAGGGACCGTAGTTGTTCGCAAGGTCAAAATGCGTTATACCAAGATCAAATGCCGTGGTGATCATGTCGGTCATATTATCAAAGTTGTCTCCGCTGCCGAAGTTGTGCCATAGGCCGAGGGAAAATGCGCTCAGCTTAAGACCGCTTCTTCCGCAACGGTTGTATGCCATTTTACTGTATCTGTCCTTATTTGCAATATACATCGTGATTTACCTCTCTTTCTATCGATTATATTAATAAGTATATCATATTTTCTGAAAAATGTCCATATGAAAATCAGTTATTATAAATAAAAAGACAGGTTGAAAATACCTGTCTTTCGATGTTATTGCATTATCCGGCGGGAATTAATCACTGAGCACATAGACGATAACATCGCGTCTGCCGAAATTATTGCAGTCGGAATATGACGGATAGCAAAGATCGATTCTATTGCCCTTTATAGCGCCACCGGTATCCTCCGCTGACGCTTCGCCGTAAACATATTTACCGTCCACGCTGACAACATACAGCTTTGAGCCGAGCGGGATAACAGTCGGATCGACTGCGACGACGCCCTTGCGAAGCTCTGTACCGAGAGCCGTGCAGCTGTAGCCGCCGTTCTCTTCGGGCGAGGTTGTATATGCTGTAGCCTCCATTGTGATTTTCTTCGAGTAGTGATGCCCCGCGATGACGCTGCCGTTATCTGATGAAGCAGTGGCTGAGGGTTGTACTGCGGGCTTGTCCTTTGTACCTCTTTTAACTACCTTATTTACAGGCTCCGAGATGATTGCCTCGCCATCAAGCGTGCGTTCCTTCTGCTCACCGTTATCATATGTAAGAACCTTGTAGGTTTTAAGCTTTATTCCGCTGACGCCTTCCGTAATGACTGTTTCCGTACCTTTGTATGAGTCAGGATCATCCTGATAGGTGGTTTCAAACGGAATTGCCTCCTCTTCGGATTCGTATGTAACGCTTATGGATTTTATTTCTACCGTATCGCTTGCCGCGATGCTGCCGCCGTTAAGGGATATTTCATCACTGTCCGATGTTATATACCCCGCCTCGCGGAGCGCCTGCTCTGTATCGGCGCTTGTCACAACGACTGTTTCCTCGTTGTTTGATGTAACGACCTTGATTTCTTTTCCGTGCCTGAGTACAATCTCGCTTTCATCATACGGCTTTGAATCTGACGGAACATTGAGCTTATCTGTGTCTGTTACCTCGATCCCTTGCTCATTAAGAACATCAATAACCTCGGAGGCTCTGGTTTTTACCTTAATTGAGCTGGCGGTTCCCTCAAACTCGTTTATCTCTGTGATAGTAATATTCTTAGCCGATGCTGTGTATACAGTTCCTGCCGCAGCTGCACAAACAGCAATAAGAGTAAGAACGGCACAGAATTTGTGTCTGATCCTCTGTCTGCGCTTTTGTTCTCTTCTAAGCTTAAGAGTATTTAAGCGCTGCTGTGTATAGCTTTCCATTGTTTCCATAATAAAACTCCTTTCGTTATGTAACAAGGTTATTATACATCACAAAGGTTTCATTGTCAAGACTTTTGTTACAGAAATGTTACAATAATATTTCACAAAAATATTGTTTATTACACAGTTGCTTGCCGCAGATTATATAATTTACATGCAGAATGAGGGAATAAAAGGAAACATAGGTTCAGATCCCAAAATTAAAGGGCGCATATGCTGCGCCCTCTATGATGCTGTGTTACATTATTCAACAGTTACCGATTTTGCAAGATTTCTCGGCTTATCAATATCGCAGCCCTTCTGAGCGGCTACATAGTAACCGAATAACTGCAAAGGTATGACCGAAAGCGATGGGAGGAAAATGTCATCTGTTTCGGGAATCCGGATCGTATAATCCGCAATTCCCGTCATGCTGTGCTCCGTTGTTGTAAGCCCCAGAACAACAGCACCGCGTGAGGTGACCTCCTTTATGTTGGAAACAGTCTTGTCAAACAAATCATCGCCTGTCGCAAGAGCAATAACGAGTGTGCCGTCCTCGATAAGCGAGATCGTACCGTGCTTCAGCTCTCCTGCCGCATATGCCTCAGAATGGATATATGAGATTTCCTTGAGCTTGAGTGAGCCTTCAAGAGATACCGCATAGTCGAGATTTCTCCCTATAAAGAAGATTGAATGGCAGTTATAGAACTTTGAGGCAAGGTAAGCAATATTATCTTTATTCTTCAGAGTTTCAGCCACAAGGTTCGGCAGTTCTTCAAGCTCTCTAATATATTTCTGATACTGACCGGAGGTAATTGCGCCGAGCTTTTCCGCCATATAAATTGCCAGAAGATATATGACCGAAAGCTGAGTTGAATAAGCCTTTGTTGTAGCAACGGCGATTTCAGGCCCCGCCCATGTATAGATAACATCATCCGATGCGTTCGCGATAGCCGAGCCGACAACATTTACGATCGAAAGTATCCTTGCTCCGCGCGACTTTGCGACCTTTAGAGCTTCAAGCGTATCTGCCGTTTCGCCCGACTGGCTGATTACGATAACAAGATCCCTGCCTGAAACGATCGGGTCGCAATATCTGAATTCCGATGCTATTATCGTTTCAACAGGAATACGGCACATCTTTTCAATAACATATTTTGCGACAACTCCGACATGATACGCGCTTCCGCAGGCGACAACGAATATTTTATTTATATTCTTTATATCCTCTCTGGTAAGAGAAACATCGTCAAGAACGATTTTTCCGTTTTTGATACGCGGTGATATGGTTGCGAGGAGCGCCTTGGGCTGTTCCTCTATTTCCTTGATCATGAAATGCTCATAGCCGCCCTTTTCCGCAGCCGAAATATCCCAGTCAACAGTGAAGGTGTTCTTTTCTATTTCCTCCTTATCCGTATTGTATACCTTGACCTCATCCTTTTTAAGAACAACGATCTCGTTGTCTTCAAGGTAGTATACATCGCGCGTATGCTTTAATATTGCGGTGACGTCGGAAGCAATGAAGTTTTCTCCCTTGCCTAAACCGACAATAAGCGGGCTTGCCTTGCGGACAGCGATGAACTGATCGGGATAATCCGAGCAGAGCACGCCGAGAGCGTAGGAGCCTTCAACGTGGTCTATAACCTTGATCATGGCGTCCATGATGTCGCCTTTGTAATAATATTCAAAGAGGTGGGCTATTACCTCTGTATCCGTTTCCGAGATGAACTCAAAGCCCTTTGACTGTAAACGTTTTCTCAGAGCGATATAGTTTTCGATAATACCGTTATGAACAACGGCAAAGCGACCCGAATTGGAAAGGTGGGGATGCGCGTTCACGTCTGACGGCTCGCCGTGGGTCGCCCAGCGGGTGTGACCGATACCTGTCGTACCTATGACGTCATTTCCGTTGTTTGTTTTTTCTCTTAAGACCTTAAGTCTTCCTTTTGCCTTTTCGACATTTATTTCGTTTCTATTGATAACAGCGATACCTGAGCTGTCATATCCTCTGTACTCAAGCTTTTCAAGCCCGTCAAGCAGAATAGGAGCCGCCTGATGTGAGCCTATGTAGCCGACAATACCACACATAGTAAAACCTCCTTCGTTACGTGTGCAAATGCGCTTTCGTTTAATTATATCCTCATAGTATATAATTATCTCCTATTGTATACTATTTCAGAAATTTTTTCAATACTTTTTTTAAGGTTTTCCGGATTTTCGTGATTTTCGGTAAATATCTTGCTTTTTATATAACAAATATGAACAATCGGTAAATAAACTTGGAATAAAAAGATAAAGAATTGAAAAGCTTCGCTATTTGTGATATAATTCCAATATGGTTATATGTAAGATTAAGAGGTGACTAAGGGATGGATGCTATTTTTAATATTGCAATTTGCGATGACAACAAATATTTTTTAGACAAAATAAAACAATATGTCACCCGCAGCATGGAAAAATTTAACTTAAAATATACGATCAAAGAATTTTACAACGGAGTGGAACTGGTTCAATATTGCAAAAAAAATTTCGTTAATATTATTATTGCTGATATTGAGATGCCTGTTATGAATGGGTTTGAAGCAGTTGAGTTACTGCAAAAATTAAGACCTGAATTAATTGTAATTTTCATTACCTCCCATGATGAATTGGCATATCAAGCTTACGACTATCAGCCATTTTGGTTTATAAGAAAAAATGAAGTAAAAAAATTGGATGATGTACTCCAAAGATGTATAAGAATATTAAAGCATAAGCTGAAAACTAATGATATATGCCATATCAAAACCGCAGATTCTGTTATAGAAATAGATTGCAGCGACATTATGTATATTGAAAGCGAAGGGAATTACGGAAAAGCCTATGCTGAGTCCGGAAAGGACATAAGATTCCGCGGCAGTTTGGAGCTGATTTCTCAGCAATTAAAGGAATACGGATTTATTCGGCTGCAGCGCAGTTATATTGTAAATGCCGGATACATATCACGGCTGACTTCACATCATGCCATATTAAAAAATAATTTGGAAATTACCCTTACACGAAACAAAGAAAAATTAAATGAAATCAAATCATCATATATAAAGTTTATGAGGGAGCAAAGATGGTAAATTATACATTTGAAATTGCAGTAAACATATTGGAAATGTTTATAGTACTTCGTTTTTTATCCCTATATTTCGGATTTAAATACAATGGTATATCGCGGTATTTGAGTTTTGGATGCGCATGGATTATATCAACAATAATTTTATGCGTGGTTAATTATACATTTCAATATGAAGGAATTATCGGCTTACTTTTTGCGGGAATATATTTTCTGTATGGGCTTTTATTTCTTAAAGGAAGCGCAGCAATGAAATTATTCATATCTGGGTTTATCATTTGCTTTATATATCTGATATCATTTTGCACCGGACTGGTTATTAATATATTGGGGCGATATAATCTGGGTGATTTGTTCTCCGATATGGGAATAGGCAGATTTTTATGGATCATGATAACAAAAATTATTCTTCTTGCAGTTACCCAAATACTAATTAAATTTAAATTTGATTCATATATAAAGTTAAATGATATATGGCTGATCATTATTGTTCCGGTGATTGCATTATCTACAATAAATATATTGATGTATACCTGCATTGATTATCCCAATTTACAATTCCCAATGCTGCTGGCTTCGGTAAGCATAATTATGTCGAGCATTCTGACCTATTATATTTATGTAAAAATAAGCAAGAACAGTAAAACAAGAGCAGAATATGAAATTTTACAAAAAAGCTATGAAATGGATAAGCGTAATGCTCAGAATGTAAAAGAGTTATATGATAGCGCTTGCGGACTGCGTCATGATCTAAAACTGCACTTGGAAACAATAAATTCTCTTATGCATGATAATATCGGCGATGCTGAACAATATATCAGAAGTCTTTTAAAAAATCAGGCGGAACCTATCCTGAGTTTTATTAAGACAAATAATAAAAGCTTTGATGCAATAGTGAATACAAAACTGAGTATATGCAGCAAATTAAATATAAAAACAGAACTGCGTATCATGAATGATTCTTTGAACGGATTGACAAATGACGAAATTGGAATACTTTTCGGAAACTTATTTGATAATGCCATTGAAGCATCTAAGGATACCGATGAAAGAACTATTATTCTGGAAGTACAAAAACAGGGTGAATACATATCAATATTCATGTCTAATTCAATTAACCGTTCGGTTTTATGTAATAATAAAAATCTGAATACAACAAAAAAAGACGGGCAGCTTCATGGATATGGAATCAAAAATATAAGAAGAATCGTTGAGAAAAAGGAAGGGCTCATAGAGTTTTTTGAAGATAATGGTATGTTTTGCTGTGATATTTTATTATAGCTTATAATAAGGATTATTTCAAATAGTCCTTTTTTATTGTCATTTTGCAGTTTATACCTAAATTTCAACAGTTTATACCAAGCCATTGCGTTTTCCTAAAAAAACAGTTATAATAGAAACACAAATGGAGCAGGTGATAGAGAATGGAGTTAATAGCTAATATTTTAACCAAAAAATACATAGAAAAAAATATCATTGACGAAAAATTACAGAATATGTATCGTGAAGGACTGATGTTAATTATAGCTGATATTATTAATATTTCTATTATACTATTAATAGGAGCGTGTATAAGAAAATTTACATATTCTGCAATATTTCTGGCTACATTCTGGACTGTAAGATGGTTCTCAGGCGGCTACCACGCAAAGACATATGGTTTATGCAGAATAACTACAGTAAGTTCATTTCTTATGGCAGTATTGTTATGCGATATATTAAAAGGGCAAATGCAATATTTATCTGTGTTATTTATTATAATTACATTGATAACTATACTGTTTTTTTCTCCCATCAAACATCCGAATAAGGAATTAAGTCCTCAGGTCAGACGAAAAAGTAAGAAAATAGCTTTGATAATAGCTTCTTTGTTTTCAATGTGTTCAGTTATTCTGTGTCAGCACATGAAAATAGAAGGGTTTATTATATCAACAACATTATTTATCATAACTGTGTTAATGTATGCAGGTATGTTATTTAACAGAGAGGAGGCGAAAAAAGATGAAAAAGAAATTCACTGATACGATTTTATCGTACACTGCTGATGCAGCTCTGGATGCATTTTTGGCTTCAATGAATATTCCGTCCTTAGCCGGTTCATATGAGCCGAAACGGACAGATGAAATGAAAGCCTATAAAGAAACTCATCCTTCCAAAATCGAATGGCTTTTCGCCAAAGCAAAAAAGTGATTCCGACCGGTTCGCCATAGAAGTGTATTTTTAAATCAAATATTAATAGATAGGAAAAATACAATGAAACATAGCATTACTTCTTATGGACAAATCATCGCAGCAAATCACAAAAGAACCAATGTATCAATCGTAGGCAAAGGAAAAAATATCATTGTGTTTTTGGCTCGCAAGACCTCCCCGATTCCTGTTTTAGAAATGAAACCATTAGCTCATTTTTTGAAAGGAAAATACACAATTGTTACGATTGATTATCTTGGGAGCGGATTTAGTGAAAATTACAACTCAAACCGCACACTGGAAAATATCACAAGTGAGATTTATGATGTGATAAAAGAACTAGGTTATACTTCCTATTTTATGGTTGCTCTTTCATATGCCGGACTTTACAGTCTATATTATGCAAACAAATATCCTAATGAAGTGAAAGCCGTAATGGGGATAGATACCTACGTTGCAGAACAGGTCGATAATCCTAAATTAGCGGGAAAAATAAGGTTTTACGATGATATGTGGGAGGAATATCATGGCTTAAAGATAGTACAATTATTCATACGCCATCTTGCGGCAAAATACTTGAAGCGATCAAAAGAATATAGATACAGTAAACAGGATATATACACCTATTCATCTTTTGCATTAAATATGATGAATAATGTCTTACTTCTGAAAGAGTATAAATGTTCTGACGAAAATTTCAGGGAATTGAAAAATGTATGTTTTCCCGCTAATATTCCGGTGTTATTCATACTGTCAGGCTACAGAACCAGAAAAATCCGAGGATGGTATGACCTGCATAAAAAACTGTTACAGAA
>CAZOHJ010000017.1:0-57840 GCA_964579875.1 uncultured Lachnospiraceae bacterium | reverse complement strand
TGCTTGTACCCGGAAGAAGCGCTGCCGCCTTTTCTCCCAGTACGCCCTGATATGTAATAATATTGTCAATTGCTGTCGATGTGTACGGTGCTGAACCGCTTGAGCTTGCGCTCGTTACGGCAAGTACAGGAAGCTCTTCTACATGTGAAGCGTTATTGCCTGATGCGACATACTCCTGATCTATTTTCTGTTCACCGTCAACAAATACTCTGTATTTATCACTTGATACCATTACAGTTACAACATACCATGTATCCGCGTCTACATCGATACCTATAACATCCTCGCCATTGCCGCCTCTTTTAAAGGACTCGCCGGTTCCGTCTGTTGTGAGCACTGCCATTACATTTCTGTATTCTCCATCTGCTTTTTCGCCTGTCTGCGTTGTGTCCTTAAGGATATACAATCTGCCGACACCGGTGGAGTTCTGAGCTGAAAGCTTTGCCGCAAATGCCATTACGGAAGTCTTTGTTGTATCTTCTGTGATATTAAGAGTATCTGTAAGACTTACAACCGGACCTCTGCCCGCTGTTGAGAATCTGCCTCCCGCGAGCGTAAGAACCTTGCCTGAGGCATATTCGCTTACTGCCGCATATGTTGTTTCATCTCCGCCTGATCTGCTGCCGAGATGAATGTTAAGTCCGTCAATATCTTTATAATCCACAGCCGCATCTGAACCGAATGCTATTGTAACTGTATCATCTCCATCAAAATTAAATGAACTGCCTGCTGTAGCATCCGCAGGTACCGACAATACAGGTGCGTCTATTTCCGGTACCGGTGTAGCGGTCGGAGCAGCTGTAGCTTCCTCTCTGTTCTCCGCGCCGGGAACATCTGAATTTACTCCGTCCGCAGCTGTATAAACAACCATATCATTGAAACCAAATGTCGGATAACCGAATGGGTGAAGCGATGATTTCTGAGCACCGGTGCTGGAACTGTCGTCAACACCGTTTACTGTACCGATAAACTTAATTTCATTTATGGATACATCGCTGCCTGTCGCTACAGCCGTTGTTGTGTCATTGTCAAGATAAACGGATGTACCCGACGAGCTGACAACTATCTTTATATCATGCCAGACATCCGCCGAAGCGCCGATAGTATCCATGTTAATAACGGTTGAGCCTACTCTGAACGCATTGTCGTAGGTTGTGCCGCCGTCATTATGAACGATAACCTTTGATGCAAGAACTATATCCTTGCCCTCTTCTGCCGCATATGTGTCCGTAAAACTGATAGATGCGCCTCTTGAAGCATTTGAAAAACGCGAAACCTGCGTCTGCAGATATAAATCTGTTGAACCTTCCTCTACAGGATTTACCTGGAAATATGATGAGTCATCCGCTTTGTCTGTTGTATACAGCGTTACTCCGCCGATTCCCGAATATGCGCTTTTTGCTGTTAACGAACCGTCAACCAATACGTTTCCTACGACTTCACCTGAATTGTGCGTCACACTATTTACATATGTATCAAAGGTATCGGACCACAGAACGGTCTCGCCTTCCGCGTTTGCGCCTATAGGTACAACCGCAACTGAAGAAACGAGCGCTGCCGCACTCAAAATTGAAATAAATTTTCTCATTATTTATTCCTCTCCCTTTCTATAATTTTACCTCGGAACCGTCTCCGCTGTCCTCCCGACGGTCCGCAATGCCGTTTGGAAACCGGATTTTGTTCCTTGTATGGATAATAATATTATACCATATTGACAAATCAATCTCAACATCTTAATTGATTTTCAGCGGATTTTCTAATATTTTTCTCTGTTTTTTGTGCATATTGCTTGAAACTCAAAAGAGACCGGAAATCACGGATCCGGTCTCACAAAAATATTATTTTGTTTCTATCGCTTCGCATACAGGCTTCATTGTATCAAACGATTCAAATAGAAAATACCTGATATATCCGTTCTCCGGAATCACCGGCTCCACCTCCACAGTATTAAATCCGGCTTTTAAACTCACGGTTTTAAGCTTTTCCACCTCAAACAGCATACCGTCACTGTCGTAAACGGCTCCGATAAACTCCGCGCTTTCCACGGGAGCTTTTGAATATATCTCAATTCCATCATTCGCTGTAGTCATAAGCGCGTCCTCCGGATATCCCGCATATTCGCTTTCATCATCAACATAGATCACACCGTTATCTATGTACGGTGTTCCCTCCGCTTCGATCACGAAGTCCGTCAATGCGGCGGATACGAGATTCCTCGGCGTCAATTCAGTATTCTGCGCGGCTATACCGCTTGTGAGTGACGGTTCATCCGGATCAATTCTATAAATCGTATACACAGCGCAGCCCGTCTTTGTCGCGCCGCTCACCCCGCCCTGCGGGATTTCGATCACGGCTCTGTACCATGTACCGCATACAAGGTCGCCGTCTATATCAACAGTATCACCCTTATCAACTATCGCTCCGACCGATGCGGTCCCGTCCGCGTTGCCCTTAATGACGAAGGTCGTGCCCGTCTTGTTGCTGTGTGTATTGAACGCATTTACGGAAATAGCGTCTCCGGCGTTTACAAGGACGTCAAACAACGCATAAATCGAATTCGATCTTGCTTTTTCGCAATATGCGTTAATTGTTTCACTTCCCTGAACGGCGTATGCGGAGCTGTGGTTCAGAACCTCCGCGGTCTGCGCGTCCGCCGGAGGGAATGTTGATATTATTTCTGCGGAAACAGGCGACAGCGCAGCGCCTGACCCTTCTATTTCCGATGCCGGCTCGGGGGAGGCTGTGGGAATTTCAATATACCCGCCGGTCTTAATAACTACATTATCAAGATACGCCGTTTCCGGAGACCATGAGACAAGACTCATTGTCGTTAAAGCCTTGGTATCGGTCTTTATAGTCCCGGCTCCGATTGTTGTACCGTTTGCTTTCTCTGCCCTATAGGTTCCCGTCCCTGAGGCAAAATCCATATCGACAACAGTATGCACCCATGTGTTTAAGGCGAAATTCAGATTTTTTGCTTCTCCGAATCTTCCCTGTATGAAAAGTCCTGACGGCAAAAGAGTCGCCTTATTGCCTTTCAGCGGGCCATTCTGAAGAATGACTTTCAGACGCTCGTCTGTTGCGCTCGGATAATCCTCACCGTATAAATCATATTCAATAATTACATGCGACTTGCCCAGAGTTATAGCGCTCATATCAAAAGTCGCATAGCTGTATGCGGTATCCTTGCGGGAGCTGTGCTTTACACAAAGAACAGTATTGGTATCCGACTCAGGGTCGGCTGTTTTTTCAATAGCCGTATATTCCTTATGATTTGTTGCGGTTATTCCGACCGCTTCAAAGTCATTATCCCCTTCAAAGTCAACCGTAACCTCATTTTCAATCGGCGCGGCGGAAGGCAGGGGAGTCGCGGTCGGCGCGGCGGTCGCCTCCTCGTGAGTGACCGCAGCCGGCGTCTCCGATAAAAAACCGTCAGGCGTCTCATACACTACCATATCATTAAAGCAGAAGGTAGGATACCCTACAGGATGTTCTCCGGACTTCTGTCTTTCTATCGGATCCACACCATTCACATACGCCTGAAAAATGATCTTATTGACGGATGTGTCTGATGACTCAGCCACAGGAGCCTTATTGCTGTCAAGATACACCTTTGTTCCCGATGTTGTAACAACCACCTTTATATCATGCCAGTCATCAGAGGTTGCCCCGATCTGATACATATTGATTATTGTATTGCCGACACTGAAGCTGTCGTCATACGTTGTTCCTCCGCTGTTGTAGCCTCTGAGCCTGAATGCGAGGACTATATCCTTTCCGTCCTCCGCAGCGTATGTTTCATTAAACTGTATATATGCGCCCCTGCCATTCGTTGAATACTGAGAGATCTGAGTCTGAAGAAACAGATCCTCCGATCCCTCCGATACCGGAGCAACCTTGTAATATGACGAATCGTCTTCTTTTTTATCCGATGTAAAAAGAACCATACCGCCGATTCCGGTATATGTTATTCTTGCTCCGAGAGTACCGTCCGCCAATACATATCCGACCCGATCGGGACTTGTTTTATGTAAAACGGAATTTACATAGCCGTCAAATGTATCGGACCATAATACTTTTTCACCGTCAGCGCTCACTTTAACCGGAATAACAGGTATAGATAAAATCAGCGCAGCCGCACTTAACAAAGTAATTAATCTTTTCATTTACAGTCACTCTTTCTGTATGCCTTGCACAAAAGAAGGGCTGACACACTTTCGCGCGGCAACCCCTCTTTGAAAAGTATATTATAGTGTATTGTACCAAAATATATTATCAGTACTTGAAGTCATACTTGAATTCGTCAGGAATTACTACATTGCCGCTCTCGTCAAGATTGCCTTCATCTGCCTCATATGAGTCCTTATAATCCTTACATACAAGATCGCCGTCCATCTTTATCCACTGCTTGATTGCCGTTTCATAGCCGCTTTCATCAATCTTACCAACAATATAGTTAGTTCTTGCTTCTGAAATAATCGCGTCAAGCTGCGTGCCGCTCATTGAATATGTATCAGAGGTGTACGGAGCCATCGGGTTTATAACCGCATACTGCTCGTTGTCATTCTGAACCTGCTCAACTGTTTCGGCAGTCTTATTAGCATAAGCTGTGCTGAGCGTTGTCGGAGCAATGCCCATTGAGAACTGGTTAAGATCATCGTATTCCGCCGTCATAGTCGGCTCCATATTCTTTACGGCCTTTCCGTTTTCATCAATGGTATAGTTTCTGCCCAAAATACCATAGTTACACAAATCAACTATATACTCGCCGTTACATTCATCAAGCACTGACAGGATAAAATCGAGATCCTCCTCTGTGCCTACAGTCGGCGTCGGGAATACATAGTATCCGTTGTAACCTGTTGTCGGCCAGATAGCCGGAGCCGCATTGGCATCCTTTGTAACATAACCGAACACGTCAACTACAGCATTCGGATCATTTTTAAGAATATTCGAAGCGTTACGCCTTGCACGGTCAGCAACGTCAATCTGAACTCCGCCTATACCGTTCAGGAAGTCATTATCCCAGCTGTTTGAATCAAGCGTAGCCATGTTGCTGTTGATATAGCCTGCCGCATACCATTCACGCATTTTTGTCATGGCGTCAAAGTATCCCTGTGACATAAACCACGGTTTCCACTCTCCTGCCGCTTCGTCATAGCCCCACTCGTTCGGTGCGCCCATCCACACGGCAAGGTTATGAAGCGGGCCGTCAAGATAGCTTGTGACAATCATGCCGTATGTATCATCCTGACCGTTTCCGTCCGGATCGCCTACTGTGAACTGCTTTAATACCTCTTCAAAATCATCTACTGTCTTTGGGAGTCCGAGACCGAGATTGTCAAGCCAATCCTTACGGATCGTTACGCCCTGACGTCCTACAACTCTCGACCGGTAAAGACCGTAGATCTTACCGTCAACAGATATGTTTCTGTTTACTGTCGGGTTTGCCTGAGCAAGCTTCGGGTATACATATCCCTCAGGATTTTCCTCCGATACATACTTTTCGTCTGTCTTTGTAAACGCGTCTGTAATATCCCAGAAGGTTCCTGCCTTTGAATTCTGAATAACCGATGAGTTCCTTGTTGTAACAAGCATTACATGCGGATACTCGTTAGCGCCCATTGCGGCGGTAACCTTCTCAGCGTAGGCGGTTGTAGCGACCCACTGGAGATCAAGATTGACCTTGTCGTACTGCTTGTCATATTTCTTTGACATAGCCTCGCCGAGATAGTTTTCTATCTCCTGTACAACAGGCGATTCCTGTCCTGCCGGATTGGTTTTAGTTGCGCTTGTCATAACCGAGATGGAAGGCTCGCTGGTATCTATTCCTACAGGCGTCGGCTCGCTGCCGCATCCTGCCAGAACTCCCGCTGCCAGCCCCATAGCAATAACAAGCATAGATATTTTTTTCCAATTATTCATTACACTGTTCCTCCTTTAACCCTTGATAGCGCCAACCATAACACCTGCGGCAAAGTGCTTCTGAAGGAACGGATATACGATAAGAATCGGAATCGTACCTATAACGATAACAGCCATCTTGAGAGTTTCCTGCGGGAGATCCTCGCCGTCAAGAGTATCTTCTGTAGTGATCATTACAAGGTTTCTCAGCACGAGCTGGAACGGGTACTTTGATGAATCACCCAAATAAAGCAATGCGCTGAAGTAGTCATTCCAGTGCCCAACCGCATAGAACAAACCGAAGGTTGCAAGACACGGAAGTGAAAGCGGAAGAGCTATTTTTACAAATATACCTATATCGGTACATCCGTCAATTGACGCAGCCTCTTCAAGTCCCTGCGGCAGCTCCATAAAGAAGTTGCGGACAATAAGCATATTGTATGCGCTTATTGCTCCGGGGAAGATGAGCGCCGCATATGAATCGTACATTCCAAGAGCCTTAACAACAAGGAAGGTAGGAATCATACCGCCGCCAAATACCATCGTGAAGAGCACCATGTTAAGGACTACCTTTTTACCAATGAGGTTTGAACGCGAAAGACCGTATGCCATTGTTGCAGTAAAGAACAAATTTACTATTGTACCGAAAACCGTCAGTCCGATTGAGATTCCCAATGAACGTATAACCGTTGCACCCATGTCGCTCATATCAAAAATTCTCTGATACGCTGCAAGCGTCGGGTTCTCAGGAATAAGGAATATCGGTCTTGACAGAATTTCCGTTTCTGTTGCGAACGATGCCGCTATAACGTATATAAACGGAATAACCATAAGCACGGCAAGTATTGTAAGGATGACATATATTACAACGTCCATTATAATATCGCCGAGACTTTTTCTCTTAATACTAATCATTGTAATTATACCCCCTTATCAGAATAATCCCGCCTGGCCCGCATGCTTGGCAAGTCTGTTGGCTGCCTGTATACAAATCAGGCTGACTACCGACTTAAACAAGCCGACCGCTGTTGAATAACCGTAGTTACCGTCCACTCTACCAATGTTATATACATATGTATCAAATGTATCGGTTGATGATTTGTTCAAGCTGTTCTGCATAAGGATAAGCTGCTCAAATCCCGTATCAAGAACCGAACCCATACGAAGTATAAACATTGTTACAACTGTGCTCATAATAGCCGGAACGGTTATGTAAATGAGCTGCTGGAGTCTGCTCGCACCATCCACAATGGCTGCCTCGTACTGCTCTACGTCAACACCCGCAAGCGCCGCAAGGAATATGATTGTCCCCCAGCCGGTTTCTTTCCATATGTTCTGGATAAGCAATACCCAATAAATTGCGATCTTGCTTCCCAGCCATGTTTCTCCCGTACCGGTAAGCTTTTTCGTAAGCTCAAATATAGCTCCGCCCGTTGTAGCGTCCGATGAAGCCTCCTTAAGAAGCATAAACGTAATCGATGCGATGACAACCATCGATACAAAATGCGGAACGTAAACAAGCGTCTGCAAGGCTTTCTTGTACCACTGGACTCTGATTTCATTCAAAAGCAGCGCCAGAATGATAGGTAACGGGAAATAGAATACGATGTTCATTATCGAAATGATCAGAGTATTCCGTAGCAGCTGAATAAAGCTGTTCGAACCGAAGAACTTGATAAAGTTACTGAGTCCTACCCACTCAGCCTTCATAAACGGAACTCCCGCATAATAGTTCTTCATTGAAATGAAAATACCCCATAACGGAACAATCTTGAAGATAATGAAGTACAGAACGCCCGGGAGCAAAAGGAGATACATCCACTTATCCCGCTTTATCTGTACCCATTTGTGTTTCTTTTTGGCAGTTGAAGCAGCAACTGCCGCCGCGTTTTTCGCCATTGGTAAACCTCCCTATAAAGTTTATTTTTATCGTGCTTTTCCACCCGTACCCCATTCAAATATAGGTGAAATTGCATAACATCTTAATAAATATTATAGTACATTTTCATCAATTTTGCAAGTGCTGTTTTAGTTAAAACATGCAAAAAAACAGACTTTTTTGTTCAGATTTTCACAGAAACGGCCTAATCGGTCAAGGGATTTGTTTAAATTGCATACAAGATTTCATATGTGCAATTTGACCAATAAAATTTACCGAAAACAGCAAAACAGCGGCTTTCCGCCGCTGTTTCCGTATATATTCTTCAATCAATTCAGTTCCAGAGTGCCTACAATATCATTTATGTCATCAATTTTAAAGCGTTCCATATATGCCAGAATATCGCGTTTTACATCAAGAATGAGATCCGGCTTTGCAAAAAGACCGGTTCCGAGCGCTACAAGCTTTGCTCCGGCTATCATAAATTCTATGACGTCCGCCCCGCTCATAACGCCGCCCATTCCGATAAGCGGAATTTTTACCGCGTTATATACCTCGTGCACCATGCGCACCGCCACAGGCTTTACCGCCGGGCCTGACAGCCCGCCCGTGTTGTTTGCAAGCATCGGCCGTCTTGTGTTAATATCAATTTTCATTCCCATAAGAGTGTTGATAAGGGATAAGCCGTCCGCGCCGCCTGCCTCTGCGGCTCTCGCGATCTCGGCAACCGAGGTCACATTAGGCGAAAGCTTTACGACCAGCGGCTTTTTACATCTCTTTCTGACCTCGCGCGTAAGCTCTTCAACGACCGCGGCGTTTGTTCCGAACGCCATGCCGCCGTGCTTTACATTCGGGCAGGATATATTCATTTCGATTACCGCCGCGGCGGTTTCCGAAAGGATCTCCGCCATTTCGGCATATTCCTCTATCGTATTGCCCGACATATTTGCAATGACATTTGTATCAAACTTCTGCGCGAGATCCGGCATAATATATTCCGCAAACGCCTCAACGCCCGGGTTCTGCAGTCCGACGCTGTTAAGTATTCCCGCGGCGGTCTCTGTAATTCTCGGAGCCGGATTTCCGCCTCTGGGCCGGCGTGTAAGACCCTTTGCCGCAAAGCCGCCGTATTCCGAAAGCGGGACATATTCGTCATATTCATAGCCGAAGCCAAAGGTCCCCGACGCCGTGACGACCGGATTTCTGAACTTTACTCCGCAGTATTCCACTTCTAAATTTGCCATCAGAATACAACCTCCTTTGAATCAAATACAGGACCGCAGGTGCATACCTGCTTATACCTTGCCATGCCCTCGTTCTTGGTTTCGCATACGCAGGTAAGACACGCGCCTATTCCGCAGCCCATGCGCTGCTCCAGAGACAGCTGGCACGGAATATTTTTATATTCCGCAATCTGCTTTACGGTTTTCAGCATAGGAGCGGGACCGCAGCAATATATCATATCGGCCTTATGCTCGAGCAGATACTCTCCCATCGCCGCGACCGCAAAGCCGTTATAGCCATAGGAGCCGTCATCGGTGCATATCGTAAGGTTTTTATTTGCCTCAAGGTAATCGTCCTCCATAACAACAAGGTCCTTATTGCGGAAACCGAGAAATACAACGCTGTTCTTTTCTCTCGCAAGCTTAAGAAGCGGGAAAACGCCTATTCCTCCGCCTATTATAACGGACCTTTCTCCCGGAGTCACCGTGAAGCCGTGTCCAAGGGGACCCATTATATCAATTTCCTCACCAACCTCTGTCTCTGCAAGAAGCCTTGTACCCTCTCCCTTCACCTGAAAGCAGAAGCGCACAAAGCTTTCACCGGCGTCACATATGCTTATCGGCCGTCTTAAAAGGGTCGGGCCGCCGCACGCAATGTGCAGAAACTGTCCGGTCTGAGCCGCTTTTGCGATCTCCGGAGCCTCAGCCACAAAATCCCATATTCCCGGACACAGCTCTGTTTTGAGAGTAAGCTTGCATTTATAGTTTTTTTTCATAATAATATGATCTCCTTTTATTACAAAACGCCTGTTATATCTTCCTTCATGCGTATCGCCTCGGCTCTTGCAGCCTCAGCGAACTGTTCTTCCTTCCAGTCACCCTTCTTATAGGCGCACATAATGCCTCTTGACGAGTTTACTATCGCTCCGAGGCCGTCCTCATTAAAGCATGGCTTTACCCCCGCTGCGCCTCCGCCCTGCGCGCCGTAGCCCGGCACAAGGAAATAGGACCGCTTCATAATGCCGCGAAGAACCGCCGCCTGCTCAGGATATGTCGCGCCCACTACAGCGCCTACCGCGCCATAACCGCTTTCTCCTATCGTGCCGGCATTCCACTTGTTCACAAGCTCCGCAACGTGCTCATAGACGCTCTTTCCGCCCGCGATTATGTCCTGCAGCTCGCCTGATGACGGATTTGAAGTCTTTACTAACGCGAATATCGCCTTATCGAAGGTCTTGCAGTCGTTTACAAACGGTTTTACGCCGTCCGTTCCGAGATACGGATTGACCGTTACGCAGTCAACCGGACACGGCTCCTCTGCAATGCCGTCTATATCTACATTTCCCAGATATGCCTTTGAATATGCCTCCGCAGTTGAACCTATATCGTTTCTTTTAACATCAAGAATGACATAAAGCCCCTTTTCCCTCGCATATTTTATCGTTCTGTGAAGAATCTCCTCGCCGTTAAGTCCGTACATTTCATAGAAAGCGCTCTGCGGCTTTACCGCCGGAACCACATCGCAAAGCGCGTCAATAAGTCCCTTGTTGAACTCCCATATCGCCTCGCACGCGCCCCTGAGATTTTTTCCGTACCCGGCATATGCCCTATCACGGATATACCGCGGCACATATTCTATCTTAGGATCAAGCCCCGCGACCGAGGGATTTCCCTTCTCCTTAATTTTTTTTACCAACAAATCCACTGACATGGCCGTTCCTCCTTACTTCATCAATTCGCCCTGATTAATAACTATCTCTCCGCCTACAATTACATACTCCGGCTTTCCGAAAAGCTCAAAGCCGTCATACGGAGAGTTTTTGCCCTTTGAATGAAGCTTTGTTATGTCAACGGTCCATTTCTTTTCAGGATCAAAGATCACAACGTCCGCGGTATGTCCCGGCGAAAGCGTGCCCTTTGATATGCCCAGGATCCTTGAAGGGTTCAGCGACATCTTCTCTATAAGCCGGCTCATCGTCAGAACTCCCTCTTTTACAAGATACTTTATGCCAAGGCCAAGCGAGGTTTCAAGACCTACAATACCGTTCTTTGCAAGCCCGAACTCACATTCCTTTTCATCCGGGTGGTGAGGAGCATGATCCGTCACAATGCAGTCGATCGTTCCGTCCGCAAGGCCCTCCTTGATCGCCGCGACATCCTCCGCGGTTCTCAGAGGCGGGTTCATCTTTGCGTTCGTGTTAAAGCCGAGACAAGCCTCCTCCGTGAGCGCAAAATAATGCGGGCAGGTCTCGCAGGTGATTTTTACTCCGCGCTTTTTTGCCTGACGGATAATCTCAACAGAGCCTTTTGTTGAGATATGCGCGATATGCACGCGTCCGCCGACTGCCTCGGCGATGATCGCGTCGCGAGCCGCCATGACCTCCTCGGCGGCCCTTGAGATACCGCGAAGTCCCATCGCCGACGCGACAGGCCCCTCATTCATATCACCCTCGCCGAGAGCCATATCCTCGCAGTGTGATATTACAATGACGTCAAACATCTGCGAATACTCTATTGCCCTCCTCATAAGTCCCGAATTTTCCACCGGATGTCCGTCATCCGAGACCGCGACAGCGCCGGCAAATGCCATTTCGCCTATTTCGGCAAGGAATTTGCCCTCCTGACCCTTTGAAACCGCGCCTATCGGATACACATTCGCATAGCCTACCTCGGCGGCCTTTGACTTTATATAGGTAACTACCGCCTCATTATCACATACCGGATCGGTGTTCGGCATACAGGCAACCGAGGTCACGCCGCCGAATACCGCGGCTTTTGTGCCGGATTCGATATCCTCTTTATATTCTTGTCCCGGCTCGCGGAGATGAACGTGCATATCCACAAGACCCGGAGCAACGATCTTTCCCGAAGCGTCAATAACCTCCATATCCAGTCCGTCAAGATAGGCGTCCACTCCGACCTCGGAGATCATGCCGTTGTCTATAAATACGTTTGTCACCTCGTCGATCCCGTTTGCCGGATCGATCACATGACCGTTTCTTATCAATATCTTCAATTCAGAATCCTCCCCTTGATAACAAATACATTACCGCCATTCTTACCGCTACGCCGCTCGTGACCTGATTGGTTATAACGCTCCTTTCGCCGTCGATAACCGAGGTTGAAAGCTCAACGCCTCGGTTGACCGGACCCGGATGCATTACGATAGCGTCGGGCTTTGCAAGCTTCAGCCGCTGCTCGTCTATGCCGAAGAACCGGAAATATTCGCGTATACTCGGGAACAGTCCCTTCTTCTGCCGTTCAAGCTGTATTCTGAGCGCCATGACAATATCCGCGTCAACTATAGCTTCATGGACATTATCGTAAGCCTTAACGCCCATCTTATCAATGCCCATCGGCATCAGCGTTGACGGGCCGCCAAGCGTTACCTCCGCTCCAAGCTTCGTAAGTCCGTATATATTTGAGCGGACAACTCTTGAATGATAAATATCTCCGATAATCGCGACCTTCAGTCCTTCAATATGTCCCTTGTGCTCAAGCATTGTGAGCATATCAAGCAGCGCCTGTGTCGGATGCTCATTCATACCGTCACCCGCATTCACGACCGACGCGTCTACCAGCTTTGAGATCGTATGCGGCGCGCCGCTCATATTGTGGCGCATAACGAGAATATCCGTTCCCATTGCGTTGATCGTTTCCGCGGTATCGGCAAGGGTCTCACCCTTTGCGACAGATGAGCCGCTTGATGAAATATTTGCCGAGTTCGCGCTCATATACTTTGCCGCAAGCTCAAATGACAATCTCGTCCTTGTACTGTTCTCGTAGAACAGATTAACGACCGTTTTTCCCTGCAGATGGGGAGTTTTCTTGTTCGGGCTGAGAACGATCTCCTTCATCGTTGCAGCCGTATCCAGGATGTGTTTTATCTGATCCGCATCAAGATCCTTTAACCCCAGTAAATCATGCTTCATTATCGTTTGGCCTCCTTGTCGCGTATTGTAACCTTTTCTATCACGCCGTCCTCCGTAATATCTGCGTCAATATATTCGTCAAGCGCCGTCGGCACGTCCCTGCCGCAGTAATCGGCGCGGATAGGAAGCTCGTGATGGCCGCGGTCAACAAGCACGGCAAGCTTTATTTTCGCCGGTCTGCCCATATCAAAAAGCTCCTTAATGGCCGCGTTTATGGTCCTGCCCGAAAAAAGAATATCGTCAACCAATATAATATTCTTATCCTCGATCGTAAACGGAACATCGGTTTCGCGTATTACGGGATGATCGTTAAGGCGGGTCAGATCGTCACGGTAAAAGGTGATGTCAATTGAGCCCATGGGAAGCATGGCCCCTTCAAGCTCGCTTATCTTTTTCCGCAGAGCCTTTGCAAAAAGAACACCCTTTGACTGAATACCGATTATAACAAGGTTTTCGGAGCCTCTGTTATCCTCAATGATCTCATAAGCCATCCGGTTTACAAGCCGCTGCGCGGACTCGCTGTTCAATAATACTGCCTTTTCCATATATGCTGTAAACTCCTTTCGATGAAGGTTTATTTTTATCTGATTATATATTATACAGCAAAATTTCCCTGTTGTCTATATGAATTTTTGCAAAATACGAATATATTTTTTGAGCTTGCTTAGGTTTTAAAAATTTTTTCAATTTTTTTTGGAAATATACTTGATATATCTGTTGATTTTTGATAAAATAAATGTAATTTGAATGTAATATTATTGTTATAAATGTTATTTGTGAAGCATTTATAACAAATTGCACTGTTTAAGAAAGGATTTAAAACATGGATGCAACTACTATTCTTATAATTGAGGACGAGAAAAATATAAACGATAT
This sequence comes from uncultured Lachnospiraceae bacterium, assembly GCA_964579875.1. Classification (GTDB taxonomy): domain Bacteria; phylum Bacillota; class Clostridia; order UBA1381; family UBA1381; genus Ornithomonoglobus. The sequence goes on along the minus strand of CAZOHJ010000017.1, from coordinate 44,026 downwards.
ACTTGTATTCACCTTTGAGCAGGACGGCTACAAGACGGTTTCAGCATATGACGGGCCGACAGGCGTTGACCGGTTCAGACAGAGCAGACCCGATCTCATACTTCTTGACTGCAACCTTCCCGGCATGGACGGCATGGATGTATGCAAGGAAATAAGAAAGGAATCCAATGTGCCGATCATAATGCTCACCGCCCGCGAGGACGAGGTCGATAAGGTGCTCGGTCTTGAGCTTGGAGCCGATGATTACATAACAAAGCCGTATTCGGCGCGCGAGCTGAAGGCGCGCGTAAAGGCGATCCTCCGCCGTTCGGAAATATCAAAGGATGCGGTCGAAAAGCCTGAGGGCAAGAACACTATAACCTCCGGCAATGTTACAATTAATGTTGACCGCTATGAGGTGCGCAAGGAAGGAAGGATCATAGATATTACCCTGAGGGAATTTGAGCTGCTTCGTTTTCTTGCGGAGGCGCCGGATCAGATTTTTTCAAGAGAGGTTCTGCTTGAGAACGTGTGGGGCTACGAGTACCTCGGCGACGTCCGCACGGTCGATGTTACGATAAGACGTCTGAGGGAGAAAATAGAGGATGATCCGAGTATGCCGCGCTATATAATAACAAAACGCAGCATAGGCTATTATTTCAATAAAATATAAAAAAGGGACTGAGACAATTATGTTCAAAAGCATACGCGTGAAAATCACTGTTTTGTTCATGCTGCTCACAGCCGGTGTTGAGCTTGTCACAGGGCTGTCCGGCATTTTCAGCTCCGTCCGCTATTTTCATAAAAGCTTTGACGGGGCGGTTTCCCTTGTGTTTAACAATGATACGAAGGAGCAGCTCACCGCTGCCGCAACATCTGTATCCGTATCCGAAAACGCCGATGAGCTGGTAATGAACGAATCCGGCCCCGACAACATAAAAAATATCACCGATATTGTTGAGGTCTACACAAACGAGCTGGGTCTTGACAAGTCGGCAATTTTTTGTGTTCTGGATTCAGCGGGAACTGTTAAGTATTCAAGCTGCGGCTCGGACGTCATAGAGTCATCATCGGTTATTGATGACGCGCTTGCGGGAGAAGAAAGCAGGAGCACGGGAATCACGCGCAGATATATCGACTACGCGCTTCCCCTTAAAAGCGGTGATGATGTTCGCTTTATCGTATACATAAAGGACACATTGTCGATACAAAAGCTTGTATCGGGCAGACTTGCAAGAAATCTTATTGCATCGCTTATTATCTCACTGATAACAGCATATATCGCCTCTACAATTCTTGCTTATACGATAACAATACCGGTAAAGAAGATCTCAAAGCAGGCAAGGCAGCTTGCGGACGGCGACATCGCCTCGATCCCGGCGTCCGAGCGTCAGGACGAGATCGGAGAACTTTCAGACGCGTTCCTTTATCTTTCGGAGCAGCGACGGGAGTATGCCGATAAAACCACAGCGGAAAAGATCAAGCTTGAAAAGATACTACAGAGCATGAGCGACGGCATTATGGCATTTGACATGAAGGGTAAGCTTATACATATCAACCCCGAGGCAAAGCGGCTTTTAAACAGAAAATTCATTGACGACATAACCTTCAACACCTTCTTCCGTGAGATCAATCTTGACGATATTACGCTTGAAGCAATGCAGTATATCCCGAACGATGATTTTGAGCGCGAGGCTCATATTAACGATCAGCTGCTCCAGTTTAATTTCACGGTATATTCAAGGGACAGCAGCGAGGGCGGCATAATCGTTATAGTGCACGATGTTACAAAGCATGAGCGGCTTGAAAGCGCACGGCGTGATTTCGTGGCAAATGTTTCGCATGAGCTGAGAACTCCGCTTACGGTTATAAAATCATACGCGGATATCCTCGCCGACACTCCGGACGCGACGCCGGAGGTACGCACGCGCTTCCTTGATACCATATCATCGGAAACCGACAGAATGACAAAGATCATATCCGATCTTCTCACTCTGTCAAAGCTTGACGAAAACGCGAACCACATACGCCCCGTTGATGATATTGATATACGCTCAATGCTCGAAGGGCTTGTCGAGAGGCTTACTCTTACCGCAAAGAAGAAAAACCAGTCTCTCACCTATACGCCTATAAATGATGTCCCGAAAATCAAAGGCGACCGAGACGGTCTTGAAAGAGCGGTTTCCAATGTTATAACAAACGCGCTCAAATACACCCCGTCCGGCGGTGAGATCCATGTATTCTCAAGCAATGTATATAATGACATACTCATAAAAGTATCAGACAACGGCATAGGCATTCCCAAGGAACAGCTTCCGCATATCTTTGACCGCTTCTACCGGGTCGACAAGGCTCGCTCCCGCGACAAGGGCGGCACCGGTCTGGGGCTTGCGATCGCAAAGGAAACCGTGGAATCCGCATTCCACGGCAGGATCACGATCACCAGTGACGTCAACAAGGGCACGGACGTTACGATCAGCATTCCCGCGCCTAAAAAGTAAATATACCGCGGCGGCCGTTCAGACCGCCGTTTTTTTTGCGCGACAGGCTGAACAGGTTAACAGCCATACCCGTGAAAAAAGCAATATCCGTGCCTATAATGGTACCGTAAATATTAAATTCGGGTCTTGACGTCAGAAACGCCGAAAATGCAAGCTTTATAAACGCCGCGGCGATCGATGCGGCAAAGGCGCGCCATATATATCCCATTGACTGCAATATCGCGCCGGAGATCTGCATTACGCAAATAAACAGCACTGACGGCGCCGCCATTCTCAGCATCGGGGCGCTGTAGGTGTTGTGGAACAATATCCGCAAAATGAGTTCTCCGAACACGCAAAGGACTATTACCGAGGCGGCTCCCGCTGCTGCGGAAAGACCTATTGCCCGCCTTGCAACGGAGCGTATTCTTTCCGTATTCCCCACCGCCGCCGCGCCCGAAATTATCGGAATGACGCTTATTCCCAGCGTTGCAAGAAAGCCGGAGGGCAGATTAAGCACGGTCATGGCATAGCCGGTATATGCGCCGTATACGACCCGCGCCCTATCCGCGCTCAATCCGGCGCGCAGCAGACCGGCGCGTATGACGGACGTGTCGCAGACCGAAATTGCAGATCCGGCAACGGACATAAAAAGCATCGGCAGAGCAATATCTGTAAGCTCCTTTAATATCTCTCTCCTGTTTCCCGCTGTGCGCTTTATCCTTCTGACCGACAGCAGATACCATACCGCAAGCATGAGCGTTGCCGCCGCTTCGCCTATGGTAACGCCCGCCGCCGCGCCTGCGGCGGCATATTCCGTTCCCATATACAGCAGCACCACAGCCAGGGCATATCCCGCGCCCAGCTTTATAAACGACTCGATCACCTGCGAAACCGCCGTTGGAACCATATCGGATCTTCCCTGAAAGCCGCTTTTTACCGCGGCGCCGCAGGCAACAAGAAATATTGACGGGGCAATGGCTCTTATAGCCCAGCCCGCCCGCTCCTCCTTCATTGCAAGCGCAAAAAAATCCGCGCCCAGCCAGAGGATCACGCTGCCTATAAAGCCTATCACGGCAAGTATGACCGTAGAAATGAATACGGTTTCCCTCGCGCGTCCCGCGTCCTTTCTCGCGTGCGCCGCCGCCGTGAGCTTCTGCACGGCAAACGGCGTTCCGGCTACAACAAAGGACAGGAACATTATATACACGCTGAACGCTGTGTTATAAACCGCCATTCCCTCCTCATGCATTATGTATGTGAGAGGAATTTTCAGCACGGCTCCAAGAACCTTTGATATTATATTTGCAGCCATGAGGACTACCGCGCCTGATAAAAAAGAATTTTTCAAAATAAATCACCACCGAATATCTTGTATTACATTAATATTTGTGGTATAATTCAAATATACGATTTAATTTTTGAAAGGAAATATGATACATAATGAATATAAGAAAAATGCGGAGCGCGCGGGGCGAGATCACGGTTCCGGGTGACAAGTCGATCTCCCACCGCGCCGTTATGCTCGGCTCTCTTGCCGACGGCGCAACACATATAAGCGGATTTTTAAAGGGCGCGGACTGCCTTTCAACAATAGACTGCTTCCGCGCAATGGGAATAAGGATCGATATTGACGGAAATAATGTCACGGTTTACGGCAAAGGACTGCACGGTCTTACAAAGCCGGATAAAATGCTTTACACCGGCAACAGCGGCACGACAACAAGACTGCTCTGCGGGATCCTTGCGGGACAGCCGTTCGATACCGCTGTAACGGGGGACTCGTCTATCTGCAGGCGTCCCATGGGCAGGGTAACAAAGCCGCTGTCGCTTATGGGCGCCGATATTGAAAACGAATATTGTCCGCTGCATATACGCGGCAAACAGCTTCACGGGATCGAATACCATATGACAGTCGCCTCGGCGCAGGTAAAAACCGCGCTGATACTTGCGGGGCTTTACGCGGAGGGCGATACGATAATCCATGAAATCCAAAAATCCCGCGACCATACGGAGCTTATGCTTTCCGCAATGGGCGCAGCGCTTGAGGCGGACGGTCTTACAATAAGGGTAGGAAAAACCGATTTTCTGAAAGCGCAGGACATTCTTGTTCCGGGAGATATATCCTCCGCCGCGTTCTTCATGGTTCTCGGAGCGATCATGCCGGATTCAAAAATAAAAGTAAAAAATGTCGGAGTTAATCCGACAAGAACGGGTATTATTGACGTAATGAAAGCAATGGGCGCCGATATGGATCTTATAAACGAGCGCACCGCCGCGGGCGAGCCGGTCGCGGACATTGTGATCCGCACCTCACAGCTGCACGGCGCCGAGATCGGCGGCGCTGTTATCCCAAGGCTTATCGATGAGCTTCCTGTTATCGCCGCGGCGGCCGTATTCGCAGAAGGAAGGACGGTCATCCGCGACGCGCAGGAGCTTAAGGTCAAGGAAACAAACCGCATAAGAGCGGTTGTGGACGAGTTCACAAAATGCGGCATAGATATAGAGGAAACGGAAGACGGTATGGTAATTACAGGCGGCAGACCGATACACGGCGCCGACTTTGCCGCCTACGGCGACCACCGCATGGCAATGAGCCTTGCGATCCTCGCCCAGCTTGCGGAGGGTGAATCGACACTTGACAACAGCGAGTGCGTTGACGTAAGCTATCCGGGATTTTTTAAAGATTTCTACAGTCTTGAAAGCTGATCCGTCCCCTGTCTGATCAATGCCTGATCAGTTCAAGCTGCCCTCTGCGGGCAGCTTTTATCGTTGTATTATAATACCCCGACCACAATACCGCATATTACTACAACCGCGCAGAGCAGCTTGAATAAGGTGTTTTTTTCCTTAAATACCACCTTGCCGCCGAGTATTGTAATTATTACAGCGCACTGCTTTAGCAGGGTCAGCGGGATCACCGAACCTGTCCGGTTTGCAATAAACAGGCACTTATCGCCCGCAACAAACAGAACCGCAAGAATTATGATCCAGTAGTTTTTGTATATATGTCTGAAATCAATATGTATCCTCTTTACTATTATATGTATGAGATAGAACACCACCATGAAGAACAGATACCAGAACTGCAGCTGCCCCGTGGTTATTCCGGTTTCCGGTCTCATAAACCATTTATCCAGTATTTCCGAGCATGAATTCATGCAGCAGGATATGAGGACAAGTATTATGTATTTCAGCTTTACGCCCTCTCCGCCGCCCGCGGGATTGTTCTTCGCCACATTAAGCATTACAAGTCCGTCCATAACGAGTACCGTTCCGATCGCCTTGTCCGGGCTCATCGCTTCGCCCAGCAGCGTCACGCTCATTACAGAGGTGATTATAACCCTCGACATATCCATAAGTCCGTAAAAGCCTATCGGTATTTTTTCGATCGCCTTAAAAGAGCATATCCATGCAATATATATTATAAGAGATTTTAACGCAATGAGCGCCAGATAATGCGCTCCGCCGTCAAATATCCCGAATGCCTCGCCTGTCCACGGCAGAACAAAAATAAAGCTCAGAAGCGTGTAAAAGAACAGCACCTCAATTATACTGCTCTTTTGCAGAGCAACCTTTTTCATTACGTCCCGTATGCCCTTAAGCAGTCCATATGCGGCCGCCAGCGCTATCCACACAGTTATACCTCCTTTGCGTCAAACAGACAGCGCATGATCTTCCTGCCTGTTTCCGTTCTGAATATCTTCATCTTTCATCCTCCTCAAAGCTCTCATACGGTCTTATCCTGTACGTCGCGCCGAGCCTGCCGCAAAGCTCCGCGCACTGCTGCTCCTCTTCCTTTGTTATGGTCGTGGCAACAGTCGAAAGAATGACCTTGCCGACATATTTCCTGACCTCTCCCGCAAATTCCAGCATCGCATCAAAGGCAGCTATACCGTATCTGCATTTTGTTATCTCATAATAGCGCTCCCTGTTCGGGGTGTTGAGGCTTGTTGACACAACATCTATTCTTCCCTCAAAATCCGGCGCCGTATTTTTGCCCCAGATTAGATTTGCCATACCGTTTGTGTTTATTCTTATCGGAAGCTTTGTCACAGTCCTTAAATAATCGCATACCTCAAAAATATCATACAATCTTTCCGACGGCTCTCCGAAGCCGCAGAACACTATCTCATCATATTTTGAAAGATCCCGCTTTTCAAACTCCGCTATAACCTCGTCAACCGAAGGCTCACGCTCCAGCCAGAGGTCTCCGTAAAGACTGCTGCTGCCCTTATTCTGTCTCAGGCAGAACGAACAGGCGCATGGGCATCTGTTTGTCATATTTACATATAATCCGTTGTGAACCTCATACAGAATTGTCATTTTTTACTCCTTCCGGTCCCGTTTATATCCCATATCTCATGTTTTTGTAAAATTTCGTTCTTTTTAATGCCTCTTTGCAATAAGTTTTCTTCATTACATTGAATACAGAAAACTTATTGCAAAGCATATATATTATACTACCCGATTACATAATTTTCAAGCTTTTTTCACAAAATTATACCGCTCCGGTTGTATTATTATTGCAATCGGGGTTTTTTTATGCTATAATTTATCAGAGTTTTGTGCTCAGAATTTACAGGGTGATATTATATGATAAAAATAAATGACCTGCGCCGTTCCTTTAACGGCACGCAGATTCTCAGCGGAATAAATCTGAAAATTGAAAAGGGTTCTTTTACGGCAATTCTGGGAAGAAACGGCTCGGGCAAATCCACGCTCGCAAAGCATCTCAACGCCATCCTTATCCCTGAGGACGGGGATGTTTTTGTTGACGGGATAAATACAAGGGATGCAAAAAAAACTTTTGATGTGCGCGAGCGGGTCGGTATGGTATTTCAGAACCCCGAATCACAGGCGGTCGCGTCGATCGTGGAGGATGACACGGCATTTGCGCCGGAAAACTTGGGTCTGCCCGAGGAAGAAATTCTTCGACGGGTTGAATTTGCGCTTGACGCCGCAGGGATCTCACAGCTCCGCGAAAAAACGGTAAGCACCTTATCCGGCGGTCAGAAGCAGCTTACCGCAATTGCGGGCATTCTTGCAATGCGGCCGGAATATATGGTATTTGACGAAGGCTCCTCAATGCTTGACCCCCTTGCGAGAAAGCGTATTCTCAACTGCGTTATGAGGCTCAGAAAAGAGCTTGGAATAAGCATTATCTGGATAACGCATTATATGGAGGAGGCCGCCGCTGCCGACCGCGTTGTTATACTGGATAACGGGCAGATAACAGCGGACGGTACACCGGAGGAAATTTTCTCAGACTATGACCTGATCTCGCGCACGGGACTTGATATGCCGCAAAGCGCTCAGCTCTGCCTTATGCTGAGAGAAAGCGGTCTGCCCGTTTCCTATATCGCGGCTGACATAAACGGCTGCGCAAAGCAGCTTGCCGGCTTTATCGGCGGAAAAAGCGCCGGCGCTGAGTCTGCGCCGCGGCAAGGCAGCAAAACAAAGGCGGAATGCAGAATAAAGCTTAATGACATATCCTATTCATATTCCTCCCCCGCCGGAAGGACACAGGCGCTTTTGCATATCACAGAGTGTATACGCCCCGGGATTACGGCGGTAATAGGCCGCACCGGGAGCGGAAAATCAACGCTTACCGAGATTATAGCCGGAATTACCGAGCCGGACAGCGGCTCCGTAACGCTTTGCGGCAAACCGATACAGGAATGCGGCAAAGAAACAGGAGCGGTGTTCCAATATCCTGAATATCAGCTTTTTGCCGAAACGGTATATGAGGATATAGCCTACGGCCCTGCAAATCTCGGTCTGACCGGCAAAGAGCTTGATATATGCGTAAGGGAAACGGCTGCGCTCACAGGGCTTGATGAAAAGCTGCTTGATATGTCGCCCTACGAGCTTTCGGGCGGACAGAAACGGCTTGCGGCGCTTGCCGGTATACTTGCGATGAAACCGTCCGTTCTCATTCTTGATGAACCGGCGGCAGGGCTTGACCCGTCAGGCAGACGGCATATATTTTCCATCCTTAATGATCTTAAGGAAAGCCGCCATGATATGACGATCGTTTTCGTCACACACTCTATGGAGGACGCGGCGCAATATGCGGATGATATAATAGTTCTCTGCAGCGGCAGCGCCGCCGCGCACGGAACACCACATGAAATATTCGCAAATGAACGGCTGCTCACGGACTGCGGACTTGACGCGCCCGAAATGGCAAAGCTCTCCTCCGCGCTCAGAAACGCCGGAACGGATATCGGCAGGGCGCTTACGGTTCGTGAGGCGCATGACGCGGTTATGAGGCTTGTTAAGGGAGGCGCTCAGTATGCTTCGTGATATTACAATAGGACGTTATATAGATACAAAATCACCGCTGCACCGTGCCGACGCGAGGACAAAAATCCTGACCGCTGTCGCATATTCCGCTGCCGTCTTTACAATAAACAGCTATGCGGGAATGGGGCTAGTATTTCTGTTCACCGCTGCAGCCGCTCTTGTTTCAAAAATACCTGTCGGCTATATGCTCAAGGGACTTAAGCCGCTGCGTCTTTTCATGCTGTTCACCTTTGTAACGGCGCTTTTTACAGGCGGCGGTGATCCCCTGTGGCAATGGCATATATTTAAAATAACGGAAAACGGCATTCACAATTCAATTATTGTTACTCTGCGGTTTATATTCTTTGTCTGCGGCACCTCGCTGCTGACGCTTACAACTCCCCCCGTGGCGCTTACGGACGGGCTTGCACGGCTTATGAAGCCGCTTAAGGCTCTGAAGCTGCCGGTTGACGATACTGCAATGATCATCTCCGTGGCTCTCCGCTTTATCCCGCTGTTCGCAGACGAAGCGGAACGGATCATGAAGGCGCAGAGAGCGCGCGGAGCCGACTTTTCCGGCGGCGGATTTATCGCAAGGGCAAAGGCAGTCATTCCGGTTACGATCCCGCTTTTCATAAGCGTGTTCAGGCACGCGGATGAGCTTGCGCTGGCAATGGACGCGCGATGCTACGGAAAAGGCACAAGAACACCGCGAAAAAAGACGCGTTTCGGCAAGACAGATGCGGTTATCGCGGTTATTACAATAATATTTTGCATTTTTTCCGGAATTATCGGATTTTTTCATTGAATTTTGTCGCCGGTTATGATACAATAATAGAATATAATGGTGTAGTGTGAGGTTTTAAGGGAGCTATGAATATAAAGCTGTTTTTACAATTTGACGGCACGAACTATCACGGCTGGCAGATACAATCCAATGCGGTCACTGTTCAGCAGACGCTCAGCGAGGCATTGCGGGCGATTACGCATGAGGGCATTATCCCCTGCGGCTGCGGCAGAACCGATGCCGGAGTTCATGCGTCAGGCTATGTGTGCAGCTTTAACACATCATCATCTATCCCGCCTGACAGATTCCCTTACGCGCTCAACGCTGAGCTGCCGGAGGATATAGTATGCACCGGCGCAGAGACGGTCCCCGAGGATTTCACCGCGAACCGCTCCGCAAGGGGAAAAACCTATCGCTACACGATTGATAACGGAGAATTTCCCGATGTTTTTTCAGCCCGATACTCATGGCATTACAGGCATCCGCTTGATGCAGACGCTATGAGGGAGGCGGCACGGGCATTTATCGGCACTCACGATTTTATCGGCTTTGCCGCAAGCGGATTTACCGTAAAAACCACGGTCCGCACAATTCATGCTCTTGAAGTCGAAAAACACGGCAATATTATAACAATTGATGTTACCGGCAACGGATTTCTTTATAATATGGTTAGAATAATAACGGGTACTCTCGTATATGCGGGAGGAGGAAGAATAAAGCCTTCCGACATTCCCGGAATAATAGCTTCACGCTGCCGGGACAGAGCCGGAATTACAGCTCCGGCAAAAGGCTTATGTCTCAAGGAGGTATTTTATTAATGGCAGAAGATCGCGATAAAATATTAAACGAGCTTATTAAATATTATGACGGTGACAATGTGTCTGCCGGGGAAGAGGATATGGGCAGCACCCGTATCATCGGCAAAAAAGCGGAGACTGCGCCGGAGACGCCCATCACCACGGGCGACACGGTTACGGTAAAGCTCGGCAAGCAGCCCGCAAAGGAGGAAGCTGCGGGCAATGAAGGAATCAGCAGCACCCGCCGCATTAAGCCGCAGGATATGCAGAAAATAAAACAGCAGGAACAGGCTCACGAGACCGCTGCTCCGGTCGAAGAGGAGGTTTTAGGGAACCTCGGACTTGACGGCAGACCGATCACGGAGGCTCAGCCGCCCGAGCCTCAGAAGGAGGAACCTCAGAAGAGACCCGAACCGAAGCCCGAGCCTAAGCCCGAGCCTAAGCCCGAGAAAAAAAAGCGCAGCCGGGAACAGGAGCCGCAGCCGCAAATCGTTGAAAGGGAATATGACTACAGTCTATGGTATATGCTGAAGCCGCTCTGGATCACGGTTATCATATGCGCGGTGCTTTTCGGCGGTTTCAGATTCTATATGACCGACACAGGAATTATAGGCGCGTATAAACGCAACTTTGAATACAATATGACAATTCTCTTCGAGCTGTTCGGAATTGATCTTGATGACATCGGCAGCGATGCGCCCGTTATAGGAGAACAGACCGGCAGCTTTGTAACGCTCGCCGATGATGAGACCCTTATACAGAGCTTCGGAACAAATATCGACGGCAGCTCCGCCGAAACAGCAAGCGTGGAAGGCGAATTGCCCGAAAATACGCTTGTCGCCGGAAATATTGCCCACGAGGACGCGTCATCAGAATACCGCGAAATAGAGGGAGGCACAGTAATACTCCCTTTTGAGGAAGCAGACAGTTCCGATTTTTCACTCTCTAAGGACGGGGTTGTCTGCGCAAAATCCAATTATATATGCTGTATAGACGAGAACGGCAAAACAATATGGGAAGCGGATATACCGGTTACCAATCCGATCGTATCCTCTGCGGGGAAATATACCGCCGCCGCTTCAAACGGCAGCACGCAGCTATGCGTGTTTGAGGACGGAAAGCTGTGCTATAATATTGACGCCGTGGACAATATCGTTTCATGCGATATATCCGAGCGCGGCGATGTTGTTATCATAACAAGCAAGAATGCCTATAAGGGCGCTGTGGTCGTTTATAACAAAAACGGCGAGAAAATTTTTTCATGGACCTCCGGCACAAACTACATTACAGCAGCCTCCATGCTGAAAACGCGTCTTGTCGCTGTATCGCTTGTAAGCACTACAGATAATGTAACATCATATGTTATGCTCTTTGATGTAAAATCACCTGAGCCGATCTCCGGCTATGAGCTTGAAAACACATTGATCTTTGATGTGCGAAATAACGGAAGGCTCATTTTCCCGACAGGCGACAACTGCATAGCCTCTCTGACCGGCTATAACGGCATTAACTATGATATGCGTTTCGATGATGTCCGGCTCACGCGCTCCGCGCTTGACGCTGACGGAAACAGACTGATCACCTATACGCAGAACAACACTCCTGTTATTAATTTTTACAATAAAAAAGGCGCGCTCGAATATGACGCGGTAATCAATTCAAAGCCGGACTGCATAGATGTTTACGGCTCAACGATCCTTTATAATAACAACAGAGAAATAATCTGCGGAAGATATTCGGACGACAAGCCGTCGCATTATACCGCTTCAATGGCAATACAGAAGCTGATGCTTCTTAACAGCAAGGCATATGTGATCATTTACAACAACAGTCTTGAATTTGTGAAATTATAACTGTGGGAGAATAAAAAATGCAGCTGAATATAATACTTGATACGGTGCTGTGCGCTATATTGGCCGCCGCTTTCCTGACAGGCCTGAAACGTGGATTTCTTAAAACCGTCTGGGGGCTTGCGGCGTTAGCTACGGCAATTGTGCTTACATGCGTTCTGAGACCTTATACGGCGGACTCCTTCAAAAAATCCGTTCTTGCCGAGGGGCTTCACAGCTATGTATATAATGCGGTCTCGATCCGCGCGGAGGACATGCTTGCCTCCGCGGCGGGAAATATCCCCGACGCTCACGCGGCGCTTGACACCGCATACACCCTGCCCGAAAAATACACAGGAGAGGCCGCAAAGCAGATCGCGGAGTCAACCGAAAACGCTGTATCGGCAATTACGGATACCGTAACTAACAGTGTGGTTGAAATCGCTTCCGGTATTTTTCTGTTTATCATTATACGGCTTATACTATGGATAATATATATGATACTGAAATTCGCGGCGGCATTGCCTGTTATAAAAGAAACAAACCGGGTTGCCGGAGGACTTGCGCAGCTGCTTATTGCCGCCGTATTCCTCTATGCCGCATTCGCGGTCGCGGCAATTATCGGAACGGATATATTTAACGATACGGTAATATGCGGTTTCATGTACAACCACAATCTTCTGCTTACCGTTATAGGACTTTGACATACACGCTCTGCCGTTTCCGGCAGGGCGTTTTGTAATTTTAATTTACTTGACATATTATTCAGTCTGTGTTAAAATTAAAATAATCAAAAAAGGGCGCCTCTAAAAACCTAAGGGTGGTTGGCAGATTGCACAAATGATTGCCGAATGCAAGGCAAAAATATGCAGGAAAACTCGCGTATTTCAAGTATTTTTAACGATGAAGGCGGCATTAGTTGCGCAATATGACGAGTGCCCGGAGGTTTTTAGAGGAGCCCAACAATGGAGGCTTTAATATGTACAGTGATATAGTTAAAAAGGGTGTTGAAAAAACACCGCACCGCTCGCTTTTCAAAGCAAGCGGTCTTACAGATGAAGAAATAGAGCGCCCGTTAATAGGGGTTGTATGCTCAAAGAACGAAATAGTTCCGGGACATGTTCACCTCGGTCAGATCGCTGACGCGGTCAAGTCCGGCGTGCGCCTTGCGGGCGGCACTCCTCTGGAATTTCCGGCAATCGCGGTATGCGATGGTATCGCAATGGGACATGTGGGTATGAAATATTCGCTCGCCTCCCGTGAGCTTATAGCCGATTCAATTGAGTCAATGGCGATCGCGCACGGTCTTGACGCGCTCGTGCTTATCCCGAACTGTGATAAGATCGTTCCGGGTATGCTCATTGCGGCGGCAAGGCTTAACATTCCCGCGATCGTATGCTCGGGCGGTCCGATGCTTTCAATAAACTATAACGGCAAGTTCCGCGACCTCAACACAAACTTTGAGGCAGTCGGCGCTTTCAAGGCAGGCACAATTGACGAAACAGAGCTTAAAAACCTTGAAGAGGCTGCATGTCCGTCATGCGGTTCATGCTCGGGTATGTTTACAGCCAACTCAATGAACTGCCTTACTGAGGTTCTCGGCATGGCTCTTCCGGGCAACGGAACGATACCTGCCGTATATTCAGAGAGAATAAGGCTTGCAAAGCATTCCGGTATGCAGATCATGAAGCTGCTTGAAAAGAATATCCGTCCGCGTGATGTCATCACACCGGATTCGCTTTATAACGCATTAAGAGTTGATATGGCGCTCGGCTGCTCGACAAACTCAATGCTCCACCTCCCCGCTATCGCTTACGAGGCAAAGTGTCCGATCACGCTTGACTATGCTAACGAAATCAGCGAGGTTACTCCTAACCTCTGCCACCTTGCTCCGGCAGGCGAGCACCATGTTCAGGATCTCTATGCGGCAGGCGGCGTTACGGCGGTTATGAACGAGCTGTCAAAGGCAAACCTCTTAAAGCTTGACACGCTCACCGTTACAGGCAAAACTCAGGGCGAGAACATAGAAGGTCACGAGGTCAAGGATCACACGGTCATCAGACCTCTTGATGATCCGTATTCAAAGACAGGCGGTATCGCGGTACTTAAGGGCAATCTTGCAGTTGACGGCTCGGTTGTCAAACGCTCGGCAGTCGCTCCGGAAATGCTTAAGCACGAGGGACCGGCAAAGGTATTTGACAGCGAGGATGAGGCGATCGCAGCTATATACGCGGGCAAAATTGTTGCCGGTGATGTTGTTGTTATCCGTTACGAGGGGCCGAAGGGCGGCCCGGGCATGAGAGAGATGCTCTCGCCTACCTCGGCAATCTGCGGTATGGGACTTGATAAAGAGGTCGCTCTTATCACAGACGGACGTTTCTCAGGCGCAACCCGCGGCGCGGCAATCGGTCATGTTTCGCCGGAAGCTGTTGAAGGCGGCCCGATCGCATTTATCAAGAACGGCGATATTATTGAAATTGACATCATGAACGGTATCCTCAACGTTAAGGTTTCCGATGAGGAAATGGCAGCCCGTAAGGTTGGCTGGACACCGAATGAGCCAAAGATCAAGACAGGCTACCTGAGACGCTATTCTAAGCTCGTTTCATCAGGTATGCAGGGCGCTGTAATGCTCGACGATTAATTTATATATTGCAGCAGCCGCAGACATATTTGTCTGCGGCTGTTGTTCATACGATCCTTACATTATATTCATTGAGCAGCGTGTTTACCTGAACAAGGAAGCCTATAAACTGCGGTCCCGCCATAAGCTGACCGAAGAACGGCTTGCCATAGTCAGATTTACCGTTTATTATATCATAGAGCTTTCCCCTGTCGCATATTGACAGAATAGGCGAGCTTACATCCTCAACGATCTCTTTAAGCCGCGCTTTAACCTCCGCCTCGTAGAACGGATTATGCGTTTTCGGGTACGGGCTTTTACGTCTGAGTCTTACATCTTCAGGCAATATGCCCTTTGCCGCCTCGCGAAGAATGTTTTTGGAAACATTATCCCGGTTCTTCATCTCCCACGGTATATTCCATACATATTCCACAAGCCTGTGGTCACAGAACGGAACGCGCACCTCAAGTCCCGATGCCATGCTCATTCTGTCCTTGCGGTCAAGCAGGTTTGTCATAAACCAGTTTATATTTAGCCATGAGATCTCCCGTCTGCGCCGCTCCTCCGCATTGTCACCGGCATATTCCGGCGTTTCGCGTATGGATTCCTCATACCTCATTCTTGAATAACCGTCAAGGTCAAGAGACTTTCTTACACTGTCGATAAGAATTTCATTTCGCATGGACAGATCATAGCACCACGGAAATGCCGGTGTTTCAAAGGCGTGAGGATCACGGAACCACGGATAGCCGCCGAAAATCTCATCGGAGCACTCGCCCGATAAAGCAACCGTATGCCGCTTTTTGACCTCGCGGCAGAAATACAGCAGCGATGAATCGCAGTCCGCCATTCCCGGCAGGTCCTTTGCCCTCAGCGCATCATCGAGCATCGGCACAAGCACGTCATTCGGGCAGACAAGATATGTATGATCGGTACCGAACTCGTCAACCATTCTCGGCACCCATTTGGTGTCACTGTCGGGCTGAAATTTTGTGCTGTGAAAATATTTGTCGTTGTCCTCATAGTCAAAGGAATAGGTTGAAAGCTGCTTTCCCTGCTTTTTAAATTCAGAGGCCGCAACAGCCGTTATGAAGCTTGAATCCAGCCCGCCGGAAAGAAAGGTCGCGATCGGCACATCCGATACAAGCTGCCGCTTTATCGCGTCTGTGAGCAGAAATCTTACCTTTTCGATGGTGTCTGTATAGCTGTCAGTGTGTTCTCCGCTTTTAAGCTGCCAATATGCTTTTTCACAGATACCTCTCCGGCTCACCCTCATGCAGTGTCCCGGCTTAAGCTCCTTTATTCCCTTAAACACGCCGCAGCCGGCAGTTCTTGCAGGGCTTATCGCAAACAGCTCGCAAAGCCCCTCGCGATTCAGCCGCGCCTCAATGCCCGGATATTTCAAAAGCGCCTTTATCTCCGAGCCGAATACAAACGCGTTGTCTTTTTCCGAATAAAACAGCGGCTTTACACCGAAACGGTCTCGGCACAAAAATACGCTCTGTCTCATACTGTCATATACGGCAAAGGCAAAAATACCGTTAAGCTGCTTTGCGCATTCATCGCCGTAATGAATATACATATACAAAAGAACCTCTGTATCTGACGTTGTTTCAAATTTGTAGCCGCGCTTCTCAAGCCCGCGCCGCAGCTCATCTGCATTATATAGCTCACCGTTATAGGTTATGACAAATTCATATCCTTCCGAAACTCTTTTCATCGGCTGCTTTCCCCGTTCCGGATCAATAACCGCAAGGCGGCGATGGGCAAAAACGGCATGCTCGCCCACCCATTCACCGCCTGCATCCGGGCCGCGGCTGTACATGGTATCCGCCATCATCTTAGCAAGAACCCGCTCGCGCTCACGGCTCTTTATATAGTTTTCCTTATAGCTTATATATCCGCAAATCCCGCACATAGTATCACACTCCTTTAAGACTATATTATGTCTTAATGCAAAACTATGTGATTTAAATTATACATACTTTCGCATTTGCTTAAGCGCGGATTTCTCAAGTCTTGAAACCTGAGCCTGTGAAATTCCTATCTCGTCCGCAACCTCCATCTGCGTTTTTCCTCTGAAAAAACGCAGATCAAGAATATGCTTTTCCCGCTCGGAAAGGTGGCGCATCGCCTCATTGATAGCAATATTTTCAAGCCATGCCGAATCGGTGTTTTTTGTGTCCTTGACCTGATCCATGACATATATAGCTTCTCCGCCGTCATGGTATACAGGCTCATACAGGGATATAGGATCGGAAATGGCATCCAGAGCAAATACTATATCCTCCTTCGGCAGCTCAAGCTCCTTTGCCAGCTCGTTGATAGTAGGCTCCTTGGAATGTAAATTAATATATCTCTCCTTGGCGCGCAGAGCCTTATATGCAATATCCTTAAGTGATCTGCTTACCCTTATCGGGCCTTCATCACGCAGGAACCGTCTCACCTCGCCGACAATCATCGGCACGGCATAGGTTGAAAACTGAACTCCAACCGATGTATCAAAATTGTCTATCGCTTTTATCAGACCTATACACCCGACCTGAAAGAGATCATCCGGGTTCTCGCCGCGGTTTGAAAAACGCTGTATAACGCTCAGAACAAGCCGGAGATTTCCTTTTATAAAGGTATCCCTTGCCTTCATATCTCCATTCTTGATTTTAACAAACAGCTCATCCTTTTCCTCTCGTGTCAGCACCGGCAGCGTTGATGTATTAACGCCGCATATTTCCACCTTATTAGTCATTGCATTTCCTCCTTTGGTATAACGGAGGCATACAGCCCCCTATGTACTCATAAACCAAATGCAACGACCGACGTTTTTTATGACATCCTTACAATTTCCTTTTTAAGCCGTTTTATGATCCTTTTTTCAAGGCGTGATATATATGACTGGGATATGCCGAGCATATCCGCCACCTCCTTCTGGGTCTTTGAGCGCCGGTTTCCAAGCCCAAAGCGCAGGATCATAATTTCGCGCTCGCGGCTTGAAAGCTTTCCGAGAGCGCTTTTCAGCAATTCCCTGTCAACCTCATCCTCTATGCCGCGGCATATAATATCATTATCCGTCCCAAGTATATCCGAGAGCAGCAGCTCGTTTCCGTCCCAATCAACATTTAACGGCTCGTCAATTGATACCTCGGTACGCCTGTTGGAATTTTTTCTGAGATACATAAGTATCTCGTTTTCTATGCACCGCGAAGCATAGGTCGCAAGCTTTATGTTTTTATCGGGCCTGAAGGTGTTTACCGACTTTATAAGCCCGATCGTTCCTATTGAAATAAGGTCCTCAACATTAATACCCGTATTTTCAAATTTCCTTGCTATATAAACAACGAGCCTCAGATTGCGCTCCGTTAATTCGCTCTTAACAGAATTATCTCCGTTTCCGAGCTTTTTTATCAATCCTTCCTCCTCTTCCTTAGATAAAGGCGGCGGGAGAACATCTGCGCCGCATATGTAAAACACATCACCGCAGACATCCTTCTCACCCGCTATACAAATAAATCTTCTTGTAATTTCTTTGATCAATCTCATTATCCCTACTCCTGCTCAATTATATTTCGCCCGCAATTCCGTTATATTTCCCTTTAAAGCTTCTGTTTGTAACCGCCAGAGCCGCAACGACCTCTCTGCCGTCTATCCGGCAACGCTCCGGCTCGATCACTGGCAGCACACCGCTTTTTCCTATTGTGCCGTATGTAATAAATGCCTCGCTGCAGGCTGTCAGCTCGTCATAGCTGCCGCATCCGGCGATTGCAAGACCGGTCACGAAGTCGGTTAAGATCACCGCACTGCCATGGTATTTCAAAAGATTTCCGCTGTCGTACAGGGCTGTGAATTCTGTGGTTTTTCCCTTGTGGATCACGGTAATTCTCCGGTATTTTTTTCTTTTTTCCGACAGCTTTTTATATAACAGCACCGACGGATATGATGCTATATAAACCATTGCCGTCAAAGGCTCCGATGCAAACAATGTTACCGCTCCTCCCGCAAGCTCCGCTCCGCCCCCGCTTACCGATACCGCCGCTATTGTAAGACCTTCTACCGCCAAGCATAACAGCATAAGCTGCGCCGTATCATGCACAAGCCTTCTTTTTCCGAATGCGATAAAGCATATCAGTACAAGAACAGGTATGCGAAGAATATGACACAATGGCGCAGCCGCTTCGACAGCGGCATAAAAGCCTCCGGCAGCAGCCGCCGCTATTATGCGTCCGTGACATATTTTAATTCCTGACAAAATACCATAGGAATACAGCAGCATCAGCTGTGAAACCATATTCACGGCAAAGATCTCATCAACATAAATTTTACATCAATCCTCTCCTGACCTGTGAAAATATTATACAACTTATCCGGCAAGCAATTTGTAGAATTTCGTTGTCGAATGCTCTAAACCTCCCGACAAAATATTTATCAAAATTTCTCTTTACTATTTTGTTATTTTATGTACTTATTCCGTGGTGAACATATATGACAAATATTGAAATTAATACCAAAAATACATAATCTCTTCGGATTCATGGGTGGACTATCAGAAAATGCAGATTGATATAATAAAAAAAATGACATAAAAAAGAAGCATCCGTCGGCATTTTTCCGGATGCTTCTTTTTCGTTCTATGAATCAAACACTATTCTGTAAAGCCCCACATTCCCGTCATACCATGCCGCCGCTCCGTCTATATACGGCGCAGCGGCGCTTATCTCGGTGATGAGGACTCCGTCATCATTTACAACAGGCTCCCCGTTAAGCAGATTTTCCTCACCGTCAACAAGCATATGCGTGTGACCTTTTTTAAGCTCTATTTTGTGTCCCCCTGTTTCAAAAATCAAAATCCCGTCCGCATTATTGTAAGTGTACTTTACTCTGCCGGGATATATGCGGTTTATCCTGTCAAATATATATACTATCGGACCGTATACAGCATCATTAAGATATTCGACCCTTATTCCATGCGTATCCGCCTCATCGTCATTTATAAGCACCTTGCAGCAGATCTTATCCTCCGGAACATATTTTGCCTTATCCGCCCCTGCGATCGGCTCAAAGGCATATTTATTCGTTTCTCTGAAATTCTCCGTGCCGTATGCTATGCGCTGCACAGTCCCTACAGACAACGCGGAAGTATCAGCCGGAACCGAGGCGAAGCTTACCACAGTATTCTTAATGCCTTCCATTTTTGCCGTAAGTCTGAATTTTCCGGCATTTTCTGACGCCCTTACAAATACCCTGTTGGTTCCGCACTCCGCATATATATGGTTCTGATGTATAACACTGTCATGCTTTCCGTAGCCGTTATATCTTCCGCTGTTATATCCTCCCAAGAATTTTCCCGGGCCCTCCAGCTCGAAATCTATTCTGTCATAGCACAAGGGACATATAAATCCGTTTTTGTCAAGCACCTTAACATCAAAAAAGATCACATCCCCGCCATCGGCAAGCAGTCCCCTTTCTCCCGTATGAGGCGTAAGTCTTATTTCATAAGGCTCTCCTGCGGTATCTATTCTGTCCGATGCGATAAGCTCACCGTCATAACCGTATGCCCTCGCCTCAATATATCCCGACTGCGTTATGTCAATACCTTCAAAGGGGAATATAAAGGTATGGACAGGCTTTTCACATATACCCGCCGTTTTCCCGTTAATAATAAGCTTGATTTTCGCCACAGGATAGCTGCCGATAACATAAACGGATTTGTTATGAGGGTCACGGTATGCATACTCCCCCGTTTTCTCCCAGAAACGTCCGTTAAACCTCTTTACAGCGTATTTATAATTGCCGCCGCCAGGCTGAGGATAGCTCCAGTGTCCGAGAATCCTTATCTCAGGAGCTTCATTCTGCATGACCCTGAACACGTCAAAGCTCTGTTTTTTTACCCTCACACCGTCAACTCTGCCGCTCATGCGGGCATTCTCGCTGCCGCTCTGCCGTCCGTGCTGGATTGAGTCCGTCCAGCATAAGGCAGCTGCGGCGCTGTACAAATTCTTTCCCGATGCGCCGCCCATGCGGTCGTTAAAAAACTCTGAATATCCCATAGCCGCGCGTATCGCAAATTCCTCCGCGGTATAGTCATGCACATCAAACCCGAGCTGTTTCATACCGCCTTTTCCTACCCATATATTATCATAGTCATAATCCGGCGGCGAAAAATCATCCCAGACACGCCGCGGTGATTCCTCACGCAGATATTCAGTCTCGGTTACAGGAATAAGCTCCGACTGAAACCGCCCTGCGTGACGGTTGAGCATTGTCCCAACATACTCTGCCTCTTTTACGACATCAATTGTGTTTATGGTTCTGCACCCGATATACCTGCCGCCGTGCGGATCAAGCGCCTGCTTAACCAGCCTCATCTCCCTCATGTGAGCGGGATTGACGGCATTATTGCCGACCTCCCAGAAAAATATTGAGGGATTATTTCTGAAATATATTATTACATCACGCATAAGCTCCACACGCTGCTTCCACTGTCTGCCGAAGCTCTCGCGCTCCTTATCTCCCGCGGGCTGTGTGCACACAATACCGAAACGGTCACAGGAGCGTATATCAGCGGGGCACGCCGCAACGTGCATCCACCTTATATGGTTTGCATTGCTCTCACGAACAAGCCCTGCGTCAAAATCCTTGAGCCAGTCATTAGCCGCACCCACCGCGGCCCATTCATTTGCCGCCCTCTGCGCGTAACCCGTAAGCCATACAGGCTCATTATTGATCATAAGCCCGCGCATATTGTTATAATTCGTTTTTCTGAAACCGGTTACCGTATCTGCCGAATCGACCGCTTTTCCGTCAGCGTAAAGGACTGTGCGGACAGTATACAGATAAGGATGATCAACACCCCAGCGTTTGATCCCTTTTACTGTCCCCTTTGATTTGATGACAGATACGTTTTTTGACTCAATTACTGTATCCGGAAGCTTTTGCTCGTCATTAACCGGAACATAATGATCCCCGTCCTTAACATAAGCCTCCCTTGGTGTTATTGACAAAGGCGGCGCCGCCGGAAGAACCGCCGGAGGTATACCGCGCGCCCCCGATATTATCCGCTCAATTTCCTGTCCCTTATTGTCAATAATAATAGCTTCTGTATACGCATTAACATTTCTGCCGCTCTCGTTGCGCACCTCTGCCCATATATTTATATCTGTAAGATCTTTTTCGAATTCGTCCGCGAATATATATGTGCCGGAGGTCTGCAAATTGGTGTACAGCGGCAGTGTCAGATAAACCTGCGGCTTTATGTGCAGCCGTATATTCTTTGTCAGTCCTCCGACAGATGGATTAAAATCATTACAGTTCCAGAAAAATCCGACGCCCTTACGATTTTCCTCCACAGCTCCCGGTTCAAGCTCGGTCATGTATGAACCCGGCTCCGCATCAGGATAATTAGGAGTTTCAGCCATACAGAACGGAGCGTTCCGAGCCGATGTGTTGTCGGTTGCAACCGCAATCAGATTATCTCCCTCATAATCTATGTAAGCCGTTAAATCAAAACCGAACGGCGCCACTCCGTTCTCATAAAATCCCGCCGTTTTTCCGTTCACATAAATAAAACACGACTGGCGCATTCCCTCAAATTCAATTATAACCTTTTTTCCCGCGTGACAATCCGGCAGCTTAAACCATTTCCTGTAAAAGGAAAATGTGCGTGTCTGGTTTGCGCCCGCATCCTCGGCACGCGTTGAAAATAGCTCCTTATCATTAAGGGTATGCGGAACACTTACCTGTTCCCACGCCGCCTCCTTAAAATCCTTTTCATAAAAATATCTGCCGTTCTCATCTCGGTTACTGTCAAGAGCGCAGCTTAACGGGAACGCATTCGCCGGCTTAAAATGCCACTGATAATTAAAATTATATATTTGTGATTCAGTTTCCAAGCTTCTGTCCTCCGCAAAAATCTTTCTTTCATTATTCTACCATATTTATACGGATTTGTACATAACTTTTTTGCAAAAAAAATACACCGCACAAAATCTGTACGGTGTATCTCTCATTTAACTATGTTTATATATTAATCAGTCAACGATAAATGACTTAATTTCATCTACGAATGCATCAGCGTCGTCCGAATGTACCTCAACCTTAATCGGCTTTGATAAATCGAGGCTGAATATACCCATGATTGACTTCGCATCTACAACGTATCTGCCTGATGTAAGATCTACATCGAAATCATACTTGCTTACAGTGTTAACGAAATCCTTAACATCATTGATTGAGCCTAAGAGCATGTTAAATGTTTTCATAATTTTTCTCCTCCTCTTGTCTGTTTCCGGAAACCTTTTCCTGGATTGGCTTCCATATCTTAGCCGTTTTCGACTATACAGTTATAATACATTCTTTTTTTTTATTTGTCAAGACCTATTGCAATTTTCGTGAAAATTTTATATAATAGTGCTAACATTTATTTTTGAAATTTGGAGGATATTATGAAAACTGCGGCATTTTATACACTCGGCTGCAAGGTTAATCAATATGAGACCGAGGCGGTATCGGAGCTGTTCGCCGGTAAAGGCTATAAAATCGTCCCGTTTGGTGAGAAATCGGATTATTACATTATTAATACATGCTCTGTCACGTCCATGAGCGACAGAAAATCACGTCAGATGATACGACGCGCAAGAAAGACCAACCCCGGCGCACTGATTGCCGTTATGGGCTGCTATTCGCAGACGGCGCCGGAGGAGGTTCTCGCAATTGACGGGGTCAATCTCGTTCTCGGAACAAAGGACAGAAGCTCGGTAATCCGTCTGCTTGAATCAATGAGTCCCGGCGATAAGCTCAATGCTGTAACAAGCGTTAAGGACAACCATGTTTTTGAAGAGCTTACGGTAAAACGCTGTATGGATCACACACGCGCATATATAAAAATACAGGACGGCTGCTCTCAATTCTGCTCCTATTGCATAATCCCCTATGCCCGCGGTCCCGTCCGCAGCCGCAAGGAGAATGAAATTCTTGATGAGGTCCGCACACTTGCTCAGGCAGGCTATAAGGAGGTTATCCTGACAGGCATACATGCCGCCGCATACGGTGTTGACCTCGGCTGCGCCTCGCTCGAGCAGCTTCTGAACAAGATAGATAAAATTGACGGCATTGAGCGTGTCCGTCTTTCTTCCATTGAGCCAATGACACTCAATTCGGAATTTGTTGAAAAAATCAAGAGCTGCAAAAAGCTCTGTCCTCATTTCCATATATCGCTGCAATCAGGCTGCGACTCGGTGCTCAGACGAATGAACCGCCATTATACAACAGCCCGGTTTGAAGAGGTTGTAAACGGTCTCAGAAATAACTTTCCCGACTGTGCGATCACCACCGATATTATGACAGGCTTTGCGGGAGAAACAGAAGAGGAGCACAAAAAGACTCTTGAGTTCTGCCAAAGAATACAGTTTGCGGAGGCTCATGTATTCCAATACTCCGAAAGACGCGGAACCCCCGCCGCAAAACGCCCGGATCAGTGTCCGCCGGAGGTCAGGGATGCGCGCTCGAAGGAGGTAATAGAGCTTACAAGCCGCTCGCATGACGCGTTTCTTAAGCGTCATCTCGGCAGGACCATGGACATATTATTTGAAACTAAAGTCAAAGACGGTTTCTATGAGGGAAAAACCGCAAATTACATCAATGTGCATACCCTATCCGATACGGATATAAGCGGCGAATTTCATAAAGTTCTGCTTGAAAAAGCGAAGAATGGAATTGTTTTCGGAAAAATAGTTGACTGAATTGCTCTTTTGGAGTAAAATAGTAAAGATGACTATATCATTGAGGACATTATGAATAATTCAAGCTTGAAATTTGACGGAATCAGATATATGATTTCAAATACACCGCTTATGGAGATACGCTTTTAAGCCGTTTTTACGGTTCATTTTTTAAAATAGTGAAAGAGTATACACGAGATAATTGAAGAAAAACAGCGATTTCAGGAGAAAAATATTTGATTTATAAATTTATTTTAAAAAAGTATTGACAAAACAAAAAAAACATAGTAAAATAATCCTCGTTGATTAAATAAATGATTAAATTTTAAATGGAGGAATTATAACATGAAGCCAAATTCAAGTTATTTGCAGAAGCCGGCTGACGTTGATAGAAAATGGTATATTATCGACGCTGCAGGTAAGCCGCTCGGCAGAGTTGCAGCAGCAGCAGCCAGCATTTTAAGAGGTAAGCACCTTCCGACATTCACACCGAATGTTGACTGCGGTGACTATGTAATCGTTATTAACGCTGCTGAGGCAGTTCTTACAGGTAATAAGCTCAGCCAGAAGGTTCGTTACTACCATACAGGCTGGGTAGGCGGTATCAAGGAAATTCACTATGACAAGCTCATGGCTGAAAAGCCGGAGCAGGCTATGATATACGCTGTAAACGGCATGCTCCCGAACAACACGATCGGAAGAAAGGCTATCACAAGATTAAAGGTATACGCTAACGCTGAACACAACCACGAGGCTCAGAAGCCGGTTGCCTGGACTCAGGAAATCAAATAAGCAGCATAAGGAGGATTTTAAATAATGGCAAACGTACAGTTTTATGGTACAGGTAGAAGAAAGTCATCCGTTGCAAGAGTCCGCTTGGTTCCGGGCAACGGTAAAATAACAATCAACGGCAGAACAATCGACGAGTATTTCGGTCTTGAAACTCTCAAGCTCATCGTTCGTCAGCCGCTGGTACTTACAAAGACACTTGATAAGTTTGATGTAATCGTTAAGGTTGAAGGCGGCGGCTTCACGGGTCAGGCCGGCGCGATTCGTCACGGTATCTCAAGAGCGCTTCTTGAGGTTGACACAGAAGCTTATCGCGCAGACCTCAAGGCTGCAGGCTTCCTCACACGTGACTCACGCATGAAGGAAAGAAAGAAGTACGGTCTCAAAGCCGCTCGTCGCGCGCCGCAGTTCTCAAAGAGATAAAATTATTGTTGAAACACTCAAAAAATCCCACAACCACACGGTTTGCGGGATTTTTTATTGCCCAGCTTACTATAATAAATTTTTATTCTAATCTATCCCTTATCAGCTTATTCATCTTTTTCAATCTCATGCGGAATATTCATTTGAGCAACGCTCCATCAAGCTTGCTTGAAATGGAACCAACCTCCTACAGAGGCAGGGGACATCTGCGCTTAGGTTATAATGCCTGTTAACAGATCGCACGGCGGCGTCATGGCTGTACGGTTATCACGTCCGTCAACAAAGGAGCGATTCTTAATGACGGCGATTGAGAAATTTATACAGATAACCAAAGACAAGGTCAGATATCCGGAAAAGCAAGCAATAAATCCTATTGTATAGTCCATAGCCGAGACTCAGAATAAACAGTGTAATCACCATAACAGCCGTAGCTGCCGCAAACGCGGCAAGTCCTCCTTCATTCACATACGGAAGCTTCGATGCATATGTGTTAAACAGCTCCACAATCAAGATATGCAGACCGTAATAATATATGGAATGACTTCCTATTGCTTTTATAGGGCTTAATTTTATGTATCCCGATATGATTATTATCAATGCTATCCCGCTTGCGGCGGCTAAAACAAAGTATACAAGGCTGCCGTAGTTATTGCTCCACATACCGGTAGACCGCCCAAGAATGCGGTAATTCAGTACGGTAAATACAATGTTCAGCAGAAGCATACCCCCCCCCAGACAAAGGGATTTCTTGCCGGCTGCCGTCATCGTTAGCAATTCGGGTCTGAAAACGCATCCTATTGTCATAAAGAATACGGCAACAAATGCCGCGTCAATCGACCATGGCAGTTTTATATCAATATATGTACAGTACAAATATCCGAGAACAAGAAATACCGACGCCGTTATAATCGCTTTAATTCTGCTTCCGTTTGCAAACCTCATGATGAAATGAAGCAGGATGAACGCAATAAATATACATGGTATAAACCATACGCCGATTCCATATGACGTGCCCCGTATCTGCGCGAATATTCCTATAGTCTGCTTGATAAGGTATTTAAAATCTATTGCCGTACCGTCCTTCAAAAGATACAGACCATCCCAACCAAACCGCCATAGCAGCGTTATCAAGGCAAATATCAGATACGGAATGATCAGCGTCTGAACCTTATTCTTTATAAACACTTTAAAATCGCTGTATTTCTCATGGTTGTATGTTATTCCCGACAGGAAGAAAAACAGCGGCATATGAAATGAACACAGCCAAACATTCCAACATTCCGGACGGAATGCGATGTGTCCATAGACCACAAGTATAATTCCTATTCCCTTTGCGGTGTCTATCCAATCAACCCTATCCTTCATATCAGTTTCCTCAGTTTTCTTTTTATCTTTCTTAAATACTCTCTGATTTTTTCGCGCCTCATTACTTTTTTCATTGTTGTTTCAAAATCGCCATGAGTTTTTACAATAATGCGTTCAAAATCACTTCTTGTTTTCTTTTTCACGGACGGATGCTGCAGCTGCATATCACCCATTATAGGTTCAGTGACAGGACGTTCTTCCGAAACAATGCATTTGTTTTTCCGCAGTTCATCAATCAGCCTTTGCCCCTTATCTGTATTAACAAGCACACTTGATACCTCCTGCTCATCATAATCGCAAGGCGCAAGCTTTCCAAGTCCCTTATAGTCACTAAGCGTAATGTCAGAAATACGCTCTCCCCGCGCATATAAGCAGTGGTAACAGTTTTCCCGATACGCTACCATTCTATGATATCCATATTGATATGTATCCCCATCAGCCGTTCTTTTTGAATAAAACCTTTTCCCTTGATTATTGTATAATGAAAAAACGTATTTGCTTGTTCCAAGCTCCGGGGTTCTGAATGAAAGATTTTTCGCTTTTTCATTCATCTTGTTTTCCAGACCTGCAATATGCTGCCTGAGGTAACTGACCGGTGTAACGCCATGACATACTACATCTATAAGCGTAAGCTTATCGTTATTCTTAAACAATTTTTTTACAGCGGCTATTTGACACGGAAGCCCTATTACAACTATGTGCTTTTCGGTTTTTAACGCTTCCCTCAGCTGCGGATACAGACCGTATGCTGTACTAAATACATACTTTGAATTTTTAAATGCCTTAAGTCTTTTTATATCATCTGTTAAAGACAGCTCTACGGAAAAGTCAGGCTTACATTCAGCTCCGACAATAAGCATACCTTTTTGGGCTGCAAGCTTATAAATCTCGGCGGCTATGCCGCCCGACGCGCTTGTCCGCCGCTCCTCCGCGTCCGCGCTCCATGCCGCATACGCCCTCTTCGGTTTATTATACGACACCTTATCAAGCTGCGGGCATATTCCCTGACAGCTTCCGCATTTTATACATACGCTGTCATCAACCACAGGATACACGACACCTATATCGGGCTCCTTCATGCTTATACATTGTTTTGGGCATACAAAAGCGCACGCTCCGCAGCCTGTACAGTTTTCTTTTTTACATATTTCCATATTATTAAAACCTTATCTTACGTCATCCCACCATGCTCTCAAGTGGTTTCCTGCATTGCAGTGAATTATCTCACCGGAAATACACTTTGAAGCATCGCTAAGCATAAAACATACAACCTCTGCAACCTCTTCCGGCAAAAAGGTTCTTCCCGATGCACATTCTCTATATGTGTTTCCGTCCGCTGATACAGAATAGCTTCTCGTCATATCAGACACGGTTACTCCGGGGGCGACCGCATTTACTCTCAGCCCGCTTCTGTACACCCTCCGCGAGAGCGCTCCCGTTAAACTATTGAGAGCCGCTTTTGTCATTCCGTAAGGAGTGTCATAACATTGGTTTCCTGTTTCTGATGTGATGAACAGTACACCGCCCCTCGGATTGTCTTCCTGCAGCTTCATCTCAAGAAAAGCTTTGCTCAGGAAATAGCCTGCGCGAAAATTTGTATTAAAGGTTCTATCAAAGTCTTCTATGGTGACATTTGAAAAATGCCCCTCGTGAAGTGAGATTCCGGCATTGCTGACCAGCCAATCAATTTCTTTGCCAAAAATATTTTTACATTCTTTCAGAAAATCAGAAGCTTTTTCCGCTTCCGTAACATCATATCGGATATAGTGACATCTGTTCCCCAGTTCGGCGGCTGTTTTCTTTAGATTATCCTCATTTCTTCCGGATATAATTACTTCTGCGCCTTCTGATATACACTTTTTTGCTATATTATATCCAAGTCCTTTTCCGCCGCCTGTTACAATGATCGTCCGGTCTTTTAATATACCTCCGTAATTGATTTGGGCAATATCTATATTTATATACGGGCAGTTGGCTTCACTTTCTGACACTATAAACCGCGCAAGTTTTTTAATCCCGCTTTTGATTCCCACAGCCTTACCCCCTTAATTAACGATATCCTTGATTCTATTCTTTATTTTTTTAATGTTCTTCTCGCCGATGAGCTTCTTAACCACTCGCTTTCCCGTCAGTTTATTGGCTTCGTCTGCTTCTTTACGCTTTGAACTGCTTAAATCGTAAAAATCATATATCCTGTCCGAATCGGTTTTCATTTCTGTAAATACCTCCATGAAAATCGGTCTGTCCGAGGTATCTGACATGAACTCATCTATCACACTGTCATATGAAGGCTTGTCCTCCGCAGTCAGATATCTGAATCCCGTCTCACTGATCCAGCCCTCCGCTTTTGTGGTGTGTCTGGCTGTGGTGTGCAGGTCGCTTTTCTCATCCTGCCATTGACCGTTATAATAAAACTCTGCGCCGCCTCTGTTATTGATCAACAGTATTCTGACATTATTTCCTATATGACGTATACGCATGGCATTCATATCATAGAAAAATGACAGGTCACCTATTATAAGATAGCACAGCTTGTCCGGGGATGCCGCTGCCTGACCTAAGAACGAGGATAAACAGCCGTCAATGCCATGCGTTCCGATATTGGCATACACCTTAACATTCTCTTTCAGTTTAAAAAAGTTTGTTATACGTATGGAATTATTTATACTAAGATGAAGCACGGAACCGGCAGGTATTCTCTCAACAACATTCTTGATTGCATAAATGCTTGAGTACTCGAATTCATGGTATACCACGCTGTCGGCATAGGATTTTATATCGTTATAATACCGCATATCGTTGACTGTATTTTCTCCGGCATTATCGGAGAAATATCTGAAAAAATACTCAGGTGTACATTCAAATATAGTTGTAATACTCTTGAATGTATCTACTACTCTGCCGTCCTCCTGTATAAGCCAATGCTCAAAATCTCCGCAGTACAACCGTAGTATTTCCTTGATCCCGCTCATAATATTTCCGCCATATGAAATCACAATATCAGGCAGAAACTCTCTGAATTTCTTTAACGTTATGTACCTGATATCCCAGCATACAGAAGTATTTATAACGCCTTCGCACTCAACATTTGCCATATACTCGATCGATATTGCTGAATTAAACTTTCTGAAGAAAGCCTCCATACTATTCTTCAGTTCATCGGAAACATAGCTGTTCTGTCCACAGGCGATCAATATTCTGTTTGCGTTTTTAAGCCGATTCAGTTTTTCTTTCCATACATTTTCCGATGATTCCAGCTCAATACGCTCAAACCTCGTAACCTCAGATAATGACTCAGCACTAAAATCCGTACTGAAATTTTTCATTGGTATATTAATATGCACCGGGCCTTTTCCATGATGATCTAATTCAAGCAGGGCTTCATTTACCAGTCTCTGGCAATATATAAAGTCATCTTTATTATTAATATCGCGCGGAAGATTAACCGATTTTTTTACGTGTCTGTCATACATCCCTACCTGATCTATCATCTGATCCTCCCATTGACCAAGCATGGCAGGATCCCTGTCACTTGTAAGAATAATAATGGGTACATTCTGATAATACGCTTCGGCAACTGCAGGCCAGTAATTGCATGTAGCGGTTGACGATGTGCATGAGATCACAACAGGCTCGTTAAGCTCCTGAGCCAGACCGAGCGCAAAATATCCGGCGCTCCTTTCATCAACTACCGAATAGCACTTAAAAAAATCATCCTGCTCGACTGAATGAACAAAAGGCACATTTCTGCTTCCGGCAGACAATACACAATGCTTCACTTCGTACTTTTTTAATAATCCTATTATAATCTGATATGCCTTTAATGTTGTATACATATCAATTTTCCTCCTTTATATACGATTCATATAATGCAAAACTTTCCTTCCGAAGCCGCCTGATCGTATCATCAACAGCTACATAATCGTTATTATCAGAGATCGCCTTTTTAAAATCAATATAGCTGCAATTTTCTTTTATTAATTTCTCCGGGATCCCAAGCAAATCTATTATTTCTTCCACCTTTGTACTTGACGGTTGAGAAACAAACTGCTTTTTGTACAACACAGAAAAAATAGTGCCGTGAAATGTTGAAGTTACAACATATTTAGCTTTCTTTAATATATGTCCGAATTCCAACGGAGAGATATTTATATACTCGTCACACCAGCTTTGAGGCAATGAGACCGCAACTGTTTTCAATCCGTTTTCCTTAGCAAACCTTCTGACACATTCTTTTATCCTTGCAGGCAGCCCATATGAGTATACTGCAATAAACTCAGAATCAAAAGTCATATTATTCTCTTCTTCGTCCATTAAGTCCCTGATATCACATTGAATGGTCGGATCACAAATCATCTGATTAGTGTTAATTCCATACTTTGCCAATATATTGGTTGTCCTTTTATCTCTGGCAAGTATCCCGTCAAGCTTCTCTATACCGTGTCTTAATTCTGTGTATCTGCTCCAGTTGTTTTCATCCATTTTTCCGACACTTACCGCATATCCGTATTTTTTTGCAGCATTTATTCCTATTCCGTATAAATACAGGTTTAAGAATGCTTTATAATTTGAATTCCACATTTCGTCGCTGCCTAAAAGAAGCCTATCCAGTTTCATTTTATTAGCCTGCTTAACGGAGACAATATTATCAAAAATACACCAGTCCTTCTTATATTTCTTGTATCTCTTGAAGCAGTCATAAATAACTTTAGGATGTCTTATGGTAAACTTAATATGCCTCAATACATTCCTCAGAACATTTTCATCAGGCGCGCATATATATCCTGCAAAGATGCAGAAAGCCTTAAAATGACTCCTTGAACGGATCATATATGGAGTATCCCCGTGCATTTTTACCAACTCCTGCATTCCAAGAGCCTGCAGAAATGAACCTATATTTGCAGAGTCATAAACTGTTACAATTCCTATCTTCATTATGCTGTCTTCCTTCCCGCAAGTTTCTTTTTCAGCATACCGACTGCCTTGATTCTATCCTCTTTATTAAACATAATAAAAAAACAGCACATGTACCCTATTATTCCGGCTGCCGCGCATTGGGCAAAAAGTGCAATCCAGCTGCTTGCCGTTGTAAAATATGATATGGCGCATAATAAGCCGCCGGTAATAAATACGTTTACCACACCGCGCATAAGCGGCGGATAAAAGGTGTTCAGCTTCATACCGAGACTCCATGCCGCATATGTCGGCACGAAAGAAAATATTCGCATTATCCATAATACCGAGCTTACGCCCGCAACGGCATATACACCGAGGCTTGTTGTCTTCAGCAGTATGAATACTATAATTACATTTGCACATCCTATAGCTACACTAAGCAGCACCGGTACCTTCAGCTTTGTTGTTATGGTATTAACCGCATATAACGGATATATATATACACTGAAAATCTGCGGGAACAAGGTAAGCACTGCAAGTATCTGAACCTTTATAATTTCAGAATGTTCAAGGCTTGGCATCCATAAGGAATAAAACTTTGTTCCGAACGCGATAAAACCGAGGATAGGGACCGAGCATAAAAAACCCGATAACCGCATTGCAAATTTAGTGGTCGACAAAAAATCGGTTTTGTCATCCTTTGCGTAGGCTATTGTCATACTCGGCTCAAATGCGCCGGAAATTGTACTTATCAGTGTCGAGATCTGTGTCGGCACAGTCTTTGCTATTGACAGCAATCCCATCTCCGCACCGTTAATAAACAGATTTGTAAGAAGCAAATCCAGACCTGTATATAATATCTGCTGTAATTTATTAAGTGAATTCCACACGCCGACAACAATAAGCCTCCATATGTATTTAAAATTAAAATACTTAAACGATACTTTCAGTTCCGGCAACAGTTTTCTTTTGGCAATATATGTGGCGGTTATATTAAATATATTGGATATTATCGCGGCAAGGCCAACATACCAGACATGCGCGGGGAAGAACATAAATGCAGCTATCATTACTGCCGCCCTTAACAAATTTGTCAGGATTGAAATGACAGACGATATTTCAAGTCTGTTTTTTGCAAATGTAGCTACATTAAATCCTCCAAAAGCAAGGTTCCCAAGAAATGCCAAAAATACCAGCAGCCATAAAAGCCTGACGTCGGGTACAATTTCAGCCGACACATTAACAACATGATCAACATTAAGCGAAATGAGTACCATAGGGATAAGCAGCACCAGAGCCAGCCCTATCTCCGTTATATATGCGGTCGCAAAATACCTCGACGCCTCTTTATAGTCCTTTTTAGTGCATTCCAGTGTTACATATCTTGAAAGCATTCCGCTAATCGCTACGGTAAACAATGTTATATAGTTTGTAACATTATTTGCAAGACCTACAAAGCCATAGGTTTCCTTGCCGAGAGTTGATACAATAAACGGCGTCAGCAGAAAGCTTATTCCCATGCTGAATACAAATGAGCATAGCTGACCTATCAGGTTTAATGATATTCGTTTATTCACAAAAAACACTCCTTCAAGTAAGATTCGTTTTCAGATACTGGATCGTTCGTTCTCTTTCCCTGCTCCTTATATGCTCTGTCTTTATATAATCAATCGGATTATCTATAATTTTTTCTATCTCATCCGGCGAATCGATAAGACGATTCATCAGTCCCATTTTGGAAAGCATATCAACAAGCTTTTCCTCATTTGTAGCGTATCCGGCTTTTACCCTATCCTTTCGGCGGCAAAAAGCCACAAACTGTTTATGATAGATTATTGAAAATATTGAGCCGTGAAAAGTATCTGTTATTATGTAATCCGCGTTTTTAAAATATGACAACACTTCATCGGGACGGCATATTACATCCGTATCGGCAAAGCTCTGTTTCCCGCCTAATGAAATTACCTTAAGCCCGCGTTTTTTTGAAAAGTTTTTTATTGACAGCCCTTCATCTTCCGTGAATCTTCCTTCGTATCCATAGACTATTATATAATTACTTTCATTAATATTCTTCCAATCCTGCTTTTCAAGTTCACCTATTAGTACAGGGTCAGAATGGCACATCGGCTCATATTCGCACAATTGCCTGATTATTTTCTTTGAATATTCATCCCTTACTGAAATACTGTCAAATTTCTTAAGGAGACAGGTAATTTCATCTTTGACGCCATATTGTTCAAGCCCTTCCATGGTTGTGTGCCCAAAGGACGCCGCATAGCTTATAAGCTTCCCGGCTCTGTTATTTTTTCCGAATAATTCAAGTGAATAGCCTACATCCGGGTTGCTCTGTAAACAGTTGAATACTTCATCACTTCCTATAATCAAAACATCTGCTTTCGTTCTGTAATGTCTTGCTTGATTCATATTAAGAAGATTATAGCAATCATCAAAAGCCAAGGTTCTATACTTGTTTTTTCGGATCCATCTTTTTTTCATTAATTGTCTTAGTATAGGCATTCCCTTTAAAGCTGTTTTTATATTTTTCAGCTTTTGTTTTATGCGTTTTATTCTATTATTTCTATCATAAATAGTCGGCTCAAT
The DNA here is from genome assembly GCA_964579875.1 of uncultured Lachnospiraceae bacterium. Classification (GTDB taxonomy): domain Bacteria; phylum Bacillota; class Clostridia; order UBA1381; family UBA1381; genus Ornithomonoglobus. Next base: position 9,459 of record CAZOHJ010000017.1, on the reverse strand, counting down.
TGTATAATCGACCATAACCACTTCATGACCTAAAGAATTAATCAGGTTCTTTAGCGCCAAAGACTGCATAAAAGAACCATAATTGAGAATCCTTTGCATTGATAAAATCCCGATTTTCATGCAATTATACTCCTTTCAGATATTATGCTATGAGTCGAAAAGCGGTGTTTAAGCTTCCATACAAGGTACGGACTTATATATTTCAACATCAGATTAACCCTGTGCTTAACTGACATCCCTCTAAAAGACATATGCCTGACTATATTTCTATATGTATTGAGCAATTGAGCATATCGTTCTTTGAAGCTCGCGTTATCTTTGTATTCGTTATATAAATATGACATCAAATCTGCTGCGGCACATAAAGTGTGATAAGCACATTCATTATCATAATTTTCTCTGAGATAAAACTCAGCTCGTCCAAAGAAAGCTTCTGCGAAGTCAAGGCGCTTCATACTTTTTTCCCTCCCCATAATACTATCAGCACGCTGTACATAATATATAAGAGCATCCGAAATACATGCGACTCTGGCTGCTTTTGCATATATATTATGTATCACAAACTCATCCTCATGTATTTTACTCACAGGATATCTGATATCGTCAAAAATACTCTTTTTATAAAGCTTATTCCATGCCACTACCCAGTAACAGTATTTTGGTCTGCACATTTTTTGATCCAATATTTGTCTGCCTGAAAGTATTTCATTCTGTATCGGCAAATTATTATTCTTATCTGACGCTTTCCCTTCTTCATCCACATACAGAAAATTAGAAATTGCAATATCCGCCTTTGCTTTAAACATAGCAAAATATAGTTTCTCATACATATCCGGCGCGATATAATCATCACTGTCAATAAACCCTATATATTTTCCTGTAGCAGCATCTATCCCGGCATTTCGCGCATCCGATAATCCGCCGTTTTCTTTGTGTATCACTTTTATGCGCTCATCCTTTTTGGCATATTCATCGCATATCGCGCCGCAGTTATCCGGTGAACCATCATCTACAAGAATTATTTCAAGATTTTTATATGTCTGATTGACTATACTGTCAATGCATTTCCTTAAGTATTTCTCGACATTGTATATTGGAACAATAATACTGATTAAATCGCTTCCCATGCTAAGACTCACCTTCTTTTTCCTTGTATCTGCCGCTGACATAATACCGTAAATTATTCTCTTTGCACACATTGTCCAAATACTTTAATATATTAAATGCCGTCTCTTTTATCTCCTCCGAAGACATTTCTCTGCGATTTATCTCCATAATATCTAATTCTCCATAAATAACATTAACTTTGAATATTCTCATAATTTATATATTCTTTTTTGTATGTACATGCAAAAATAATGTGTACATATCGAATATATAATAAGCATTAACATATAACATATAATCAAAGCATACATATTTTGCATATGCAGCTTCTCTCCGATAACTCTCATTACTTTTATAATTGCAGCATGGTTTAAATATAATGCATATGATAAACCACCGCCCCATTCTATGAGCCTCTGTTTCTTTATTATATTGCTAAGACCATATTCATTTGTAATAACCGCGATCAATATAACAAATGCAATTAAAGCAAGCCTGTCCGTATTTTCCTGTCCGAAAATCGAAATTCCTATACATAAAACACACAGTAATTCCAATATATATCCCCACACACACGGGCTTTTAATCTTAAACCATCCCCCCCGTTGTCTGATATAAGCTAAAAATACGCCTATATTTAATCCTGCAAATCCTCTTATCACGGGAGGATATATGGCTCCTGACACTTGCCATGATTCCAGACCGGATTCTAAATTAAAGATGTATGTATATCCCAGTACAACAGCTGTCGGAATAATAAATTTTATGTATATGTTTTCAAATTCCGATAATGCTGCATATATTACAGGCATTAAAAACATGATAACCGACAAATACCAACACGGAGCGTTATATCCTCCGGTGAAAATCCCGGTAGCCTGGATCATCAGAATTTCAGGCACTGCTTTAACTGCACTCAGCTCGTGACTTGATATGATTTCCATGATCACCATAACTATGGCAGCTAACAAGTATTCCGGATATAATCGTTTGATCCTTTTTCCGATATATCTACGGCAACTGTGAGTTTCTTCTTTTTTAAATGAATTATATAAAAAATATCCCGACAGAATAAAAAAGAACTCCACGCATACATACCCGTGATGCATCAGATTTATGCTGACTGCGCCTTGAAAATGATGCAGACATATTATTAAAGTACACACAATTCTGTAAAGCTGAACTGCATTGTTCTTTTGTCTTACTACTGCTTGTACTTCCACTATTTAACCCCCTTCACTATACAATATATTCTATATGTAATTCGTGGGCATAGCTTTAGCAGATAAAACTTTAATAATGGCTTTGCCGGAAGCTTTTTCTCTTTTTTCACTTCTTCAGCTAAACGCAGATTCCGTTTTATAAGCGTCTTATTAAAAACACCGTGCGCAAAATCCACCCCTGTATTTCTTCCTATGTACCACTCGGCAGCTTTTATACACATAGCTGATCGTATTTCATCCGGCTTTGTTTTGCATAGATCCATAAGCCGTTCTATCGCAATGTCACGAGTGAGTAATATTTCGTATTTCTGACTGCCGATTGCGCTGTTTTCATTCTGCACATAAGCATACAACGCGCTTGATGAATAGAATGCTTTGCTTATTTTATCTATATATTCACAGCAGAACACGAGATCTTCATTCATTTTAATATTCTCGTCAAACTCAATATTATATTTTTTTATTATATCTCTTACAAAAAGCTTGCCCCATACATAACCCTGAATAATACCGTCTTTGATTAATTCAAGAAATATTTCATCTCTTGTGAATACTCTGCTTGTTATGTTATCCTCATATCGGAACTCTTCATTTATCATAAGCTTTTGATCACCCACAACGGACAATTCAGCATGATATTTCTTAATCCCCTCTACCAGCGTTTTCAAATACTTCTTATGTATCCAATCATCCGCGTCAACAAAGGTTATGTATTTCCCTTTCGCAGATTTAATTCCTGTATTCCTCGCAGCGCTGACTCCGGCATTCTTTTTATGTATTACCCTTACTCTGTCATCCTTCCCGGCATAATTGTCACATATCTCACCGCTTATGTCTGTTGAACCGTCATCTACAAGGATAAGCTCAAAACTCTCATACTCTTGCAACAATATACTTTGTATACATTTATATATATAATTTTCAGCATTATATACCGGCACAATAATACTGATATTATTTTTAATGCTATTTTTTTTACACAATATATTTCTGCCCCGCCTTCTTCTGTTTTACTTTGTCGGAAAGATTCTGAACAAGCTGAAACACATTTCTTCCTGCATATATGGATATAATTTTAATTTTTAACGCACGGCTTGTCCTATTGCTTTTCAGAGCCTTTGAAGCATATCTTTTAATTTTGCTTATTGCTTCATCCTGCATTATTTTATAATCATTTTTGTTAGTGGAGTTAAGGATTCTGTGTAAGGTTTTGCAATAAGAATAAATTCTCCTTCCCGCTGTCAAATCGCATAAATCCGGGTATTTGTCTTCTACGAGATCCATTGCCGCATCCGCTATGGAAACTTCAACAAATTGTTTCGCACTAAAAGGCGACTGCATGATAGAGTTAACACGAATCTCGTAGTTATAAAGTGCTGAGCCTACATATACAGTTTTATCTGCTGCTAAAATTATATTAAAGATTACAGCCAGATCCTCATACAATTTCCCGTCAGGGAACCTGATTATTTCAAACAAATTCTTATTAAACAGCTTTCCCCATGCGTTTTGCTTTATATGATCCATATTCAGTAAATCTCGAACGGCATCATAAGTATCAAATAATAAAATCTTATTATCAGCACCCACCGTCTCACAATATCCGTTTTCAAATCTCATATAATATCCGCCAACGGCTATATCGGCATTGCTTTCATCTAACGCCTTTTTTAATACCTCGATACAATTCTCTTTCAGATAATCATCACTGTCAACAAAGAATACATAACTGCCGTTCATTATATCAAGACCGGCATTCCTTGCATCGGACAAACCCCCGTTCTTTTTGTGGATTACTTTTATTCTTTTATCTTTCTTTTCATATTTATTGCAAATTTGTCCGCTTCCGTCAGTTGATCCATCATCCACCAGAATTACCTCAAGCTCTGTATATGTCTGTGAAATCACACTGTTTATACATCTCTCTAAATATTCCAAAACATTGTATATCGGAATAATTATACTTATTAAGTCCATTTTACCCTCCATTTTATGAAATACCTAATATTGCAGAAGTGTATGGGTATGTAAAATTATTATTTTGTATAATAACCGAACAGAACCAAACAACAATTACATACAAAATCACAATAAGCGCAAACCCGTAATCTATATGGTTTTTATTCTCTTTATAAGTTGTCAAAATCATATTTACAAGCAAAAAGGCTCTGAATGCCATTACATATATGCTAATACGCGAAGCATACTCGACGAATACAGCCAATTGCATAAACACTATTTCCAAAATTATCATGAGTGTCAGGAAAATATTTATATAATTTGTTTTTTTGAATTGTTTGAAGGTATACTTACCAAACAGCAGGATAGGCAACCTTACAATCAGGGAATCCCATTTAAATGCAAATTCCCTTTGGTCACCAATGTATCTTATATACTTTTCCGGAAAAATACCTTTATCTATCATCCACTCACTGATCACAGCATACATAGCAACAACTGTTGCACTTCCCGCAATTATTAAAATAGACATTTTCAATGTCGGATATTTTTTTATCAGAACATATATCGGCAGAAACAGTATGCATATAATCGCTGATATATGAAATAATGCCGCTGCAATACATAGTATGGTATATTTTATATATTTCTTCTCAAACATATAGCTGATCGCTAAAAAAAAGATTGCCACCGCGAGACTTTGTCTTAATATGTTTAGACTTTGATTGTAAAATGTGCAATAATAGATAAACATTCCCAGTGCTTCACTAAATGCATTATTTTTTTTATATCTATGCAATGCGGCAAATACAAATATATTCATTAAAAGTGCTATAATAAAATAGAACCAGTGAAGATTGTCGGTAAATCGGCTTATAAAATAATTAATCGCAACATAACCATCCTCCAGATCTATACGATCAAGACATGATATGAGGCTATGATTCCTTAATGCCGCATAAAATGTTCCGTTTCCATATGTTAATACATCCGCACCTACAGTATAATCTCTTAGACCAGCCATAGCTGCTGTCAACAAAAGAGAAATACCCACCAAAAACCAATATGCCGGTTTATTTTTGGTTCTTCTTTCTGAAACTTCTGCACAATTTATCAATAAACATGATGCTGCAAATACCAGCAAGTATAACACTTCTTATTCTCCCTCTCATTAATGCAATATCTCTTTACCTATGATAAGTGTAAATATATTTCTATCCACGATAGACCCTTAAAATTAATAAAGTCAAATTAATTCCTAGGATTTTATACACATATTTTACCTTTTTTACATTGATGCTGTAGTCATAATTTAGCAAGCAGGACAGTCCGATTATCAGTTTTTTCAGACTCTTTTTCTTTTTATCGCTAACTTTACCATAAGTCTCCAGCAACATCACATAATTATGTGCCAAATATCCCTTCATGATATTATCACCGTTTTCAACAGCATAAGGCAGCCATTTTACAATCTGAACATATATATCAATCACATTTTTATAGCTTAAATTTTGAGTTATTGAAGCATTTCTCTGCCGATAAACATACAATGGTCGTTCAACACAATCAAACGAAACCGCGTTTTTCAGCAGATTGGCAGTCCAGTCAATGTCCTCACTAAATCTTCCTTCCGGGAATCTGATATTATTTTTTTTAATCAAAGCACTTTTCACTATTTTATCGCACGCGCACGCTTTAAAAAAATCATGTTTCAGTGCGTAGCTTAAGGCTTCATCCTTATTTTTGTTTCTAATCATTTCGCTGGAGTATTTTTTGTCCCTGTACACATACTTATTTATGTCTTCATAATACTTTATCATCGGAATGAGCACAATATCAGGATTACTTATTTTAATCTGTTCTGCTATATCATTAAAGCAATTCTCATCTATAAAATAATCGTCTCCGTCTATAAATGCTATGTATTCCCCGTTTGCAATATCAAGACCGGCGTTTCTTGCGCTTGATAAGCCGCCGTTTTCCTTATGGACAACTTTGATCCTTGAATCTGTTTTTCCATAGCCATCACATATTTCCCCGGATTTATCAGTAGAGCCGTCATCTACCAGAATAACCTCAATATTCTTATATTTCTGATTTAATACACTGTTCACACATTGTTTTATGTACTTTTCAATCTTGTATATCGGTATTACCACGCTTATTAACGAACCCATTAAATCCTCCTGCACGATATGCATAATGATATGTTATTTTACGGTTTCCCATAAACCGCTTAATTCTTTTGATTTTTCATCAACTGACATTTTATCCGCGATTTTATATTTATCTTTTGTGACCAGTCTGACGGCTCTCAAAATCCATGCCACAGGCAGTAATAATATACATTTTCTCACAAACGGATATTGCTTTTTCATATCTCGCCGATTGGGAAATATGCTTGTTAGTACCTGTTTTATTTTATAGCCTGTAACTCCGGTATCTTCTTCAAACGCGGAGCTGTCACGAATCAGCTTTTTCTGATACGCGCTGCCAAAGCTTCCGCTGTTAATGATATATTTTTCCAAAACAGCTGCTTCTCTGCTCACGATATCAGCGTGCCTAAACCATTTTTTTACCACTTCATTTGCTAATGAATCAAATTCCGTCAGTCTAGCTTTTGCAAGCATATTGCACAGCCTTTTTTCATCCTTTTGCATTTGAGAATTTTGCAGCACATAAATATCCGCAATAAATTTAATACCCGCGCCGCCGTTTCTTATATGCTTGCATAAATGTGCAATCGTAAAAGTATACAGTCCCTCATAGCTCATAACATAAAGATGCTTTGTATTTTCTTTTAATGTCACAAAATCCCATATCTCTGACAAAAAGCCGTATGATCTATTATCCTTCTCGACCAGCCTGTCATGGATTTCAACCAGTATGAACGGCGGTTTTCTGTAACCTTCATGCAGTTCAAATTCGTCCTCAACGTCTATGGCATAGCCGTTTTCCTTCATTATTTCATGCACAGCTTTCTTGTCCTTCGGTTTTATCAGTATATCTATATCACCGGACTTTCTGTAATCCGGCATAGGATATAAATACTTTATAACGCTGCCTTTAAGCGGTACATAATCTATTCCGGCTTCTTCAAAGGCTTCACCGATAGCTTCAAGCTCCAATGCCTGCGTAGCCTCAACCATGATCTGCATTTCATAGGCTCGCTTGAACTTTCCCATAATTTCCTGAGGGACGTCAGCCTTTAAATCACGCAATCCGACATAAATCATATTCTCCACACCATGACTTTTGGAAAACTGAAAAAGCTCCTCATAGTTTACGGAGTTTGGCAATATAGCTTTTTCATCGCATAACACAAACCTGAGCAGACTGATTGCGATTTTGTGAATCCGGTTGTCTTTTTCAGATAATCCCGCCGATTCATAGCATGAACACATCTTCATAATACTTCTCCATTTTCACGCTTTCCGTGATTATGTCATAACCTTTATTCTTTATTTCATCGGATATATCTCTTTTAGGATAGGTCTTGTATGTCAAGGCTTTATCTGCCCAGATCTCCGCGGATTTATCCAACCCAAGCATCATCGTGTTATCAAGCATTTTTGTCTCTTTGGTCATTGCTGTGGAAAGAATGCACGGAACACCTGAAGCCTGAGCCTCAACGCCTACTACCGGCAGCCCTTCATAACGTGAAGGAAGCACAAATACATCCATTGCCTTATACAGTCTGTCACAATCAAAACGGTTTCCCAGAAATATTACACAATCTGTTAGTCCCAAATCCTCAACCTGCTTCTTTACATCCGCAACAAGATTTCCCGTTCCTATCAGCATAAGTACCGCTCCTTTATCCCGTTCATGTATCTTATCAAATATTTTAATAAGAAACTCATGGTTTTTCTGATAACAGAATCTCCCTACATGGCCTATAACAAATTTATCATCAATGCCAAGTTCTTTTCTTACCTCATGCCTAACAGCTTCATCATATTTGAACTTGTCCAAATCTATGGCATTGTTGAAAACGGTTACCTCGCCTTTCTCCATTGACTTTTTCCCAAACAGCCATTCCCCGGCATATTTTGAACAAGCCGCATAATGTGTTGCATTCACCTTTGCCAGCGACCGCAGCATATATTTCATAATATTCTTTTTTGTCTCGCCCTTACCGGCTGTTGAATGATTATGCGCGATACGTATCGGCACCCCTACTTTTTTTGCGGCGTACAGCGGAAACACACTCAAAGTATTTAAATTTGAATGTACAATTTTGTATTTATTGTCTTTCAATAATCGGATAAGCTCCGTGATATACGCATTTACTTTCTGATATGGCGGAACAAGATATATTTTACCTCCCAATGATTCGATTTCATTTTTTTGAGGGATTGACGAATCTCTGTCAACAAAAAAGTCAAATTGAATTTTTGATCTGTCAATATGTCTGTAATAATTCATTATTACAGACTCCACACCACCGTTTTCCATTTTGCCCATAACCTGAGCTACCCTGATTGGTTCTTTCACGTCATTTTCCCCTTATATGTATTACTGCGCTCCATTACGCCCGGCTACCGCAACCACGGACTGAAACAGAATCTTTATATCCAGCAATATCCCTCTGTTATGTACATAATAAAGTTCCATTTTTTGCCGTTTGCCGTTCTCGTATCCTACGTTGTTTCTCGCGTATGCCTGCCAATAGCCGGTCAGACCCGGCTTTACGCTTGTAAGCAGCTTTTGCTGCTCCGGCGTATAATTCATTTCAAGCTCCTCCGGCAGGATAGGTCTGGGACCGATAACCGACATATCGCCTTTTATACAAATGTTAAAGATTATCTGCGGAAGCTCGTCTATGCTCAATTTGCGTATCGCGTTCCCCACGCCGTGCGGAAGTAGGCGCGGATCGTTTTCTAATTTGAATTCCTTCAAATATCGTTCGTAATCTTCTTTGGAAAGAATTTCTTTCAAATCCGTCGCATTTTTCACCATGCTTCTAAATTTCACAATTTTCAGTGGCACACCGTTCTTGCCCACCCTTTCCTGCACAAAGAATGGGTTCCCGGGATCGGTGATAAATATCACCGCCGCAATGATAATACATGGTATTATCAAAATGATACTCACAATAAGCGAACTGATAAAATCGAATGCTCGCTTAAAAAAATCATAAATGGGTTTTTGATTTTCCTCGGGCAAT
>CAZOHJ010000016.1:0-63863 GCA_964579875.1 uncultured Lachnospiraceae bacterium | reverse complement strand
CGCTAAAAAAGGTATTTACCGATAGAATGTGCGTTTACCTCATTATACACATTATGAGGTACAAATATCCCATTTACCAACCGATTACAATCAAATTATACCACTGAGCCATTAATTTGTCAACGAGTTTCTTGCAAATTGAATAAAAAATCCAATAGACTTCGGCACAAAAATAGGACTAATCTCAGCTTCGGGGCATGATTAGCCGTAATTGCGTCTTTTTTTGCTGCTTTTTTTATTCCGCAGGGACTAAACCCCGCGCAGATTTACCCGTCAGCCGCATGGATTTACCCAATAATGTGTATTATAAGGTATTCAGCTCACAAGCTCCAGCATTTCTATCTGTCTGCGGTGAACCTCGCCGCTTTCTCTTGTATAAATTCTTGTCGTGTTCACGCTCGCGTGCCCCAATATATCGGCAAGCCTTGAAATATCCTTGTACGCCGAATAATATATTCTTGCGAAAAGATGCCGCAGGTTGTGCGGGAACACCTTCTCTTTCGCTACTTTCGCAAGCTCGGCGAGCTTTTTCATCGCCTTCGCTATGTTTGAGCGGTCAACCGGTTTGCCGGTTCTTGTTATAAATATCCGCCCCGCCTTGATTCCCCTTTCCTTGATATATTTCTTTAATTTTTTGCACAGAGCCTTTTGGAGTATCACAGTGCGCAGCTTGCCCTTGCAGTCTATAACCGCCTTTCCCCGCCGTACCGTCTCGACGGTGATGTATTGCAGCTCCGACACGCGTATACCCGTTGAAAATATCGTCTGTATTATAAAAAAGAGCCGTCTGTCGCCCGACCGCTCCGCCGCGCTGAGAAGCCGCGCGTATTCCTCCCTTTTAAGCTCCCGATCCTCGTTCTCAAATATCTTTCTCTGCAGCTTCAGGCTTTTAAGCCGCAGCTCTCTATGCCCGATATATTCAAAAAAACCGTTAAGGGACGCTATCGCCGCGTTCACGCTTGCCGGCGCGTATTTCTCTTTAAGCTCCTCCTTGTACTCCAAAACAAGCTCCCGCCTTAGCTCACGCCCGTCAAGCCACGCGGCAAAAGCAGCCGCGTCCCGGACGTACTTTTTCACCGTCGCCCTCGCCTTTTCCTCATTCTCCAAATACTCTCCGAATTTCTTGATTTTGTTCTCCGTTATCTTCATCCGCATTTCCTCCCGGTTAAATATAATAAAAAACGCCGCATCCGAAGATGCGGCGCCCTGCAGATTAATTTACTTACCCTTCTTTGCGAGGTATTCGTTAATGTCCTTAACCAAATTTTCACATTCCATGCCGTGAACCTGACATGCCTCCTCGATCGACTCGCCCTGTGACGCCGGGCAGCCTACGCAGTGCATTCCCGCGTCCATGAGAATATCGGCAATGTTCATATCGAGCATAAGAGCCTCACCGATAAGCGTATCCTTTGTAACCTGTGCCATTTATATTTCACCACCTTCCGATGCCGTAAAGCATTCTTCAAACTCCTCGCCGGAGATTGTTTCCTTTTCAAGCAAAAGCTCCGCAACCCTTGTAAGCTGTGCGCTGTGCTCCCTTATGATCTTCTCAGTCTTTTCATACTGAGCCTTGAGGATCTTCTTTACCTCCTCATCAATCGCGGCCGCGGTCTGCTCGGAATACTGCTTTGAGTGGCCGTAATCTCTGCCCAAGAACACCTCTCCGCCGTCATCATAGGACACGGGGCCTATCTCGTCGCTCATGCCGTATTTGACGACCATGCTTCTTGCCGACGCGGTCGCGCGCTGAATATCGTTTGACGCGCCCGTGCTTATGTCGTCAAGCATGACCGCCTCCGCGACACGCCCGCCGAGAAGCCCGATAATGTTATTGAGCATTTCGCCGCGTGAATTGTACATTTTATTGTCAGTTTCGGGCTGATACATCGTAAAGCCGCCCGCCATGCCGCGCGGTATAATAGAGATCGCGGAAACCTTGTACTGCTCTCTCTCCACGACCCGCGAGGCAACCGCGTGTCCCGCCTCGTGATATGCCGTAAGCTTCTTTTCCTTATCGGTAAGAACTCTCGACTTCTTTTCGGCTCCCATGCTGACCTTGAGATTTGCATCCTCTATATCCCTGTTACCAATATTCTCGTGCTTTCTCTTTGCCGCAAGGATAGCGGCCTCATTCATAAGGTTTGCCAGATCCGCGCCCGAATATCCTGTTGTGATCCTTGCAATTTTTCTCAGATCAATATCCGCCGCAAGCGGCTTATTCTTTGAATGAACTCTTAAGATCTCTTCTCTGCCGTTCACGTCGGGATAGTCGACCACAACCTGACGGTCAAAACGACCCGGTCTCAAAAGCGCCTTATCAAGTATATCCGGCCGGTTCGTCGCGGCGATTATTATTACGCCGTCATTATCGGCAAAGCCGTCCATTTCCACAAGGAGCTGGTTAAGCGTCTGCTCCCTTTCGTCATGGCCTCCGCCCATACCGGCGCCGCGCTTACGGCCCACAGCGTCAATTTCATCAATGAATACAATACACGGCTTACTCCTTTTTGCCTGCTCGAACATATCCCTGACACGGGACGCGCCGACGCCGACATAAAGCTCAACAAAATCCGAGCCGCTTATTGAGAAGAACGGCACGTTCGCCTCTCCGGCAATAGCCTTTGCCAGCAAGGTCTTGCCGTTGCCCGGCGAGCCTACAAGCAGGATACCCCGCGGAATTTTCGCGCCGAGCTTTGTATACTTGATCGGATCACGGAGAAAGTCCACGATCTCCTCAAGCTCCGCCTTTTCCTCCTTGGCTCCGGCAACATCCTTGAATGTGACCTTGCCCCTTTCCATCATAAGCTTTGCGCGGCTCTTTGTAAAACCGCCGCCGTTACCGCGTTTTAAAAGCATTACGATGAGTATGATAATAAGCGCGCCCGAGAATATAATATCTATCGAGCCGACGATCGAGAACCTCTGCTGCTTTGAGGAAACGCTGAGCACTCCCCTCGCCATCTGATCCTCAATATCATCCCCCGCATCCGCGTACAGAATATCAAGCGAAGGAATTTTTATCGTGCATACCACGCCTTCTATTTCCGCAGTCACAGTTTTATCCGATATAACAAGCTTATCCACCTGTTCATTTTTTATTGACGAAATCAGGTCTGAATAAAGCACCTCCGGCTGACTGCTCATATTCCTTACAAGGAACGAATATGACAGATAGACGATAAGCAGTACGATGATCCACACCCCGAAATCTCTCAAAATCTTTCGCAAGCTACCACCTCCTGATTGGTAATACGGATTTATTCTATCACATTTTTCAGATAAATTCAATACTCCAATCTGATTTTTATACCGTTTTTGTGAAATTTAAACCTCTCATCGCGCCTGAAACCCGCTATCCATGCAATTTCTTCGTCAAATGTCACAATTCCGACGCTGCCGCGCTTATCCCTTGGTATTTTCTCGTTTATCATAAACTCCCCGACCTTCTTCATTCCGTTCATTCCGAACGGCATAAATTTATCGCCGGCCCGTCTGCTGCGCACGCGTATCCTGCAGCCCGCGCGAGGCAGTCCGAAATATTCCCAGCCGTCCTTCCGCCGCTCCTCCGCTCTTTCAATATGGACCGTGCAGCCCATTTCGGGTATATATCTGCTCTCTCCTATATCAAGCTCATATTCAAAGCTTACCGCCTCCGCCTTCTCTCGTCTGAGATACAGTCTGCCGTACTCCACGGCCGCGTATACTCCCCTCGCAATATCCGTGCGCGAGCCTGTCCGGCGCTTTTTTGCAAGCGTTAGCACAGCGGAAACAACCGTGGAAGAAACATCCTCTCCGCCGCACATACCGTCAAGCATTTTTCTTATAACCCTTGTTGAAACCGCGGGATGCAGATCGGAGAGAGCCTTTGTTTCTATTGAATTATCCCTTACAAGCTCCCTGTACGCCTTGTCCGCCTCGCCCGCCAGAAAATCATCATCCGCTGAAAGCACCGCGGCATTCTTCGTGACCGTGTCAACAAACGACGGATTTATATTCCTTTCGATCTCCGGCAGAATTATATGCCGTATCTTGTTCCTCGTATATACCGTTTCCAGATTTGTTTCATCCGTAACGTAATCAATATTGTTTTCGCGGCAGTAGCTTTCTGTTTCCTCCCGCGTCACGTCAAGCAGCGGACGGATGAACCTGTCTCTTTTATACGGTATTCCGCACAGCCCCTTTATCCCGCTGCCGCGCATAAAATTCATCAGTATCGTTTCGGCGTTATCATTCTTATGATGCGCCGTCGCGGTACATTCTATGCCGCGCGTCCTCATAAGCTCGTCAAAAAATCCGTAGCGCACCCCGCGCCCCGCCAGCTCCTCGCTTATGCCGCGTCTTTCCGCCTCCTCGCGCACTGCGGCGTGAAGACAGAAAAACTCAATACCGAGCCTGTCCGCAAGGTCTGCGGAAAATTTTTCATCGCGCTCCGCCGTATCTCCCCTTAGACCGTGATTAATATGCGCCGCGCAGACCTTAAACCCGTATTTCTCCGAAAGGACGCACAGGATATGCGTAAGCGCCGCGCTGTCCGCCCCGCCGCTCAGTCCCACAAGCACGGACTTATCCGGCATCATATCATGCTCCAGCATTGTTTTTTCTACCGCTTTTATCATAGCTCCTCCATGTTTTAAAAACAAAGACTGAGAAAGGTGATCCTACCCCTCCTCAGTCCTGTACTCAATATTCTGAAATTTTGTAAATTCGCCCTTGAAACCGAGAGGAAATGTATCCGTTTCACCGTTACGGTTCTTTGCTATTATACACTCCGCAAGGTTCTTTTCCTCCGGATCCTTGCTGTAATAGTAGTTTCTGAACAGGAACATGACCATATCGGCGTCCTGCTCGATCGCGCCGGATTCACGCAGATCCGAAAGTATAGGACGCTTGCCCTTCTGAGTTTCGCTTTCTCTTTTCAGCTGCGAAAGCGCAACAACGGGAATATCCAGCTCCTTTGCAAGCACCTTCAGCGATCTTGAGATCTCCGAGATCTCCTGCTGACGGTTATCCGACCTGCCGCTGCCCTGCATAAGCTGCAAATAGTCGATTATGACCATCTGCAGATCCCCGGTCTGCTTAAGCCGTCTGCACTTTGCGCGTATCTGAGATACCGTGATGGAAGCGCTGTCATCAATATACATCGGCGCCTTCGCTATAGTGTCCGCCACATCGCATATCTTTTCCCAGTCGTCCATTTCCATAGTGCCGTTACGGATCTTTGCGTTATTTACAAGAGCCTGTGAGCAGAGTATTCTGTTTACGATCTGCTCCTTAGGCATTTCGAGATTGAAGATCGCGACGGTCTTTCCGCCGTGAATACACATATATTCCGCAATATTGACCGCAAAGGTCGACTTGCCCATACCCGGTCTTCCGGCAATGATAATCAGCTCGCCGCCGTGGAAGCCGCCGCAGCGCCTGTTCAGCTCCGCAAAGCCCGTGTCAAGACCCGTTATGCCGCCGTCATTACCGGCGTTCTTCGCAATTGTATCATAGCTTGTCTGCAGTATTTCGCTTATATGGACAAGGTCGTTTGACTGTCTTGACGCCGATACGTCAAAAATAAGCTGCTCGGAGCGTTCCAAAAGCACCGCCAGAGGATCCTCCTCGCTGTATGCCATCTTTGTAATTGACGACGCGCTCTCTATAAGCCGGCGCACAACGGCTTTGCCCTTGATGATTTCGGAATAATACTTCACATGCTGGGTCGTGGGCACGCTTGACGAAATATTTTTCAGATAATCTATCCCGCCGACAGCCTCAAGCTTTCCGTTGACCTTCAGCTGCTCCGATACCGTTACAAAGTCAATATCCTTATTATCGTTAAACAAATCCATTATCGCCTGGAAAATGAATTTGTTGGCGGTAAAATAAAAGTCCGAGGGCTTTAGAATCTCCGCGGCGTCGCTCAGGCTTGACGAGTCGCTCAGCGCGCTGCCCAGGACAGCCTGCTCCGCCTCCATATTGAAGGGCAGATCACGCTCGGCGACAAGCCTTGAATCGAGCGCGTCCAAAGGCATACCTTCGCCCCGCGGCTCCCGCGCACGGCTTTCGTTAAAATCCTCCATCATTGCTTAACTACTTCAACCTTAAGCTCGCCGGTAACACCGGAATAAAGCTTAACCTTTACATTTGAAACGCCGAGAACCTTTATTCCGTCCGACAGAACAAATTTTTTCTTATCGAGCTTTATGTGATGCTGCTCTGTAAGCGCCTGAGCAATATCCTTTGTTGTCACGGAGCCGAAGAGCTTGCCGTTGTCTCCCGCCTTGGCCTTGATAACGACCTTGATCTCCTCAAATTTTGCGGCGATCCGCTCAGCCTCCTCCTTTTCCGTCTTTAGCTTGTATTCAAGCGACTCGCGCTTACCCTTGAGAACGTTTATATTTTCCTTTGTAGCTTCCTGCGCAAGACCCTTCGGAAAAAGATAGTTCCTGGCATAGCCGTCGGAAACCTTGATCAACTGACCCTTTTTGCCCTGACCCTTTACGTCCTGAGTTAAAATAACCTGCATTGTATTCCTCTCCTTCTTCTTAGGAACTCGGGCTGTGACCGTCCGCGTTCCCTCTGTATTTTCTATTCTTTAATGTCCGCGAGATACGACCTTATCGCCGCGCCCGCTCTTTTAACGCCTTCATCCACGCCGATACCCTTGATATATGCGCCGGAAACGGTAGCATGACCGCCGCCGCCGAGCTTTTCCATGATAAGCTGGACATTTATTGAGCCTACAGACCTCGCGCTGAAGCTCGCGCCCCCCTCCGCCGGATAAACAACCACCGACGCCATCACGTTATTGAGGTTAAGCATTTCGTCGGCAGCCTGCGACGCAACCATTCTTATATTCCTATGTGACCTGTAGGTCTTGCCTATCGCGATATTTTCGGCGATCATAGCCGATGAATTGACGATCTCGGCCTTTAGCGAGTAATCCTCCTTTGTTGTGCAGAACATTCTGCGTACCGCAACCGTGTCAAGTCCCATTTTTCTGAGGTACGACGCGGCCTCAAAGGTTCTTGCGCCCGTTTTAAGCATAAAATTCTTGGTATCCATAATGATGCCGGTGTAAAGACACTGCGCCTCCTGCTTGGTTATCGCTCCGCCTATTCCCATATACTCTATAAGCTCCGTAGCCATTTCACAGGTGGAAGAAGCGTACGGCTCATGGTAAACGAGCGAGCATGGACTTATAAATTCCGTTGATCTCCTGTGATGGTCGATAAGCACCACCTTGCTTATCCTTTCAAGGAGTTTTTTGCACGGGAGCATTGACGGGCGGTGCGTGTCAAGCACAACAAGCAGAGTATCCTTTGTTACCTCCTCAAGAATTTCATCCTCGTCTATAAACATACCGTTGTATTCAGGCTCTGATTTAAGCATATTATACATACTGTCAACCGCCGGCGCGAAACGCTCATGGATAATAAAAGGGGTTTTCCCGAGACTTCTTACCGCTCTCTGCAAGCCTACGGCGGCTCCGAAGCAGTCGAAATCCGCGCCCTTGTGTCCCATAAAAATAACATGATCACTGCCCGCGATAAAGTCGCGCAAAGCCGACGCCACGGCTCTTGCCTTAACGCGGGAGCTTCTTTCATACTCGCCGTTTCTGCCGCCGTAGAATTTAAACTGCGTGTCGTCCTTAACGCATACCTGACCGCCGCCGCGGCCGAGAGCAAGGTCAAGGGCGTTCCTCGCGCTTGTTTCGTTCTCCCCGATATTTCCTCCGGTACCTATGCCGATGCTGACCGAAAGCGGGAACTTCACCTCCTGCGCAATAAGCCTTACATTCTCGACTATTTTGAAGTTGCCGCTTATATACTTATCGAGATACTGATGCTCAAAGACCATAAAATAACGGTCCCTGTCGGTCTTTTTAAGAACCGCGTCCGCGCTCTTTGCCCATGCGGCGACAGCCGCGCGTATCTTGCCGGACGTAGTCTCAACAAGATCATCATCGGATTTCTGAGCAAATTCATCATAGTTGTCAACGTTGATCAGCGCAATATCCACGCGCTCGTTGCGGTAATTTTCCTCGACACGCTTAATGCGCGTAACGTCAACAAGATAAAAGAACACGGAATAATGGTCGCCGAGCTTATTGGCTCCCATTTTGTCCTTGACCATATTCCAGTACACGGAATAGGTATTGCCGTCCATAACGGTTTCAAAGGTCCTGCCGCCCGGATATTTCAGCACCTCCGACCACTTCAGCTTGGGGATACAGTCGTCAAGCACCTCATAATGCAGACTGCTGTTCCCGAAGATACCGGCAAACATTTCGTTATACCAGCGTATTGTTCCGTCGATGCCGCATATCACCATGGGTATCGGAACGCTTATGATCGCGTTTTCCAAAATGCCGTCGTCATCCTCAAGTATTTTGTGAATGTACTTTGCGATCATCTCCCTGCGCTTTTTCCCCAGAAACAGCACAACGGCGATAACACCCAGTCCTGCCGCGCCCTGTACACCGGCAAGGATATAATTCCTCTGCCGGCCAAGAATTGCCGCGCATAATATCAGAATGACGGACGCGGTAATTGCGGCGATCATATATTTGCGCATAGCATGTGAATATGCTTTTTTCATAGTTTCCTCCGTATACGAGTTTGTCTGCCGTTGTTTATGTCCTTTGTCTTATGTATTTCTTAAGCTCGGACATATCCTTGTATTCATTTTCCAGCGAATGTCCGTTTTCCTCGGCGATCGAAAGCAGCTCGCAGACTCTCGCATCCAACGTCCCGAAGGTTATTCCGAGATGCCTTGCCAGTATATAATCCATGGCGACAATCGTTGAAATAGAGCTTTCAACAGATCCGTAATCGGCAAGCTCGTCATAATCCGCAAGCGTTCTGTAAAGATTGGCAACCTCGGATAAAATATCACTTTTTATCCCTTCAATTGCCTTAAGATTGTTTGCTATGTTCATGTGTATCCTCCTGTTATTTTTATCAGATACACCCCTACGTTATTTTAACACACAAACTATTCAATGTCAATATTCACACAAATTTTTTATGCCCGCAGCTCTTAAACCTTTCCCAAAACCCACAAATACAGATCCCGTTTTTTATAAAAAATGCACAAAATCTCCAAAAAGTTTACACCTGTATTGACAGCTGTAAACATTTGATGTATAATGCTGTTACTCATATGTTTATAATACAAAGCAAAAGAATAAGGTGGTATTAATGAAAATAACAGCTGACATTGTCATTGTCGGAACAGGAGTTTCGGGTCTTTACTGCGCACTTAACCTCCCCGCCGATAAGGACATTCTCCTTATAACCAAGGCGGCGGTTGACGAAAGCGACTCCTTCCTCGCCCAGGGCGGCATATGTATGCTGCGTGACGAGGCGGACTATGAGCCGTATTTCGAGGACACAATGCGCGCCGGACATTATGAGAATAAAAAAGAATCCGTGGATATAATGCTCCGCTCCTCGCAGGAGGTCATAGGCGACCTGCTCGGCTTCGGCGTGGACTTTGAAAAAAATGAGGACGGAACGCTCAGATTTACAAAGGAGGGCGCCCATTCCGCCCCGAGAATCTGCTACCATGAGGACATAACTGGCAAGGAGATAACCTCGAAGCTGATTGCCGAGGTACGCAAAAGAAAAAATATCAGAATAATCGAACAGCTGAGAATGGTGGATATAATCGAAGCCGGAGGACGCTGCGCGGGGATCGCGGCGCAGTACAGCGACGGCGCAATGGCGGAAATCGACGCAAAATTCACGGTGCTTGCAACCGGCGGCATAGGCGGACTGTATCACAACAGCACAAACTACCCGCATCTGACCGCCGACTCGCTCGCTATAGCAATGAAGCACGGCATCGAGCTTGAAAACATCGACTATGTTCAGATACATCCTACAACGCTCTACTCAAAGCGCAAGGGCAGACGATTTCTTATCACGGAGTCGGTGCGCGGAGAAGGCGCGCACCTTCTCAACGCTGATATGCGGCGCTTTACCGATGAGCTGCAGCCGCGGGATGTGGTATCAAAGGCTATATGGAAGCAGATGGAGAAGGATAACAAGCCCTATGTATGGCTTTCGATGGCGCCTATACCTAAGGACGCTATCCTCACCCACTTCCCGAACATATACAGCCGCTGTCTTGAAGAGGGCTACGACGTCACAAAGGAATGCATTCCGGTTGTCCCGGCGCAGCATTACTTTATGGGCGGAATAAAGGTCGACAAATACTCAAAAACCACAATGGACAACCTCTACGCCGTAGGCGAAACCGCCTGCAACGGCGTTCACGGCAAAAACCGCCTTGCAAGCAACTCTCTGCTTGAAAGCCTTGTATTCGCAAAGAGAGCGGCGCGCAGGATCGCAGAGGAATATGACAGCTATGAAACCGTCGCCCCCGAAATTGATATTATGAGCTATCGCGGCTGCGATAGGGACTACATAAAAATAGTAAGAGACGCTATAGAAAGGAAACAGAAGGAACATGAATGAGATCACAATGATGCTGAACGCCGACGAGCTTATCCTCGGCGCGTTAAAGGAAGATATTTCAAGCGAGGACGTTACGACCAACGCGGTTATGCGCGAATACAAAAAAGGCTCCGTTGACCTGATTGCCAAGCAGGACGGCATTCTTGCGGGCATAGAGGTTTTCAAAAGGGTATTTACGCTCCTTGACCCGTCAACGGAATTTGAGATCAGCGTCAGGGACGGAGAGAAGATCGCAGACGGGCAAAAGCTCGGAGCGGTCATAGGAGATATCCGCGTTCTCCTTTCCGGGGAAAGAACCGCGCTCAACTACTTACAGCGTATGTCGGGAATAGCGACCTATACGCATGAAACGGCAAAGCTGCTTGAAGGCACAGGGACAAAGCTGCTTGACACGAGAAAAACGACCCCCAACATGAGAATATTTGAAAAGTATGCGGTTAAAGCCGGCGGCGGCTTCAACCACCGCTATAACCTCTCGGACGGTATTCTTTTAAAGGATAATCATATCGGAGCAGCGGGCAGCGTAACTGCAGCCGTTAAAATGGCGAAAGAATACGCCCCGTTTGTAAGAAAAATCGAGATCGAGGCTGAAAATATTGACATGGTGCGCAAGGCTGTTGAGGCGGGCGCGGACATAATCATGCTTGACAACATGACCCATGAGGAAATGAAGGAGGCGATCGCCGTTATAGGCGGCAGAGCGGAGACGGAGTGCAGCGGCAACGTCACAAAGGAAAATGTCGCGGCGCTCACTGACCTCGGAGTAGACTACATTTCAAGCGGGGCTATCACACACAGCGCACCCATACTTGATTTGTCGCTCAAAAACCTCCATCCTGCAGACTGAAGGGGCGCTGGACATGAGCGCAAGTGAAAGAGCGGAAGCGATCCTTGAAAGAATTTCACACAGCTCATCACCGGTTTCCGGCAGCAGACTTTCACAGGAGTTCGGAGTAAGCCGCCAGATCATCGTGAAGGACATTGCCGCGCTCAAAGCGCAGGGAAATGACATAATAGCTACCACCAAAGGCTATATGCTCCATCGTGTCCCGATGCCGGAACGTGTTTTCAAGGTCGTCCACAATGATGACGAGATCCGGCAGGAGCTTCAGACAATAGTAGACGCGGGCGGTATTATTCTGGATGTTTTTGTATGGCACAAAATATACGGAAAAATCGAGGGCGAGCTTAACATAAGGACGTATCAGGATATTACGGAATATATAAACAGTCTCAGAAACGGGCGTTCCAGCCCGCTCAAAAAGGTTACAAACGAATACCACTATCACACAATAGCCGCCGAAAGCGAGGCGGCGCTTGACAGGGTGTGCAGAGAGCTTGACAGGATCGGTTTCCTTGTAAAGGACGAGGATACTGCTCATTGACAATAATAAAACTATTGAAATTTTCTCTTATATATGTTACAATACATTGTAAGGAGGGTTTCACAATGGCTATACTTAACAAACTGATACCTAACAAAGAAAAGGCGCTCCGCATAATCATTGTCGGCGCCGGAAAAATCGGCGCAACGCTTGCCGACAGGCTGACCGCGGAGGGAAACAACATCACAATAGTGGATAAGAATGCCGAACGAGTAAACCGCCTTTCAACAATGTATGACATTATGGGGATTACGGGGAACGGGTCGAGCTACGGCACGCTTATAGAGGCCGGCATTGAGAATGCCGATCTAATCATAGCCGTAACGGATTCCGACGAGCTGAACCTTCTCTGCTGCACTCTTGCAAAGAAGGTCGGCAACTGCGCGTCCATTGCCCGCGTCCGCAACCCTGACTATACCGATGAGCTGAGCTATCTGCGCGACAAGCTCGGCATAACCATGATCCTTAACCCTGAGCTTGAGGCGGCAAGGGAGATCAACAGGATACTACACTTCCCTTACGCGCTGTCCGTAAACGCGTTCGCAAGGGGGTCTGTGGACATGATACGCTTCAAGATCCCCGAAGGCAGCTGTCTTGACGGTATGCGGCTTATGGACTTTCAGGGCAGAGACGGTTTTGACGTGCTTGTATGCGTTGTGGAGCGCGGCGATGAGGTTATGATCCCTAACGGCCGGTTCAGTCTTGTATCGGGGGATATCGTTTCAATTATCGCGCCTCCCCGTAACGCCTACAGATTTTTCAGAAAAATAAAAATGAACAGCCGCAGGGTCGGCTCCGCTATGATAATAGGCGGGGGCAAGACCTCATATTATCTTGCAAAGTATCTTTGCAGCTCGGGGATCTCGGTCAAGATCATAGAATTAAATCTCGCGCGATGCCAGGAGCTGAGCGAGCTGCTGCCGCCGAGCGCGGTGATCGTAAACGGGGACGGAACGGATGAAACGCTCCTGCTGCAGGAGGATATCGAGCAGCTCGGCGCGGTCATACCGCTTACGGGAATTGACGAGGAAAATATACTTCTTTCCCTCTACGCGCTCCGCGCAAACCCGGATGTAAAGGTCATCACTAAGGTCAATCACATAAACTTTTCGGGAGTTATCAACGCGCTTGAGCTTGGAAGCATCGTATATCCGCGTTATATGACGGCGGAAACGATAAGAACCTATGTAAGAGCCAAGAAAAATTCAATAGGCAGCAACATTGAAACGCTTTACCGCCTGTTTGACGACAGGGTTGAGGCAATTGAGTTTAAAATCGAAACCGACGCGGAATATACCAATGTTCCGCTCAGGGATCTCCGTCTTAAAGACAATCTTCTCGTAGCCTCGATCATCCGTAACGGAAAATCCTTTATCCCCAGCGGCACGGACTGTATAAAACGGGAGGATTCCGTGATCATTGTCACAACGCATTCCGGCTTTGACAATATCCGCGACATTCTCGCATAAAGCAAGGAAAGGAAGTTTTTACTGTGAATTTCAAGTCGGTATTTTACATACTCGGATGGATACTGAACATTGAGGGCGCATTTATGCTTCTCCCCTTTGCCGTATCCCTGATATACAGAGAGCCTCAGGGGACCCCGTTTCTTTTTATCGCGGTCATATGTATGCTGCTCGGCGCTCTTATTGTGATAAAGAAGCCGAAGCGCATGAATTTTTTTGCAAAGGAGGGCTTTGCCGTAACGGCGCTTTCATGGATAACTCTGAGTATTTTCGGCTGTCTGCCGTTTGTAATAAACGGCGATATACCTGACTTTACCGATGCGTTGTTTGAAACAGTGTCGGGCTTTACCACGACCGGCGCAAGCATACTTGATGATGTTGAGGCGCTTTCACATACCTCGCTGTTCTGGCGCAGCTTCACCCACTGGATAGGCGGCATGGGCGTGCTTGTATTCCTGCTCGCGCTTATCCCTATAACGGGCGGATCGCATATGAATATCATGAAGGCGGAAAGCCCCGGGCCGTCGGTGGATAAGCTGCTGCCTAAGGTGCGGCAGACGGCGTTTGTGCTCTATGCGATATATTTCGCGCTTACCGCGCTGGAATTTGCGTTTCTCGTCTTTGCAAAGATGCCCGTATTTGACGCTTTGACGACAGCGGTCGGAACGGCGGGCACGGGAGGCTTCGGCATAAAGGCTGACAGCATGGCGGGCTATTCGGCGGCAGTGCAATGGATCGTCGCGGTCTTTATGATGCTTTTCGGCATAAACTTCGGTTTCTATTTTCTCCTTTTATGCAGAAGCTTTAAGGCGGCGTTTTCCTTTGAAGAGGTCATAAATTATATACTTATTATAATCGCCGCCTGCGCCTTCATAATGCTTTCGATAATCAGCAGCGGCTGCCTGTCCGATATGAGCTTTGCGGAAAAGCTGAGACATACCTATTTTCAGGTTTCCTCTATTATAACAACAACGGGGTTTTCCACTATCGACTATGATAACCTCTGGCCGCAGACGGCAAATCTGCTGCTTGTGGCGCTTATGTTCGTAGGCGCGTGCGCCGGCAGCACAGGCGGCGGCATCAAGGTATCAAGGGTTTCTATCCTGTTTAAAACGGTAAAAAAAGAGATGACGCTCTTCTTCCATCCGCAAAGAGTTGTCCTCATAAAAAACGAGCGCAAGCCTGTCGCCCATGAAACGATACGCTCGACAAATGTTTTCATCATGGCGTATATTTTCACCTTTGTCGCGTCAGTGCTGCTTGTTTCAACAGATAATTTTGATTTTACCACAACCTTCACAGCGGTTGCGGCTACGATCAACAATATAGGTCCCGGACTGAGCCAGGCGGGGCCTACGGAAAGCTTTTCGGCATTTTCGGGCTTTTCAAAATACATCATGATATTTGATATGCTTGCGGGCCGTCTGGAGCTTTATCCCATGCTCATGCTGCTCACGCCGGAATTCTGGAAGAGTATATTCTGCCCTAACAGAGGGATCCGCATTTACAGATAAAAAGGAAGGGGTATCCAACATGAATAAATTCAGTCTTGACAAGGAATGGAAGTTCCATAACGGAGATATACCGATCCCGTTTGCAAACACTCACACCGTGACCTATATGGCGGCAAAGGCGGGAGGACGGCTCGGCGCAGCCAGCCCCGACTACGACAAAAGCTCGTGGGAAACGGTCGATCTCCCTCACGACTTTGCGGTCGCGAATGAATTTGACGAGCGCTACGGTCCTGCGACAGGCTATAAAAAGCGCGGCAAGGCATACTACTCAAAGCGGTTCAAGCTTGACGAGGCTGACCGCGGCAAGCAGATATTAATTGAATTTGAAGGGGTAACGGGAGAATGTATAGTTTATCTTAACGGCTCCGTTATCGGCAGAAATTTCAGCGGCTATAACTCCTTTGCGCTTGACGCGACGGATATGGCGCTCTACGGCGACAGCGTAAACGACCTTGTTGTATATGTAAACGCCGACCTGATCGAGGGCTGGTGGTATGAGGGCGCGGGCATCTACCGTCATGTGAACCTCTATAAAAAGCGCCTCACCCATTTTGAACACAACGGCATTTTCCTTGAGCCGGTCAAAACGGACGCTTCGACATGGACGGTATATGCCCATGTATCGGTTGAAAACATAGCGTCGTCGGATGCGGTCTGCGAAATCGATATAAGGCTCTATGACGAGGCGGGCAATGTGATCGGAAACTGCGGCGGCAGCGTCAGGGTTTTTCCGGGCTGCACGGAAAAATGTGAAATGAGCTTTCTTACATATAGTCCCAAGCTGTGGGATATAGACGATCCGAATATGTACAGAGCCGCCGCCGAGCTTAAAATGAACGGCGCCGTAATTGACGCCGAGGAAATAAATATAGGCTTCAGAACTATCGCGATAGACGCCGATAAAGGCTTTTTCCTCAACGGCAGACAGGTTAAGCTGCTCGGCGTCTGCAACCATCAGGATCACGCCGGAATCGGCGTCGCGGTCCCCGACGACGTAAACGAGTACCGGATCAAGCTGCTAAAGGAGATGGGCGCAAACGCTTACCGCGCGGCGCACGGAATGGCGTCAAAGGCCGTTATTGACGCCTGCGACAAATACGGTATGCTCGTCATGGACGAGAACCGCCAGTATAACACAGCCGCAACGGACGGGCTTAAACAGATCCGCGATCTTGTTATGAGAGACAGAAACCATCCGAGCGTGGTCATGTATTCGCTCTATAACGAGGAGCCTCTGCAGGGCAGCTTCACGGGCAGAAAGCTTGCGGAAAGACTGCGCAATGAGGTCGAAAAATATGACGGGACCCGTTTTACCGTAGGCGCGAACAACAACGGGCTGCTTTCAACAGAGGGCGCGTATGACGTCTGTGATTTTACAGGCATCAATTATCAGACGCATATGTATGACGAGTTTCACAGCAAGTTCCCGCGGCTCCCGGTTACGGGCAGCGAAAACTGCAGCGCGTTTATGACAAGGGGCTGCTATAAAACGGACTATGACAAAAACGTGATAGATATGTTTGACAGTGAGGCGGCGCCATGGGGCAGCACCTACCGTGACGGCTGGAAGCAGATCCGTGATCGGGAAAATATTGCCGGGTATTTTGTCTGGACAGGCTTTGACTACCGCGGCGAGCCTACGCCGTTCGCATAT
This sequence comes from uncultured Lachnospiraceae bacterium, assembly GCA_964579875.1. Lineage (GTDB taxonomy): Bacteria > Bacillota > Clostridia > UBA1381 > UBA1381 > Ornithomonoglobus. The sequence continues at coordinate 47,369 of CAZOHJ010000016.1, read as the reverse complement.
CCTTCAATATCGACGCAGTTCGGCATAATGGATACCTGCGGTTTCAGAAAATCAGCCTATTATCTCAACAAGTCCTACTGGAGCGGCGAGCCTGTTGTGCATATCGTTTCGCACTGGAATTACAGCGAGGGCGAAGCGGTAAAGCTCCGTATATTCTCAAATTGCCGGGAGCTTGAAATACTTGTCAACGGCAAAATTCTCGGTACTGTTACGGTCGATGATGAAAACTATGCGGAATTTGACACTGTATTTGAAGCGGGCAGGCTTACGGCGCGTTCGGCGGACGGAAAAGCCGAGGACAACGTTTACACCTGCGGCGGCGTCGCGTCGCTTGAAATTTCGTCCGGCATGGAAACAGCGCATGAAAATGATGCGGTATGCGTGAATGTAAGAGCGCTTGATAAGGACGGGCATTTCGTATACAATGCCGATAACGCGGTTTATTTTTCCGTAAGCGGCGGCAGTGTCATAGGTGTGGGCAACGGAAACCCGAACTCCCACGAAGCGGATAAAGCAGATCACAGAAAGCTGTTCGCGGGCTGCGCCCAGGCGGTTATTGAGCCGGACGCGGGAGTAAAAGAAATGACCGTTACAGCCTCAGCCGGCAGCGGCATATCATCAGAGATAACTATCCCTGTTTCAGTCAAGGAGAATGCGCCCGCGCAGATCCCGTCAGTCAGAGAGCGTTATCTTGTAAAATGGCGGCAGACTCTTGAGCTTTCGGAGGAATACCCGGATTACGGCAGGGAAATCTCCGACAGCGATATGAACACATGGGTCGCGGTATCTGTCGGCAGCGGCTATGACGACATATTTACCGGCAAAACAGGCTTTGAGATGTACAGAACCTCCACAGAAATGCGCAAAGGCGAAAAACTCATATTCTGCGAGCTTTTCGGGGATTATGTTGACGTATATATCAACGGCGAAAAGGTATTTAGCGATGAGGCGAAATTCGGCAGACGCTTTGTATACGCAGCGCCCGAAACAGGCGCCTACGGCATTACGGTCGTTATTGACAGCCGTGTCAGGACAGAGGTCGGCGGCATAAGCAAGCCCGTTATAATTTCGGAATAATATTAAACCCTTCTGATTTAATACATAAAATCATGTATTAAATCAGAAGGGTTTTTTAATTATCCTCCTATTTGGCACCGGAGACCGCTCCTCTTAGCCGTCTCTAAAAGCATCTCCATATACTCATGCGTCATAGGCTCTATGCCGCGCATTGTGTAATCCCGTCCAAGGCCCTCGTATTTGCCCTGTCCGAGCCGGTGATACGGCAGGAGATGCAGCTGTTTAACGCCCGGCAGCGACGCGGCAAAGTCCGCAATATCGGCGATCTCCTCCGGGGTATTGTTAAAGGTGGGAATTACAGGCACACGAATGGTAAGATCAACGCCCGACCGCGCAAATTTCAGCGCGTTCTCATGGATAAGCTCGTTTGGAACACCCGTAAACGCTTTATGCTTTGCGCTGTCCATATGCTTAATGTCCATAAGAACATAGTCAAGATGCGGCAGATACCTTTCGATTATATTCCAGTCCTGATAGCCTGTTGTTTCAATGCAGGTGTTATAGCCGAGATCATGGGACGCATGAAGAATATGCGGAGCAAAGTCCGGCTGATGCAGACATTCTCCGCCCGAAAGCGTAATTCCCCCGCCGCTCCTTATGAAATAGAACTCATCGCGGATAAGCCGCGGCATAAGCTCCTCAACGGACAAATCCTCGCCGTAATGCTTTATATTGCCGCCGACAAGCATATCATGCTCCTTCCACTCCTGCCCCTCAGGGTTACAGCACCATCTGCATCTGAGCGGGCAGCCCTTTAAAAACACGATCGTCCTTATTCCGGGGCCGTCGTGTATCGAATAGCGCTGGATATCAAATATCCTTCCGCGCGCCTTTAAATAATCCATATAGATTTCCTCATCAAATAACAGTATATGGGAGCCATATTTCAGGCTCCCGTAAATCATTCATGTTAAAATACCTGTTCGGTCCTCGCAATAATATCATCCTGGAGCGAGCGCGAGAGCGTTGTAAACAACGCGCTGTAGCCCGCGACTCTTACAACGAGAGACTTGTACTTTTCAGGATGTTTCTGAGCGTCAAGAAGGGTTTCACGGTCAACAACGTTGAACTGCATATGCATACCCTTCTGATCAAAGTAGCCTCTTATATAATAAACAAATTTCTGCAGACCCTCAACGCCCGCCAGCGCACTCGGATGGAACTTCTGATTATAGAGAGTGCCGTTTGACGCCATAGCGTGGTCGAGCTTTGCAACGGAGTTTGCCGCCGCCGTGGGGCCGTAAATGTCGTAGCCGCCTCTCGGTCCTACACCGTCCGCAACCGGAGTATTGGCAAGTCTGCCGTCCGGCGTCGCCCCTGTCTGCTCACCGAGAGGAACATTCGCCGATACCGGATAAAGTCCCGCCTGGAATATACCGCCGCGCGGGTTCTTATACTTGTTAAGCTCCTTTGTATAGATATACGCCGTTTCCCTCGCAAACAGGTCAACCTCCTCGTTATCGTTGCCGTACTTCGGCACAGCGTCAATATCCTTTCTCATGCGCTCAAACGCCGCCTTCTGCGCATCATCGCACACACCGTCAAGGAACATCTTAAACACGCCCGCGATCATGGTGTCATCCGCCTGTCTGCCCTCGGCGATAACGTTCTTTATAACCTCACAGGTTGCCGCCTGCGCGGCCTTGGGCGTAAGACCATGTCCGTAATTAAGAGCCATAGCCTCCTTGAAATCCATGAGCGTATATTTCTTTTCGTCAAAGACAAGCCGCTTTACAGCGTAAAGAGCGTCTGTCATATTTGCGATACCAAAGCCCTGCGGGCCTGTAAAGTTATAGTGGGCGCCGCCCTCCTCCATGGTCTTTCCCGTCTTTATACAGTCATCGACAAGCGATGCGACAAACGGAAGCGGAGCGCGCTCGCGGTGCGCCACGTCAATAGCGTTGTTTGCATTGACCATCATCCGAACCTGGTAATCCGACTGAGCCTTGTACGCCGCCAGAAATTCCTCAAAGGAGGTCATATCGGCAATATCGCCGGTCTGGGGTCCGACCTTAACGCCCTTGTCATATCCGTTTGAGAACACAAGCTCCAGCGGACGGCACATATTGAAGAATGCCGCGTCATGCCAGCCGTGGGTCTTACCCATTGCCTGAGGCTCAACACAGCCGATAATGCTGTAGTTTCTCGCATCCTCAATTGAAACTCCTCTTGACATAAGCGTCGGTATAATTATCTCATCATTGTAGTATGCCGGAAGTCCGATACCTGTTCTTGTAAGCTCGGCAGCCTTTAGCATAAATTCATTCGGCGTACCGTTCCAGATACGGACTGAGAATGACGGCGCCGGGAGCCTTGTGTGCATTGACGCCTGGATACAGAGGAAGGACAAATCGTTTGTCGCGTCTCTGCCCTCAGTTGTCTGACCGCCCGCGCAAAGGTTCTGGAACAGGCTGTAGCCCGCAAAGCCCTCCGCCGACGCCGCGTCACGGCACTTATTAAGGTCATTGAACTTTATCCATATACAATCAAGCAGCTCCTGGGCAAATTCCCTCGTAAGCGTTCCGTCATGAATGCCCTTCTTATAAAGCGGATACATATACTGGTCAAAGCGTCCCGGAGAAATCGAATGACCGCTTGATTCAAGCTGTATTACCTGCTGAATGAACCAGAAGGACTGACATGCCTCATAGAAATCCCCCGCCGGATGCTCCGGCACATTAGCGCAGTTTTTGGCGATATGTAAAAGCTCTCTCTTTCTTACCGGATCGCCGCACCGCTTTGCCATATCCATAGCGAGAACAGCATAGCGTCTTGCATAGTTTATAACCGCATCGATCGAAATGATCATAGCCTCAAGCAGCGTGTGCTTGGTTATGTAGTCCTCATCGGACACATTTATTGACGCAAGCTCGTCCGTTACCTGCTTTCTGACGCCTTCAAGACCGAGGTCTATAACCTCCCAGTATTTGACCGTAAAATGACCTACGCCGTTATAGAAGTAATTGCCCGGCGTAAACATATTATGTTCTATTGAGGTGATCGCCTCCGGCGCCATATATGCGGTCGCAAGCTCAGACGTTGTCTTTCCCTTCCAATACGGGAAAACCGCTCTGAGAGCCGCCTTTGTTTCCTCTGAAATATAGAACGGGTCCGCCGCGCGCTCCGCAACCGTGTCAAACTCCGCCTCAAGCCATTCATATGAAAATTCCGGATAGCACTGACAGCTCCTCGGAGACTGTGTGGATGAGCCTGCAATAAGCTCATTATTCCGGATAGTGATCGGAATATTTTCGAGAATGTGCGAAAAAGCCTTTGCGCGCCGCATTACCATAGGCTCATTTTCTGTCTTTTTATAGCTCTCGGTAATCAGCACCGCCCGATCCGCCTCAATTTCCGGCATCTTAGCGAACAGATCCTCGATCAGCTTTCCTATTCTGTCGGTCTTAGGAATATCCGTTGTGTCAAACTTCGTCAATTTACAGCACCTCCTGTGCGGGTATATGTTAGTAAAATCAATATATTGTTATTGTGTTCCGTATGCGGCCACAGCATAGCCGCATTCATAATTATACTTATTATACCATATACGCGCGGATTTTTCAACCGTTTTCCGAAATTTGATTGCTTATTTTTTATTCATATACGCCTCTTACATCACCGCTGTTCTTAACATAGATCGCATTCTCCGAATCATGCTCGGTAAGCTTTATGAGGTTTCCTTCCGTATCAACCTTATACAGGCTGCGCTTCTGACCGAGTGTTCGCGGAGCATGGAAGATTTCAGCCGTTTCCCCATAGCGGTGCAGCCCCTTGCACGGATAGACCGTAAGCGCGGGATCAATTCCATCCGTGGTTTTCAGCTCACCTACAGACGATTGATAAGTTATATTGCTCCCCGTCACCTGCCATACGCTGTTAAAATTGTTTCCAAGCTCCGCTGTCCCGCCGGTTTTATAATTATATTTTACAAGTGTGCAGTTATTGTCAATGCGGCTGTAATACGACGCTCCATAAATTACCCTGGACGCGCCCTTTGCATAATAAAGATAATCACCGTCAAGAGCGACCGGCACTATGTCGCTGCCAAGCGATACGGTATTCCCGTTGTATTCAACACATATTCCTTCTGTTCCGTCATCGTTGCTCTGATTCCAGACCGACACGTCATTATTGCAGTATTGCTCATAATAGTGCCGCCCGTTCCCGTCACGGAAATGGTACTCATCTTCATCATTATCAGGTATAAGCTTTTCCTGTGTCACACTGCCTGTCGCAAGGTCAATTATGTGATACGTCCCCTTAAGTATCTCGTCCTGCGAAATGAACGCAAGCTTATCATAGGAAAGAGTTTCCGTGTCCGGGTCATACAAAAAGCCGAACACTGCCGCCTTATAGCTGCCGCTTACACATTTAAGCTCATTATTATCGCTCACATAGATCGGAGACTCACCGGTTGTAAAGCGCTCCTCCTCATTAAGGAAATACAGCCTGCCGTCACCGTTAAGCGCGGACAGCGGATTGTCGCTTATACAGAAGTCCGCAAGCTGTATTCTGTCGCCGTTTTCCGTCATACGGAACAGCTTTATTCCGTTTCGCTTCTCGGTATAGTCTGAGCCATCCTCAAAAACAGCCTCACGACATAGCGCGTCCTCCTCGCTCTCATAATACATAATACTATTATCCGCATACACGCCCTTATAAATATTATAATCATAGTCCGCATATATATGGTTATATATCTCATAAAAACCGAGAAAGTCAATACCCCATGCCGAGGTATCACCATACTCAAAAGGATCAAGTCCGTAACGGCTCATATCCATAAGAAAGCCGCGTCCCTCTGATATATCCCGCTGAGCGGTTCCATCCTCCTTCACTCTGTGAAGGCGCCAGTCCTTGTTATCGTTGAAATATATCGTGCCGTCAATATATGTCAGATTTGTGCAGTCGAGATCGTCCACGATTCTCTGCATATTCCCGCCGTTTGTATCGACCTTGTACATATGTCCTTCTTCATTCCAGTCCGCGTAATATACCCAGCCGTCCGCCGCCCGGTATTTATCCTCCGGCGGCTTCATGCCGTTATCTATTATTTCCCCGACCTCCCGCCGGCTGTATTCCGGCTTTATAAGCTCGCGGTTGTCCATGCTGTAAAGTCCGGTATATGACGGGAAGAACCGGTTTGAGATCGTAAATGCGTAACCGTTTTTTTCGTCAAGCTCATTTACTATATATGGTATCGTGTATAAAAACTCATTTGTGTCCGCGTCAAACACATCCGTCTTATCATTGAAGTTGACAGCAAAAATAAGTGTTCTTCCGCCGTATCCGCCAGCAAGGATTTTTGAATACACATCCGTTTCAAGAGACATAACACTTCCGCCGCCGGACTTTATATTATAAAAATCCTTGGTTATCTCCTCCGTAAGTCCCGCGCCTATTTCCCTTGACTTTGCTCCGTCCTCATTATCGGAGGTGATTATCCGCGGAATTGCCTTATACATACGGTAAACAAGAGTAACCGCCTGCTCAACAGACATTTCATACTCCGGATGGAAATATCCGTCACCCATATCCGTCATTATCCCGTCACGGATAAGCAGCAGAATAGCGTCCGTTGAATCCTCCCCGGTGCCGCGTACCGCGTCAAAATCTCTTATCTGCCCTTTAAGCTTTTCTCCGTCCACATCGCTCAGCTCATCGTAATAGTCGTAAATGCCGATCTCAGCAAGCATATGCTGAACCAGAAGCCCCGCATATTCACGGGTGACCGGCTGCTCCGGGTAAAACAGCTCTCCCTCCTCCTCCGCGCCGTCCGAGCGTAATAACTGACCTCTGACCATATTTCCAAGCTTATTTACAGCCGGATAACCGCCGCAGTCGGTATACTTCTGCGAAGTGTTGTCGCGCATGATCATATTGGTCTTTTTGATCACCGAATAAACCAGCTCGCAAAACTCTCCCCTGTTTATCGTCCGCATATAATCCGAAACGCCCTTAAAGACCTCCGGCATAAGCCCGTCCGAAACAAAGCCGCTGACATCATTATAGCTCCACGCCGAAATCTCGATCCATTCCACCGCCTGTGCCGTATACGGCGCAAGCATCGCCGCCGCCAATGCCATCGCCGCAATTTTTCTTTTACTTTTCATTAATTTATCTCCTTTCAGTTTCGGGTTTACTATTGTAAGCTATTCTTATTATACACCATAAGACTATATTTGTCAACTATTAATTTCCGATTTTTACAAAAAAATGACTGTGCCAAAGCTCCTTCAAGCTCCGGTACAGTCATTCGGTTATATTTAATATATGCTATATATGTAATTATTCCGAAACAAGTCTTTCCGTGTCGATAGCGATCATCATTTCCTCGTCTGTCGGAATAACAAGCGTCTTTACTGTCGCATCGTCAGCGGAAATATCAACTGTGCCTCTTGTATTGTTCTTGGAATCATCGATCTTAATGCCCATAAATTCAAGACCTTCAACAATGCCCTTGCGTGTAGCCGCATCGTTCTCGCCCACGCCCGCCGTAAATACTATAGCGTCTACGCCGCCCATAGCAGCCGCGTACGCGCCTATGTACTTCTTGACCTGATACTTGAACATATCAAGGGCAAGCTTTGCTCTCTCGTTGCCCTCAGCCGCAGCCGCCGACAGGTCGCGGAAGTCTGATGACACTCCCGATACGCCCGCAACGCCGCTCTTCTTGTTTACAAGGTTATCTATCTCCGCCGCGGTCATTCCCTTATTCATAAGGAAAGTCATAACAGCCGGATCCATTGAGCCTGTTCTTGTTCCCATCGGAACGCCGTCAAGCGGAGTAAAGCCCATTGATGTATCCACGCACTTTCCTCCGTCAACCGCGCTGATAGACGAGCCGTTTCCGAGGTGGCAGGTGATGATCTTGAGATCCTTCGCATCTTTGCCGAGGATCTTGACCGCCTGCTGTGAAACGTACTTGTGCGATGTTCCGTGGAAGCCGTACTTTCTTATACCGTCATTCTCGTAAAGCTCATACGGAAGGGCATACATAAATGCCTTCGCCGGCATCGTCTGATGGAATGCCGTATCAAATACGCCTGCCATCGGTGTATCCGGCATGATCTTTCTGCAAGCGTTGATACCGATAATGTTCGGCGGATTGTGCAGCGGTGCAAGCGGCGTGCACTTGTCTATAGCCTTCATGACCGCCTCTGTTATTATTGTTGAGTCCGTGAACTCCTCAGCGCCGTGTACCACTCTGTGACCCACCGCGCCGATCTCATCCATGGATGAGATAACGCCTATCTCCGGATCAACCAGCGCGTCAATAACCATCCGGATCGCGTCACCGTGATCCTTCATCGGCTTTTCGATCTTTTTCTTGTCAAGTCCCTTCAGAACACATGTATGCTGAAGGTTTGAGCCGTCAATACCAATTCTTTCGCAAAGACCCTTCGCCAGCACGCTCCTGTTATCCATATCAATAAGCTGATACTTAAGTGATGAACTGCCGGCATTTATAACTAATATCTTCATGTTGTTTTATCCTTTCCTTGTTCTCATTATTTGGCAGCCTGTGCCTGAACTGCGGTGATCGCAACCACGCCTGCGATGTCCTCGGCTACGCAGCCTCTTGAGAGGTCATTTACCGGAGCGGCGATACCCTGGAGAACCGGGCCGTAAGCCTCTGCCTTGCCGAGTCTCTGAGCGATCTTGTAGCCGATGTTGCCCGCATTAAGATCCGGGAATATAACAACGTTAGCCTTTCCGGCCACATCGGAGCCGGGAGCCTTTGACGCGCCGACACTCGGAACGATAGCCGCGTCGAACTGCATTTCACCGTCAAGAGCAAGCTCAATTCCGCGCTCTGCGATCTTTTCCTTGGCAAGCCTTGTTGCCTCCTGCATTTTGTCAACCAACGGATCCTTGGCGCTGCCGTAGGTTGAGAATGAAAGCATTGCGACCTTAGGCTCCGCTCCGACAAGCTGCTTGAAGGATGCCGCGGACGAAAGCGCGATCTCAGCAACATCGTCAGCTGACGGATTCATATTAAGACCCGAATCGCCGAACACGAATGTGCCGTTCTCGCCGAATTCGCAGTCCGGAACATTGATCACAAAGAATGCCGAAACAAGCTTTGTGCCCGGAGCCGTCTTGAGGATCTGGAGCGACGGTCTGATAACGTTTGCCGACGAATTTATCGCGCCCGCGACCATACCGTCAACCTTGCCTGTCTTGACCATCATTACGCCGTAATAAAGCGGATCCTTAACCGTTTCTCTTGCCTGCTCGAGCGTAACGCCCTTCTTCTTTCTCAGCTCCGCAAACAGAGCCGCAAATTCCTCGCTGCCCTCAGCCGGATCAATGATCTCGACGCCCTCGATATCAAGACCCTCATCCGCCGCGATCTTTTTGATCTTTTCGGGATCACCCAAAAGGACATTTTTTGCATAGCCCTCAGCCTTAACAATTGCCGCCGCCTGAATTGTTCTCAATTCCTCGCCCTCAGCTAAAACAATTGTCTTAAGGTCTGCCTTCGCCTTTGCTTTTACGCTGTCAATAAACTTTCCCATTTGTAATAACTCTCCTTCATGAATATTAATATAATGTAATTATACACCCAATTTGGTAAAATTTCAAGATGTAATATAAAAAATCTGTATTAAAGCCGAAAAAAACATTATCAACGCTGTCTTTTTATAACCACATCGCCCAGCCCGCACTTCACATTGACCTTTATTCCGTCCGCATCGCCGGTCCTGTATGTTCTGCCGGTCCTTACGCCGTCGATCACAAGCCTGCCCGCGCCGCAGAAGGCGTCTATATGATACCCGCGGATGTTTCTGCACAGCTCCGCTTTCAGACTTCCGAAGCCGCAGCTTATATCCGCTCCGATCGAGGGTCTTAGCATAATTTTATTATCACCGCGCACGGCTGATATTATAACCCTTCTTGCCGTCACCGTTCTGAACCTCGTTATGCATTCCTTAAGCTCCAGCTCCACCGTGCCCGCGTTAAGCCCCTCCGAGTAAATACCGGCATTTACGGCTTTTACTTTTATAAACTCCGGTCTGCATTCTTTAGGCAGCAAAACAACCGCCTCAATGCCCCTCTCCCTTTCGGGGTCGCTTACGGCATGCCATATATTATTTTCCGTATAGCACATAAACGGCGCGGCGCTGTCCACCTCAAACCCGTCGCCGTAAGCTATTCTGTAATATCCGTTTGAAATATCAAGCTCAGCGCCTATGATTTTATTATCCATACTATTCACCACCTTGGCTGATTATACCATAAAATCCCCGGAAAATCAATATAGCGCCGGTTTTTATTACCGTCTCAAAAAAAATTTGAAAAAATGAAAAAAAGTATTGACAAAAAGAGAAACATCTGCTATAATAAATTTCGTTGACTGAGAAAAACAGCCGATGGAAATAAAACATTGCGGAATTGTGTAAGGGTAGCACTAGTGACTCTGACTCACTCTGTTCGGGTTCGAATCCTGATTCCGCAGCCAAAGAGGGCTGTAAAAAGTCTCATGGAAAAGCGAGGATGAAAATTCCTCGTTTTTTTTTTGAAAAAATGGCTGAAACCGTATCGGAATCAGCCATTTTGCGGTATAATATTTTCATGAACAAAAAAACAAAATCGGCACCTTTCTCCTGAATTGTTTCATTTATTTGTAGCCATACTTGGCCCATTCTTCATATTCATAGTCCTCTTTTTTAGGAAGCATAAACTCCTTTGTGTATTCTAAGGCAAATATCGTATTCAGACACCACTGCGCCGTAAAGTTTGTGCTTATCCAGAACATTTCAGCAAGCTCTTTATTGTTGAAATAGTTCTTTATGCAGCTTATGTCAAAGCCTTCATCTTTATTCTCGCCCGCAAGTGAATGGATAAGCACCTGCCATACCTGATATGCAAGCTTTTCGTCATGACGCTCATGCGCCGCATAGCTTACAAGACCTGCCGCCATGTACGGGTATTCAAAGCCCTTGCCGTTCGCAAGACCGTTTGATCTTCTTGACTTCTCCTCCTTTGGCAGATAGTAGAACTCGCCGTATTCAACAAGCATTTCGCGAAAGGTCTCATCCTCCAACAGATTGACAAGCTCGATCCATGTCTGAGGTCCTCCCATGCATATCGCAAGATGCGAACCGCCGGAAGCGGATTCACCGATGTATCCGAGATGACCCGTTTCCGGATCATACTCAAAGTTAGAGCCGGAAATCATTCGCAGAGGCGCCTTTTTTAGATCGTCAATACCTGTCTTTATCTTATCACGGTAGCTTATATTTGCCTTTCTCTCCCACTCCGTATACCAGTTAGAGCAGTAGGTCGACCAATCCGGACCGGTTCTTGCATGAGTGGGCAGCTTCATTTCCTCCTTCTTGTAGAAGAAACCAAGCGGGTCATATTCCCCGATCGTTGAGAAGTCCGCGTCACGCACATCATCAAACACATCGCCTATTCTCGCATCGCCGCCCATGAGATAATAAAGCGCCCTGTGATGGCCTGCCATTCCTACACGCGGCTCATTGCAGGAGTCGCCCCAATGGATAACATTGTGACGGCTGCCTAGCCCCTTCTTGTCACCGATATGGTATGTGTCAACATCCGCGGTATGACGGCTCATCGCCTCCGCAAAATCAAATATATCGCCTCTGCCCGAGCGCAGGAACGCATACCACAGCCACAGCGTCGGCAGAAGCTCCGTATTCTGCCATGCATAGCCGCCCATATCATAACGCCAGCAGTGTCTGCCGGAATCATATGTATGCATTACATCACCGTAATTATACAGTCCGTACCAATGACGCTGTTCAACCTCTTTTTTATAGAAGTCCACCGCCTTGTCAAGCTCGTCCTCAAGCCAGCTCTTTAACGGAGTTGAGCGGTCGGGCAGCGAGAAGGTTCCCATTACATAGGTTTCCTTATAATATTCCGGCTCACAGATAAGCACCGCAGGGCGTGATACGCAGTCCGCGTCCGCCATTATCTTATCATCCGAGGGAATATCATCATATATGAACACAGAAAGCTCATTCGTTGCCGCAACACCTACAGGGTCGCTTCTGAGGAACGGATAACCCTCATAGAAGGTCTGGTCGTGGGATACCGTATCATAATGCCTCATATCCAACGGTTCGGCATCCACAGGGTGAATCCATGCGGTTATTGTGCCTTCATCTGTTGAAAGACCCTCTGCGTTCACAGCGGAAGGCGCTTTTTCATAGAAATGGCGAAGACCTACGCCGAAACCGCCCTTTTCATCACCCGCAAACATAAAGCCCTTTGCGCGCCTGCCAAAGCTTGCATCTATATATGCAACATTCTTAGGAGCGGTTTTCTTTCTTACCGTAAAGCTGTCCGGCGTTACCTGCGTACACTTAAAGCTGTCCCATATCGTTACGTTTTCAAGCTGATCCGCACAAGGCTGTCCGTTTCTTGAATCTATCGCGGTGCTTACATCAACAGGCTCGCCCCGCATCTGCGCCTTATACATCTCAGCGCCGATTTTCGGTCTCCACAGATTGAGGATCTGAAGCGGCTCATGAAATACGCCGTAGTCGCCCGCGATCTTTATGCGGCGGTTAAAGCATACTCCCGTCATTCTTCGTTTAACGTCAACCGCCACTCCGCCAATCATATCCGCTGCGGAATTGCCGTCATATATGAAGGTATGCTTGATATCAATTCTGCCCGAGGTCTTATACACGATAAAACGCACTGTGAACTGCAAAAAGCTGCTGCCGTCCTTTGCCTTATGAGTTCCCTTAATTCTGATAACGGTTTTGATCGCGCTCGAATATTCCACGATGCATTCCGCTATCTCACCGTAATAAGTAACATTCCTTTTAACGGTTGCATCGTCCTCTTCGGCTATGAGAGACTTTATTGCTCTTATACTGACAGAAATCCCATTTGCTTCAAGCATTGTTTTGCCGCTCTTATAAAATACCGCCTTAAAGCTGCCGTTATCAACAGTGATCGTGTCGTCTTTTTCCTCTACCGGCATTGCGGGAGCGGTTTTGGCTGTGCCCTTTTTAACAACTACCGGCGCATCGGAAAGATCCGCGGTAACGGAAGTCCACTTAACACTTCCGTCATTCCAGTATGCTATAGGATGAGTTTCCGCAATTACTCCCTTCCCATCCTGCTCAATATCAAGGCTGTCTTCAACTGAGACCTCGCCGCGCTTATGAGGCACGCCGAAGGTCACATAGCCGCCCTTTAATCGGGTATCAAGCCACTTCATATTTATATCTTTCATAGTGTTTCTCTCCTCTGTTTTGATTATAATAAGCCATTTGTATATATTTTAATTATATCACAGATAATTCATAAAAGCAACTTGAAATTCTGTAATAATCGGATATTTTGTACTCAAGCGGATCACTATCGCAAAAAAGGCTTGAAAAATCAAGACAATTGTGATATACTTTCTATAGTACAAAAATCGGAGGTGCTTATGGACAGGAGAATAGAAAAGACAGAAAATGCCTTTATGAATGCGCTTTTCCACTTTTTGAAGGAAAAGGAATTAAATAAAATCACAGTCAAGGAGCTGTGCGAGTATGCGGATATGAACCGCGGCACCTTCTATCTGCATTACTACGATATATATGATCTTATGGATAAAACAGAGCAGAAAATGATAGATAAGATGTTTGAAGATATTTCCGAAACCGACGTGTCTCTGCCGGAAAATATGCTTTCCACCTTTGAGTACATTAAAAATCACAAAGAGGAATATAAGGTTTTAATGACTTCGCACAATATCAATAGTTTTGTAAACAAACTCAGCAAAAAAATAATCGTCTCATCAAAGCAGAAAATATCGGATACTCTCATCGGCGTTGATGAAAAAATAGTTGAAAATGTAACTTTGTTTTATGTCGGAGGTGCGGTGGCTCTGCTATACGGCTGGATTGTGGAAAACGAATGCCGAACCTCTGCTGCCGAGCTGCTTGACGCGGCAAGCTATCTTTCCGATATTATGTACGAAAGAAAGCAGCAGATTATGAAAGAAAATCCCGCAGCATTTTAACACTGCGGGATTTTCTTTATGGAGTTATTTATACCGCCGCAAGCTGTTTTTTGGCTTTTCTTGCGGATTTCTTTGCTCTTTTCTTCTCAATCCGCTGATCAAATAACGTGTATATAACAGGTATTACAAACAGCGTTAGCAGTGTGCCTATTGCAAGACCGCCGAGGAGAACGACCGCAAGCGGCTTCATTGTTTCGGCGCCCTCCGATGTGGATACAGCCATAGGAAGATAACCGAGTATTGATGTAAGCGACGTCATGAGAACAGGGCGCATTCTTGTCTTTCCTGCCTCAACCGCATGCTCGATTATGCTGCCGTTCGGATCCTCCTCCTTGAGTGTATTTATAAACTCAATAAGCACGATAGCATTGTTTACTATAATTCCGACCAGCATCAGAATACCTATACAGCCCACCACCGACAATTCGCTTCCCGAAATCAGCAACGAAACCACTACACCTATAATGGAGAGCGGAACTGTTACCATAATAATAATCGGCTGCAATAGGTTTTCAAACTGTGCCGCCATGACGAAATACATAAGCAGGATACCCAGTAAAATAGCAATCACGAGCGATACCATAGCTTCAATCATGATATCAAGCGCACCTCCGGTTTCACTGCTTATTCCTTCAGGCTTTTCAATATCCGCAATCACCTTCTCAAATTCCTTGTTTACGGTGTTCATGTCAGTACCGTAAAGCTTTGCGCTGAGTGTGATTGTACGCTTCTGATTGACCCGCTGCAGAGTTGTGCTGCCCTGGTCAACCACTATATCGGCAATATCCGAAAGTGAAATCCATTCGCCCGTCGGTGCTTTTATCAGGAACGTTTTAAGCCCGTTTACCGTTTTAAGGTATTCATCAGGGTATTTTACATTTATATCGTATTCCGATCCGTTTTCCTTGTACTTTGAGGCCGTGGCACCGGTGGTTGCGTAGCTTACATATGTGGAGACCTGCTGGGATGACAAGCCGTAGCGCGCGGCCTTATTTGAATCCACGTTAATTCTTACCTCTGATTTTGTGTCCTCAATTGAGTTTGAGGTTTCGCTGACTCCATTTATTGTCTTAAGGCGCGACTCACATTCGTTAATATATTTTGCAAGCTGTTCATCGTCATTTGCAGAGAACTGCCACTCGACCTCATCCGAGCTCATACTAATGCCGCCGGAGCTTGAGGCCTCAACCTCAAAGGTTGCTCCTGACAGGTTACCGAGCGCGTCACGAATTTCCTGACATACAGTGTCTGTGGTCTTATCACGGTCATCCAACAGCGTTACCATAATTGACGATGCATTGGAGCCGGACTGCAATATGCTGCTCCCGCCAACGTTTGAAAATACGGTTTCCACATCGTCACGGCTGCGTACGATTTCCTCAACACGCCTTGTAAGCTCATCTGTATCCTCAAGCTTTGTGCCGGAAGGCGTTTCAATGCTTATGCTCAGAGTTCCCTCATCGGTTGACGGCATAAGCGTCATTCCGATATTACCAAGAACCGCCATCGAAGCTACAAATACGAGTATAACGGCCAGAAGGAAACGCTTTCTGCGCTTTAATACAAATCTGAGCGCCTTTTCGTATGCAACATACATTTTATTAAGCCCGGCATCAAACAAACGCAGTATGCCGATCTTCTTTGTTTCCTTAAGCGCCGGTATCCTTGCCGATAGCATAGGTATGAGCAGAAATGAAATGAGCAGTGATGCGATCTGTGAGAATATTATCGCGAACGCCAGCTGCTTGAACATTACCGCCATGATATTATCTATAAATAGAATAGGCACATATACAATACACGTTGTGATTACCGATGCTACAACCGCACCGGTTACCTCACCGCTGCCTTTTACGGCCGCTGTGCGCGGATCCTCGCCAAGATTATCGCGGCGGCGGAAGATGTTCTCTATAACAACGACAGAGCAGTCAACAAGCATTCCGACGCCAAGCGCCAGTCCGCCGAGTGAAACCGTATTCAGAGTCATTCCGGCAAAATACATTCCTATAAAGGTTGTGAATATAGAAACCGGCATTGTAATACCGATAACCAGCGCCGTACGCAGACTTCCGAGAAACAGAAGCAGTATCAGGATCGCCAGTATACCGCCCGTGATGGCATTCTGGGCAACCGACTTTACACTGTTTTCAATGTAGCTTGCCTGTTCCATTGTCATCTCATATCTGAATTTCGGATTCTGGGCGCAGAGGTTTTCAAGCTCCTTCTCAACCGCGTGAACAACATCAACCGTGTTTGCGTCCGATTCCGAGGAAACGGAAATGGAAATCGCGTTTTCACCGTTAAGACGCGCATAACCGGAATCCTCGTCATATGTATCAATGACCTCGGCAACATCACGAACGTGAATTATTTCACCCGTGCCTGTCGTAATCGTGACATTCTCAATATCGCTGAGACTGGAAAATTCGCCTATGGTTCTTATCGTAAGATCCTTTGATGAAGCAGAAACACTGCCCGATGAAAAGTTGTTATTCTGAATGGCAACAGCGCTCATAACATCACTGAGATTAAGCGAATAACCTGCCATTTTTGTGGGGTTCAGACGCACTTCGATAATTCTGTCGGTCGAGCCCATAACCGTTACGGATGCGACGCCCGAAGTGGATTCAAGCTTATCCGTCAGGTTTTCCTCAACAAACTTTTTAGTCTGTACAAGATCATATCCGTCATAGCTTACGCTCATCATTGCGACAGGCATGATGTTCATATCCATTTTGATGACCATAGGATCATCGCAGTCATCCGGCAGCATAGAGCGGTACATCTCAATGTTGCTGTTCATGTCGCTTACCGCCTGGTTCATATCTGTTCCGTTAGCGAACTGAACCATAGTAAGCGAGTTTCCCTGTGTAGTCTGGGAAGTGATCGTGTCTACGCCGGAAACCGAACTTACCGCGCTCTCAATCTTCTTTGTTACGAGATTTTCCATTTCCTCCGCGCCCACGTTTGAATATGTGGTGTTTACAATAGCCATTGAGAAATCCATATCCGGCATACTCTCTATCGGCAGCATTGTCACCGAATAAATACCGATTACCAGGCATATAAGAACTACCATTGTAACGGCAACCGGACGCTTTACGGATAATTCGTTTAGTTTCATTTATGATAGTCCTTTCATTCCGTTACAATATTTATTTCGTTGTTGTCTTCTGACAGATAGTCCTGCCCCGTGACGATCACACGGTCACCGATCGATACGCCGGTAACTATTTCCGTGTATTCATCTGTATCTATGCCCGTTGTAACAATGCGTTTTTCCGCAGTCGTTCCGTCTGCCGACGCTACATAGACATAGCTCTCCTCGCCCGAAAGCAGAACTGCATCACTCGGAACGGTAATAGCCTCCGATGATGTTTCGGTTATAAGCGCAACATCCGCAAACATACCCACATTCAGCTTGTGCTCCCTGTTGTCGATATTGACCTGAACCGTATACATTCCCGTTTTTTCGTTCTTCGTGGGATTAACCAAGTTTACAAACCCGGTCAAATCCTCAATGCCTGCCGACTGCACATCAATTACCGCCTTTGTGCCTTGGCGTATGAACGGAATAACGGATTCCGTTACTTCAATCTCTGCCATAAGAGCGTCTGTATTCTTGATTGAAAAAAGCTCTGTGCCTGCCGCAGCCATTTGACCTACCGTCGCATTTTTTGAAGCTATGTATCCGGGGGAAAGCGCGTATATTTTTGTGTTTGTGAGATTTTCCTCTGCCGTGCTTAAGGCTGTGCGAGCGCTTTCAAGCGACGCGTTTGCCGTTTCAACATTGCTTTTGTTGGATATATCGGTAAGTCCGATATTTTCCTTTGCCGCAGCCAATGCGTTTGACGCGTTATCAAGAGCGTTTCTTGCCGAATCATATGACGCGCTTTGATTAAGACGTACGGTTCTCAGATTTTCCTCGGCGCTTACCAGGTTTGAGTACGCAGTGTCATAGGACGCCTGACGCTGTGATGTAAGCGTTTCCAGGCTCGCGCGCAGATTTTCTACGTTTGACTGGGCATTGTCAACCTCCTGCTTTGATACACCGCCTATCTCGAACAACTCGGTTGCGTTTGTAAGAGCATCCTCTGCAGTTTTCAAATTATTCCGCGCCGATATAAGCGATGTGTCGTTATCGTACAGATCCTTTTCACGATCATACGCCGCAACGGCGTCATTGTATTTCTGCTCAGCAAGTCTCAGAGAGGAGCCATCCTCATACAGGCTCTTTTCGCGGTTATAATTTTCCAGAGCCTGATCATATGCAAGCTGCGCCGAGCTGAGATTGTTCTTTGCCGAGGTCGATGCCTGCTTTGTCGCCGAATTTACTACTGAATTATAGCCTGCCAGCGCACTGTTATAGCTCGCAAGAGCGGCATTATATGAATTTTTTATATCCGTATCGTCCAGCTCGGCAAGAACGTCGCCGGCTTTTACATAATCGCCTTCATCAACATTTACCTTTTTGATTCGGGCACTTACCTTTGATATATTGCTAGTGTTCTCGGCGGCTTTCAGCTCACCCGTATAGGACACCTCGTTTTCGAGATACTCCGTACCCACAGTGTAAACGGTTACGTTAGTCGCGCTTGATGCTATATTCTGCGTTTCATCTTCTTCTTGTTTCCCGCATCCCGCTGCTGTGAGCATGATAGCTGCCGCCGCGAGAGCCGCAATAACCTTTTTTGTTGTCATAATAACGGATCCTCCTCTTGGGTTATTGTATTCTCACAATCATATGTAAGCTTATACTGAACTTTCGCAAGATACGCCGAAAGCTCAGCCGCTGAGATTGAATTTCTCAGTGTATCAAGCTGCTGTACGGCGCTGAGATAATCGTCCGATGTTATCATACCAAGCTCAAAGCTGCGCTGACTTGCCGCTACAACATTTTCGGTATACTCAAGACTTTTATCGCAGTAATCAAGAGCCTCGTATGCGCTTACCATATTGTTATAAGCAGTGTAAATGTCTATGCGCTGCTGTTCTACAGTGCTGTAATATGTCAGTTCTGCCTGCGCGTATTCCGCAATCGCGCTGCGTGCTCCGACAGTACCCGAGGTATAATGCGACACGCTTTTATCGCGTTTTACCGCAGCCAATGCGAATGTTTCCTCGGCATTTACTCTTGTAATCGATGTTTCGGACCTCGCCAGCGCTTCCTCCGGTGTTACGGTATCCATAGGCTGTCTGTCAAAGCTGCCTTTTACCGTTAATTCATCATTCTGCGGATAATTCAGCACGGATTTCAGCTGAATCATATTCAGCTCGCTGCTGCGCAGCGCTGAATTATAATCATTCTGTGCTTTTGCCGCCGCAAGTCTGAAATTGTCAAGATCGTTTGCGGAAATTGCTCCGTTGCGGTATTTAACCTCCGCATGGCTCACACGCTCATTTGCCGAATCAAGCGAGCTTTTCGCCAGATCGATTTGTTCAACGCTGTTCAGATAGGTGTAAAACGCATTTTTTACCTCGCTTTCCAGCGTATACTCTTTCTGAATCGTTGCCCTTTGCGCGGCTGCATAGCTAAATATATAGGAGCGGTAAAGATATCCTGTCAGAAGGAGATACGTCGAGTCATCCGATGCGCCGTAATCGCTGCTGAAAATCGCCTCTCTTCCGTCCTTGTACGCCTTCCGCTGCTCCTCCTTCTGTACCTTTGCCGTAGCCTCCGCCGCTTCAAGCGCAGCCAACGAACGGCTGTTTTCCTTTGCGTAAGCAATAGCCTCATCTATTGTAAAGGACTGCGTAATGACAGCTTCGGCCGCCGCCTCCGTTTCTACAGTATCGGCCGCAGATACGCAGGCCGGTACCGCCGATACACACAATGCCGCTGTGATACATAAAATAGTCAGTTTCTTTCTGAGTTCCGACATATATTTGCCTCCCGATTATTTATTTATTGGATTTTGCCATAAAAAAACAATTGTTTTTTCATCTGATCGTGTCAATCCTAAAACATATTTTATTATACTCTCCTTTCAATTAAATTTCAATAATTGATTACTGTTTATGTGTCTGCTAATCAACACATGTTCATTGACTGTATATTTTCAGTGCGCCAAGCACCTCGCCTATTTTATCGTGAATAACCAGCTCTGCCATACTGTCAGCGGACGTAGCATCGCGATTGATCACAACAAGGTGTCTGCCCTTAAAATAGTTTATAAACCCCGCCGCCGGATATACCACAAGAGAGGTTCCGCCTATTATAAGCGTATCTGCCTTTGCTATCGCGTTAACAGCGCACCGTATGCAGTTATCGTCAAGCATTTCCTCATACAGAACAACATCCGGCTTTACCCTGCCGCCGCAGCTGTCACACACCGGAACAGCCATTGACTTATCCGCAATATAATCTATATCGAAAAACTTATGGCACCTCTCGCAATAGTTTCTGAGTGTTGAGCCGTGGAGCTCGTACACGGTTTCCGAGCCTGCAAGCTGATGCAGTCCGTCAATATTCTGTGTGATGACCGCCTTTAATTTTCCTGCACGCTCAAGCGCGGCAAGGGCTGTATGCGCCTTGTTCGGCTTCACGCCCTTTATGATAAGCTTTTCACGGTAGAAACGGAAGAATTCCTCCGGCTCTTCGTAATAGAAGCTTCTGCTGATTATCTTTTCCGGCGGATACTTCCATTTCTGGTTATACAGTCCGTCCACACTTCTGAAATCCGGTATTCCGCTCTCGGTCGAAACTCCCGCTCCGCCGAAGAATACAATGTTATCACTTCCGTCAATAATCTCCTGTAATTTATCGATCTCTGTCATCTATATTTCCTCCAATCCGTACATTGTCATTGCAAGCACCGCTTCGCCCGCTGTTTCGGTTCTCAATATTCTTCTTCCCAATGTAATTGTCTGTATTCCTGCCGCCTTAAGCTTTTCAATCTCGGTTATGTCAAAGCCGCCCTCAGGCCCTATTATAAATGAAACATTCTTTACATCTCGGGCATTTTCCAGCACTGATTTAAGCCGCGTTTCCTGCTCGCACTCGTATGGCGCAAAGGCTAAGTCAGCATTCTTCAGCTCAGCTATTATTTCATCTATTGTCATCGGCATAGCAACCTCCGGCACAGCTCCCCTGCCCGACTGCTTTGCCGCCTCATATGCGATTTTCTGCCACCGCTCGGTCTTTTTGCGCTCCGTAGCCTCATTTTCAAGCTTTACAACGCAGCGAGACATTGTTGCGGGAACAATTTTAGTGATTCCAAGCTCCGTTGTCTTCCGGATTATATAATCCATCTTTGCCGCCTTCGGCAGACCCTGATAAAGAGTCACCTTGACCTCCGGCTCCGTATCACACTGCCGGCTTTCCAGTATATCACACACAACACGACCGCTGTCGATCTCCCGTATTTTCGCGCTGTAATCGATCCCACGCCCATCGCATACGGTTATCTCGTCACCCTCGCCCAGACGAAGTACTTTTTTTATATGCTTTGCGTCCTCACTGTCAATGACAATTTCTTTATCCGTTATATTCTCACGCGCAGTAAAAAATTTTGGCATTTGCATTATTCCTTTCCAATCTGCTCGGTCTTGTTTTTGACATCTCAGTCCCATTTCATTCGACATCTCCTCTTAAAAGTGGAGCTCCATCCGGACGCGATCTTAGCTCTAACAAGGAACCGAGAACACTCTTTCAAAATTTTTGTGGCTTATCTTTTCCGCTGTTTCGTTATCAAGCATACACAGCAGCTTGTAATAGTCCTCGCAGCCGTTTATCCCATCGGGCAGATCGTTTTCAACTCCGTCAAAGTCGCCGCCAAGACCTATCGCATTTTCGCCGCCAAGCTCCAGCCAGTGATCTATATGGCACAATATGTCGCTTACTCCGCACACACCGCTCTCTGCAACAAACGGCGGATAAAGGTTTATTCCTGCCGCTCCGCCCGTATCACGGATAATCCTGAACATATCATCGGTAAGATTTCTTCTGTGGTTACATACGGATCTTGAGTTCGAATGTGTTGCTATCAATATGCCCGTATTGATCTTTTCTATATCATAAAATGATTTGTCGTTAAGGTGCGACACATCTATGAGTATTCCAAGCTCATTCATCTTACGGACAACAGTCCTTCCGAACCCTGTCAGCCCGCGATCCGGCTCATCTGCGCCGCCCGCAATTCTGTTGCTGTTGTTCCAAGTAAGCGCGATGCACCTTACTCCCCTGTTTCTGAGATATTCAATATCCTCCGCAGATCGTATCATCTCTCCGCCCTCAACCGACAGCATCGGCTTTATTCCGCTAAAATCCTGTGCATCGAAGGTGTCGGCAAGCCGGTCAAATCTCTGCATCGCACGCTCCCGGTGCTCCGGCGCCATAAAGCACGCAAACACCTGCGTATACTTATTATACAACATCATCCGTTCTTTGTCCAGATTATATTTATTTTTTCTTATATCGCCGCCATGGTCCGCTATCATGCACAGTGTGTCGCAATGAGCATCAAAAATTTCATAATTATACATCAGAATGCATCCTCTATATGATTTATTTTCTTCACATGCATTATATTATCCCCCATCTCGTAATATACCTCAATTATATCGAACCTCATGTTACAGCTCTCCCCGCCGCAGTACAGCAAGGCGGTTTTCTTTATCCTCTGCTGTTTTTTTGCGTTTACATATTCAGAGGGATAACCATATTCATCATTCTTTCTTGTTTTTACCTCAACGAAAACACGGCAGTTGTCCTTATCAACCGCCACAATATCAAGCTCACCGCATTTCAGGCGGAAATTCCGTTCCCGTATATGATAGCCCATATTAATAAGGAAACGGCTTGCCGCTTCCTCGCCCAGTTCTCCTATTCTTCGCTTATCCATTACAGCTCACCTTCAAACTCCGTCCCGCCGAGTATCTTTGTAAGGAATGTCTTACGGTGAATTTCACAGGGACCGTATTTCATCAAAGCCTCCCGATGTGCCTTCGTGCCGTAGCCCTTATGCTTCGCAAAATCATATTCGGGATATTTCTCCGATATATCCGTTATAAATCTGTCACGGCTCACCTTCGCAAGTATTGACGCCGCCGCGATTGACATGCTCTTGCTGTCGCCCTTAACCACAGTTTCGCACGAAACCTCAAGTCCCGGGTCACGGTTGCCGTCAACGAGAGCAGTATCCGGCTTTACACCCAATCCGCTTAACGCGCCCCGCATCGCCTCAAAGGTCGCCTCAAGAATATTTATCTCGTCAATGCGCTTTTCATCAACCGCGCACACCGACCACGCGAGAGCCTTTTTCTTTATCACATCAAAAAGCTCCTCTCGTTTTTTTTCACTCAGCTTTTTTGAATCGTTTATTCCCTCGATTATTACATCATCCGGCAGAATTACCGCCGCCGCATATACCGGACCCGCCAGGGGGCCTCTCCCCGCTTCGTCAATTCCGGCAATATATCCGCTCCGCTTGCGCTCAAGGTCAAAATCTTTCATTCCCTGTATGCGCACCGATTCTTCCTCTTTAGTCCGCCTTGCCATTCAGCACCTCCAATTAGTCTCTCACTCCCATTTTCTGATTAATATACTTCCTTACAAGCTCTATAGCCGTGAGACTCCCTCCGAATGGAACCATACAGTCATACGGCTTTTTGAAGTTCAGCTTCTTTTTCCCTAAGTTTGCTGCTTCCTAAACAAGAAACCATGATATGATATTATTGTATCACATTTT
Source organism: uncultured Lachnospiraceae bacterium (assembly GCA_964579875.1). Classification (GTDB taxonomy): domain Bacteria; phylum Bacillota; class Clostridia; order UBA1381; family UBA1381; genus Ornithomonoglobus. Next base: position 23,600 of record CAZOHJ010000016.1, on the reverse strand, counting down.
AGACCGAATTTCCACTGTTTTTTTACATTTTTTCGAGTATTTATGACATACGGTGGATTTTTTGCGCGCGCTGTGATATAATGAAAGATCGGGAGGGGATAAAATGATATGTATTGCTGTATGTGATGATGATGAAAAATATGCCGCGCGGACTGCGGAGCTGATCACCGCATTATCAATAACGCATTCTCTTGACCTTGACACAGAGATCTATAAAAACGGCGGCGCGCTGCTTGGCGCGGCGGAGAGCGGAAAATATTTCGATATTATCTTTCTTGATATAATGATTGGTGTTGAAAACGGGATCGACCTCGCAAAAAGGCTGAGAGAGCTTTTGCCGGAGGCGCTGTTTGTGTTTCTCACCGGATATATTGATTTTGCCGTTAAGGGGTATGAGGTTCGCGCGTTCCGGTATCTGATCAAGGGAGGAGCGGAAAAGGAAATCGAACGGACCCTGCTTGATGCAGTAAACGAGATAAATAAGGCGCCGTATTTTTCCTTTTCGTATAAACAGGAGATATTCAGAGTAAGAAAAAGTGATATTCTATATATGGAGAGTGATAAGCGTCTGGTTATTGTGCATACAGGCGGCATGGAATACAGGTTTTACGGCAGACTGGACGAGGCGGAGGAATTGTCGGGGTTTATCCGTATTCACCGCTCATTCCTTGTAAACCCTGAAAGACTTGTGTCGCTTACAAATGAGTCTGCCGTATTGTCGGACGGAACGCGGCTCAGCGTCAGCGGTTCATATGCCAAAAGCGCAAAGAAACAGTTTATGCTGTATATGTAGGAGAGAAGGTATGAAACGTTTTTTTATAGTGCCGGAGCTTATTACAGCGCTGCTGATCGCGGGTCTGTTTATGAACGCGCTCTGGGAGGGAATTGCTTTATATATAGGCTATTCGGGGTTTGCGGTAAGGATCTGCTTTGACACGGCGCTGTTTCTTACAATAGCCTTTTATTATATGATATTTGAAAACAGACATAGTATGGATAAGCTGCTTTTGATCTCGCTTGCTATATGCTCGGCAGCGGGTTTTGCGCTTGATTTTACGCCGGGGACAAGACTTGCATATACTGCGGCTGCCGCAATGATCTTTACTGCCGGAGTGATAAGAGACAGATGCGCAAGGTCTGAGGAAAAGGCAGATGCGGCGGATAATGAGGCATACTACAAGAGCATTGAGGAGCGGTATCTCAGGAGCCGTGAGCTGTGGCACGATATGCGCGGACATATTGCCGTTTTAAATTCCTATATAAATCGCGGTGACTATGAGGGGATGAAGGAATACACCGCGGAATTCTGCGATGATCTTGAAAGAACCGTAATACCCTTCAGAACGGGAAATATGGCGGCGGATATAGTTCTGGGCGATAAGGTGTATCTTGCAAAAAAGCACAGAATAGATGTTCGTCTCAGCATTGCGCCTCTTGATCGGCTGACGGTCAAAAATCCGGATCTGTGCGTTGTGCTTGCAAACCTTATGGACAATGCGATCGACGCTTGTCTTAAGATAGACGAGGAGGAGCGTTATATTAATATAAAGGCAGTATGGAACGGGGAGTCATGCTTTCTTTCGGTTGAAAATCCGTGCCGCTGCGGAGACACCTCACACAGCAGCAAGCCCAACAGCGAACAGCACGGAATAGGGCTGAGAAGCGTGGAGCGGGTAGTGCATAGCTGCGGCGGTATGTTTGTAACAGCGCCGAAGGGTAACGCCTTTAAGGCTGTGGCGGAGCTGAGATAGACAGTAATTTGTTACATTAAATCTACAGATTATTACAAATCCCGTGTAACGCGGAAAATTTGTGCTATACTTACGGTATCGGAAGAATGAAAGGAGAACCTGCATGAAGGTGATAAAAAACTGCGCATGGGTGGTCGGACTTGTTCTGAGAATCGCGCCTTTGCCAGCGGCGGTTACACTTATATGCGAGATAGCGGTTGCGATGTTCCGCCCGTTCCAGATCATCGTTACTCAAAGGCTTGTTGACCGCGGAAATGAATATCTTACAAGCGGCGGCGGTCTTAACAGTCTTATGCTGTGGGGAGGAATACTTGTTGCGGTGCTGATATTGTGGGTAACGCTGCAAAAGCTCGAAAACTACATAATCCGCGTAATACTGAAAAAACGGCTCGTTATGAAATTTTCTCCGGAGGCGCTTGATAAGCTCCGCGGACTGCCGTACGGCTTTTTTGAAAACGAAGGCTCAAACGATTTGCTGGAGCGCATATCAAACGATCCGGCAAAGCTGATCGAAAACTGCTATTATCGGATACTGCTGACATCCTTTTCGTTGGTTTCAATAACGGCAACGGTAATAGTTATATTTACATATTCGGTATGGATAGGCCTTGGAATACTGGCGCTGACTGTGCCGATGACGCTAATGATAAATTATTCGAGTCTTATTACCCACAGAGTCTGGGAGGAGAACACCTCGTTAAGACGGAGGGAAAACGATTTGCGCGCTCTTGCGGCGGATAAGCATGCAATATATGAAATGAATGTGTTCGGCAGCGATAAGTATATTGAGGACAAATGGCTTGATTATCAGAACAGACTGTACAGCTCAATAAAAAGAGCAATGGTAAAGGTCTGCGGAATAGACTGCCTCTATCAGCTGCTTGACATTGCGTATATGGTATTTGCGGGAGGACTGTCCGCCGCGGCATTTTTAAACGGCATATTTACAATAGGACAGCTTGCCGCAATGCTGGACAGTATGCACACAATAATAACGAAGCTTAACAGAAGCGCGGGATTTGTAACGGAAATGATCTCACTGTCATCACGCTGCGACTATCTTAAAGGCTTTATGTCGCTTGACACAGCGCCGGAGTCAACCGAAACAGCAAACCGCTTTGACATAGTGTTCTCGCATGTATATTTCACCTATCCGCAGACGGAGCGTGAAATTCTGCATGACGTGTGCATCAGGATAAAACAGGGTGAAAGGACTGCGTTCGTGGGCGAGAACGGCTCGGGCAAGAGTACGCTTATAAAGCTGCTTTGCGGGCTTTATCCGGCGACCTACGGTAAAATCCTTGTCGGCGGACAGGACATAACGACGCTTTCGGCTGAAACGCGCCGCCGGTTCATTTCGGCGCTGTTTCAGGATTTTCAAAGCTACAGTATGACAATACGCGAGAATGCGGCGCTCGGTAATCTGTCAAAGCTAAATGACGATGAGGCCATATGGGAGGCAATGAGAAATTCGGATTTTGCCGGCACGGCGGAGGAATATGCAAACGGACTTGATACAATGCTCGGCAAGCTGACGGAGGACGGAGTGGATCTATCGCGCGGACAGTGGCAGAGACTTGCTATGGCGCGCGCGTTCCTTTCGGACGCGGAGTTCGTGGCGCTTGATGAGCCGACCGCAGCGCTTGACCCTGTGGCGGAGTCTAAGATGTACGAGGGGTTTGCTAAGATATTTGAAAAGCGGGGAACGATAATGGTGTCGCACAGGCTTGCGTCCGCGAAAATGGCGGACAGGATCTTCGTGCTTGACGGCGGAAGAATAATCGAGCAGGGCAGCCATGACGAGCTTATGGAAAATGACGGACTGTATGCGAGAATGTTTAAAATGCAGTCATCGTGGTATGTCGGAGATGAGCAAAGGAGTGATGATAATGGTTAAGATATACTGCCGTGCGGTGCGCGATACGGCAAAGGCGTCGCCGGGACTTACCGCAATATTTGTTTTTCTGGTTATACTCGGATATATCGGATCCGTTCAGCCGGTGATCACGGCGCGGCTGATCGAGGCGGCGCAGGGCTATATAAATAATGAATTGACCGCCGCGGCTGTATGGCGTATGCTGATGCTGCTGTGCGCGGTTTACGCGGCGTCGGGAATGGTATATATGCTGCTGACGCCGCTTGACAGGGTGCTTATTCAGAAGAATTCCCGGCTGTTTCAGCTGCGGCTGTTTAAGAAGATGAACTCGATCCCTCAGATATTACTGGAGGACTCAAAGCATTTTGACCGCTGCAAGCTGGCGGAGAACGCGGTAAAAAACAGCGGCGACAGCGGGGTGAACTCGCTGCTGATGCTTGCCGCTCTGTCTGTTAATATGTTTGATTCGGTTGTTTCGACAGCGATAAGCATAGCTATTTTAATTTCGTTTTCGCCATACCTTCTTATATTTGCGGTACTGAGCACGCCGCTCTCAATGCTTATCAGCGTCCTTTCGGAACGGGCGTTGAAAAAGCTGCGGCATGCTCAGACGCGGAAAACAAGGGAAACGGAATATCTCTGGGGCTTGTTCTGCAAAAAGGAGAGCGTTAAGGAAATGCGTGTCTTCGGCACAGCGGACTTTCTGCGCGGAAAATGGCTTAAAAAGCGCGATGAAATGATACGAGAGGAAATGAGCGTGCAGTCAAGGATACTAATGTTCAGCAATGGCGGTGATGTTTTAAAAAATCTGTTTTACGGAATAAACATTGCGCTTGCAGTCGTGCTTATGATGCGCGGCGAGCTGTCAATAGGCGAGTTTACGGCGTGCCTTGGCTTATTTGGTTCCCTTCAGATCAGTCTTGTTTCATTCATGTATAATATACAGAACTTCTCTGAATCACTGTATATGGCGCAGGAATATTATGAGTTTATGGATTTGCCGGACAAGCAGGACGGCACGGAGGAATGCGGCGGATTTTCTGACAATATTACATTATCCGGTGTGTCCTTCCGCTATCCGAATACCGAAAAGTCGGCGATCGACAATATAGACCTCACAATAAAAAAAGGTGACCACATAGTGGTTGTGGGCGAGAACGGTTCGGGAAAGACCACGCTTTCAAAGCTTATCACCGCGTGCTACGAGCCGGAACGAGGGGATATAACAATTGACGGGCAGAATATAAATGCTCTCAGAAAGCGCTCATATCTTAAAAGCTTTTCGATCGTAAGCCAGAGCTTTGTGCGGTATAATATGACGCTGAGGGAAAATCTTGCAATATCGGATATCGGAGCGATGTATGATGAGGAGCGGATCAAAGCGGCGGCAGGGGTCGCGGGCTTTGAGGATACGGCGGAAATGATAGGCGGATATGACGCGCAGATAGGACGGGAATTCGGCGGAGCGGAGCTTTCGGGCGGACAGTGGCAGAAGCTCGCGATAGCGCGCGGGCTGTTCCGTGACGCGCCCATAATAATACTTGATGAGCCTACTGCCGCGCTTGACCCCATTGTAGAGTATGAAATACTTACCGACTTTACGGAAATGACACGGAACAGAACATCAATTATTATATCACACAGAATAGGCATATGCACAAGGGCGGACAGGATAATCGTAATGAAAAACGGACGCGTTGCCGAGACGGGAACACATAAGGAGCTGCTTGAAAAGGGCGGCGAATACCGCCGTATGTGGAGCGCGCAGTCTGATTGGTATAAATAATTGTAAAGTAAAACATAACGTAAATCCACTCTTGACATAAGGGTGGATTTGTGTTATTATGTATAAAGCAGTTGATCGTCACAGGACGGTCAATGCATAGATCAGATTAGCTTAGATGAGATGAGAATAGCTTAGAGAGATGGTGCACGTCTTGTTTTAATATGAAAATTCTTATGTCTTTTGCCGAAGCTATGCAAAAGACTTTTTATATATTCTCTCTCGGAGAAGGAGGACGTCAGATGTATAATTTATCATTGGAGCAGGTTAAGGAGCTTGCGAAGGATTACAATATGATCCCGCTTGTAGCAGACGACTATGCCGATATGGATACGCCTATAAGCGTATTCAAGAGAATGGCGACGGATAAGGAGTGTTTCCTGCTTGAAAGTATCGGAAACAGCCAGGTTACGGCAAGATATTCCTTTATTGGGCGTAATCCGTTTATCACCTTCCGGAGCCTTGCGGATGAAATTGAGATTTCATACGCGGACGGGGAAACAAGACGGTTCACGGGAAAGCCGATGCAGGAGCTTGAAAAGCTCTGCGGTGAGTTCAGGGCGCCAAAGCTTGAGAATATTCCGTCCTTTAACGGCGGCGCGGTCGGTTTTTTCTCATATGATATTATAAGACAGTATGAGTATCTGCCGAACGTGAATAAGGACGATCTAAAGCTTCCCGATATGCACTTTATGTTCACGGATGAGATCATCGCGTTCGACCATATAAGTCAGAAGATCCATGTAATAGTTAATATCCATGCCGACAGCGATATTGAGGAAGGTTATAGCAACGCAGTAAAGCGTATCGCGGAGATACGAGTGGAAATGCGGGATATTTCAAAGCTCATGAAGAAATCGCCGAAGCCGCGGAAAAGTGAGCTTAAGGTGGAGTCAAATATGACAAAGGAGGAGTTCTGCAAAAAGATCGAGAAGGCAAGGGAATATATCATTAACGGAGATATATTTCAGGTCGTAATATCACAGCGTTTTACTGTTGAAACGGATATAGACCCGTTCAATGTTTACAGGGCGCTCAGGAGAATAAATCCGTCACCTTATATGTATTATCTGAACTTTGACGGTTATCAGATCGTAGGCGCATCGCCGGAAATGCTCGTAAGAGTTGAAAACGGCATTGTTCAGACAGGGCCTATTGCCGGAACAAGGCCCCGCGGCAAGACGCTTGAGGAGGATATGCAGAACGAGAAGGACCTTCTGGCGGATGCAAAGGAGATCGCGGAGCATACAATGCTTGTCGACCTCGGCAGAAATGATGTTGGCAAGGTCAGCGAATTTGGTTCGGTCAAGGTAACGCGTTTCAAGTATATAGAGAGATTTTCACACGTCATGCACATCATTTCCGACGTTGAGGGGAAGCTCAGAGCAGACAAGAGCTGCTTTGACGCACTTGGTTCGACGCTTCCGGCCGGAACGCTTTCCGGCGCGCCGAAGATCAGAGCGATGGAAATAATTGACGAGCTTGAAACAACGAAACGTAACGCGTACGGCGGCGCGATCGGGTATATCAGCTTTAACGGCAGCTTTGACAGCTGCATAACGATCCGGACGGGAGTATTCAAGGACGGCAAGGCATATATTCAGGCGGGCGGCGGCATAGTATACGACTCGATCCCTGAAAATGAGTATCAGGAGTCGGTTAATAAATCGGCAAGCGTAATTGCGGCAATAAGAGAGGCAGGCGGGATAGAATGATTATAATGATAGATAACTACGATTCGTTTACATATAACCTTTATCAGTATATCGGTACGATCAATCCCGATATTGAGGTATACAGAAACGACAAGATAACAGTAGATGAGGTTCTCGCCAAGAAACCGTCGCATATGATCCTGTCGCCGGGGCCGGGCTACCCGAAAAATGCCGGAATATGCATCGACCTTATAAAGGCGGCGGGTGATATTCCGATTCTGGGAGTATGTCTCGGTCATCAGGCTATAGGCGAGGCATTCGGAGCAGATATAATTCACGCGCCGCGCATTATGCACGGAAAGAGCGATAAAGCGGCGATAAACGGACTTTGCCCTCTGTTCAAGGGGATCTCGGGCGAGCTGGAGGTAGGACGTTACCATTCGCTCGTTATTGATAAGAATACGATGCCTGCAGAACTGAGTCTGACAGCGCAGAGCGATGACGGCTGTGTTATGGGTGTTATGCACAATTCAAGGCCGGTATACGGCATTCAATTCCATCCGGAATCTGTGCTTACACCGGACGGAATGAAGCTTATAGAAAATTTTCTGAGCTTATGATCGGGCTTTACCGTTAAGATGATCCCACGCTCCTCAATGCCGCATACCATGCGCGTTCAGATACCGAACGGACTTGTATAAAATTCGGAAATATCGGCGAATACCGCCTCGGTCTTATTATTGCTGCACGGACGGTTAAAATAAAGCCGTCTGCCGTCACGGGAGAAGGAGGGGTTCGGATGAACCTTTTTGCCCCAGACAATTTCTTCAAAATGAGGTATTTCAAATACACAGACAGGTGTTTTGTTCCCTTTTTCATAAAGAGCTATGTCAGTGGGGTATCCCGGATAGCAATGGTCGCCGGCAAAAAGAGTTCTGTCCTTATTGCCGTCCATATGGTTGGATATGCCGCCGAGGATCTCAAGCTCCTCGCCGTCTTTGGTGAAACGGGCAATATAGCTGCTTTCCATTTCGATTATACCGTTGCTGCAGAACTGGCGGGTAGCCATATATGTTTCATCGTCATACCACAGCTGATGAACAGGCTTGTCGGGAATAAGATGTGATCTGCGCGTGTCAAGATCAATGCAGCCGAGCGCGCCGAACACCGGACATTCGGGAACTCCGAGTCTCATCATAACAGACGTCGCGGAAGGGTTAAGCTGAACATGGCTCACCTCTCCGACACGGTCTGTCGCGGTAAAACCTCCTGAGCGTACCATCTCCTTTATTTCCTCCTCGGCAACAACAAGACCGATTTTGTCTGTCTCAAGATCAAGTATGTATATGCCGCATTCGCTGATCTCCGGGTAATCCGGGTTACGGTCAAGAAATTCCTTTGATACGGAAAACGGATACCTTCCGTTTTCTCCGCAGTGACTTTCTTTTGCAAAGATGCTGTGGCGCACCTTCAATGTGTTTATGTCCAGTATACGGAACTGCGGAAGTCCGGCGCCTCCGTCACGGAAAACTATTTCATGATCGTTTAAAAATGTCGCGGAGGGACCGTTGTGATTCATGCAGCTGACCGTGAAAACGTGTCTGTGATTATTAAGGTCTCTGTCGCACAGCATGATCTCGGTTTCCGGACGGTTTATATCCGGTTTGCGGGCATAGACCAGCTGACTCCCGTCAGGGCTTTCTGTCATTCCTCCGTTCATGCCGAGCAGAGTGGAATAGTCACCTTCAGATATTTTTGTAAGCTTCATATATTTCTCTCTTTCGTGTGAATAAATATTTATGATTCGTTAAGATCTGTCTCTGAACATTTCTGCCGCTCTTAATAATTCATCTCTATCATTTTTTACTTTGTCTGAGATAACCAGCGACAATAGTAATTTCAATGCTTTGCCCAATTCAACTCCCGCAACGTATCCTATGGCAATGAGATCATCGCCATTAACCGCCAGATCCTTCAATGAGAAGCACTCTTTTTCTCTGATAACTTCTTCAAGCATTAGCTCTGTTTTATCAAGCTCATCCATCCGCTCCTGTACATAAACCGGATTTTGCGCCTGTATGTCCGCCCTTTTGACGTCCAATAGCCGCCTGAATTGTTTTTCACCGATTTTATTGAGCCATCTTTTAATATGTTCGGGCTTGGCTGCAAGTGTTGAATCATGATATTTTACCAGTTGAATGACCTGCTCTCTGGTAGTATTGTCAAATCTCAAATATCTCATTATATTATCGGTTAGCTTTTCTCCGATTGAGGCATGACCGTAAAAATGCCCTACTCCGCATTCATCCTCGGTATAGCATTCAGGCTTCCCCACATCATGAAACAGCGTTGCTGATTTTGTTATCAAATCATCAGAGTGGCAGTATTTCATCGCCATTACCGTATGATCGAATACATTGTATATATGATGCGGATTATTTTGGGCAAACCCTATCATCGGATCAAGCTCCGTAATTACGCATGAAAACACATTTGAATATTTCAGTAAATATTTGTAGAAGGATTGACATATAATCATCTTGCATAACTCACTGTTTATACGTTCAGCCGATATTTTATTCAGCGTTTTGCGCTGCCTTCTTATTTCAAGTTCTGTATCCGGCTCAATTTCAAAATTCAATTGACACGCAAATCGTATTGCTCTTAATATCCGGAGGGCATCCTCTTCAAATCTATGCGCCGCGTTGCCCACACACTTGATTATCTTATTCTCAATATCATTAACGCCCCCGAAAGGATCTATCAGTTTATGCTCGGTTAACGCTATTGCGTTTATTGTGAAATCTCTTCTTGCCAGATCCTCATCAAGACTTGATGTGAATTTGACGTCATCCGGATGTCGGCTATCGGAATATTGCCCATCTATCCTGTAGGTAGTAATTTCATATGCTTCATTTTTTATAAGTAATGTTACTGTTCCGTGCTTAAGTCCTGTCGGTATCACATGAAAGTCCTTAAAAACCTCCATAGTTTCCTCGGGCATCGCCGATGTGCATATGTCCCAATCATGCGGGGTTCTCCCCAATATGCTATCCCTTACACATCCCCCGACCGCATATGCTTCATATCCATACTTCTCCAACTCCCGAATTATTATTTGTACCGATTCGGGTATTTTTAAATTATACTTCATCTTTTTACAACTCCCTCATTCACACTTTCCGCAAGCTTATTTATTGTTTCCATACGCCCTGTTTCCGCCTTAATGTAAGAATTATTATACCATACTGAATATAAAATTGCAATGGTGTAAAAATCGTGTAAAGGCAAAAAAGAAAGACCTTGAAATCCATATAAACACTGGACTTCAAGGTCTACTGGTGCCGATGACCGGGGTCGAACCGGTACGCTCTGTTAAAAGCATGGGATTTTAAGTCCCAGGCGTCTGCCAATTCCGCCACATCGGCATTTGCTCACAACACAAAGTATTATACATCATTTTCTGTATTTTGTCAATGATTTTTTTTATTTTTTTGCTATGCCTAAATTGCAATATAAAATGTCCGTAAATTTCAAAAAAAGAGCACAAACGTACTCTTTTCTTTTAAGGCATATATTTTTGTCAATCCAGATGAAAAGCCTGCTCCAGCGGTATTTCAACAGGGCTGTTGTCAGGGTTTGTCTCCATGATCGGAGCCATATAGTCCCACCACTTTCTGTTGATCTCGGTATCGGCAGCCTTTGCCCATTTCTCCTCGTCCTCAATTTCAAGATACGCAAATAGTGTCTTTGTTTCTCTGTTTACAAAGATCGAGTAGTTTCTGCAGCCATACTCATGGATCATTTCCTTCATTTCCGGCCATAGCTCATCATGACGCCTGATATACTCGTCTATGTACTCCGGATATACATTCATTGTTAAAGCCTTTCTTACCATCGGCATTTCCTCCTGTTATTGATTTTATTTATATATATTATACAATAGATGCCGTTTAAAGTCAATATTTTTAATTAATTTCCTCAAAATATCTTGTGCTGACTACCGTTGTAAATTCATTTATGCCCTTATGTATCCTGTATCTGATCATCGGGATAACCGTCTTGTTATAAAGGATATTTGTATTCACCGCGGCCCCCGCGATAACGCCTGTTCCGGTTTCGGATTTTACCGAGCAGCCGGAGGATATACTGTCGGCAAACGCGGCGTTTCCTCTTGCTTCCATAAGGCAGTGATCCTCATCACGGTTTGCAACCGCAAAGCCTCCGTCATACGCCGCGCATTCAAGCTCCGATTCCACCCGGTGCTTTCTTATATGCCCGTCCTCTCCCGGAATAACCTCAGTCCTTACTCTTATACCCTTTACCGGCGACCAGTTGATCACTACATACTCCTCAGTAAGCTCGAAGCTGTAATTGAAGCGTCTTTCACAGAACACCCCGCCTATATCAAATACAAGCATATTGTCGCCGCATACCTCGCTTATTGATAAATCGCTGTACTTCACATTAAATCCAAATCTTGTTGAATATGCAAATTTCAGATACTTTGATGTAAGCTGCCCGCAGCCTAAATTATCATGAGTCCCCGCCGGATATGCCGTTACCTCTCCGTCAGTACGGGTTATGAGCATATCCGCCTCCCGGATAAGCTTTGTTTTTTCAAGCTCTGGCATTGGCTCGGCTTCGGCGCTCCAGAACGGATCATCATCGCAAAGCGCGAGCATTGCAAAAAATTTAAGCCCCCAGTACGGCGAACCGGGCGAATTATAATGCTCTGCCATTATAAGATTCGGATAGCGGTAACCTATTGTAAGCATACCTCCGTTATCAAATATCGGCGCTCTCATCCAATCTGTGATATGTCTTGCTATAATACCCTTCATCACCCCGTCAGAAAACGGTCTGATACCCGCCATAACACACGCGCTCCAGAAAGCGCCCTGAGCAAAGCGGTATGTAAGAGAGCGTCCGTAAGGCAGAGCGGCGCCGTTATCGGAAAACCAATATATAAAGGAGCTTGCGAACAGCTCCGCCCGTTTTCTGAATTTCTCGGAATACTCATCCTCCTCAAAGCAGGAATATACAAGGCTGTAAAAATGAATTGCCATAGCTGTATAATAATCCTTCTGGTGCTGCGGTCCGTCCATATACCAGCCGTTTCCGAGATAGAAATCATCAAAGCGCGCCAGATCCTCGTCAAGCCGCTCCTGTGAGTATTCCTCCCCTACCGCTTTAAGCGCGATATTCACAAGCACTCTGAAAAAGCGCCAGTTACTGTCGCATACCGCATGTGTATTGATCTGCCACAGCCAGCTTTTAAGGTTCTTTTTCTGTTCCTCGGTAAGCGGCTCCCATATAACCTCCGGTGTAAGCAGAATTGCGTATGCCAGAGCCGCCATTTCAACATAGCGTTGATCACAGTCACCGGTTTCACCCCAGTATTTCTCGGACTTCGGATCGGCGCCGTTTATTATACCGGCGCGGTATATCTCTTTCATTTCCTCATCGCCGTGCCCTCCGCGCCACAGCGGAACAAGTCCCCAAAGCGGTCTCGCGAAGGTTTCAACCGTGGCTGAAATATCATCATACCATGCGGCGGTACTTCCGAAGGACGGCGCTCCGGCGCTTTTCTTCAGCTCCTCACGCAGCGGCTCTATAATTGCGTCCAATATGTTTATAAAATCCTGTTTTGTCTTTATTTCCATAAAAAGCGCCTTCCTTAAAAAATATATATACATATTATACATTGATTTCCTTATAAAATCAATACAAAAAAGCTGTTTATTTACTTGCGTTTCCGTTCTGTTTGTTGTATAATTAAGAAAATAAAATCAGGAGTAAACGAATGAAACAGAATTATCAGATAATGCTAAATAAGACATTGGATAACATAGTGAAAAACGGCTTAAGACCCACACTCTTGCTCCACGCCTGCTGCGCGCCCTGTTCAAGCTATGTTCTGGAATATCTCAATGAATATTTTGATATTACGGCATTTTTCTATAATCCAAATATAACCGAAAAGGATGAGTATGACAAGCGCGCCAAGGAAATAAAAAGGCTGATCGCCGAGCTGCCGCATAAGAATGAGATAAAATTGTCATACGGTAAGTATGATCCCGAAAGCTTCCTTGAAGCGGCAAGGGGCATGGAAGCGCAGCCGGAGGGCGGTGAACGCTGCTTCAAATGCTACCGTCTGCGTCTGGAGGAAGCGGCAAAGACGGCAAGGAAGGGCAGCTTTGATTACTTCACAACCACACTTTCCATAAGTCCTCATAAGAACGCGCAGAAGCTGAACGAGATCGGCGCCGTGTTATCAGAGCTTTACGATGTGCCGTATCTGTTTTCGGATTTCAAAAAGAAAAACGGCTATAAACGCTCCTGCGAGCTTTCAGCCGTTTACGGTCTTTATCGTCAGAGCTACTGCGGCTGCGCTTTTTCAAAGGCCGCGGCGGCAGCTGACGGGCGTCTGTAACAGGACGCTTATTTTTTTCCCGCGACACTGTGAGCGCAGCCATGGCAGCGGCTGCAGTCTCCGCCGCAGATATGCTTTCCCTGTTTTCTGTCCTTAACCATTTTAAAAACTACAGCTCCGACTACAGCGGCCAGTATCAATAAAACAACCAGTGTTGCCAAATTCATATCCAATCACCTCTTAACACGTATATTAGCACAGACTAACCAAAATGTCAATAGGTTAACTCAATTTTTTTTTGATTTCTATTGATTTGCCTTACGGAATATGTTAAAATAAAATCAGTAAGTAACGGAAAGGATCGTGATACATATGATGATACAGGACGAGCTTGCAAGACTTCAGGAGCAGGCTAAGAATGATGAAAAGCTTAAGGCCGAGCTTAAGGCGACCCGCGAATCAAAGGATTACTATAAGGATTTCTGTGATGTTGCGAAAAAATACGGCTACAGCATTCCCTTAGGCGAGCTTGCAGATCTCGGAGATGAATTCTGCGACACCATGCTGCGAAGCCAGAACGGCGGCGGCGAGCATACATTTGACGTCTGGTCGGATTTTCTGGGAATGTTCTTTGACGCTATCGGATAAAAACACGACAAAAAAATGACGGTTCAAAATCCGAGCCGTCATTTTTTTGCAAATAATTCAAATTAAAGCATTGCCTTTAATCTTTCATCTATTGCCTTCAAGAAGTCCTCTGTGTTCACCTTTGTCTTGTTTTCAAGCTTTGACATCGCATAGAGATCGCCTGTCATAACTCCGTCCTCAATTGTCTGTATTGTCGCCTTCTCAAGACAATCAGCGTAATTAACAAGCTCCGGAAGATCATCAAGCTCACCGCGCTTTCTGAGCGCACCTGACCATGCGAAGAGCGTCGCAACCGAATTTGTTGAGGTTTCCTCGCCCTTGAGATACTTATAATAGTGTCTTTGAACCGTGCCGTGCGCCGCTTCATATTCATATATGCCGTCCGGCGATACGAGAACCGAGGTCATCATTGCAAGCGAACCGTAAGCCGTTGCGACCATGTCCGACATAACATCGCCGTCATAGTTCTTGCACGCCCAGATATAGCCGCCGTTTGAACGGATAACTCTTGCTACTGCGTCATCGATCAGCGTATAGAAATATTCTATTCCCGCCGCGTCAAACTTCTCCTTGTATTCGTTATCAAATATCTCCCGGAAAATATCCTTGAAACGGTGGTCATACTTCTTTGAGATCGTGTCCTTTGTTGCAAACCAAATGTCCTCCTTAAGATCAAGCGCATAGTTGAAGCATGCTCTTGCAAAGGATTCTATACTCTCGTCACGGTTATGAAGACCCTGAATAATGCCGCTGTTCTTGAACTCGTGAATTACTTCTCTTGTTTCACAGCCGTCCTTATCGGTATATACAAGCTCAGCCTTGCCGCCCGCCGGAACCTGCATTTCAACGTTCTTATAAACATCACCGTACGCATGACGGGCGATCGTGATCGGCTTTGTCCATGTCGGGATGTACGGAACTATACCCTTGACAAGAATAGGCGTTCTGAATACGGTGCCGTCGAGAATTGCTCTGATTGTGCCGTTCGGTGACTTCCACATTTCCTTAAGGTCATACTCCGTCATTCGTGCGGCATTCGGTGTGATCGTCGCGCACTTAACGGCAACTCCGTATTTTTTGGTGGCTTCCGCGCTGTCAAAGGTGACCTGGTCATTTGTTTCGTTTCTGTGCACAAGACCAAGATCATAGTATTCGGACTTAAGCTCCACATACGGCTCAATGAGAATATCCTTTATCATTTTCCAGATCACTCTGGTCATCTCATCTCCATCCATCTCAACTATAGGTGTCGTCATTTGAATTTTTGCCATGTTGTTTCCCTCCGGATTTATATATTTATATCCGCGGCATATACGCTGCGGATCTTTCATGCTTAAATAAGATAGGGATTCCGTAAATATTCACAGAATCCCCATTGATCGCTCTATATTGCTATACAAAGCCTTATGCTTCTTTCTTTGATGCCTTCTTTTTTCTTCCGCAGCATCTTTTTGCGGGTGCCGCTTCAGCAGCTGTCGCTGTCTTACTTGCAGCCGCAGCCTTTGGTGTTGTCTCTTTCTTTGCAGCGCTCTTTCTTGATGGAGCTACATACTTCGGAATTGCAGTCTTTAAGGTTTCGAGCTTTTCAAAGTTGCCTTTTACTGTAGCCTGACCCTTTTCAACTGCCTTGTCAAGTGTGGACTTGCCGGCAAGGATATCCATCAAAGCCTTTCTTGAAATGTCAATTACCGCGTCGTTATCACGATAATCATAACCCTGTACATCAATTACACCTTCTGTAACCTTGAAATATAATGTACCGCCGCAATCCTCATCTGTAAGATCAACCTGTACAGCCATGTCTGCAAGCTTTGTGCCATCTATCTCAGCAAACTTAGCCTGGATCTTTTTCAATGCGTTTTCAAAAGTCATTTAAAATATCTCCTCTCTTCGGGTCTGAACAATACTATGTTCCCCGAATTCGTTTTGATTTGGTTTTTGACATCATAAGTATACATCATATTTTTTTATATGTCAATCAAAATTCAAAAATTTGTAGAAAATATTTATAAAATTCGGTTTCTACCGGAATTTTTTGTTAGTATTCGGTTAAAAAAGCCGATAAATCCGTTTAACAGAAATGCATTATACTCATAACGCAGAAGCATACCGTAACCGCTATGCAGCAGTTAAAGCAGTACTTATATTTTACGTTTTTTCTTCTTCTGAGGCATATGTCCGTAAAATAACCGATAAATACAGCCGACGCAAGCTGCCATATAAGAATATATCTGAAATCCGCCGAGCAGCTGTACGGATAAGATATATTAAAGAATATAAACGACACGGTCATAATACACCACACAGCAAAGCATGAATATTTCACCCCGATATCAGTTTCACGATCCTTAATCATAATGAATGCAACGGCAATTATATTAATTATCAGAAGGAGAGTGTGTACATATTCAATGCTCCAGCCCAGAAAAGCGGACATATCGTCATACGAAAACTCGCCGTGAACGCCGGTCTTGATCACGGTCATCCATATGCTTGTATCTGTGCCCATATTCATATACGGAGTTTTTATAAAATCGGCAAACGGTATAATAAGCCATCTTGCAGCCCATGACGCATCACCGGTATACACATGTGAATTTTCGCCGAGTATATGCACAAAATTCAGCGGCTGATCAAACAGAATATAATTTCTTATCGGATACCACAACCCAAGCGGGAACACTATAACCGCAAACACCGCAAGCTGTACGATAAGCTCCTTTACGCCCTTTCTTTCCTTTATTCTCCGCCACAGACAATACAGCATGACCGGTCCCGTGATCAGCGCGGTAATTCCACAGTTTATTTTTGTCATCATTCCAAAGCCTATCGACAGCGCTATTCCTATGATATAGCCCGGCTTCTGATCCTTTGCCCAAAGCAAAGTAAAATACAGAGAAAGAACCATAAACATAAACACCGTTGAGTCGTTATTCAATCTTCCGGCAGAAAGAATATGCACCGGATAAAAGGCCGTAAGCGCGGCGGGGATCATCTGAACTCTTTTATCGATTTTAAATTTGTCCATGATCCCGACAAACATTACCAGACCGACACAGGATGCCGTACACGACACTGTCTGCGCAACATACATAAAGTCGCTCCACACATTATTGTGCCTTATAAGCATCGCAATTCTTATAAACACCGACGACAGAATATAATAAAACGGCGGCTGATAGAACTGGTATTCATTGCTCGGCGGAAGCTCGCCCTTCATTATATGGTTCAGATATCCCCAATGGCCTGTTCCCGTATCATTATTCATTCCGATATCATATACCCTCGTAAATGCGTGAGTGTATATTGTATATCCGGTTCTCATAACTATTCCTGAAAACAGAAGCATAAAAACCGCTTTTTCCGGCGTAAGCCTTCCCTTGTACGCAAGCCATCCGCCGTACATAGCCGTTCCCGCAAGCATCATGCGCATTATGATTTTTACATCCGCCTCATTATTGAGCTTAAAGCTGCGCAGAAGGATCATCATCGCAAAAGGCAGGATGCACAGCGGCAGACTGTCCTTTAAGCGCGTGGTCTGTTTTTCAGGTATTATATTATTTTTCTTCATGATAATCCTTCTCCGTATTTACGTTCCAAATTTTTTCCTTGCTGAAGCTGCTCCTGCCGGAAGTGATCTCATCGACCGCCTCAAACGCGGTAAGCATTGAGTGATCCATATTGTTATAGCGGTGCTGCCCGTTTCTTCCTATGCAGAACAGATTATTGTATGTGTCAAGATAGCCTTTTATATCCTCTATTTCGCTGTATGTATCAAAATATGCCGGATATGCTTTCTTAATATGCTCAATATGTGTGTCAAGAATTTCATTACGGCTGATTATTCCTGTTTTTTCAAGCTCCGCCGCCGCAAATTCAATGAATTTATCGTCTGCTGTTGTCCACATCTCATCGCCTTCGCTGCAGAAATATTCAAGACCGATCCATACCGTATCCTTAAAGTCCTTTACCATATATGGCGACCAGTTATTGAAAATCTGCACTCTGCCAAGCTTTACGCCCTCATCCTGTATATAGATCCAGCAATCCGGCACAAGTCCGTTAAAGCCCGGAATATCGGTAAGATTTTTCAGCCTGAGTCTGTTCACAAGCAGACCCACGGTTATAAAATCACGATACGGAAGCCCTTGCGCGGCAGCATATATTTTTTCCGGAACGTCGGCGGCAAGCGCCGCTGTCAGATCCTTTACCGGCATTGTTGAGATTACAATATCCGCATCACATCTCTTTTCGGTGCCGTTTTCTGAATACACCGCGCCCGTTATCCGATCTCCGTCACATTCAAGCCTTATGACCTCGGAATTCATGCGCAGCATTGCTCCCGCCTCAACAGCTTTTGCAAGGGCAGTCTCCCATAGCTGTCCGGGGCCGAGCTTAGGATAATAAAATTCCTCAATGAGCGATGTTTCCACATCCTTTTTCCTTCCGGTGAGCTTACCGGCTATATCCTTGAGTACCGCCGTTATTGAAAGTCCCTTTACTCTCTGCGCTCCCCATTCTGCGGAAATCTGCGACGGGTGTCTGCCCCATACCTTTTCCGTATAGCCTTCAAAAAACATTGAATAAAGCTTTCTTCCGAAACGGTTTATGTAAAAGGCTTCAAGCGATTCCTCCGGCAGCTTATGAACACACGCCGCAAGATACGAAAAGCCTGCCGCGGCAGTCGTTATAAATCCCATATTCTTTATAGTTTCCGGTTTCAGTGTCACCGGATAATCAAAAAATTTGTTTTTATAATATATTCTCGATACTCTGTGACGTTTCAGCATTACCCGATCTGTCTTTTCCGGATCCGATCCGCCCGGCTCATATTCCTTTTCCCTTTTCAGAAGTCTGTCGTCAACCGACGGCGCGCCCTGAGGCGGAAGTATTTCATTCCACCATTCGCATACTCGTCTGCTTTTTGAAAAAAATCTGTGTCCGCCTATGTCCATCCGGTTTCCGTTGTGATTGACCGTCTGCGATATACCGCCTATGCGATCCGACGCCTCAAGAATTGTAACCTCATAGCCCTCATGCTTTCTCATAAGCTCATATGCCGCTGTGATCCCGGCAGGGCCCGCGCCTATAATTACTACCTTCATTTATCTATCTCCGTTTCTGTATAAAACTATTTTTCTTGCGGCAAAATTCCATATAAGAACCACCGCCGCCGTTATTATTTTTGACAGCATATAATATATTCCCGCCTTTGAAGTAAGCAGATACATCATAAGCTCCGTTATTCCCAGACCTATAATGCCTATTACGGCATATGCCGCAAATTCCGCCGCCGCGTTAATATCCGAGCTTTTAAATATAAAAAGCTTGGATAGGGCAAAATTCACAACAAGTCCGAAAACGAAGCCTGCGGCTGCCGCTATCAGATAATGCGCCGCAAGACTTATAAGCCACAGCATTCCCGCATCCGCGATAAACGCCATGCCTCCCACAAATATATATCTCAAAAACTGTATAAGCGTATTGTTCGTTTCATCGATAAACAACGCCCTTATATCGGCTCTTTTGATACAGCATAATAATTCATTCATTTCTCTTTATCCCACATTATATTTTTTGTAATTTTTCCAACACATGGTTAAGCCGCCATGCTGTTATGTTTATCTTGTCTTATTGACCTCCGCCGCCTTTAAGGTGTTCTTCATAAGCATTGCGATCGTCATAGGGCCGACGCCGCCCGGAACAGGCGTAATAGCTCCCGCAACCTTCTCCGCGCTTTCAAACTCAACATCGCCCACAAGTTTTTTCGGAGCTATTCTGTTGATCCCCACATCGATTACCACAGCGCCCGGCTTTATCATATCGCCTTTTATGAAATTCGGAATGCCGACTGCGGCCACGAGTATATCCGCATTTCTTGTCTTTTCCGCAAGATTCTGAGTTCTCGAATGACAGATCGTAACGGTTCCGTTCTTGTGCAGCAGAAGCATTGACATAGGCTTGCCGACAATATTTGAACGGCCTACAACAACACATTCCTTGCCGGTCACGTCTATCCCGCTCTCCTTTATAAGCTCCATAACGCCCGCGGGAGTGCACGGAACAAAGTCATAATTGCCTGTCATTATCTTGCCCACATTTACGGGGTGGAAAGCGTCAACATCCTTTTTCGGATCGATCGCGTTTATGATAGCCTCCTCGTTGATATGCTCCGGTACAGGGAGCTGACACAGAATACCCGATACGGCGTCGTCTCCGTTAAGCTTTTCTATAAGCTCAATAAGCTCCTCCTGAGTCGTGTCCGCCGGAAGAAGATACTCAAATGAATTAATGCCTATATATTCACAGGCGAGCTTCTTATTTCTTACGTATACCCGGCTTGCCGGATCCTCTCCTGCCAGAATTACCGCGAGGCCCGGATTTATTCCCCGCGCCTGAAGCTTTTTTACCTCTTCCTTCATTTCGTCCTTTATTCTTGCCGAAACCTTCTTTCCTTCCAAAAGCATTGCCATGTTTATCACCTTTTCCTTTATAATTATTTTTTTCTTTGCTGAAATCCTCTTTAAACGGCTTTTTAAACCGCAAAAGCGCCCTCTGCGTTTTCTATATAATATACAGAAAGTCATAGTAATCCCGGTCGCGTTTTTGCATATCATTCTTCTCCATATGTGTCCTCCCGCGTAACAGGCTCTGAGTTATACGCGGCCGTATCGGCGTGCGATATGAGTACATCACGGGGCTTTGAGCCGTTGGCGGGGGATATAATACCTCTCTTCTCCATCTGGTCTATTATTCTTCCCGCTCTTGAATAACCGACGCTTAAGCGCCGCTGCACCATTGACGTCGAGATCTTTCCAAGCTCGGCCGCAAGCCGAATTGCGTCCGGCAAAAGCGCGTCTCCATCTTCCTCCTTATCCGGTGTAACTCCGTTTTCCCCGAGCTGAATACGCTCGATATGCTCCGCAAGATCCTCGCTGTAATGCGTTTGCGGAGACGTTTCCTTTATATAATCAATAATTCTTTCAACCTCGCCGTCCGATACAAAAGCGCCCTGTACGCGCCGAGTCGAACGCGCACCGGTCGGAAAATAGAGCATATCGCCCATGCCGAGAAGCTTTTCCGCGCCCGCCTTGTCAAGAATAGTTCGGCTGTCCACCTGTGATGAAACAAAAAACGCAATTCTTGACGGGATATTTGCCTTGATAAGTCCGGTGATTACATCAACCGACGGTCTCTGTGTAGCAATGATAAGATGAATACCCGCAGCTCTTGCAAGCTGCGCAAGACGGCATATATAGTCCTCCACCTCTTTTGCCGCTACCATCATAAGGTCGGCAAGCTCATCGATTATGATGACAAGCTGAGGTATCTTTTCGCCGCCGGTGCTTTCCATAAGCTTATTATAGCCCTCAAGCTTTCTTACGCCCGTTTCCTTGAACAGCTCGTAACGGTGCATCATTTCCTGTACCGCCCAGTTAAGTGCGCCGGCCGCCTTCTTTGCCTCCGTGACCACCGGAATAAGAAGGTGCGGTATACCGTTATAAACACCAAGCTCTACCTGCTTAGGGTCAACCATTATAAGCTTTACATCCTCAGGGCTTGCCTTGTAGAGGATTGACGTTATAATGGTATTGATACATACGGATTTACCCGAACCGGTTGCGCCCGCTATAAGCGCATGGGGCCATTTCGCAATATCTCCCACAACCACGTTGCCGCCTATATCCTTGCCGAGGCATACCGTAAGCTTTGATTTTGCATTTTTAAATTCCGGCGACTCAAGCATTTCTCGGATCGTAACAGGTGTTACGTTATTGTTTGGAATTTCCACTCCGACCGTTGCCGCCTTGCCCGGAACAGGCGCTATAAGAACCGTTGAAACAGCAAGATTAAGCGCTATATCGTCGGCAAGTCCCACAATTTTTGAAAGCTTTGTTCCGCTTGACGGACGAATCTCATATCTTGTAACCGTCGGGCCCTGCGTCACCTGCACCGGCTTTGCCTTAACTCCGAAATTATCAAGGATTGATATAAGCTGCTCCGCCTTTTTATAAAGCTCCTGTCTCTGATCGTTTGAAACCTTTTTGGAGTCGTCGAGAAGATCAAGAGACGGGTATTGATACTCATAGCGCTCCCATGCCATCGCGCTGTCAAGCTCCTCAATAAAGCTGTCCTTTTCCTTGGAGGAAAGCTTTTTCTTCTTCCTTTCCTCCGGCTCCGCCGTTTCCTCATCATTATCGATTACGGCTTCGTCAACCGGAACCGGATGGTCGGAATAGGTATTGAATATACTGTCGTCAAACAAGCTGTTATCGGAAGGCTCAACGGCTGCGGGCTTCACCGCCGTCTTTTCCCTTTCCGTACCCGCATTATTTTCTTTTGCCGCGAGCCGATCCGAACGCGGATCAATCGAGCCTGTAGCGCCAACCGTATTATCCGGCACAGGATTGTCAAAGCTCATATTGTATAAGTCGATACCTTGCTCCGCATCATATCCGTCATTGAGAATATCGCTATTCTGTGCGCCTTTGTTGTGCTCCAGATCAACCGCAAAATCCTTTGCTATATCCATAGGACTGCCTGTGTAGGTATCATCGGCGCCGCCTTGCTTTTTCCGTCTGCGCTCGCTTAACCCCTCCGGGAGCAAATCATCATCATACGGATCATACTTCAGCCTTCTGCTCTTCGGCATTCCCTCGATTGCCTTAATCTCATAATACTCCTCTTGATTCGCATCGTCATAACGGTTTTCCCGTGCCTCTCTGCGGCGCTCGTTCCAATCCGCGCCTTTTTTCTTAACACGCTCAACAGTGTCAGAGGAAAAGCCCATAAAGCGTTTTATGCCGCCGATAATATACGGCGCTACGTTAAACTTCGCAATAAGGCATCCTATCACCACAAACAGAACTATAAGCACAAGGAAAGCGCCTATCGCGCTTATAACGCCCGTAAGCCACTGAGCGATCCCAACGCCGACAACTCCGCCGCCATTTGTGTATGCGCTGCATATTGAGTAAGCGGACTCCGCGTCATAATCGGCAAAAAGACCTATTATCGCACAAATATCCGCCATCTCAAGAGACAGCAGAATAAATTTCTGCCACATCCTGCCGACTGATTTTGTGTTGACAAGATATATAAGCGTTCCTATAAATATCGCCGGCATAGCATATGCCATAATACCGAACATACCCCCGCATGCGCTCTTGACCGCCACAGGGATTATTGCATCGGTGTCTATATACATGGATATAAGAGTAGCCGCTATCATAACCGACCAGATCACACCATGTATGAATAACGGATTCAATAAGGAGTTATCCTTCACAGGCTCCGCCGGATTGGCTGTTCGCTTTTTCGCGGTTTTTTTAGATTTATTATCTGAACTTTTTTTAGCTGCCATGTTTTCTCCTCGATTTGTTATAATTATTGTAATTATATCACAAATAAAAAGAAAAATCTACCCCTAATTTTCAATTAATGCGGCAAGGCGTTAATTTCCTCTGATATAACAGGAAAACCGGTTGTTTGCTCTACATCGCCGCTGTTT
>CAZOHJ010000015.1:0-65626 GCA_964579875.1 uncultured Lachnospiraceae bacterium | reverse complement strand
AACCCACACGACCAGCTTGGAAGGCTGGGATTCTACCATTGAACTACACCCGCATCAATGTCTCAATCACTGACTAAATCATTTTAGCACAGTCGTGTGGATTTGTCAAGTATTTTTTTAATTTTTTTATATTTTTCCTTCAATAGTAACGGTCTGAAAGAAAAAAATTATTATCCGGTTATTTGATATTGACAGCAAAAAAATGATATGATAAACTGAATGAGAGGTGATTTTATTATGACACGAAAGGAAAGAGCGGCGCTTATTATGGAGAAGCTGGAGGAGCTTTATCCCGATGTTGAGTGCTCATTGAATTACAGCACGCCGCATGAAATGCTGATTGCAACGCAGCTTTCCGCGCAGTGTACGGACGCGCGGGTCAATATAGTTACGGAGAAGCTGTTTGAGAGATACAAAACTGTCAATGACTTTGCGGAGGCAGACTATGACGAGCTGTGCGAATACATACGTTCCGCGGGCTTTTACCGCAATAAGGCAAAGAATATAATAGAATGCTGTAAAAGGATAAGAGATGTGTATAACGGTGAGGTTCCGGGCACTATGGAGGATTTGCTGACGCTTGCCGGAACGGGCCGGAAAACGGCAAATCTTGTTCTGGGCGATATTTTCGGCAAGCCCGCTATTGTAGTCGACACACACTGTATTAGGCTTACAAACCGGATGGGTCTTACTGCGAATGACGATCCCGTTAAAATTGAAATGGATCTAAAGAAAATAATCCCGCCGGAGCTTGGCTGTCATTTCTGCCACCAGCTTGTTGCGCACGGCAGAGCTGTATGCACGGCGAGAAAGGCGAATTGTGAGAAATGTAATTTGAACGGTGTTTGCAAAAAGACCGGACTTGATAAGAAAAAGAAATAAAATTAAAAAAACGGGATTGCATCATTAAAGCTGCAATCCCGACGTTTGTATTTAGACTATTTCAGCGCCAGACTGAATATCATTGAGTGTAGTAAGAACGGTAAGCTTTCCTTCATGCTCCGCCGAAAGGATCATACCGCAGGATTCAAGACCCATCATCTTTCTCGGCGCAAGGTTTGCAATAAATATTACGTTCTTGCCGATAAGCTCCTCCGGATCATGATATGCCTTTATGCCCGAAAGGATCTGCCGCTTGTCGTTTCCCACCTGTAATGTGAAGCGGAGAAGCTTCTTTGATTTCTTAACAGGCTCGCATTCGAGTACCCTTCCGACTCTTATATCAAGCTTTTCCCAGTCCTCAAACGGGATATTTTCCTTGTAAGGCGCGATTTCTATCTTCGGCTCCGCGTTTGCTTCCATCTCCGCCGCCAGCTCCTCTAATTTCTTTTCCATATCTATTCTTGCGAACAATACCGCGCCTTCGCCTGTCTTTGTGCCCGGCTTTGTCACGCCGAAGGTCTTTGTGCTCTCATATGAGAGGTCCGATGCGCCGATCTGCTCCGCTATCCTCTGAGCGGTTTCGGGCATATATGATGTGAGCAGCGCCGCGATTATTCTTATTGCCTCGATAAGGTTGTAAAGCACTGTGCCGAGTCTGGGCTTTGTTTCATCACTCTTTGCAAGTATCCACGGTGTTGTTTCATCAATGTATTTGTTAGCGCGGTTTACGATTTTCCAGATTTCGTCAAGGCTGTCCGCGACGCGGAAGGCAGACATCTTATTCTCAACCGCTTTGACCGCGCCCGTTGCTATGCTGATGAGATCATCGTCAAATTCGCCCGGAGTATTGTTTTCCTGAATAACTCCGCCGAAATACTTGTTTACCATGGCAACTGTTCTTGTGACAAGGTTGCCCAAGGTGTTGGCAAGATCACTGTTGTAGCGGCTTATAAATACCTCATATGTTATCGTGCCGTCCTGCGCGAAGGGCATTTCATGAAGCATATAGTATCTTACCGCGTCTACTCCGAAGCAGCGTACCATATCCTGAGCATATATGACGTTGCCGCGGGATTTACTCATCTTTTCCTCACCGAAGAGCATCCACGGATGACCGAATACCTGCTTAGGCAGCGGCTCGCCGAGAGCCATGAGCATGATGGGCCAGTATATTGTGTGGAATCGGAGAATATCCTTGCCGATGATGTGTACATTTGCCGGCCAGTATTTTTTATATAAATCGCCCGAGCCGTCCACATCATAACCGAGAGCCGTGATATAGTTTGAAAGCGCGTCGATCCATACATACACAACGTGCCCCGGATCAAAATCTACCGGAATACCCCATGTAAAGCTTGTGCGTGAAACGCAGAGGTCCTGAAGACCGGGCTTTATGAAGTTATTGAGCATCTCATTTTTCCTTGCTTCCGGCTGAATGAAATCCGGATTCTGCTCAATATAGTCCTCAAGCTGCTTCTGATACTTTGACATTTTGAAGAAGTAAGCCTCCTCCTTTGTCTTCTGAACCGGTCTGCCGCAGTCCGGACAGCTGCAGCCGTCCTTAAGCTGCGTCTTTGTCCAGAAGGACTCGCACGGCGTACAGTACCAGCCCTCGTATTCGCTCTTGTAAATATCACCCTGATCGTAGAGCTTTTTGAAAATCTTCTGAACTGCCCTTACATGGTAATCATCGGTTGTTCTTATAAAGCCGTCATAGCTTACATTGAGCATATCGGCTATGGCGCGTATTTCTCCCGCGATTTTATCAACATGCTGCTGAGGCGTTATGCCTGTCTTCTCAGCGATTTCCTGTATCTTCTGACCATGCTCGTCTGTTCCGGTGAGGAAATAAACATCCTTTCCGATAAAACGGTTGTGGCGCGCGATTGCGTCCGATAAAACGATCTCATAGGTATTGCCTATATGAGGAGTTTTTGATGTGTACGCAATGGCGGTTGTAAGATAAAATTTTTCTTTTTCCATTGTATTCTCCTTCTTTAATCACCGCGGACATCGGCCGCTGTGAGAGTTTATTTTGTAATAGTATCAAGATAATGTATAAACAGCCTGATCTCATTTATTATGAAATTAAAGAACTGCTTTACGATTTTTATGATCCTGTCAAATAATCCGACCTTATAGAAGCTCATAATTATCATAAGCAATATGGGGCCTATAAGCATTCCGATTATGCCCCACCAGCGGTATCCTATATACATTGAGATCAATGTGACAAGCGGATTCATTCCCATTTTGTCGCTCACAAGCTTCGGTTCAAGAATCCTTCGCAGCAGTATTACCGCAAGCCATACGAGAAGGTAGCCTATGCCAAGTCTGAGGTCGCCGTATATAAAGTATATCACGGACAGGGGCAGAAGCGTGACGCCGCTGCCGAACACAGGCAGCGCGTCAAGTATGGCGGTTGCCGCTGAAACAACAAGCGCGAATGGCGCTTGCAGTATCGCCAGAACAATAGAAACAAGGACAAATATGATGAGCATAAGAACCACTTGAGCTTTAAAGTAACCGCCGAGGTATGTCTTGCATTCGCTGCGGAAGTCAACCAACCGCCCGATAAGCTTAGTCCCGAGGACCTTTCTTATCCTGTCGTCCAGAACCTCCTTTTGTGAAACCATAAAGAACAGTGACAGAACAAATATGATAGTCCATATAATGCCGCCCGGCAGAGATTTTGCGAAATCCTGCGCGTTGTTTACCACCTCAATATTGGACATGAATTTCTGCAGCTGCGCTGTGAAGGATACGGAAAGATTATCTATTATATTCTGAACGGAATCAGGCATATCAATATACAGGTTATTCCATTTCAGACTGAATTTATCCCAGTTTCTTTGCAGTGTATCGAAAATCACGGGCCATTGCATATACAGATTTTTCAGTTCATCAAAAAGCTTATAGCCCATAATTCCGATTATTGCTGTCAATACCGCAAGCGTGACTATGATCACCAGTACAACAGAAGCGAACCGGGGCATTTTCAGCCTTTTTTGCAGCATATCCGCAAGCGGATTTATCAGTCTTGAAATAATAAATCCGAAAATGAACGGAGACAGCAGGCTGAACAAATATACAAATATCCTGAGAACCGGAGGCCCCGCAAAGAAAACAAGCAGGCACAGCCCCACAACGGTTCCCAGAACAATAAGTATTTTCTTAACATTTGTGGTAATTTTCATATAATCACCCTTTCAGGCGGAGATCATTCGGCTTTGTCCTTTTCGAGGAATTTATCCATAAGAGTATAACCCTTTTCAACATAAACACCTGTTTTCTTACCGTTATTCTCCGTATATGCGAGACCCGAGCCGTTATCCGTGTTTCTTGAATCATAGATTACATACGGAACAGGATCGCTTACATGTGTCTTAAGGCTGATCGGCGTCGGATGATCCGGCATAATAAGCATTCTGTAATCAATGCCTCTCCTTTCAAGCTCATCCTTAAGGAATTTAACTACCATGTTGTCTATTGTCTCAACAGCGAGCTTTTTCTTCTCCGGTTTACCCTGATGTCCCATTTCGTCCGGCGCTTCCATATGAATGTAAACGAAGTCGCTGCCGCCCAGTATAGCATCGAGCGCGGCTCGAGCCTTGCCCTCCCAGTTGGTTTCGCAGTTGCCTGTGGCTCCGGGAACGTCAATTGACTCCATGCCGGCGCACTTGGCAATACCCTTTATAAGGTCAACGGCTGAAATTACCGAGCCTTTAAGACCGTACTTCTCATAGAAGCTGCCTACGGACGGCTTTGTGCCCTCGCCCCACAACCAGATTGATGTTGCGGGGTTAAGACCCTTTTCAACTCTTGCTTTGTTTACCGGGTGCTCTTTTAATATTTTTTCCGAGGCCTTCATCATTTCAAGCAGCTTATCGGCGCCGTCGCCCTTCGGAAGATGCTCGCCCACGCGCTTATCCGAAATGTCGTGCGGGGGAGTAAGCGAAACATTTGTTGAGCCGCCGTTCCATACGCAGAGATGGCGGTAGCTGATGCCCGGATAAAACTTAATTGCGTCTGTGTCAAGTTCCTTGGCGATAGCCTTCATAAGCTGTGTGCTTTCCTCCGTAGTGATCTCGCCCGATGAATAATCGAGCATTGTCTTATCCTCGTAGTTTTCCTCATCCGAAAGAGTAACGAGATTTGTTCTGAAGGTCACATCATCGTCCTTCATCTCAACGCCGATCGAAGCGGCCTCAAGAGGTGAACGGCCTGTGTAGCACTTCTTTGTGTCATATCCCATAACGGAGAGATTCGCAACGTCCGAGCCGGGCTTCATGCCGTCCTGAACGGTCTTGCACATACCAAGCTCGCCGTGCTGTGACATATAGTCGATAGTCGGCTTATCAGCGACCTCAAGAATGGTCTTTCCGTCGAAGAAGTCAACGGGATAGTCTGCCATTCCGTCTCCTAAAATTACAATATACTTCATTTTTTATCTTCCTTTCTTCTATATAACAACGCAGCCTTATCGGCACACGTCCGGTTATCGATTATAGGCTCCCCTTTGAGGGGATCTGTCATGCAAGAATACATGAATGAGCGGCATCACCAGTGAAACCTTGTTAATTGTCCCAGATTCTTTAAATTTTCAAATCCCATCTGGCGCATGGCCTCGTAAACCACGACCGCAACCGCGTTTGAGAGGTTAAGGCTTCTCGCGTCGGGGATCATAGGTATTCTTATGCAGCGCTCCTCATGCGCGTACAAAAGCTCCTCCGGCAGCCCGGCATCCTCTCTGCCGAAAAGCAGATAATCATTATCCCGGAACTGCGCGTCAACATATGTATGCTGCGCCTTTGTAGTAGCATAATGGTATCTTGCGGCTGCGGAAGATGTTTTTTTAAAGAAATCATTCAGATTTTCGTAAAGCTGCACATTGAGCAAATCCCAGTAGTCCAGTCCTGCGCGTTTCATTTTCTTATCGTCAATCTCAAAAGCCATGGGCTTTACTATATGTAATCCGCAGCCGGTGGCGGCGCAGGTGCGCGCGATATTTCCGGTGTTCTGCGGTATTCTCGGTTCAACAAGAACCACATTAAACATCTGTTTTCACCTTCAAGTTATTTAAGAAATTTTATCATAAATTTATTGAGCAGCGGACGTTTTATTACGACCGTGCTCTTCGGACACAGCTCCTGACAGCAGAAGCATCTTATGCACTTGTTTTTATCAATAACCGGTCTGCCGGAAGCCATGCTTATGGCATGGGGCGGACAGCAGCGCGCGCATTCTCCGCAGCGTATGCAATTATCATATTTAATCTCAGGCTTTGACGCAAGCTTGTTTACCAGCATAGCGTTAAGCGCCGGAGGCAGATTTATAAGCTTTAAGAGATTAAAATGGCTCTGAGGCTTGATAAAATCGGTTATTCTGACCGCTTCAATGCTTTCGCCCTTAACATCAAGCTCCGAAGCCGAAGCGGGGGAGTGTCCGCGCTGCGCGGCTATTCTTACGGTGTCAACCTCAGAGGGCTTGTAATCAATGACAGAGCTTGCCGCAAGATCTAAGGCATACGGATTTGCGCTTGCAAGAACAAGACCGATAAACCTATCCTTGCCGGAGGTAGGGCCGTCCCCCTCCATACCCACGATCGCGTCCATAATGCTCAGTGTCGGCTTAACGCGTTCGCAAAGGTCAACGAGCATTGAGCAGAAGGCCTGTCTGTCGTCAAGACGGAAATGCATTTCGGCCTTGTAGGTACCCGGAATTGTTCCGAACAGGTTCTTGACCGCGCCCGTATAGCTTGTCATCGCGTGTGTCTTTAATTTGGGAAGCGAGATAATAACATCCGCTTCAAGAATAGGGTTTATTATGGGCATTTTCTTAATGGTATGTCCCTCCGGGTGCTCAACCTCTGTAAAGCCCGTGTCAAAGTTAAGCGCGGCATTGGTTCCTTCAACCGCCTTTGTAATGCCGCAGACGTTATAAACCGCATTCAGCATTGCCCTGTTGTATGGCCCTCCGGGGCTTTCCGCAATTGTCACGGCGCCGCCCGCTTCCTCGACCGCGCATATAACCGCGTGGAGGAAATCGGTATTGGTAGTAACCGAGCTGTCGGGACGCTTTTTTGAAACAAGGTTCGGCTTGATAACAACCTTATCCCCCTTATGAACAAATTTTCCTATACCGCCGATAAGGTTCAGCGCCTCGTCAATACCCTCGCGGCACTTATCATAGCTGCTGCATCTGACTATTGAAACTGTTTTATCCATGTTTTCCTCATTTCAACCGAAAAATACCTAATATACCTATTCTATCATATTATAGCATATATGAACGCCATTTTCAACCGTAAAATTTATAAAAATTTCGACAATATATATGCTTTGCGATATGTTTTCTGTATTTAATGCATACTGTACAGATTGACAAGCACAAGAAATTTTTGTATAATGTAAATAGAAAGTAAAGGAGATTAAACCATGAACAGAAAATTTATAACGATATTATCGGCGGCTGTAATCACGGCTGCGGCCGCTCCGTCGGCAATTGCGGCAAATTCGGATTTTGCGGGAGGGGTATATTCCTCCACAGATACAAGCGGTACAGGCTCCGCAAAGCTTACGATCTATACCTGTGACGACAGTACAATAACGGCGGGCTTTGAGCGCACGGACTCAAGGGGAAGAGTGCTAAGCTTTGTGTGCGACAGTGGAACTGTCAGCGGAAACAGCGCAAGCATTCCGTTTACTATGACGGCATCGGGCGTGACCTATTACGGCTGCATCAGTCTGTCGCTTGACGGAAACGGAGGCGGCGTGACGATAAATACAAACGCGACAAATTACGGCACCGTGTTTACCGGCTATCTGCCCAAAACCGCAGCCGTGAGCGTCACCGCGGCGCAGAACGCGCCGGAGACGCCGGCAGTCAATACGGCATCGATGTCAGCTGCGGCGCCGGAGGATATAACAATCAATGTAAACGGCGTAAAAATGGATTTTGCCGGTGATGCAAAGCCCATAATCATTGAGGGTCATACATATGTGCCTCTCAGGAGCGTATTCGGCAGTATGGGAATTGACGTTTACTGGGACGAGTATTCAATGACTACCAGACTTCATGAGCAGCTTATAACCTGCATAAAGAATGAAAAGATCCTCCAGTTTGCAAGAACGCTGAATGTTGAAGGAACAAATGTGTGGACATTAAGAGAATGGAATAATGTCAGCACCGATACATCGGATTATACAGAGATAAATTCGGAGGAATATCAGCCGGTTATCAAGGATGAATCGTCCTATGCGCCCATCAGGGTGATTTCGGAGGAAACGGGCGGAGCGGTGAGCTGGGATGAAGCGACAAGGACTGTTGATATAATCTGTGACGTGGAGAATACGCATAAAAAAAGCCCGGAGGAAATTGCGGGTATTGAGGATTTCACAAAGGACGCCGCAAGAGCATATATAAACGAGGAGCTTTTCATTGTGACCGATGAGGACAGAACTCCCTATTATTCGGCAGACAGGAAGTTTTATAAATTCGGGGTTCAGGACGACAGCGAAAGCTATACCTTCAGCATATTCAATGACGGAAGTTTTGAAACGGTTAAGCAGTAAGGGATAAAAAAGCTGAAAGCGCAGTTGAGCAAATTGCGCTTTCAGCCTTTTTTATGTATCGTCTGAATAATATTCTCCGGCTCCCTATTTATTCGTCCCCGTTAGGGATGTACGCAATGACCTTTTTATATATGTGTCTGAAAAAAAGCAGACTGACGGTTATTGACGCAATCTCTGCAATATCGAAGGACCACCATACGAGACGCACATCACCGGATGTATGCTTTGCTATAACCGCGAGGATTATCGCGGTGGGGAGCAGAACGATGAGCTGCCTTATAAGAGAAATAAGCATTGAGAAAACACCGTGTCCCAGAGCCTGAAACAGTGACGACATCACTATCGAGGCGCCGGCAAATATAAAGCTCAGGCAAATTATTCTCAGCGCCGGAACTCCTATGGCGAGCATATGCTCCGAGGCGTTGAAAAGCAGCAGAAGCTTGTCCGGTATCAGTTCAACGACCGCAAGCCCGGCAATCATAAGCATTGTCGCGTATACTACACTGTATTTTATTGCTTTTACCATTCTCCTCCGGTTATTGGCGCCGTAGTTGTAAGCCACGATCGGAACCACACCGTTATTAAGCCCGAATACAGGCATAAATATTATGCTGTTGAGCTTAAAATATACCCCGAACACCGCGACAGCGGTTGACGAGAAGTATATGAGAATCTTATTGAAGCCGAAGGTCATTACGGAGCCTATCGCCTGCATGATCATTGACGGTATACCCACAGAGAGTATTGTTTTTATAACCATTCCGTCGGGACGGAAACCGCGCAGACTTATATGTATGTCGTGATTCTTTTTTATATTCAGTATTATCGCAAGCAAAGCTGCGGCGCACTGACCGGTGACTGTGGCTATTGCCGCGCCCCGGACACCGAGTGACGGAAAACCGAGCAGACCGAAAATCATAATCGGGTCAAGTATTATATTGATGACTGCGCCTGTTGTCTGCGTGATCATACTGTACATTGTTCGTCCGGTTGAAATGAGCATACGCTCAAAAAGCATCTGGGTATACATACCGAATGAAACAATCATTATGCATTGAAGATATTCTATACCGTATTGTGTTATGGGAGAGTCTGCCGAGCCGGTCTGCGCGATATAGAACGGCTTTACTAAAAATATTCCGATACTAAGGAATATGAGATATGCTATAAATCCTATAAACAACGCGTTTGAGGCTGATTTGTCAGCTAAATTCCTGTTTTTCTGACCCAGTGATCGCGAAAGCAAAGCGTTAAGACCGACTCCCGTGCCTGTAGCCGAAGCTATAAGCAGCGACTGCATCGGGAACGCCATTGAAACCGCTGTAAGAGCGTCCTCGCATATCTGAGCGACAAATATACTGTCTACAATGTTATATAATGCCTGTACGAGCATTGAAATCATCATAGGCAGTGACATTGATATAATCAGTTTGTTGACGGGCATTGTACCCATCTTATCAGCGCCTGCCATAATATTTCCTCCAAAAAATTCGTGTATTTATTTTATTCCGAGAGCGTCCTTGGCGAGTCTGTCCGCCATGTCATTGTATTTATTCCCGGAATGTCCTTTGACCTTTATGAAACGTATATCGACCTTTGTTTTTGCCCGATCATAAAATGCCTTGTAATCTATTGTGCCGGGCTTATTCGCCTTCCATTCGCCCGTGCACCAGCATTCAATGCCGGCGTAATCATAGTATATATCAAGCATTTTAATACCGTTTTCAATACAATATAGCATAGCCTCCATCGAGCCCTTGATTTCTCCGGCGACATTGCGCATTTCCGCAAGCTCCGGGTCATCGAAGGCCTCATTCCTTGTAATTGCTTCACCGTCCCGGAAAAGCACCATACCGTATGAAAATCGCTTATCCCGCCTGTCGTAGCTCCCGTCCACATACGCGACAGCCGCGCCCTCGCGTGGTTTTGTGTTCTGTCCGCTGCCGCCTGACAGAAAGGCTTCCGCTTCTTCAAGTGTTTCAAAGCCCTTGTATGCCGCGCCCTTAAAGCCCGTGACCTGTCTCTGACATTCGGCCCAGGTCGTGAATATTCCTGTTTTCCTGCCGTTTTTAACGGCGTAAAATTTCTTTGCCATATTAAACTGTTATTATCCTTATATCATTAGCCTGCAAGGCGTCGCTCCACTCTTTGTCTAGCCTTATATCGGTTATAAATGTATCAATTGCTTTGATCGGCGCAATAACCGGAATGCCCCTCCTTCCGAGCTTGCTGTGATCGCAAAGGAAGATCACAGAGTCGGAGACCTCCATCATAGCGCACTTTATTTCCGCCTCATCCTCGGACGCGTCAACCATCCCCCGGGATACCGTAACTCCCTGGCAGGAGAAGAAGACCTTGTTCGCGACAAAATTTTCTTTTATCATGCGCTCGGTGAAGCGGCCTACATATGACATATTCCGGGGATTTAATCTTCCGCCCGTGCATATGATCCTTATATTTTCACGATCCGCAAGCTCTGTTACGATATTTATCGCGTTGGTTATAACCGTAAGCCCCTTCTTGTCCTTGATATTGCGGGCAAGGTAGAGGGAGGATGTGCTTGCGTCAAGAAAAATTGTTTCGCCGTTTTTTATCATATCTGCGGCGCGTATGCCGATTTTCTGCTTTGCATCGGCATTTACAATGTCGCGCTCCTTAAACCCAAGCTCTGAGCCGGACCCGCCCGCAAGCGTTGCGCCGCCGTATGTACGAACAAGTATTCCCTGCTTTTCGAGCTTAAAGAGATCGCCGCGGATCGTCTCCGGCGTAACATCGAAAAGCCTTGCGAGATCCGTAACCAGAACGCTTTTGTTTTCGGTTATCATCTCCTCGATTTTTGATCTGCGTTCAATCGCGAGCATATTATTCACCCTTTCCGACACTGATTGCCTCCGGAAGGCTGAGATCGCCCGTGTAGAGTGCGCGGCCTGTAATAACGCCTTCAACGCCTGTCGGAACAAGCGCTCTGACGTGCTCAAGCCTGCCTACTCCGCCTGATGCTATAACATTGATGCTTACGTTCTCAACCATTTCCTTCATTGCTCCTACATTCGGCCCCGCGAGAGTGCCGTCCGTTGCAATATCTGTATATACAATTGTCTTAACGCCGAGGTCTGCCATTTTCCGCGCAAATTCAACCGCTCTGAATTCCGAGGTCTTTTCCCAGCCCTCAATTGCGACCATGCCGTCCTTTGCGTCAATTCCTATTACGATCTTTCCACCGTATTTTTCAACAGCCTCTTTGACAAATTCGGGATTTGAAACCGCCTTTGTGCCGATGATAACCCGGTCAATGCCGCAGGCGAGCTTTGCCTCAATATCCTCCATTGTTCTTATACCGCCGCCGGTCTGCACGGGAACGCTTACTCTTTCGCATATCTTTCTGATCGCTCCGGCATTTACTCCATGCCCCCTGAGCGCACCGTCAAGATCGACAACGTGGATAAATTCGCCGCCGAGAGACTCCCATTTCGCGGCCGTTTCCGCAGGGTCATTTCCGTATACGGTCATCTTATCGAAACGCCCCTTTAAAAGGCGGACGCACTGACCGTCCTTTATATCTATCGCGGGATAAATTCTCATTCTTCGCTGCCCTCCGTTTTTTCCATAAATGCCTTGACCATTGCCATAATGCGGTCTTTTTCCATCTTCATGCTAACCTTGTTTACAACAAAGCGCGCACTGAGCGGACATACGACCTCCAGCACGTCAAGCCCGTTTTCGCGGAGCGTGGCGCCGGTTTCGACTATATCTACGATAACGTCCGAAAGCCCTACAAGCGGTCCCAGCTCCACGGAGCCGTTAAGCTTTATAATGTCGATTGTCTGACCCTTTTCGTCCTGAAAGTATTTCCTTGCTATGTTAGGGTACTTTGAAGCGACCTTGAGGTTTGTGATCCCGTCGAGCTTACCCTTTAATTCCGGACGGCCGCATACGCACATATTGCATTTGCCGAAGCCGAGGTCTACCATTTCGTAGATGTTTCTGCTTTCCTCAAGCAGCGTATCCTTACCGACTATGCCTATATCAGCGGCGCCGTATTCGACATAGGTCGGCACATCCGATGCCTTGACGAGGATGAACTTCATCTTATTCTTTTCATCCGTGAAGATGAGCTTTCTGGACTTCTCCTTCATTTCCGAGCAGTCCATTCCTATAGAACTAAATATATCCATTGCAAGCTCCGCAAGTCTGCCCTTGGCAAGAGCTACTGTTAAATATCTCATTGTACTAACGGTTCCTTTCATTAAAGCATTCTGAATCCCAGCTCCTGCGGAGACGGCATGGGCTGAGGCTCATCATTTGAGCCATAGCCGAGAAATTCGTTTACCGTTGTTTCAAGGGTATCGTCCTTTTCATAGTCGCAGATCGTAAGTCTGCCGTTGGGATATACGCGCAGAATACAGGTGTTATTTGTTGACTTTGCAT
Organism: uncultured Lachnospiraceae bacterium; assembly: GCA_964579875.1. Classification (GTDB taxonomy): domain Bacteria; phylum Bacillota; class Clostridia; order UBA1381; family UBA1381; genus Ornithomonoglobus. Next base: position 52,742 of record CAZOHJ010000015.1, on the reverse strand, counting down.
ACTGCTCCGCATCTTTGAAGCTTCCGCTGCCTATATACATTTCCGTAAGGCAGCCGTTTATTCTGAGGCTGTGGGCAAGGTCATACGCGGCTCTGTCAGCTTTTTTCTCGGCATATATGAGAGTTGACGGGATCTCATCGGGCTTATCGGTGTAAACCTGCATGATCCTGTTTACGCCTATAGCGCAGCCGACAGCGCCCTTGGGCGAGCCGAAGATCCCCATGAGGTTGTCATAGCGTCCGCCCGCCGCGATCGGGAAGCCGACGCCGTGGGTGTAGCACTTGAAGATCGAGCCGGTGTAATAGTCGATGCTCTGCAGCATTCCGAGGTCGAGTGAAATATATTGCTCAAAGTCGTATGCGCAGAGCAGGTCATATATCTGTCTGAGGTTATCAAGAGCGACCTTTGAGGTTTCGTTGAGTTCCGGAACATTTGCGCGGTCAATTATTGAAGCGTCGCCGAAAAGATACGGCAGATCGATCATAACCTGCTTGATATGATCTTCAATGTTGAGCTTATCGACAAGCTTTCTTATGCCCTGCGAGTCCTTCGAGTCGATCCTCGCGCGGAGTTTCTCTGTTGTTTCCGCGTCAAGACCAAGCTGCTCGACAAGACCGTTGAAGAAAGCGACCTGACCTATTTCCATTGAAATTTCCTCGATCCCGAGAGCCAGCATAGCCTCGATCGCGGCGGCAATGACCTCCGCATCGGCCTTAGCGCTGTAGGAGCCGATAAGCTCAATACCGCTCTGTGTGATCTCGCGCCGTCTTACGCCCTCTGTATGCTCCGCTCTGAAAACACTTCCCGTATACATATACCTTACCGGAAGTGTCGCGTTCTGAGCCTTTGTAGCGGCCATTCTTGCGATTGAGGTCGTGAAGTCCGGGCGGAGGGCGAGAATACGCCCCTGCTCGTCAAAGAATTTGTACAGCTTTTCCTGTGAGATCTGACCTGTTTCACCGCTGTAGCAGTCATAGTATTCAAAGGACGGCGACTCAATTTCCTTGTAGCCGAAGGTGTTGAATACCATCCAGATCGTGTTTTCAATATCCTTTTTTACCGCGCATTCATTAGGCAGTACATCATTTACACCGTTTGGTGTATGCAGTTTCCAATCAGGCATTTTTAAATAATCCTTTCTGAGTTATATCAATACAACAGGAGCACTGCTGATGCTCCTGTGAATTATTAAAATACAAACGGCGGCTTCAGCCCGCTTGCCGAAACCAGCTCATTGGCGCGTGCAAGCTGTTTAAAGCGGTATTCGCTGAGCGCGTGAGTGTCGGATCCTACGCTGACGCCTATTCCGGCGCGGCGTATCGCGCCGCGTTTTGACGCGTTTGTAAGAAAATCATAGTAGCAGTTATAATTGCCGGAGGTGTTAAGCTCCCAGAAAATTTTCTCGGCTTTAAGAGCCTCCGTCATATCAAGACCGTAACGTTCACTCATGGTGAAAATATCGCAATGAGCAAGTCCCGCGGGACATTCAAAGCGACGCCGCCACTGCGCGAACTCGAAAAAATCCGCAGCGCGGCAGTCGTCAAGGCTTTCAAAGAGGACAAAGTCCAGCTCTTTTATGTCATAGGTGGAAAGATCATCGGGACGCGGACGCGTGCCTATTTCAAGCCCGGCAAGAACCTTTATGTAACCGGCATACTTAGCCTTGCAGTCAAGCAGTCTCCTGACATATTCCCGGATATGCGCGCCGATCGAGAACTGATGGTCTGTGATGCCCACGGCGTCAACACCGTGGCTTATGGCGTTTTCAATAATTTCCTCCGGTGTATTCTTACCGTCATAGCTGAATGTTGTGTGATTATGAAGATCCATTATCATATCCGGCGCCTCCTTCCATCCGTTTTTTTCACACCGCCACCATTATATTATAGCACGGTTCGGCTGTTTTTGCAATACTGTAAGGAAAAATTTTGAGTGAATTTAAGAATTATGAGAATTTTCAGGCGTGTTACAAGAGGAACCGCTATATGATTAAGCCATAAAAAAATAATAGTGATAAAAGGCTCCGGATGCCATTGGGTATTCAGGGCTTTTTGCTGTGTGAGCAGCAATTTTTTGAACAAGCGGTCAGCAAAAGCTAACTTTATTTAGCTGAGGGCTGTCGCAAAATACACAATTTTTTTTTCGGGAAGCTATAAAAACTGTTCCATTGCGAGAAATTAAAATAATTATGCTGAAAAAGCTTGTCAAATTATTATCAATGTGGTATTATATTACCCGTGATATTAAATTAAATATTATACATAAAAAATACAGGAGAAGTATGTTATATGAGTAGTAAAATTACCATCATCGGCGCAGGAAGTGTGGGCTCAACAATTGCCTACACGCTATCAAATGAAGACATCGCAACTGAGATCGTAATGATCGACATCAACAAGCAGAAGGTTGTCGGGGAGGCGATGGATATTGTGCAGGGCGCGTCCTTCCGTGACCCTATATCGGTTATCGCGGGCGATTATGAGGATGCGAAGGATTCCGATATTGTTATCATAACCTCGGGAGTTGCGCGCAAGCCGGGGCAGACGAGGATCGAGCTTACACAGACAAACGTTGACATTCTGAAGAGCATAACGCCTGATATTGTAAAGGCGGCTCCGAATGCGCTGTACATTATCGTGAGCAATCCGGTCGACATTATGACCTATGTTTTCACGAGAATATCGGGTCTGCCGGAGAAGCAAATCATGGGCTCGGGCACCTTGCTCGACACCGCAAGACTCAGATACGGACTTTCCGAGCACTATCAGATAGCCCAGAGAAATATACACGCGTATGTTTTCGGAGAGCACGGCGATTCCTCCTTTGTACCGTGGTCGATGGCAAAGATCTCGGGCTGCTCGCTTGATGAGTACGCGGAGATGATGAAGCGGTACGGGAAGGAATTTAAGCCGCTTGACAAGGATAATATGACAGACTATATACATAAATCGGGAGCGAGGATTATAGAGAACAAGGGCGCGACCTTCTATGCGGTATCAGTTTCGGTATGCCGTCTGTGCTCGCTTCTGCTTTCGGCGTACGATTCGATATCGACCGTAACATCAATGATGCACGGCGAGTACGGAATAAATGATGTATGCATCAGTGTTCCGACGCTTATCGGCCCTGGGGGCGTGCGGGGCAAGGTTCCCGTAAGCCTTACCGAGGAGGAGATCGGCAAGCTCCGCCGGAGCGCGGATGTACTCCGCGGAGTAATTGACAACATAGAATTATAATTTCAGAAAGGAGTAGCGATAATAACATGACATACAGTTATTATCCCGGATGTACCTTAAAGAATAAGGCGCAGGCATTGGACAGGTATGCCCGCGCCTGTGCTGAGGTATTGGGCTTCGGATTAGAGGAAATAGAAGAATGGCAGTGCTGCGGCGGCGTATATCCTCTCGGCAATGACGAAATAGCGACAAAGCTTGCATCTGTCCGCAACCTTGCAGCCGCGAGGGATAAGGGACAGGAGCTTGTAACGCTCTGCTCGGCGTGCCATCATGTATTGAAGCTTGTGAATGATGACATGAAGAATGTTGAGGATATAAGGACACGCGCCAACAATTATATGCAGTCTGAAAAGCCGTATGAGGGTGAAACGAACGTGCTTCATTTCTTGGAGGTGCTTCGTGACCGAGTAGGCTTTGACGAGCTTAAGAAAAAGGTGGTAAATCCGCTTAAGGGCAGAAGGATAGGCGCATATTACGGCTGTCTGCTGCTCAGACCCGGCAAGCTTATGGCGTTTGACGATCCCGAAAATCCGACAATAATAGAGGATTTCATAAGGGCTATCGGCGCGGAGCCGGTTATATATCCGTACCGCAATGAATGCTGCGGCGGCTATGTGGCATTAAAGGAGAAGGAGCAGTCAAAGCGTCTGTGCAATAACATAACAGACAGCGCAAAGGGCTTCGGCGCGGAGATGCTCATAACTGCCTGCCCGCTCTGCCTGTATAACATTAAGAAGGCGGCAGGGGGCGCACTTCCGATATATTACTTTACCGAGCTTCTTGCGGAGGCCTTAGGTGTAAAGGAGGCGGCGGATAATGAATAAACGCGATTTGACAATGGAGCAGATCCGTGAGATAAGCGGCGCAGATCCGTATAAGTGCATGAAATGCGGAAAGTGCTCCGCGACCTGCCCCATGGATATAAAGCCGCACTGGTTTGTATCGCAGTTTTTAAACGGTGACCTTGAAGCGCTTATAGGCTCGGAGTCGCTCGGGTATTGTCTCTCATGCTTTATGTGTGTAGAGCGCTGTCCGCGTGACGTAAAGCCGGGCAGGCTTATAGACGCGGTAAGACAGGTAGCGGAAAGACAGCAGGGCGGGGATTATTTAACGCCCGACGAGATACCGGAGCTGTTGGATGAGGATATTCCGCAGCAGCTTCTGGTAAGCGCGTTCAGAAGATACAGGAGGTGAGTCATTTGCAGAGGATAGGAGTTTTCGTCTGCCACTGCGGAAGTAATATCGCGGCGACCGTAGACGTTAAAAAGGTAGCTGAAATGGCTCTTATGGAGCCGGGAGTTGTTCATGCCGAGGATTATCAGTATATGTGCTCCGAGGCGGGACAGGCAAAGATCGCTGAGGCGATCGGAGAAAAGGGACTGACGGGAATCGTAGTCTGCTCATGCTCGCCGAGAATGCATGAGGCTACCTTCAGGACCTGCGCAGAGCGCGCCGGCATAAATCCGTACATGGTTGAGATCGCAAACGTGCGCGAGCACTGCTCATGGATACATAAGGACACGGAGGAGGCGACAAAGAAGGCCGTTATACTTATGAGAGCGGCTGTTGCCAAGGTTAATCTTAACGCGCCGTTAAAGCCGGGAGAGAGCAGAGTTACAAAGAGAGCGCTCGTGATCGGCGGAGGCATTGCCGGAATACAGACCGCGCTCGATATAGCGGATGCCGGTTATCCGGTCGATATTGTCGAGAAAACACCGTCGATCGGCGGGAGAATGTCACAGCTTGACAAGACATTCCCGACGCTTGACTGTTCGGCATGTATTCTTACGCCGAAGATGGTTGAGGCATCGGCGCATGAAAATATCAATATATATACCTACAGCGAGATTGAAAAGGTAACGGGCTTTGTCGGAGACTTCACGGTGGATATCCGCAAGAAGGCAAGAAGCGTAGATATAAATAAATGCACGGGCTGCGGAGTTTGTCAGGAAAAGTGTCCGTCAAGAAAGACTCCGAGCGAGTTCAACCGCGGACTGAACAACAGAAGCGCGATTTATACGCCGTTTGCGCAGGCGATACCGAATGTTCCGGTAATTGACCGTGATGCATGCATAAAGTTCAGAACAGGCAAGTGCGGAGTATGCTCAAAGGTATGCGCGGCGGGCGCGATAGATTATGAGCAGAAGGATGAGATAATTACGGAGAAGTACGGCGCAATAGTGGTTGCGACCGGCTTTGATGTTATAAAGCTTGATAAGTACGACGAATACGCGTATTCGCAGAGTAAGGATGTAATAACCTCCCTTGAGCTGGAGCGTATCATGAACGCGGCAGGTCCTACAAAGGGACATCTTGAAAGACTGTCGGACGGCAGAGCGCCGAAGAACATAGTATTTGTTCAGTGTGTCGGCAGCCGCTGCTTGGACGAGAGGGGCAAGAGCTACTGCTCAAAGATATGCTGTATGTATACCGCAAAGCACGCAATGCTTATAAGAGATAAATACCCCGATGTAAACGTGACTGTATTCTATATAGACGTGAGAACACCGGGTAAGAACTTTGACGAGTTCTACAGACGCGCCGTTGAGGAATACGGTGTGAATTATGTTAAGGGACAGGTCGGCAAGGTCTGCCCGGAGCCGGACGGAAGCCTTACGGTGTACGGCTCTGACCTGATAGAAAACAAGCGGCTGAAGCTCAGCGCTGATATGGTGGTTCTCGCGGCTGCGATAGAGCCGTCGTCATCGGTAAGAAAAATAGCCACTATGCTTACCGCAAGCATTGACACAAACAACTTCCTGACCGAGGCGCACCCGAAGCTCCGTCCTGTGGAATCGCCTACGGCGGGCGTATTCCTTTCCGGTGTATGTCAGGGACCGAAGGATATCCCGGAAACCGTATCACAGGCGGGCGCGGCGGCGGTCAAGGCGATAGGCCTCCTTGCGAAGGATAAGCTTATGACCAACCCGTGCACCGCGAAGTCAGACGAGCTGCTTTGCAACGGCTGCTCACAGTGCGCAAACGTATGTCCTTACGGCGCGATTTCATATGAGGAGAAGCTTGTGAACGACCACGGGATACGCGAGAAACGACGTGTTGCGGTCGTAAACAACGCGCTCTGTCAGGGCTGCGGAGCATGTACCGTTACATGCCCGTCGGGCGCGATGGATCTCCAGGGCTTCTCAAACAGACAGATCACAGCGGAGGTGGATGCGATATGCCGATAAACGAAAAAGAGGAATTCAGACCTAAAATTGTAGCGTTCTGCTGTAACTGGTGCAGCTATGCGGGAGCGGATCTCGCGGGCAGCAGCCGTCTTACATATCCGGCTGACGTAAAGATAGTCCGTGTGCCGTGCTCATGCCGTGTAAACCCGATGTTTATTTTAAGAGCCTTTGAAAAGGGCGCTGACGGCGTGATCATGTGCGGCTGCCATCCGGGCGATTGTCACTACAGCACAGGCAACTATTATGCGAGAAGAAGAATGACTCTTCTGTTCTCAATGCTTGATTATATCGGCGTGGAGCGCGGAAGAACAAGAGTTGAATGGGTTTCTGCCGCGGAGGGCGTAAAGTTCTCGCAGACAATGAACGAGTTCGTTGAAAAGATCCGCTCACTCGGCAAAAACGTAAGATTGGGGGATCTGAGATGCAGGAACTGATAAACCGGGCAAAGGAGCTTCTGGCTGACGGCACGGTTGCGCGCGTTCTCGGCTGGAGAAGGGGCGACCTGCCGTATAATCCCGAGCCGGCGTATTTCAATGACGAGGCGGGTCTTGCGGAATTTGTGTACAACGGCTTCTGCGGCGCGAACCTCAGCAAATATATGATAGAGGCGTCAAAGCTGGAGGGCAGAACACTGGTTTTCTTAAAGCCGTGCGATACCTACAGTTTCAGTCAGCTGATAAAGGAACACAGAGTGGACAGGGACAAGGCGTATATCATAGGCGTAGGCTGTAAGGGCAAGCTTGATATAGAGCGCGTTAAGGCGCTCGGCTTTAAAAATGTTCTTGACGTTAAGGGCGCGGAGCTGAGCGATGCCTGTGACACTCTCACAATAAAAACGCTTGCGGGCGGCGGCGCCTGCGCGTATAAGGACGCGATGCTTGAGCGCTGCCATGTATGCAAGGGCAAGGAGCACGTTGTATATGACGAGCTTATCGGAGAATCCGCAGATACCGTCGACGCGGACCGCTTTGCCGAGGTTGAAAGGATCGAGGCAATGACGCCTGAGGAAAAATTCGCATTCTTCCGAAGCGAGCTTTCAAAGTGCATACGCTGCAACGCGTGCAGAAACGTATGTCCGGCATGCTCATGCCGCAAGTGCGTATTTGACAGCACAAAGTTTGACAGTGCGCAGAAGGCTAATGTGGACAGCTTTGAGGAAAAGATGTTCCATATTATAAGAGCCTTCCACGTTGCGGGACGCTGTACCGACTGCGGCGAGTGCAGCAGAGTATGTCCGCAGGGCATTCCGCTTCACCTGTTCAACCGCAAGTTCATTAAGGATATAAACACCCTCTACGGCGATTTCCAGGCGGGAGCCGGGGACGGGGAAAGAACACCGCTTACTAGCTTCACGTTTGAGGACGCGGAGCCGGGTTCAATATAAGGAGGTGCCGGAGTTATGTATAAAATAGCAAAAGCGGTCCTCCCGCAGATGTATAAGGCGATTGCGGGGAGCAATGCGCTGTATCTTCCTGTAAAAAGCGCAGGTCAGACAAATTTTGCGCCGTGGACAGAGGACGCGGAGGTTGACATTGAAACGCTCAAAACCGTTAAATCGGCAAAGGACGCGTTCTTCCCGCAGAGCGAAACGCTTTATACCTGTATAAGAGACGGAAAGAAAATCAGAATAGAGCCGGAGGAGCTTATAAACGAGAGCTTCGTAGTATTCGGCATGAAGGCGTGCGATGTTCACGGCGTAGAGGTGCTGGACAGGGTATTCTTAGCGGAGCCTGCTGACACCTTTTATGCGGCGCGCAGAGAGCACGGCACAATTGTGGCGATGGCGTGCAACGAACCGGAGCTGAGCTGCTTCTGCAAGGTATTCGGAACGGACTGCTCGGAGCCGGAGGGAGCCGATGTCATAACATGGCTTGTCGGAGAGGATCTGTTCTGGAAGCCGGTAACAGAAAAGGGCGAAAAGCTCACGGAGCAGATCAGGACGCTGCTTGAAGCGGCTGACAATGCCGCGGTCGAAGAGAAAAAGGCGGAGATAAAGAGCATAGTTGAAAAAATCCCGAACATGCATCTTTCGCTTGACGGCTGGGGCAGAGATGACAAGCTTGAACTCTTTAATTCCCCGATATGGGAGGAATTATACAAGCCTTGTCTTGCCTGCGGTACCTGCACATTTGTGTGCCCGACCTGTCAGTGCTACGACATCAAGGATTATGACACAGGTCACGGCGTAAAGCGTTACCGCTGCTGGGATTCATGCATGTATTCCGATTTCACAATGATGGCGCACGGCAACAACAGAACAAGCCAGATGCAGCGCTTCAGACAGCGTTTCATGCATAAGCTTGTATATTATCCTACAAACAACGACGGTATATTCTCATGCACCGGCTGCGGCCGCTGTGTTGAAAAGTGTCCGTCATCGCTTAACATAGTTAAGGTAATAAAGGCTTTTGAAAAGGAGGGTGTATGATATGAGTGAATGCGGCTGTCATAAGAATTATACACTTGATACCCTTATCCCCAAGGTTGGAGTTATAACGAAGATAACACAGGAAACACCGGATGTAAAGACCTTTCGGGTGAACGCGCCGGAGGGCGGCAAGCTGTTCGAGCATATGCCGGGTCAGTGCGCAATGGTCTGTGTTCCGGGAGTAAGCGAGGGAATGTTCTCAATAACCTCGTCACCTACAAACAAGGAGTTTCAGGAATTCAGTATAAAGAAGTGCGGTGAGCTTACCAACTGCCTTCATGATCTTCAGGAGGGCGACGAGATAACCGTAAGAGGCCCCTACGGAAACCATTTCCCGGTAGAGGATGAGCTTAAGGGCAAGAACCTTTTGTTTATCGCGGGCGGCATCGGACTTGCGCCGCTCCGTTCGGTGATAAATTATGTGCTTGATAACCGCGCCGATTACGGCAGGGTCGATATATTATACGGCTCACGCTCCGCGGACGACCTTGTAAAGCTGAAGGAAATACAGGAGGTGTGGAGCAGCGCCGAGGGCGTTAATGTATATCTCACAATTGACCGCGAGCAGGAGGGCTGGGACGGTCATGTCGGATTTGTGCCGGCATATCTCAGCGAGATTGGCTTTGATACAGACAGGGTCGCGCTTGTATGCGGACCTCCGATTATGATCAAATTTGTATTGCAGGGTCTGAAGGAGCTGGGCTTCACTGACGAGCAGGTATATACGACGCTGGAGCTTCGTATGAAGTGCGGAATAGGCAAGTGCGGACGCTGCAATATCGGTTCAAAGTATGTCTGCAAGGACGGTCCGGTATTCCGCTTTGACCAGATAGACGAACTGCCGGACGAGTATTAAGTAGGAGGAATTATACATGGAAAACATGGTTAACGTATATTTTTACGGTAAGCGCTACAGTGTGCCGGACAGCCTGACGATAATGACTGCCATGGAGTATGCCGGATACACCCTAAAGCGCGGCTGCGGCTGCCGGCACGGCTTCTGCGGCGCGTGCGCTACCATATACAGAATAAAGGGAAAGAATGAGCTTAAGACCTGTCTTGCGTGTCAGACGCAAGTGCAGGAGGGAATGTGTGTAGCAAGCATTCCGTTCTTCCCGACAGACAAGAGAACATACAACATAGAGGATATAAAGCCGGATCAGCGTGTTATGATGGAGCTGTATCCGGAGATATACAGCTGTATAGGCTGTAACGCGTGTACAAAGGCATGCACGCAGGGACTGAGCGTAATGCAGTATATCGCATACGCGCAGCGCGGTGATTTTGAGAAGTGCGCGGAGCTGTCGTTCGACTGCGTAGGCTGCGGCTGCTGCTCGGTACGCTGCCCGGCAGGGATCTCACATCCGATGGTAGGCGTTCTTGCGAGAAGGCTCACAGGCAAGTATATAGCGCCGGAGTCAAAGCATCTTACAGAGCGTGTAGATGAGATAAACCGCGGCGAGTATGACGGTCTTATAGAGCAGATCATGCGGAAGCCGATAACGGAAATGCAGGAGCTGTATAATACCAGAGAGATAGAAAAGTAAGGGAAGGATGATATAATGTTTACACCGGAAATGATGGAATCCGTCAAAAAGGTCGAGGCGACCCGTGATGCGCGTATGGGCATAGAGCCGCGCAGAATGACAGCGGAGGAAAAGGACGAGCTTTTAAAGGCATATCATCCTGACTACAGAACAGAGGCATTTGACGAAATAAAGATAGGCCCGAACAAGGGCGAAAAGGCGCCGCGGGAGCTTGCAAAGCTGCTTCATTCAAACAGCCGCATTCTCGGCGCGGATATAGACCTTGACAAGATAGATTATGACACTGACGTACTCATAATCGGCGGCGGCGGCGCGGGCGCGTCAGCCGCGATCGAGGCGGACGAGGCGGGAGCCGATGTTATGATAGCAACAAAGCTCCGTATAGGCGATGCGAACACAATGATGGCGGAGGGCGGCATCCAGGCGGCCGACAAGCCGAACGATTCACCCGTGCAGCATTATCTTGACGCCTTCGGCGGCGGACACTTTGCCGCGAGACCGGAGCTTTTAAAGCGGCTTGTTATGGAAGCGCCGGACGCTATAAAGTGGCTCAATGAGCTTGGCGTAATGTTTGATAAGAACGACAACGGCGACATGGTGACCACACACGGCGGCGGGACCTCAAGAAAGAGAATGCACGCGTGCAAGGACTATTCGGGCGCGGAGATAATGAGAACCCTCCGTGACGAGGTAATAAACAGAAAGATACCGGTAGTTGAGTTCACATCGGCGGTAGAGCTTATAAAGGACGAAAACGGCCGTGCTGCCGGAGCGGTTCTTCTTAACATGGAAACAGGCGACTACATGGTAGCGCGGGCAAAGACAGTAATAATCGCGACAGGCGGCGCGGGAAGAATGCACTATCAGAACTTCCCGACCTCAAACCATTACGGCGCAACGGCGGACGGACTTGTGCTGGGCTACAGGGCAGGTGCGCCCCTGCTTTACCAGGATACGATACAGTATCATCCGACAGGCGTTGCGTACCCGTCGCAGATATTCGGTGCGCTCGTAACGGAAAAGGTAAGATCACTCGGCGCAATGCTTGTAAATGTTGACGGGGAAGCTTTCATGCACCCGCTTGAAACAAGAGATGTTTCGGCGGCGTCTATCATAAGAGAATGCACGGACCGCGGCAAGGGCGTTACAACGCCGCTCGGCTCAGGCGTATGGCTTGATACGCCTATGATAGAGAGGATCGGCGGCGAGGGCACGATTGAAAAGAGAATACCGGCAATGCTGAGAATGTATCTCAACTATGACATAGACATGAGAAAGGCGCCTATTCTCGTATATCCGACGCTGCACTATCAGAACGGCGGACTTGAGATCGGCGGCGATGGTTTCACAAAGGTTATAGACAATCTTCTTGTAGCCGGTGAAGCTGTAGGCGGGATCCACGGGCGCAACCGTCTTATGGGCAACTCACTTCTTGACATAATCGTATTCGGAAGAAATGCGGGTAAGGCTGCCGCAGCCAAAGCAAAGGAAACAGAGCTTGGCGCGCTCACATTAAAGCATATAGAAGATTATGCGGAGCAGCTTAAAAATGCGGGCATAGATACAGGCGACGTATCACCGCTGCTGCTGCCGAAGTACGCAAGACACGAACGATAAAAAAAGAGATCATCATCATAATAATTTAACCGCATGCATTAAGTATTATTAAAATTCAAAGTACTTAATGCATACGGTATAGTTGATTTCTTTTGAACCTATTTAGAGTTTGTGGTCAAGTATTTGCGGATCAATTTCCGCATACAAAATTGTCATTGTTTTATTTTTTTACAACAACTTCCTCTATGCTGCGCTTGGGCACATGGACATTTTCCTCATCGTCAAAGTAATACCTGATGCTGTCCTCCATATCATATGTGCTGCCCTCCTGAGCCGCATATCCGATGCCGACAAGATATGTTACATCATATTTTTCGTCAAGCCCCAGAGCTGCCTTTATTTCCGCCCGGTCTATTGCGCCGAGCCATACGCTGCCCAGACCAAGCTCCGTTGCCGCAAGGCAGATGCTCATGCCTGCCGCGCCGCTGTCACATTCTGTCTTATCTGTAGGCTTGAGTGACGTGTCGTTAAGAATAGCGATAAAGGCTGTCGGACACTGCTCAAATTCCGGATTCCATGAAAGATACCCCGCATATTTGATGAGAGGGAAAAGCTTTCTCCTATCTTCTTCATCCGTGATCATTGCGAATTTCAGCGGCTGCAGATTTGCTCCGTACGGGGCAAGCCTTGCGCAGTCTATCATCTGCATAAGAGCCTCTTTATCAACCGTTCTCTGCTCGAATTTCCTGATCGTTCTTCTTGCTTTTGCTGCTTCGATTACGTTCATGATTTCCAACTCCGTTCTTATTTAATAATGATATTATTGTATCACTTTTTAAGAAATACTTCAACAGGTCTTTACAATTTAAAAAATTTTTTGTATAATATTACATGGGAGAAAAGGAGCGCATACAGATAATGGAAACGCCGATTTATACGAGACTTATTGACTACCACCGGAAGGGAAGAATATCCTATGCGATGCCGGGACATAAAAATATGAAGGGACTTGCGCCAAAGCTTTTACAGTGTGACGTTACAGAGCTTGCCGCAACCGTTGATCTTCACCATGAGTGTGATACGGTAAAGAGGGCGGATAAGCTGCTTGCCGCGCTGTATAAAACACGGGAAAGTTTTATTATGACCTGCGGCTCAACCGCGGGCATACAGACAATGCTTTCATCGGTTCTGAGACCCGGTGATACGGTGCTCGCGGCATCTGACTGTCATATGAGCGTTATAAACACATGCGCGATATGCGGCTTTAAGCTGCGGCTTATCCCTGTTGACCTTGACAGAGAATTCTATATACCTCGCGATATGAGAGACTTTGAAATAACTCCCGATGTGAAGGCTGTAATAGTTACATCGCCGAATTATTACGGCATAGTTAAGGATATAAAGGCATTGGCGGAAAAATGTCATGCCGCAAAAATACCGCTTCTTGTGGATGAGGCGCACGGCGCACATTTTGCAGGCTCACAGGACTTTCCGGAGCCGGCGGCTTTTATGGGAGCCGATATGGTGTGCCAGAGTGCGCATAAGACGCTGAATGCGCTGACCGGCGCGGCGTATCTCCATGTATGCGGCGATACTATAGATATAAAACGGGTAAGGCGGTCGCTGAGTTCTTTTCAGACCTCGAGTCCTTCATATCCCGTTGCGGCCTCGGCAGATGCGGCAAGGGCGGAGCTGGCGGAGGCAAGGTATGACAATATAATTGACGAATGCCGACAGTTCAGAGAGGCGATAGAGCGCGCGGCAAGGATAAAGGTTCTTAATAATGACGATATAACGCGTATTGTCCTATGCTTCAGAGAGTATGAAACCACGGGCTTTAAGGTGGGAGAAATACTTTCGGAACACTTCGGGATAGATGTAGAAATGGCCGATTATCTCAATATCGTACTGATTGTAACACCGTGGAATACTCATAATGAATTTATGCAGCTTTTCAGCGCTTTAAGAGATATTTGCCAAACGCTTGAGCCAAGAGAGAAATGCGCGGAAATTCAGCCGCCTCCCATATGCGCAGAGCTGATAAATCCGTCTGACGGGTGGTATGCTGAAACCGAGACAATAGCAATGGATAAGGCGGCGGGGAGAATAAGCGCTGCGGTGATCACGGCATACCCTCCGGGGACGGCGCTGATTGTAACGGGTGCGCCGATCACTCAGGAACAGCTTGATTATGTAAAGACGATAAAGGCCGCAGGGGCTGAAATTACGGGACTTTCCGATGACGGGATAGAAGTGGTTAAATGGACAGAATTATAATTAATGTGACAATTGAAAATATCGTATACAGCAATCCCGATAACGGTTATGTCATATGTGAGGTTGCTTCAAAGGAGGAAGGGCAGTTCTATGCCGTGGGGTATATGCCTTCAATTAACGCGGGTGAGAATGCGGAGCTTACCGGCCAATGGGTAACGCATCCGGAATACGGCGAGCAGCTTAAGGTGGAGCTGTACCGTACGATAATGCCGTCAAGCGAGCAGGCAATTATAAAATATCTCGGCTCCGGTCTTATCAAGGGAGTGCGCGAGGCAACTGCAAAAAAGCTGTATGCGGCATTTGGCTCGGATGTGTTCAATGTTCTTTCAACGGCGCCGGATAAGCTGGCAGCGCTAAAGGGTATAAGCTGCGAGAAGGCGCAGATGATCTGCAAATCCTTTAATGAACAGCGTGCCGTGCAGAATATAATCATGTTTTTGCAGCAATACAATATTTCGCCCAATCTCGCGGTGAAGATCCATAAGATATTCGGACCGGAGGCTGTAAATAAAATCAAGGACAATCCTTATTCTCTGGCGGACAGAGTTGAGGGGGTGTCCTTCAGAACGGCGGATTCGATCGCATGCAGTCTCGGACTGCCGAAAAACAGCCCTATGAGAATAAGCAGCGGAATTATATATTTTCTGCGGGAGGCGGCATATGTAAACGGTCACACATATATGCCGAAATCTCTCCTTATTGAGCATTCGGTGTATGAGCTGAAGGTCAGCGAGGAGGAAGTCGCAAACAGCATAGCGGAGCTGATCGCAAAACGCGATATAATAATTGACGTTATAGATAAAACGGACGTCTGCTATCTGTACGGCTATTATCATGATGAAAAGTATATAGCCCGCCGCCTTGTCACGATGGCCTTTGCGGAGCATAAATACGCCATGAGCGAGGACGCGGCGGAAAAGGCAATAGATCTGTTTGAGAGCGATAACGGCATAAAGCTTGCTCCGGAACAGAGGAATGCTGTTGTAACGGCTCTGTCCGGAGGCTGCATGATACTTACCGGCGGCCCCGGAACAGGTAAAACGACAACGATAAACACAATAATATCGCTCCTTGAGGCTATGCATATGAAGGTCGCGCTTGCGGCTCCCACAGGGCGCGCGGCAAAGAGAATGACACAGATAACCGGGCGTGAGGCAAAGACGATTCACAGGCTTTTATGCGCGCAGCTGTCGGGAGACGCGCATGTGTTCGCCCATGACGAGGAACACCCGCTGACGGATGATATAATAATACTCGATGAGGTCAGCATGGTTGACACATCGCTTATGGCGGCGCTTTTGAAGGCGATAAAGCCAGGGGGACGCATTATATTTTCCGGCGACGGTGATCAGCTTCCATCGGTAGGTCCGGGAAATGTGCTGCATGATATAATAGATTCAAATACAATACCTGTTATAAAGCTGACGAGAATTTTCCGCCAGTCGGAGGAAAGCCTTATAATCGTGAATGCGCACAGGATAAACAGGGGTGAGCTGCCGGAGCTGTCCGATCATACAAGGGATTTTTTCTTTATGAGAAGGAGAACACCGGATGATTCTGTACAGACAATAACCGAGCTTTACAGAAAGCGTCTGCCGGAAACCTACGGGATCGATCCCGTTAACGATATACAGGTGCTGACACCTATGAAAAAAGGCATAACGGGAACTGTAGAGCTTAACAGAAAGCTCCAGAGCTGCGTTAATCCTTACAGACCTGAGAGAGCCGAATATAAATACGGTCAGACAGTCTTCCGCGAGGGGGATAAGGTTATGCAGACAAGAAATAATTATGATATGCCGTATACGGATTGGGACGGTGAAAAGGGCGCGGGTATATATAACGGCGACATGGGTATTATAGACAGCATTCACGCATCCGATAAAAGCATGATAATAACCTTTGACGGGGACAAGACTGTTGAATATCCGTTTACAAGTCTTGACGAGCTTGATCTTGCCTACGCGATAACAGTGCATAAGAGTCAGGGCAGCGAATTTCCGTATGTAATTATGCCCGTATGCTCATATATACCGATGCTTATGAGCCGGAATTTATTTTATACTGCCATTACACGGGCAAAGAGCATGGTGATCCTTGTCGGGAGCGACAGGACAATTGCAAATATGACACATAATAATTCATATACAAAACGCTTTACAGGTCTTAATAACCGCTTGATCGGGCTTGTAGAGGAATTAACAAAAGACAAATCGAAGGATGAGGTATAATGAGTAAGCTGAACAGGGTATTAAAACCGATAATTTCCATGCTGGTATTTGCATCGGTATGCGCCGCGCTTGCTGTATATTTCCCGCTGGATATGTCGAGTGTGGGAGATGAGGACACGGAAGCTGCGGTGACGGAAGCCGAGACGCCCGTTCCCGATTATTCGTTGTTTGAACAGAAGATTAATGAAATGATAGCTCATTACAGCGGAGACTGGTCACTGTATCTTGAGGATTACGCTACGGGCGAAACCATAGAAATAAACAATCATCAGGTATATTCTGCAAGCCTTATAAAGCTGTATGTTATTCAGGCTGTGTATAATGAGATATGCGCAGGCACTTTAAGCGACAGCGAACATATTGAGGAACTGCTTGCGCGAATGATAACATGGAGTGATAATGAGTCATGGGAGGAGCTGGCGAGGATCCTCGGCGGCGGGAGCTATATAAACGGAATGGCTGTTGTTACAAAGGTAGCGCAGGACGAGGGCTTTGTAAATACAGGTCAGTTTATACAGGGAAACAGAAGGAATTTTAACTTTACCTCGGTTGAGGACTGCGGTATGTATCTGCACCGTATTCTGGACGGCACAATAGTAAATCCGGAGTATTCTGGGAAAATACTTGATCTGCTTAAGCAGCAGCAGGTGCTGCATAAAATCCCGTCAGGCGTTCCGGAGGGGATCGTAACTGCAAACAAGACAGGCGAGCTGGAATATCTTGAGGGTGACGCGGCGATCGTGTACGCGCCGTCAGGCACATATATCCTTGTTATAATATCGCAGGATATGGATGACCCCGGCACGGCTCAGTCGCAGATAAGAAACATCTCATCGGAGATATATAATTTCAGAAACCCCGTGACGGCCGAAACCGATACGGCGCAGGACGGGAACATTACAGAGGAAGCAATATGTGAAGGAGAAATGACAGAATGATAGTAGGATTAAAAAAGGCAATATTACATATTCTTGATATGAACTCGGGTGTGAATGTATATTCTGACGAGCTTCTTGATGTTGAGAACGCGGAAATAAATACATTTATAACAAAGCATATAGAGAAAATTTATGAATCGGCATCGCTGAGACCCGCGGAATTTAAGGAAACCAGCGGTTTCAGAGGAAAGATAGAGCAGTATAAGAATGGGGAAGCGACCTTTGCCGAGCTTTCACAGAATGCCGCGGAGCGTATATATGATGCGGTAAAGTCATCTGATGACCCGAAATCATGCGATGTGCTTGTTGCTGAGTTTGTTGTTGATGAGACGAATATAATAGGTATTCTCAAATGCGACAATAAAACAGGCGTGACGCACACGGTTATCCAGGAGGATGGAAGGGTAAGGAATAATATTATAAACCATTATGCGATCCTTCCGCCCGTTTCACAGAAAATAGCCGAGAGCGCATTTATAGAGCCTGAAAGCGGCGCACTTAAATATGCCGGAAAAATCTATAAAATAGAGGGTGAGAATACTGATATAATTGCAGACCTTCTTCTCGAATGCGAATATGAGATCTCACCGAGGGAGAGCGCGAATACCGTAACAAGGCTCGCGAAAAAAGTGGCGCTTGAAAACGGCGCGGACACAATAGAGACTCAGGCGAGGATAAAGGAATATGTGACAGAGAGCATTGAGGAAAACAACTATGAATATGTTGATACCGATGCGGTCGCGGAAAAGGTTTTCGAGGGCCTGCCGGGCATGCGCGATGAGTTTGTACAGAAAATAGAGAAGGCGGGCGTGCCGAAGCAGGTAGAGGTCAGTAAGTATATTACTAAGAAAATGACCTCTAATGTAAAGCTGACAACCGATACAGGAGTTGAGCTGTCCTTCCCTCCGGAATACTATAAAAACCCGGATTACATTGAGATTATCACAAATGAGGACGGAACTCTTTCTATCAAAATCAACAATATAACAGAATTGATTAACAAGTAACGGTTGACAATAATTCCGATTTGGAGTATAATTATTATGCGATGCTGATACACAGCGGTCGAATGAAAAGACAGAAAGGCGGATATATATGAATGAAGAATTAACTGCCGGCGGCAAAGAATTTGTCTATGTAATCATATGGGCGGCAATTCTTTATTTCGTCTGCGGAATTATCACATCTGCCTTCAGCGCCTATGGACGATACCCGTTTATAGGAGGGATAATATCGGTGCTCATTTTTGCCGCGTTCGGGTTTTTCGTCCTGACACGTTACACATCACGCTTTACATATCAGCTGGCAGACGGCAGACTGAGAGTTAACCGTACAATAGGAAAGCGCAACAAAGAAATTGAGTTTGCGTGCGGGAATATAACCAATATGGTATACGGCGTCAGACCGCCGGATTTCCCGAAGCGTCCGTATAATATGCGCAGGAGCATTATAAGCAGAAAACATTTATTATATATAGAATATACGGATAAAGACGGCATACTCAGAGGTATTGTTATTGAGCCGTCCGAGAAGCTCCGGAAGAAGATAGAGAAGGAAAGGAAAAAGAACAGATAAATGACTAAGATTATAGGAGTACGTTTCAAGCCCGTAGGAAAAGTCTATTATTTTGACCCGCTTGATTTTGACATAAGGCGCGGAGATAACGTTGTTGTCGAAACGAGCCGCGGAACCGAATACGGAGAGGTTATTGTAGGCGTTAAGGATGTTGATGATTCAACCGTTATAAAGCCTCTTAAAGGCGTTCTGCGTCTTGCAACAGAAGAGGATACGCGCAGACACAACGAGAATAAGGAAAAAGAAAAAGAGGCATTCAGAATATGTCTTGAAAAGATAGAAAAGCATGGCCTTGACATGAAGCTTATCGAGGTCGAATACACCTTCGACGGCAATAAGATATTGTTTTACTTCACCGCCGGCGGCAGAGTGGATTTCCGTGAGCTGGTTAAGGATCTTGCCGCTGTTTTCAGAACAAGGATTGAGCTCCGGCAGATCGGAGTGAGAGACGAATCAAAAACTCTTGGCTCGATAGGCGTCTGCGGAAGAAATTTGTGCTGCTCACAGTTTCTGGATGAATTTGTTCCCGTTTCAATCAAAATGGCGAAGGAGCAGGGACTTTCGCTCAATCCGTCAAAGATATCGGGAGCCTGCGGCAGGCTTATGTGCTGTCTGAAATACGAGCAGGACACCTATGAAGCGCTTATACAGGAGACTCCAAAACAGGGAGCTGTTGTTATAACGCCGGACGGTAAGGGAACCGTGGCAAGCGTGTCTCTTCTCAGAGGCAGGGTCAAGGTGCGTCTTGATTCGGGCGATGAAACAACATTGAAGGATTTTGATGCTGCGGATATAAGGCTTTTTGACGGCAGAAATCCGGCGCCGGAGGAGGAGATGCTCACAAAGGAGGAAAAAACGCTGCTTGAAAGCTTTGAGTCTCCGGAGAATAATGCGGAAAAGCCCGGTAAGCGTGAAAAACGGAATAACAGTCAGAGAAGGCGGAACAGCAAGAGCAGTCCAGGCGAGGATAATAAGAACAGCGGTCAGCAGCAGAAACCGCGCAATGAGAAAAAGGAGCAGCCTAAGCGGACTAAGGACAGAACCGAAAGGTCTGTTAGATCCGGCGGCGATGAAAAGGCCGATTTAGCTCAGCTCAATGCCGAAAAAGGGGCAAAAAAGGGCAGGCGCAGTTTCTACAGAAACAGAAATAACAGAAAAAGATCTCAGCAGCCTAAGGGTGAAAAGCAGATGTAAGAGCAGCTGGGAAAATATTTATAAAATATTTAAAATTTACTCTTGAAGTTCAGACAAAACAGTGGTATAATCAATGTAAGGGCGAAAGTCTAAAAATTCTTCAGGAGGTATAAAACTATGGCTTACAAAATTGATGCGGATACGTGTATTAGCTGCGGCTCATGCGCGGCAGAGTGTCCGGTTGGTGCAATTTCAGAAGGCGATGCAGCATATGTAATAGATGCAGATACATGTGTTGAGTGCGGCGCTTGCGCAGGCGTTTGCCCGGTTGATGCACCGGCAGCTGAATGATTTAACAATCGTTAAAGGGCGGTCTTTGATATTTCCGGGAATTTACGTGAGATATCGGGTCGCCCTTTGTTTTTGTATGCTATAGGAAATGATCTTGGGAAAGCAGGAATTTATGAAAAAGAGATATATTATGTTCTTCGCGATATTGCTGATCATGTCGCTTTTATGCGGCTGCGGCAGCGGGGTGGTGGTTCAGAAGGAAACGAAACGGATGCCTTCAACGGGTACAAGCTGGACTGTTATGATGTATATGTGCGGCTCAACTCTGGAGGAGGAATACGAGAGCGGAAGCCGTGTCCTTGAATCGCTGTCCTATGACCTGCCTGAAAACATCAACGTTGTTGTAGAAACCGGAGGCAGCCGCCTTTGGCATACGGATGATGTTGACTGTGATTATCAGCAGGATTATGAGGTTCAGAAAAACGGAATAAGACTTGTAAATCAGAAGCCGGCGGCAAATATGGGCGCCGGTGAAACCCTGAGTGCGTTTCTCTCATGGGGAATGAAAAGCTATCCGGCAGAGCATTACATAGCGGTTATATGGGATCACGGCGCAGGTCCTCTGGGAGGCGTTGCGTTTGATTCGGCGCATGATTATGACAGTCTTTCACTGAGCGAGCTAAGGAGCGTGCTCAGCGGACTGGGAGAAAAGCTTGACATTGTGGGCTTTGATGCAAGTCTGATGTCTAATATAGAAACAGCATCGGCATTGTCGCTGTACGCTGATTATATGGTAGCTTCCGAGGATATAATGCCTGTATCCGGCTGGGATTATAACGGATTGTTTGATTTCCTTTCAAATTATCCCGAGGCAGCGGCGCCGGAGGTCGGACAGATCATATGTGACGGCGTAATGGGGCGGGCATCTGAGCAGGAGCGCGATATGGTGTCAATGGCAGTGTCGGATCTGTCGAAGGAAACAACGCTTTCCCTTCAGTTTGAGGGACTGGGCGGAATGATGGATTCATCGGTAGATGATCTTTATCAGCTGAGATCTGTTGTTGAGGCTGTAAACGCCACAGAGCGTATGGGCGGAAATTCTCCGTGGGAATGCTATTCTAATATAATTGATCTGGGAAGTCTTGTTGACAATCTTTCTGCTCCGATGGGAGACATATCCGCAAACATAAGGGCAGTATTGGATGAAATGATCGTATATAAGAGCATGAGCGAATATCACAGCGCGTCAAGCGGTCTCGGTCTGTATTATCCGAGCCACCGTGACGGTGAAGCGCTCTCGGAATATAAGGATATATGCGTAAGCAACAGCTATATGTCGTTTATTGAAAAAACATGCATTAACACGGAAATAGCAAACAGGACGTATACGCCGGAAAACGGCGATATATGGTATTATTATAATAATCTTGCCTACGAAAATGTAATGACGGCAGCGCCTGACATGAACGGTCACTATGTCCTGACGGCAACCCATCCGGAGCTGTTTGTGCGCACAGGTGTAAACTTTTATATGTACAGCGCAAATGACGCGAGCTATCTGTATCTTTACAGCGATTATGACACACGCTTTGACAGTGATGTGAACGGATATGTATATGAGTTCAGCGGCAGACTGCCGATGCTCAACAGTACGCCGGTTTCAATGTATCCTGTAAGCCGGAATGTATGCTATGATCTCTACTCAATACCAATCGTGTACAACGGTGAGATAGCCAATATACGCGTGAGAAAATCAAAGCTTACGGACACCTTCGGAGAGTATACGATCGTCGGCATCTGGAAGGGCGTTGACCCATATACGGGAATGGCGCAGAGGGAATATAAAAAGCTTAATACCGGCGATGTAATTATACCTATTTACCGCGTTTACGGTCAGGATGAAACAAGCTACGTTGAGGGAAACAAGATAAGAATAGGCTTCGGCGGGGTAAAGATCACCGAAAAGCTGATAGGCGACGGAGACTATATTGTTTCTTATACGGCGGATGATATATATGGCGCAAGCTATGAATGCGCCACAAATAACCTTGTTGCCACAAAGGGAAATATTAAAATAATGGATTATTGACAGAGGTATTTAGAAATGAGAAAGCTGTTAGCTGTCTGGGCGGGAAAGCTGCTCAGCGCCGCGGGCAGGCTGGCCGGAAAAAAATCATCGGCAAGTCCGGGCGCGTTCGCGCTTAAAATCTGCCCGTCACTGGTTAATGATATAAACAGAATTGTTACCAAAAAGGTTATTGTAACCTGCGGAACAAACGGAAAGACAACAACCAATAACCTTATGTGCTCGGCTCTTGAGGCAAAGGGCTATAGGGTGCTCTGCAATAAGCTGGGCGCGAATATGCTGAGCGGTATTGCAACGACATATATTCAGGCGGCGGACATATTCGGCAGAGTAAAGGCGGATTACGCCTGTCTTGAAATAGATGAGGCATATACACCGATCGTTTTTAAGCAGGTAAAGCCGGACATCATGGTTATAACAAATCTTTTCCGTGACCAGCTGGATCGCTACGGTGAAATTGACATTACGGTCAATATACTAAAGAGGGCTATTGCAGAGACGGGATCTGTGAAAATGGTTCTAAACGCCGATGATCCGCTGTGTGTACAATTCGGAAGAGAGCCGAATGCCCATGCCGTATACTACGGGATTTCGGAAAAGGTTCTGCCTCAGGAGGATGATACAAAGGAAGGCCGTTTCTGCCCTATCTGCGGCAGAGAGCTTGATTTTGATTATTATCATTACAGTCAGCTCGGCAGCTTCCGGTGCCCGTTGTGCGGATATAAGAGACCTGTGCCGGATTACGATGTAACAAATGTGTCGCTTAAAACTCCGATAAGGTTTTCTATCAACGGAAAGCCGATGGAGGTAAATTATAAAGGTTTCTATAATATCTATAATCTTGCGGCTGTTTATGCCGCTATGGATACGGCGGGAGAGACAACCGATGATTTCGGCAAGCTGCTTGAAGCGTATAAGCCGCAGATAGGCAGAATGCAGGAATTCAGCTTTAATAAGCCGGTAATCCTCAGCCTTTCAAAGAACCCCGCCGGATTTAACCAGGCGATCTCAACCGTCAACGCAGATGAGCGCAGAAAAGATGTTATAATAGCAATAAACGACCTTGCAAATGACGGCAGAGATGTTTCGTGGCTGTGGGATGTTGATTTTCATAAAATCAAGGATGATAATCTCAACACTCTTACTACCACCGGTATAAGAGTATATGATATAAGCCTGCGTTTTAAATATGCGGGCATCGATGTAGATATGATGACAGACAGCATGAAAGACGCTGTCGTAAAGGCGCTTTCGACGGACAGCGAGGTGGTTTATGTGCTTGTCAACTATACCGCGTTGTATCCGACAGAGAGCGTTCTGAAAGGGCTTGAGAAGGAAAGGGGACGTAATAAATGAAAATAAAGATTATGCATTTGTACCCTGATCTCCTTAACCTCTACGGTGACAGAGGAAATATAGAATGCCTGAAACGCCGGCTTATATGGAGAGGAATTGACGCGGAGGTCGTTTCATATACCTGTGATGACGCGGGATTTGATATATCTGATGTTGACATTGTGTTTTTAGGCGGCGGTTCGGACAGAGAGCAGAAAATAGTGTGCTCAAGACTGCTTGAGCATAAAAAGGAGCTTCATGATTTCGTGGAAAACGGAGGCTCTCTTGTTGCCGTATGCGGGGGTTACCAGCTGCTCGGACGGTATTATAAGCTTGAGGACGAAACAATTGAGGGCCTTGAAATACTTGACATATATACCGAGCAGGGCAAGGGAAGGCTTATCGGCAATATAGTCCTTGAAGCGGATCTTATAAAGCAGGAGATAACCGGCTTTGAAAATCACGGGGGAAGGACCTATATAGGCTCGCATAAGCCGCTGGGCAGAGTTATATACGGCTGCGGAAACGAGGAAAAAGCGGGCGTGGAAGGCGTTGTATATAAGAATGTGGTTGCGACATATCTTCATGGGCCGCTGCTCCCTAAAAATCCCGAGCTTTGTGATTATATACTGACCAATGCGCTGAAGCACAGATATCCGGATTTTAACGGACTTAAGCCTTTGGATGATACCCTTGAAAATACGGCAAATGAATATATAGTAAAGCGTTTTGTTAAATAATTTTGAATTTTAGGGGCATGTTGTTGACAGCGTGCCTCTGTTCAATTATAATGTATAAAATAGAGTAAAGATAATATTATGAGGTAACGAGGCGAAGTATTATGGTATCTGTTGATCTTAAGAATATAAAATTAAACAAAATACCTTTCGATAAAATACCAAAAAAACAAATGGGAATGGGACTCGCGGCGTTCTTGTGCGCGGCGCTGGTAATATCGTGTGTTGCAGTTAATACTCACAATGACGGCATGGAAGCGCCGAACGATCTGCTTGACATGGTAACAAGGACTCCTATCGACAGCCGCGGCTTTTTCTATGGAATAAGTCCGAGAGCCGGAATAATGCTGTCATGGCATGATAATACCATTAAGCTGGAGGAGGAAGGCGACAATTCCGAAAAGCTGAGCGGTGTTCTTTATCCGGTGACGGTGCCGGATGCGACTCTTGAATACATATCGTCCAATGACGAAGTCGCCGAGATTGACGAAACCGGAAAGATCACGGCAAAAACTCCGGGCAGCATTGAAATTTCCGTTAAGAATGATTTTACGGGACAGCAGTCGAAAGCATACCTTCAGGTGATCCAGCCTGTAACTGGATTTTATCTTGAAAAGAGCACAATAGAGCTTTATACTACAGACGTGGGCGTCAGGCTGAAAGCGGACATTATTCCGGAAAATGCCTCCGACACCAATATCCAGTGGTATTCAAAGGACACGGATATTGTAAAGGTTGACGGGAACGGCGGCCTTGTTCCTGTCAATACCGGAATGACCGAGATAGTGGCGACGACAACCGACGGGGGTTTTACGGGAAAATGCTTTGTGAATGTTATAAATAAGGTGATCAAGGCTGAAAGCGTAACAATTCAGAACAAGGAAAATGTGGTGCTCAAGGCGGGAGAGACCTGGGACGGTATTGTATCCGTTCTCCCGGCTAACGCTAAAAATAAGACAGTTGAATGGACAACCGATGACGAAAAGGTTGCCACGGTGACAAAGACAGGCAAGGTGCATGCTGTCGGAGAAGGAACGGCAACAATAACGGCAACGAGCCCGGACGGCCCTTCTGACACAGTAGAGATAACCGTAAAAGGCACAACGGATATCCGGACAGCTGATGGCTCACACAGCTATACGATCGCGGCAAGCGGAGTTACATATACGGCGTACAGTATGACACTTGACGAAATGGTGCAGAAGCAGCAGGGAACACCTCTTGTATATGCCGGCGGCAGCGGCGGAGCAACAACAGATGAGGTAAGGAGACATCTTGATCCTAATCAATTCTGTTCGGGAGCGTATAAATATCAGTTTATGGATCTGTCGCATTATAACGGTATAAGCGAAGCTGAGCTTGCAAGGTTCCTTGAAGGAAAGGGTACGCTCAGCGGTCAGGCTGCGGTGTTTATAGAAGCGGCAAGGGAATATAATGTGAGCGAAATGTATCTTGTTGCACATGCGTGTCTCGAAACGGGCTACGGCACGTCAACGCTGGCTTCCGGCGTGGAGGTAAACGGAACAAAGGTTTATAATATGTTCGGTATTGCGGCATATGACGGCAGCGTTGTAGCATCGGGCTCAGGCAAGGCTTACCAGGAGGGATGGACGAGTCCGGCAGAGGCTATCAGAGGCGGCGCAAGGTGGATAAGCGAGCATTACATAAATGCGTCGGACGGAAGCAGACAGAACACGCTCTATAAGATGCGCTGGAATCCGGATAATCCGGGGGAACATCTTTATGCGGGCGATATTGCATGGGCAACCACTCAGGCAACCATTCTGGAAAAGCTGTTTGCACAGTTCCCGAACGCGTCTATCGCATATGATATACCGGTATATTCAGGCTCAAACGCGGCAGTTATAGATGATGCGGCGGCAATGGCAAATACGGTAAACAAGTAATGGTAACGGAGCCATACACGGTATGGCTCCGTTTTTTTAAAAAACGGAGGGATCAAGAAATGGAAAAAACACCTTTAGCATTCAGAACGCATGTTTCGATCTTCGGAAACACCAACGCGGGAAAATCATCGCTGTTTAATAAGCTTTTGGGACAGGAAATGGCTATTGTTTCCGGGGAGCGGGGAACAACGACCGACCCGGTAACAAAGGCGATGGAGCTGCTGCCGTACGGCCCTATTGCGCTCACGGATACTGCGGGTCTTGGAGACACAACCGCTATAGGCGGCAAACGCGCGGAGAAAACGGAAAAGGTTCTTGAAAAAACAGATTTTGCTGTTTATGCGGCCGATTCTCTGAATTTTGATGAAGACGCATATCATCAAGCAAGGACTGAATTTGAAAAAAAGCATATAGATCATATTCTTGTATTTACAAAAGCGGATCTGATAGCCGATAATATGCGGGAGAAATACGATAATGCAGTTTTTGTGTCAGTTAAAGATGACAGCAGTATTGATAACCTGAAAAAGCAGCTTGTTGAGCGGCTTAGCAGACTTGCGCCGGAGGAGCAGACAATGATAGGCGGTCTTCTTCCGGCGGGTTCAACGGTAGTTCTGGTGATCCCTATAGATTCAGAAGCGCCTAAGGGCAGAATAATCCTGCCGCAGGTGCAGTTCCTGAGGGATTGCCTTGATCACGGAATGAAAGCGGTGTGCGTGAGGGACACAGAGCTTGAAGAGACGCTTAATGAGCTGCCGAAGGTCGATCTGGTCGTTACCGATTCGCAGGCGTTTAAGTATGTCGCGTCTGTTGTTCCGGAGAATATAAAGCTTACATCTTTTTCTATGATGATGGCGAGCATGAAGGGCGATATAAAAGCGCTTATAGACGGCGCGGACGCTATAAAAGCTCTGAAGGACGGCAGCCGGATCCTCATGGCGGAAGCGTGCACACACAATGTGTCGCACGAGGATATAGGCAGAATTAAGATTCCTGAGCTGCTCAGAAGGTTTACAGGCAAGAGGCTTGAATTTGACTATTATGTTCATCAGGATTTTCCGAAGGAGCTGGACAGCTATGACCTCGTTATTCATTGCGGCGGATGTATGATAAACTCGCGTTCAATGATAAACAGGATTGAATTTTGCCGTGAGAAGGGGGTTCCGGTCACAAATTACGGAGTTATTCTGGCGTATGTGAACGGAATCGCGGAGAGAAGCAGGGAAATATTCGGATTATAACCGAATTACAGGAGTGCTGTCATTGACAGAATGACGGATCGATACCCTTTATAGAAACGATTATGCTTATAATTCAAACAAAACAGCCTACTTTTGATGGTTTTTTTGTTAAAAAAAACGACTATTTAAAAATTACAGCTTGTGTTTTTCCGGTGCGTATGATAAAATATGCATACATCGATGACGAGGACGGAGGTAAGCATATGGCGGATATTATTGTTTACAAGCAGAGAGACCTTGACAGGGCTTTGGCGGCCGGAGTTAAGAGTATTACTCTGTGCGCGGGGGTTTTCAGTGTTCCTGAAACAAAGGACATAATCTTTGACCGGATCGGACCGGTCAGGGTAGAGGTACTGTGCAGCAAACCGGAAGCGGAGGCTGCGGGGATGGTTTTTATTGATACATATCCCACCTACAGATCCGCTTATGCGGTAGAATCGCGCGCCTCAATGGCTGTTGTGACCGCGTTTTCTTCCGGCTCGGGGTCGTTTTACGGCTCCGGTTCAGGCAGCTTTACGCGGAGCGGCTCCGGTAGCGGTTCATTTTTCTATGAATATGAATTTGAGTTTGAATTTTCTTATCGAGCAAGCTTTGGCGGTTCTGCCGGAGGAAGCTTCGGAGGCTCATATTCTCTCAGTGTCGGGTATTCTTTGCCGGGTTTCGCCGAAGGGAGCCGGAAGGCATTGGGGAGCGGTGCCGGCTATGCGGCATACGAGCCGGAAATGAAAACCATAAGAGTTTTCGGATATGGAATCAACTTGATTTAAAAAGGAGCTTTGTATATATGAAAAAACCGGAACTGCTTGCTCCGGGCGGCAGTCTTGAAAAATTGAAAACCGCGATCGATTACGGTGCGGATGCCGTGTATATCGGCGGCGATGCGTTTTCTCTCCGTGCAGCGGCGGAGAATTTTTCTGTTGAGGATATGAGAGAAGGCTTGAAATATGCCCATGACAGGGGTGGAAGGGTTTATCTTACCGCGAATATTATTCCTCACAACTGCGATATAGAACAGTTTGAAGCTTTTATAAAGAAAATACGCCCGCTGGGATTTGACGCGGTGCTTATTGCGGATCTGGGGATGTTCGGCATGATGCGCGAGCTTGCGCCAGAGATACCTGTTCATGTAAGCACACAGGCAAATAACACTAACTATAAAACCGCCCTTATGTGGCATAGTCTCGGCGCAGAGCGTGTTGTTTTGGGCAGAGAAATGTCATTCAAGGAAATTGCGGAGTTCAGGGAGCATATCCCGGAGGAACTGGAGCTTGAGGCATTTATCCACGGCGCTATGTGCATATCATATTCGGGACGCTGTCTGCTTTCAAATTATATGACAGGCAGAGATTCAAACATGGGAGCGTGCGCCCATCCGTGCCGTTGGAACTATGCTCTTGTTGAGGAAAAGAGACCGGGTGAGTATTTCCCTATAGAGGAAAATGAGCGCGGGACATTTATCTTTAATTCAAAAGACCTTTGTATGATAGAGCATATTCCGGAGCTGGTTAAAAGCGGAATAACAAGCCTTAAAATTGAGGGAAGGGTCAAGACGTCATTCTATGTTGCGACTGTTGTAGGAGCATACAGGAGAGAAATTGACCGTTATTTTGAGAATCCGGAGGGCTACACCTTTAACAGAGCGGAGCTTGACGAGCTTTGCAAGGTAAGCCACCGCCCGTATACAACAGGCTTTTACTTCGGCAAGCCCGGACCGGACGCGCAGGTATATGAGACAAGCTCATATATACGCGATTATGAGCTTGTCGGTATTGTAAAATCATATGATGCGGCATCCGGAAGAATGACGATTACACAGCGCAACCGGTTCTTTGCAGGGGATGAAATAGAAATTCTCCGGCCCATGAAGCCTGTGCTGACAATAAAAGCGGAGGCAATGGCAAACGAGGAAGGCGAGCCGATAACCGTTGCTCCACATCCTGAGCAGATCGTCACCATGAACGTAAGCGAGCCTGTGCCGGAGGGCGCAATGCTCAGAAAGAGAAAAGACAGATAATAAAAATGCCGCGGTAGTGCCGCGGCGTTTTAGTATGAAACACAAAGTTGTCATGAAAATTACCTGATTAGTCAGCAAGCTTGGTGCCGAGTTCCTTAGCGCACCGAGGACATACGTTTCTACCGTGGAATTCAAAAACCTCGTCAACATTTTGGCAGAACACACACGAAGGCTCATACTTTCTTAAGATGATTTTATCATCCTCTACATAAATCTCTAAGCCGTCTTTTTCTTCGATATTGAACTTTCTTCTGAGTTCTTTTGGAATAACGATTCTTCCCAAGTCGTCAACTTGTCTGACAATACCCGTTGATTTCATAGTTTGATGCTCCTTTCGATATAATGACAATATTATAACAGATTTGAGAAAACAAGTCAACAGATTAACAAATTTTTAACAATTCCATCACATTTTTCTACAAAATAGCAAATAAATGTGTATTAAACGGACATTAATTTGTGAGATTTAACAAAATTATCAAAGTAATCTTGTTTTCAGCGCGGCATGAAGCGCTGTTGCGGAGGCTTTGACATATCGGTCAAGCATTTTCCTTGCATATACGACCTCGTCTATTGCGCGGGCAATGAGCGAGGGAGAATATTTTGATGCAATGATATTGATTTTATCGGTCTTGTCGGTATTGACTATTCTGGAGGGCTGCCCCATAGCAGTTACGAGTGCGTCTCTCAGGTACATTAAGATCATGTCATATAATTCTGCCGCAATTGTTTTGTTCTTTTCAAAGTAATCCGCGACCGCAAAGGCATGGATCTTCTTCTGCGACAGGATCTTTGGGACAAGACCGAGCGTGTCCTCGCGCAGCTGTTCAAAGTCCTCGCGCACAATAACGTCATCTGCCGCCTTGGGAATACCCGCGCAGTATTTTACAAGGAAATCGACTCTTGCTTCGTCGGGATATTTTTCTTCTATATAACGGCGCACAATATCATCACCGACCGGCGGAAAGGTAACGGTTACAGAGCGTGAACGAACTGTCCGGAGCAATATCTGAGCGTCAGAGCACACAATAATAAAAACAGCGTATCCCGGCGGTTCCTCAATTATTTTAAGAAAGGCATTCTGTGCCTCCGTGGTGAGGGCGTCGCCGTCGTTTATGATAAATACCTTGTGCTGCTGACAGAAAGGCTTTATGAGACTTTCGCTGACCATATTGCGTATGGGATTTATACCCAGTGCTGCTCTGCCATTTTCTTTTTCAACAAAAATGATGTCCGGATGCGTTCCGGCCTGCGCTTCAATGCAGGATTTGCAGGTGCAGCAGGGCGCCCGGGATATATTGTCGCATACAAGCGCCTTTGCAAAAAGCAGCGCCGCATTGTGTCTGGAAAGTCCTTTTGCGCCTTCAAAAATATAAGTGTTTGCGTTCCTTCTCTCCCGAACGTTTTCAAGCAGCGTATTCATCAGATTTTCATGAAATATATCATATCCGTACATCATACCACCTCTTATGGCTATTATACTATATTTTTCGGCAAAAATCAAGCAGGTGATAAGTATAACAAAAAAACACCGAAATTAAATAAAAATATATGCCCTTATTCTCTTGAAATTTTGTGAGTTTTGTGGTAAAATAAGAATATCCAGATTATATTAAGGAGGAAATATCCAATGATAAAAAAAGAAGACGTATTAAAGCAGCTTACAGATTGTGGTCTTGTTGCGGTTGTTCGCGCAAACAGTGCAGAGGATGCTATAAAGATCAGCGATGCTTGTCTTGCAGGCGGATGTAACGGTATTGAGCTTACCTTCACAGTTCCGGGCGCAGATAAGGTTATCGCGGCACTCGCTGAGAAGTATTCAAACGGTGAGATGATGCTTGGCGCGGGTACCGTTCTTGATCCTGAAACAGCAAGAACGGCAATACTTGCAGGCGCTAATTTTATCGTATCACCGGCGTTTAACCCGGAGACGGCAAAGCTTTGTAACCGCTACAGAGTACCGTATATGCCGGGCTGCGCAACAATTACAGAGGTTATCACAGCTATGGAGGCCGGCGCCGATATAGTTAAGATATTCCCGGCTGACCTCTTCGGACCGACAATTATCAAGGACATCAAGGGGCCGCTCCCGCAGGCTCAGATGATGCCGACAGGCGGTGTTAATGCTGATAATGTAGGCGAGTGGATCAAGGCAGGCGTTGTAGCGGTAGGCGCCGGTTCATCACTCACAAAGGGTGCTAAAACAGGCGACTATGCGGCAATAACAGAGACAGCAAAGAAGTTTATCGCAAACATCAAGGCTGCGCGCGCAGAGCTTGCTAAATAATTCTATACTATATAAGTAATAGACCGGACGTCAGTCCAAATGAAAGGGGAAATTATTAACGATGGCAAAAGTAGTAACAATGGGTGAAATCATGTTAAGATTGTCAACACCCGGCAATCAGAAGTATATTCAGGCAACACAGTTCGACATCAACTATGGCGGCGGTGAGGCAAACGTTGCAGTATCACTTGCCAACTATGGTCATGATGCGGAATTTGTAACAAAGGTTCCGGCAAACCCGATCGGTAAGTGTGCGATTGCCGCGCTCAGGAAGTACGGTGTAGAGACAAAGCATATTGCTGAAGGCGGCGACAGATTAGGTATATATTTCCTTGAGACAGGTGCTTCAATGCGTCCGTCAAACGTTACATATGACCGCGCTAACTCATCAATCGCTACAGCTACAGCAGCTGATTTTGATTTTGACGAAATCTTCGAGGGTGCTGACTGGTTCCACTTCACAGGTATTACTCCTGCTGTATCAGATTTAGCAGCTGAGGTTACAGAGCTTGCATGTAAGGCGGCAAAGGCTCACGGTGTAACTGTTTCTTGTGACCTTAACTTCAGAAAGAAGCTCTGGTCATCGGAAAAGGCACAGAAGGTTATGTCAAACCTTATGCAGTATGTTGATGTTTGCATAGGCAACGAAGAGGATGCGGACAAGGTTCTCGGTTTCAAGCCGGAAAACACAGATGTAACAAGCGGTGAGCTTAACCTTGCCGGTTATGAAAGCATTTTCAAGCAGATGGTTGCTAAGTTCGGCTTCAAGTATGTTATCTCATCACTCAGAGTTTCACATTCAGCTTCGGATAACGGTTGGTCGGCATGCATCTATTCAAGTACTGACGATGAATTTTATCACTCAAGAGAGTACAGAATCAGTCCGATTGTTGACCGTGTAGGCGGCGGCGACAGCTTTGCGGGCGGTACGATCTGCGGCTTTGTTGACGGTAAGAACTTCAAGGAGGCACTTGAATTTGGCGTTGCGGCTTCAGCTCTGAAGCACACAATCCCGGGTGATTTCAACCTTGTAACAAGAGAGGATGTTGAAACACTCGCAGGCGGGGACGGTTCAGGCCGTGTTCAGAGATAAAAACTGAATTTGATTTAGTTGATATAAGAATAACGGTGTGTCTTATACGCCGTTATTTTTATTGAACACTCTTTGCCTGTCTCCTTGCTATTGTAGAAAACTAAGGTCAAAGCATAGAGATAAAAAGTTTGCAGATTCTGTAGATCTGTAGATTTTCTGTAGATTTTTGCTTCTTTTTTTGTTTAACATTTGACAATTTCTCGAAAAAATGTTATAATAAGTATATCAAAAATTAATGTAATGAGTATATAAAAAACCAATAAACGACGAGTTGCGCGAATACAGCTTTTTTGACAGCAAGGGTAAATACATATGGAAGAATTAATTAACAAAAAGGTAATACATAAGTCATGGGGAACGGGCGTAATAACCGAGGTCTCGGATAAAGCGGTAAAAGTGGATTTCAGAGGAGAAATCAAGAAATTTATATATCCGGATGCTTTTAGGAAATTTCTCGTATTTGAGGAGAATAATCTTCAGCAAAAAACAGACAATTTATTAGAGGAAAAAAACAGGCGGAGGGCAGAGGTCAAGGAAGCCGAGGAACGGGAAAGAAGGATTGCGCAAAAGCTGCTGCAGCTTGAAAAAATCCGTCAGGAAAAGGCGAAAAAATCAGGCCGCAGGGAAATCAAACATGAGAACCCCGCTTTCAGATGCGAAAGCGTTTTCATCGATGACGGAGTGATACGCGCAGGCGTTGACAGCCGCGGCAAAGCAAGAAAGTTCAGGGGGCTTGAAGCAAATCAGCTTGCGATTCTTACCGCGGCAGACGCAGGAGTCGGAGAAGCAAACAGAATGATTTTTGAGGTATTCCTTATTGATATTGTATTTGAGGGAAATGAGTACAGAGAGGGCTTTGTCAGGAGCAGTCCGAAGTACCGTATAAGACTCAGCAGTGAGGAAGCATCAGGACTCCGTTTCTGGGATTATTATAAACCGGTCAATGCGTCAGGCTCAGCCAAATGGGGCACGGGTCTGTTCCGGGATGTAGACAACAAAACAGCGGCAAGGCTTCTTAAGGATATAGCAGAGCTGAAGAAGGATACAGCGGCTGCGACCGTTGCAAAGGAGATGTACGAGTACTTTTACAAAATACATAAATATACAATTGAGAGCTGAAAAGTATGCATAAATCAGGGAGGTGTCTATAGTGAGTAAGCTGATAGTATTAGCTGTTCTGTGCACGGTATTTGTCGTGCTTGCTGTGGCGGACACGATTAATAAAATTAACATGAAAAAGGGCGGTTAAAGCCTTTTTTTTGTTAAAATTTATAGACAATAAAGCGTTTTTGTGATATACTATAGGAAACGGCTTTTTGGAGGAACAAAATGGATACATTGATCCGCGGAAACAGTATGGACGGCACAATACGTGTTTTTGTAACGATAACTACAGATTTGGTAAATGAAGCGCACAGAATACATGACACATCAGCAACGGCATCGGCTGCCTTGGGAAGACTGCTTACCGGAGCTGCAATTATGGGCGCGCAGCTCAAGAGCGAGGATGATTCAACAACATTACAGATAAAGGGTGACGGTCCGCTTGGACTTTTGGTGGCAGTAACGGACAGCAGATCCCATGTGCGCGGCTATGTCGGCAATCCCCATGCGGATCTGCCGGAAAATGCGAAAGGAAAGCTTGATGTCGGCGGCGCTGTAGGCCGCGGGTTTCTGAGTGTGATCCGTGATCTGGGCCTTAAGGAGCCGTATATAGGACAGACCCCGTTGGTAAGCGGTGAAATTGCGGAGGATCTGACATATTATTTTGCGGCAAGCGAGCAGATACCGACAGCGATAGCTCTCGGTGTTCTTGTGGATACGGATCTTTCAATCAAGGCGGCCGGCGGCTATATGATACAGCTTATGCCGGAGGCAACGGAGATGACCGCGGACAGGCTTACCGAGATCGTGGAGAATGCGATGCCTGTAACGGATATGATAGCTAAGGGAATGAGCGCTCAGAATATTGCATTTACGATTACCGAGGGCTTTGATATGCTTCTTGAGAATGAGGAAACAGCGCCGGAATATGAGTGCAAGTGCTCCCGTGACAGGATGGAGCGGGCTTTGATTTCAATAGGCAGAAAGGAAATACGGGAAATTATCGAGGAACAGGGAGAGGCTGAAATGTGCTGTCAGTTCTGCGATAAGAAATATAAATTTAACAAGGCTGAGCTTGAAGAAATTCTTGCTCAGGCGAAAGGAGAATAAAATGGGTAAAAAGGTAAAGGCATATGTAGTATTGCCATGCTACAATGAGGAGGCTGTTCTGCATGAAACCTGCCGTCAGCTTCTCGGAGTTTTTGATGAGATGAAGGCGGACAGGCTGATTTCCGATGAAAGCAGAATTGTGTTTGTTGATGACGGAAGCAAGGACAGAACCTGGGAGCTGATTTCTGAGCTTCAGGAGAAGCATATTGAGGTGCTGGGCATAAAGATGGCGCATAATGTCGGACATCAGAATGTTCTCTACGGCGGACTTATGACAATCAAGGATGAATGTGACTGTGCAATATCTATAGACGCGGATCTGCAGGATGACATTCATGTAATACCGGAGATGATAAGGAAATTCAGGGACGAGGAATGTGAGATCGTATACGGTGTGCGCAATAAGCGTGATACCGATACCTTCTTCAAGCGTACAACCGCGTTGGGATTTTACAAGTTCATGCAGATAATGGGAGTTAATGTTGTATATAACCATGCTGACTACAGGCTTATGGGAAGGCGCGCGCTGAACGGGCTGAGCGAGTTCCCCGAAAGGAATATGTTTCTGCGCGGAATGGTTCCGCTTATAGGCTACAAAACCGACAGTGTTTACTACGACAGAAATGAACGTTTTGCGGGCGAATCAAAATATCCGCTGAAAAAAATGCTTGCGTTTGCATTTGACGGAATAACATCGTTCAGCATTAATCCTATAAGATGGATCTCGACAGTGGGCGCTCTGGCATGTATATTCGCGTTTATAATGCTCATTTATACAATAGTTGAAAAAATTCTGGGACAGACAAGCAACGGCTGGGCGTCGCTTATGTGTTCCGTGTGGTTTATAGGCGGTTTTCAGCTGCTGGGCATCGGTCTGATAGGCGAGTATATAGGCAAGATGTATAAGGAGGTCAAAAGAAGGCCGAGATATATTGTTGAGAAGGTTATAGGTGAGAGATAGTGGAGCTTTTAAGTATAGTAGTACCGTGTTATAATGAGGAGAAAGCGCTGCCGTATTTTTATAAAACGGTTACAGAGGTGTCACAGCGGTTAGGCGGCAAATACGGTCTTGATTTTGAGTTTGTCTTTGTTGATGATGGGTCAAAGGATAACACAATAGGATATGTAAAGCAGCTTGCCGAAAAAGATGAAAGAGTGAGATACATTTCTTTTTCGCGGAATTTTGGAAAGGAAGCCGCGCTTCTTGCGGGGCTTGAGCATTCAAGGGGCAGTCTTGTGGCTGTAATGGATGCGGATCTGCAGGATCCTCCGGAGCTGCTGGAGGAAATGTACATAGCGATCATCCGAGAGGGCTATGACTGTGCCGCGGCAAGACGTACATCGCGAAACGGTGAACCGCCGTTGCGCTCATTTTGTGCAAAGCTGTTTTATAAACTGATAAATAAAATATCAAAGGCGGATATAACAGATGGGGCGCGCGATTACCGACTGATGAAGCGATGCGTGGTTGACGCGATATTATCCATGAAAGAGTACAACAGGTTTTCCAAGGGTATTTTCGGCTGGGTCGGCTTTAAAACAAAGTGGATCGAGTATGAAAATGTTGAAAGAGTTGCGGGAGATACAAAGTGGTCCTTCTGGAAGCTGCTTTTGTATTCGATTGACGGCATAGTGGCGTTTTCAACGGTTCCGTTATCCTTAGCGGCGCTGTTCGGGATACTTTTCTGCATAGTCGCGTTTGTAATGATTCTGGTTATTATAGCAAAGACCCTTATCTGGGGCGATCCGGTGGCGGGCTATCCCTCAGCTGTGTGCATACTGTTTCTGGTTGCTGGAGTACAGATGTTTTCAATAGGTATTCTGGGACAGTATATGTCAAAAACCTATATGGAAACAAAGAACAGACCTAAATATATAATAAGGGAGGAAAGATAGTCATGGTATCGGCTATATCAAGTGTTTTTGTTTGGGGCGCCGCAATTATAATCCTTATACGGATAATAGGCAAATCGGGAATAACACTCGGAGGCAATAAGCTTATAACCGGACTGCGCGGCGATAAAAGCATCGGCGGCGGCTTTAATGCAGAGCGAAAAGAGCTTTTAGCTGTATTCGGAATCGCAGCGCTGTTCAGACTTCTGATATTTCTGATCTCAATATGCGCCACATATATGTTTAAGGATCACGGATATTCTTTCGGCGATTATATGAATGAATATCTCAAATGGGACGCCAACAACTATCAGCGTATCGCAATAGGCGGATACTCATATTATACTGAAGGCGGCGATTATACCACTCTGGCGTTTTTTCCGCTTTATCCATGGCTGATAAGGATCGTAAATCTGATATTCAGGAATGAAGTTCTGAGCGGAATAATTTTGTCGGGTCTGCTTTATTCGGGAGCGTGCACATATCTGTATAAGCTGTTTTCTATAGATTACAATAAAGCGACAGCCGTAAGAGCATTGGTTTACCTTTCGGTATTCCCGCACGCGCTGTTCTTCGGTGTAATGATGAATGAGAGCATGCTTTTGTTCACCATGGCGGCAACTTTTTACTATATAAGAACTCATAATTGGAAGTTTGTCGGAATTTTCGGCGCATTGGCTGCGTTGTCAAGAATGGTTGGAATACTTATGGCAGTACCCGCAGCGATAGAATGGCTGGAGCATTATGAAATCCTCGGAAAGCTCAGAGAAAAGAAAATAAAAGAAGTATGGCGTCTGTTTTATTCAAAAGGACTATGGATATTTCTTATGTTAGCCGGTCTGGGAATATATCTGTTTTGTAATTATAAAACAACGGGCGACTGGTTTAAGTTCTTAGAATATCAGGATAAATACTGGTCGAACGGCTCATGCTATTTCGGCAAGGGAATAACCACCATGGTTGATAATATGCTTCATAAGAGTGATTCCATTAAATATGAGATATGGTTACCCGAGGTTATGTCTGTGATCTTTGTAATAGCTATGTTGATTTACGGTTTGCGCAGACACAGAAATATGTATATGGGCTTTTTGCTGATATACATAATAATCAATACAGGCTTTGAATGGCCTATCAGTATAGCCAGATATATGACCTGCGCTGTTCCGGCATTTCTGGTTCTTTCGGATTTTACCGAAAGGCACAAATGGACAGAGCCGATAATAACCTGCTGCATGGCAATAACAATGGGAATTTATCTTGTGGCATACTTTATGTTCAAGCAGATTTTGTAAGGAGGCTTGTTGTGAAAAAGGATAATAAATTATCAAAAAAGGATATTGATTACGGCAGTATTTTTATACTGGGGCTTTCGGTATTGGCTGTGTTTTTCGTTATGTGGACATTCACAGGGCAATGGCCGTGGAAAGGACAATCATATAATTCTTATATTTTACAGGCGCAGTCATGGCTTGATGGGCGCCTGGACCTTGGGAAGAATTACCCGCATCTGGAGCTTGCGATTTTTAACGGTAAATATTACGTAAGCTTTCCACCTTTTCCGTCCTATATTATGCTTCCGTTTGTACTCATAGGATGGAATGCCTGCGACGGCTTTATAGCGTTAATTTCGGCACTGGCTGCGGCGGTATATGCGTTCGGAATTGCGGAGCATTTCGGCATAAAGAAAGAAAGAGCGATTTTCTTCGCGCTTTTCCTCACAGTTGGTTCAAACTGGCTGTTTACCGTTCAGAATGCATGGGTGTGGTTTATAGCGCAGAATCTTGCATTTACATTATCATTGATGGCAATATATTATGCGCTCAAGGGCAAGGCAGGACTGTCTTTTGCATTCTGGGCATGCGCTGTAGGCTGCAGACCGATTATGATACTGCATATATTTGTTATATTGTACATTCTTTATACGGTATATAAAAAGGAAAATCCGTCTTTATCGTTCATTGAAATGATAAAAAAACACTGGAAGAGCGTTATTCCGATGGCGCTGATTGCACTGTCGTATATGATATTGAACTATGCGCGATTCGGAAATCCGACTGAGTTCGGACATAATTATCTGCCGGAATTTATGAGGGTGGAAACAGGACAATTCAGCGGAGTATATATGAAAGAAAATATAAAGCATCTTTTCAGACTTCCCATAATTTCTTTAAAAGAAGCATGGGAATACCAGAGCGCGGACGGAACATGTATGTTTATTGCCAGCCCGATATTTATTTCATATATAGCCTATATAATAAGAAGCTTTGTGAAGAAAGAAAAAACAGATGTAAAGCTTCTTATAATGATATTTGTGATAATTGCCGCAGAATTGCTTATTACAACGGCGCATAAAACAATGGGTGGATCACATTTCGGCAACAGATACACAAATGATGTGCTCCCGCTTGCGTTTCTTGGATTGCTAATGACAATCCCAAAGGAGAGTAAGTGGGAAAATATCAATCATATCTTGCTGATATTTGGCGCTTCGTTGAATATAATCGGCTCTGTGATGTATTTTACAAAGTAAAAAGGAGGGAAAATAAAAATGATAGGTGTTCTGATATACGCATATTTTCTGTTTATAGGCTATATCTACAGCTGCCGTATGTTCCGTAACAATGATATATATTTCCGTGGCTGGATGGGCGGAATATTCGGAAATGTGCTGCTTATGGCAGGGGTGGCAATCACATCGTTTATTTTCGGCTTTACATATATAAGCCACATTGTACTGATAGCGCTTTCGGCCGTGCCGGCGGCATATTTTATAAAGAAAGATGGATTTGAGGATTTCAAACGATCTTTGATTATCAATAATACCGCATTAGCGGAGCTGCCTGTTCAGAAAAAGGGCAAAGGGAATAAGCAGGAGAATGCGGCGGCAGCGTTGTCCGCTCCGTATATGGATTGGAGGATACTTCTTTATCTTATTCTTCCTATATCGTTGATCATCTGGATAATACTCACAAATCATGTTCTTATGCCGAATGCGTCGGGGGGAGTAACAACGGGTGAGAGTACCTACGGAGATTTGCAGCTGCATCTCAGCTTTGTAACAAGTATTGCGGAGCAGCGCCAGTTCCCGCCGGATTACAGCATAATGCCGGGAAATATTATCGGCTATCCGTTCTTTGTGGATATGCTTTCCTCAAGCCTGTTCCTGTTCGGAACTCCGGTGCGATGGGCGGTTCTTATTCCGAGCTATATAATTTCAATGCTTCTTGTGGGCGGCTTCTATATTGTGGCGTTCACGCTTACCAAGAGGAAGGCTGCCGCTGTTCTCGCTGTAATATTGTTCTTCTTTAACGGGGGACTCGGCTTTGCCTACTTCTTTGAGGGAGCAAAGGCGGATCATTCCGTATTTACGCAGATATTCACGGCATATTATCATACGCCGACAAATGCGAGAGCCTCGGACTTCAATCACAATATCTGCTGGGCAAATACCATCTGTGATATGATAATACCGCAGAGAACGACAATGGCGGGCTGGTGTGTTATTCAGCCGCTTATCTGGTTGCTTGTAAATGCTGTCAAGACAAAGCAGAGAAAGCTGTATATAATACTCGGCGTCCTTTCGGGCTGTATGCTGATGATCCACACACATTCCTTTATGGCATTCGGAATGATATGCGCGGTAATGTTCTTCGCTTATCTGTTTGAGGAAAAGACCCCGGAGGATAAGAAAAAGTTCTTTATAAACTGGGTCATATTCGGCGGTATAACCGCAGTTATGCTGATACCCCAGCTTGCGGTATGGACGCTGCGTCAGGTGAGCAACGAATCATTTATGACTTGGCACTTTAACTGGGAGAATTCGGTTGATCCGTATCTTTGGTTCTATCTTAAAAACTGGGGTATTACTGCGCTGTTTGCCGTTCCGGCGATATTGTGCGC
The DNA here is from genome assembly GCA_964579875.1 of uncultured Lachnospiraceae bacterium. Lineage (GTDB taxonomy): Bacteria > Bacillota > Clostridia > UBA1381 > UBA1381 > Ornithomonoglobus. Next base: position 11,630 of record CAZOHJ010000015.1, on the reverse strand, counting down.
CTCAAAGGATAATAAGAAGCTGCTTGCCGGCTGCGCTCTTGTGTTCATAGCCGCGGAGATTATCCTGTTCCAGCCGTTGGCATATGACAATAATAAGATGTTCTTCATAGCCTATATGATCCTTATTATGATAATTGCGGACTGGATGCTTAAGATGTGGGATGCGCTCAAAAATGTCAGAGGGTGCGCATATCTTGCCGTTATTGTCATAGCGGCGGGCACGCTTTCGGGCGCACTTACCATATGCAGAGAGTATTACAGCGGAGTTGCTTCGGACGGCAACGGACGCTGGCAGATATATTCCGCCGATGATCTTGATATGGCGGAGTATATAAGGGACAATACCCCGTCCGATGCAAAAATACTGACGGGTACCCAGCTTCATAATCCGGTATATGTTCTGAGCGGAAGGGATATATATCTCGGGCCGGGCAACTTTGTAAGCACACACGGCATGGGCGCGCAATACAGCGCAATGGAAAGTGAAATGAAGAAAGCCTACAGCGGTTCATATAATAATCTGACAGACTTCTGTGAGGAAAACGATATTGATTATGTATATGTAGGACAAAGTGAGAAAAGTGAGCTGAACCCAAATATGTCTTCAATAAATAAGCTTGAAAAGGTGTATTCGGCAGGTGATAATACCTTGTATAAAGTAAACTGAACATGAATAAAGGCTGCTTCAAATGCGGAGCAGCCTTTTCTGATCATCTCTTTTTTGAATGAATACGCTTGATCGATTTTTCCATTTCCTTGCGATCGGATAGAACAGGCAGAATCCGCCCAAGACAAAGAAGGCGTCTATTGCCACATATCCGTAGCGCTGCAGTGTTTTTTTATTCAAAAAACCCCATAATTATTCAGAAAACTATTGCATTATAAAAGAAAATATGCTATAATAATAAATCATAAAGCTATGGAGGAAACAAGTTATGAATAAAAAATTTTTAGCATTAGCAACAGCTGCAATTCTTTCACTTTCTGCTGTACTTACAGGCTGCGGCGGTACGGCTCCGGCTGATACTGATGCCGATACTGCGGATAACGCAAGAGGTGAGGTTCTCACAATGGCGACAAACGCGCAGTTCCCGCCATATGAGTACTATGAAGGCGACCGGATCGTTGGTATTGATGCTGAGATTGCGGAAGCGATTGCGGACAAGCTCGGCATGACGCTGAAGATTGAGGACGTTGAGTTTGATTCGGTTCTTACAGGCGTTCAGTCAGGCAAGTATGACATTGGTCTTGCCGGTATCACAGTAACACCGGACAGAGAGCAGAGCATGGACTTCTCGGATACATATGCGACAGGAATTCAGTCGATAATCGTTCCCGAAGGCTCGAAGATCGCATCGGTTGACGATCTTCTCGCAGACGGCGCCGCGTATACTGTAGGTGTACAGCTCAGCACAACAGGCGATATTTATGCAACGGACGACTTTGGTTCGGACAGAGTTCAGGAATTCCAGACAGGTGCGGACGCTGTTGCGGCATTGGCTGCAGGCAAGATTGACTGCGTGATCATTGACAACCAGCCGGCAAAGTCATATGTAGCCGCAAATGAGGGTCTTTCGATCCTTGATTCGTCTTATACAGAGGAAGAGTATGCGCTTTGCACAGCAAAGGGCAATGATGAGCTTCTTGAAAAGATAAACGCGGCTATTGCAGAGCTTAAGGAAGACGGAACAATACAGTCAATTCTTGACAAGTATATTGTTGCTGATTGATCAGAATATCAGTGAGGGTGGTCTGATTTTAAAATCCGGCCTCCCTCTTTTTTCTATTGAATGGAAGGGTGAAAGCGAATGAATGAATGGTTTGCGGATATTAAAGCGCAGTTTGTGCTGAACTTCATAAATGAGGACAGATGGAGAAACATCTCGACAGGTTTTCTTAACACAATTATAATCACGCTCGGCGCCGCGTTAATAGGTGTTGTTATCGGTATGGTGGTTGCGGCTGTAAGAACGACCTATGATAAGAACAGGGAAAGCATGGCGCGCAGCAACAAGGTGAGTTATGTGATAATGTCGGTTATTAACGCGATCTGTAAGATATACCTTACAATTTTCCGCGGAACGCCTATGGTTGTGCAGCTGCTTATTATGTACTTCATAGTCTTTGCATCGGCAAAGAACGGTGTAGGAGTAGCGATAATCGCTTTCGGTGTAAACTCAGGCGCGTATGTTGCCGAGATTTTCCGCGGCGGAATAATGTCAATAGATAACGGACAGTTTGAGGCCGGAAGGTCGCTGGGGTTTAATTATATTCAAACAATGCTAGTAATAGTAATGCCACAGGTATTCAAGAGCATACTCCCAACGCTTCTTAATGAGTTTATAGCTCTTTTAAAGGAAACTTCGGTTGCCGGCTATGTCGGTATCACAGATCTTACCCGCGGCGGCAACATCATAAGAGGTATAACCTTCTCAGCATTCATGCCGCTTATCGCTGTTGCGATCATTTATCTTATAATGGTAATGCTGCTTACATACCTTGTAGGAAAAATTGAAAGGAGGCTGAAGAAGAATGAAAGATAACGCGCTTATAGAGGTTCGTAATTTAAAAAAGCACTATAACGGCGGAGCCGTAAAGGCGCTTGACGGAATTAACATTGATATTGAAAAAGGCGAGGTTGTTGTTGTAATAGGTCCGTCGGGCAGCGGCAAATCAACCTTTCTGCGCTCGCTCAATCTTCTGGAGCTTCCTACCTCAGGACAGATTACCTTTGAGGGGACGGATATTGCGGCGCCTCATGTAAATATAAACAAGCACAGGCAGAAGATGGGCATGGTGTTCCAGCACTTCAATCTGTTCCCGAATATGACGGTTCTTAAGAATATGACAGTAGCTCCGATGAAGCTTAAGAAAATCCCGAAGGAGCAGGCGGAGAAAAAGGCGAGGGACTTGCTCGAAAGAGTAGGTCTGAGCGACAGAGCCGATTCGTACCCCGACCAGCTTTCGGGAGGACAGAAACAAAGGGTTGCAATCGTGCGCGCGCTCTGCATGGAGCCGGATGTGCTGCTCTTTGACGAGCCAACCTCAGCGCTTGACCCGGAAATGGTCGGCGAGGTTCTTGACGTTATGAAGATGCTTGCAAAAAACGGCATGACTATGATATGCGTAACGCATGAAATGGGCTTTGCGAGAGAGGTCGCGAGCCGCGTAATATTCATGGCAGACGGTGTGATCCTTGAGGAGGGGACACCGGACGAAATATTCGATAACCCTAAAAATGAAAGATTAAAGGGCTTCCTTTCAAAAATTCTATAAATACAGGGATATTCTATAAATACAGGTATATATAGTATAGCAAGCAGCTGCTTCATTTGAGAAGCAGCTGTTTTAATGTTTAAGTGTTTGATTTTGACCGTTTACTGTGTTATAATTAAACCATCAAAAAGAGATAATAAAGGAGATGGAACAATGCTTGCAGAAGAAAGAATGGCAAAAATAACTCGGCGTATTAATGAACAGGGAACCACAACCGAGTGTATTATTGAATATATCACAGAGAAAAATGCAGTTTATGTAACAAACGCGGTAAACCACGCGTGCAGGCTTTACCACTCCCGACCGCGAGGAAGCGGGCGTAAAAAGAATATCATTCAGGAACTGCAAAGAGCCATATATCGTTGCGGATTCCTCAAAATTCGACTCAATAAGCCACGTAGGATTTGCGGCTTTTGATGATGCCGTCATAATAACGGAAAAAATCGTAAAGGGATATGAGGTCTGCGAAAATATTATTTTAGCGAAAAAGTGACGAAAAGAGGGTATAATATGATTTACACGGTTACATTTAATCCTGCTATTGATTACGCGATAGGGGTAGATAATCTCCGGCCGGGAATGACGAACCGCGCAAGCTATGAACAGCTTTTACCGGGAGGAAAAGGACTTAATGTATCTACAATTCTTAACAATTTAGGAATAGAAAATATAGCTCTCGGCTTCATTGCGGGCTTTACGGGCAAGGAAATAAAACGCAGCTTTGAAGCTTTAGGCGGAAACAGTGATTTTATTGAGCTTAAAGACGGACATTCAAGAATAAATGTAAAAATAAAATCAGATAAAGAAACGGAAATAAACGCTGTCGGTCCCGTAATCGATGAAGAGGCGACGGCAAAGCTTTTAAAAAAGCTTAACACACTTAAAGACGGCGATACGCTTATTCTTGCAGGAAGTATTCCGGCGTCTCTTTCGGACTCCCTCTACAGTGATATTATGAAAATGCTTTCCGACAGGGACATTATGATCGCGGTTGACGCGACAAAGGATCTGCTTATCAATGTGCTTGAGCACAGACCGTTTCTTGTTAAACCAAACAATCACGAGCTGGGAGAAATATTCGGAGTAACATTAAAAAACCGCGGGGAGGTTGTTCCGTATGCGGAAAAGCTTCAGGAAAAAGGCGCAAGAAATGTTCTTATATCAATGGCGGGTGAAGGAGCGGTGCTTATAACGGAAACGGGAGCTGTGTTTAAGAGCGAAGCGCCTAAGGGAACAGTTAAAAATTCAGTCGGCGCGGGAGATTCAATGGTTGCCGGATTTATTGCGGGCTGGTATGAAAAACATGATTATGCTCATGCTTTCAAAATGGGCTTATCCGCCGGAAGCGCAAGCGCGTTTTCGGAAATGCTTGCGACAAAAGAAGAAATTAAACAAGTATATAATTCATTTGAACTTTTATAAAGATTTTTAGGAGGAGATTTTATGAAAATCACGGATTTACTTGACCGCCGTTCAGTAGAGGTAAACGGCTCGGCAGTGTCCAAAAAGGACGCGATCAGTAAAATGGTTGATTTGATGTGTAAAAGCGGAAAGATCAATAACAAGGACAAATACAAAAAGAAAGTATTCGAAAGAGAAACCGAAGGATCAACGGGTATAGGCGAGGGCATAGCAATTCCTCACGCAAAGTGCGATGCTGTTTCAAGACCCGGTCTTGCCGCAATGGTTGTCGGCTCGGTTGTGACAATGTTTATGCTTGCGCTTCTGAAGAAGCCTGCTAATGAGTAAAAAATTTTTAAGGAGGACAATAAAATGAAAGAATTTAAGTATGTGATCACAGACCCTGAGGGTATTCACGCAAGACCTGCCGGTGAATTTGTAAAGGCGGCGTCGAAATACAGCTCTGCCGTGAATTTAACAAAGGCGGGAAAAACCGTCAGCGCAAAGAAAATTTTCGGTGTTATGGGGCTCGCGGTCAAGCAGGGGCAGGAGATTACCGTAACAGTTGAAGGCTCCGATGAGGATACCGCGGCAAAGGAGCTTGAAGAGTTTCTTAAAAATAACCTGTAATCCATATGCCTGTCCCGATGATCGCATTATCGGGACGGGCAATTGAACTTTTTTGGGAAAGGAAGATGCCAAATGACTGAATTTAAAGGAAAAAGCGTATACGGCGGAATTGCTATCGGCAAAATACAGCTTATGTCAAAAAGCAAGCAACGAATTGTAAGACATACGATTGAAAACTGCGATGAGGAAACAGAACGCTTTGAAGCGGCTAAAACAGAAGCGCAAAATCAGCTGGCTGAGTTATATGATAAGGCAAAAAAAGAAGTAGGCGAAGCAAACGCGGCAATATTTGAAATTCATCAGATGATGCTTGACGATGACGATTATCTTGACTCAATAAAAAACATTATCAATGAACAGCATGTGAACGCGGAGTACGCGGTAGGCATAACGTCCGATAATTTTTCCGAGATGTTTTCCTCAATGGACGATGATTATATGAAAGAACGCGCGGCGGACGTTAAAGATATTTCAGAGCGCATTATACGGATCCTCTCAAACGCGGATACAGGCAAGCAGATGTCAGATGAACCTGTAATAATACTTGCCGATGACCTTGCTCCAAGCGAAACCGTTCAGCTTGACAAAAACCTTGTGATTTCATTTGTGACCGTTCACGGCTCTGTAAATTCACACACGGCAATTCTGGCGCGCACAATGAATGTTCCGGCTCTTATAGGAGTGAATATTGAATTGTCGGATGATCTGGAGGGCAAAACGGCGGTTGTTGACGGTTTTAACGGGATCATATATATTGAGCCTGACGAAGAAACAATGACCGCAATGCGGAAACGCAAGGCTGACGAGCTTGAAAAGCAAAGACTGCTTCAGGAGATGAAGGGCAAGGAGAATGTAACAAAGGACGGAAGATCTGTTCTTGTTTACGCAAATATCGGAAATGTCAAGGATCTGGCTTATGTTTTAAGCAATGACGCCGGAGGTATCGGACTGTTCAGAAGCGAGTTTATATATCTTGAGAGCAATAAATATCCCACCGAAAATGAACAATTCCGGATTTACAAAAAAGCGGCGGAAACAATGGCGGGGAAACGCGTCATTATAAGAACTCTTGATATTGGCGCGGATAAACAGGCGGATTATTTCAAGCTTGACAAAGAGGAAAATCCGGCTATGGGTATGCGGGCAATAAGGATATGTCTTACAAGACCCGAAATATTCAAAACACAGCTTCGCGCAATTTACAGAGCGTCAAAATACGGAAGGCTTGCCGTTATGTATCCTATGATAACATCTTTAGAAGAAGTCAAAAAGATAAAAAAGATCTCAGCGGAAGTAAAGACGGAGCTTGACAATGAAAATATTCCGTATAACAATATTGAAGAGGGCATTATGATCGAAACTCCCGCGGCTGTTATGATAAGCGATATACTTGCAAAAGAGGTTGACTTTTTCAGCATAGGAACAAATGACCTTTCACAATATACAATGGCTATTGACCGACAGAATCCAAAGCTTGATAATTTCTTTGATCCTCACCACGAAGCCGTGCTGAGAATGATAGAAATGGTATGCAAAAATGCCCATAAGGAAAACGTATGGGTCGGTATCTGCGGCGAGCTTGGCGCGGATTTAGAGCTTACGGAACGGTTTTTAAGAATGGGCGTCGATGAGCTTTCTGTTTCACCGTCATATGTGCTGCCGTTAAGAAATAAAATAAGAAATTCAAATCTGAGCGGGTAATATAGAGAAGAGCATTTTAATGGGGCTGCATTTGTACAGCCCCATTTATCATACAGTCCTGCGTATCGTCTTGCGGCGTTTTTTTGCGTTATAAATACTTAGTTATCCAATAATTCGTGCACTCTGTTGGTGAGAATAAATTCGGCTCTTTCGGGCATATCGAAGCTCTTGCGAACCATATCGACATCAAGCGCGTCCATATCCTCCAGCATACTGCCTATCGAATCGTTATCCTTGCCCTTGATTTTCTTAAGCCGCGCCTGTTTGAGCTGCGGAAGAGCAGCGATCGAGCCGGGACCTGCGATACAGCCGCCGTCACAGGCCATACCCTCAATGATGTCCTCGGGGAACTTGCCGACCTTGAGCATAGCAAGAGCGACCTTACATTCCTTAACTCCCGAGCACGGCTTCGCCTTTATGCCGGTAACGCCGCATTCGGCAGCGGCCTTGACAACCGATGCAGCAACGCCGCCCGCGCCGGAGAAACGGCGTCCGTATGAGGTTGCGTCAGGATTGATATCCTCGTCACATTCCTCCGGATTGATATGTCTTGCGTCAAATACCGCGTTCAGTTCCTCGAATGTCATAACAGCATCCGGAGCCTGCATCATTTCAGCCTCAAATTTCTTTGCGATACACGGGCCGATAAATACAACGAATGCGCCCGGGTGCTTCTGCTGAATATATCTGTAGTTAGCCTGCATAGGCGAAACGGTAGTTGAAACATATTCCATAAGCTGCGGATAATGCTTTCTGATAAGATTTACAAAGCCCGGACAGCAGGAGGTCGTCATTTTCTTTCCGTTTTCCTTGTTTTCTATAAGCTCCTTTGCCTCATGCATTGAAACAAGGTCGCCGCCGAGAGCTACCTCGTAAACATAGTCAAAGCCGAGCTGCTTTAAAGCGGTCTTTACTCTGCCGACCGTGGCGTTCGGACCGAACTGACCTTCAACAGCCGGCGCGGGAACAGCGACCGTAACGGTATCAGGATCCTTGATGGCATTGATAACCTTTGTTATGTATGAAATATCCGAAATAGCGCCGAACGGGCATTTCTGAACACAATGACCGCAGGCGATGCATTTCTTATTGTCAATGTTGGCAAGTCTGTTGCCGCCTATCTGTATAGCGTTCACATCGCAGCTCCTCATACACGGACGCATGAGGTCGGCGATCGCATGATACGGACACGAATCCGCGCAGCGGCCGCATTCCTTACATTTTGTCTGGTCGATATACGCACCCCTCGGCGTTATGGTGATAGCGCCGAAAGCGCAGGCATTCTGACAAGCCTTCTGCATACAATTCTGGCAGTTTTCCGTAACTTGGAAACGGTTGATAGGACAGCCCTCGCATGCGGCGGGAATAACCTGGATTATATGCTCATTCATTTGAATCTTCTCATGGTTATCGCGTCGTATAGGTATCATTCCGAGAGCAAGCCGGGTTCTCTGACGAATGATCTCGCGTTCCTTGTAAACGCAGCAGCGGAAACGCGGGGTAATTCCCGGAATGACCTGAAACGGTATCTGGTCATATGTTTCCATTGTCATGGTATCATTAAAAGTGTGTTCGGCGACAAGCTTAAGGACCTCATGCTTAAGCTCGAATCTAATATCGTCTCTTTTCATAGCAGTCTCCTTATTGTTAGAATTGTGAATCTGTACTTATGCTTATGGTATAATAATATAACAAATCAGACAAAAAGTCAATAATAATATTGAATTTTACATTAATGCAATATTGACCTCAGGAAACAATTGTGATACAATTATACAATAGGAGATTATATCAGGAAGGAGGCGGGTATCATAGAGCTGAATATTGCGGACGGGGCGGCAAGGATTACAGACAGTCTTAACAGAGCCGGTTATAAGGCGTATATAGCGGGGAGCACGGTGAGAAGGCTGATGCTCGGCAAGACGCCGGATCGTTATGAAATAATCACGGACGCGGCGCCTGACGCCATAAAAAACGTATTCAGGCATACGATTGATACCGGCGGCGGGAATAATACAATAACGGTCGTGGAAAATAAAACCGGCTATGAAGTCAAGTCATTGTACCGAAACAAGTCCGGCAGCGGCGGTTCCTGTCTTTCTTACGGCCCGAAGGAGGAGTGCGGACGGCGTGATTTTACGATAAACGCCGTGCTGTATAATCCTGATGAGGGAATAGTGGATTATTACGGCGGACAGCGGGATATGGATAACAGGCTTATACGCTGTGTGGGAGAGCCGGAGCAATGCTTTAAGTCGGACGTGCTCAGGATGCTGCGCGCTGTACGGCTCAGAGCGGAGCTTGACTTTAAAATTGACAAGCAGACAGAGCGCGCGATCAGGAAATGCGCAATACTTATAAAGAAGGCGGATCATGATCAGGTGCGGAACGAACTGAATAAAATACTTTTGTCCGGGCATCCGGACTATATCCGAGAGCTGCACAGGCTTGGAATGCTCAGGTTCATAATACCGGAGCTGGAGCGCTGCTTCGGAGAGCCGCAGAGAAATAAATATCATATATATGATGTTGGAGAGCATATCATGCACACGGTTATAAACACTCCGCCGGATTTGATTTTAAGATGGGCGGCGCTGCTGCATGATACGGGAAAGCCGTGCTGCCCGTCAACCGATGCAAGCGGAATAATACATTTTTACGGGCATCATCGTGAAAGCCGGCGGATCGCGGTGGATGTGCTGCACAGACTGCATATGGATTCCGATACTATTAGGGACGTAGCGCTGCTTGTTGAGAACCATGATTACAGAGTGGACGCAAACTACACGGCGGTAAAGCGAATGATGTCTAAGACGGGCGCGGAGTTGTTTGAAAAGCTGCTTGTATTGCAGAGGGCGGATAATATGGCAAAAAACCCCGGATATTTGCCGGATAAGCTGAAAAAAACAGAAAGCAGTCTGGAAATATACAGACAGGTGATAGCCCAGAAGCAGCCGTACAGAATATCGGATCTGACGGTAAATGCGCGGGATCTTATGAATATCGGCTTCCGGCCGGGCAGGGACGCGGGAGATATGCTGAAAGCCTTGCTGGACGAGGTCATAATCAATCCCGAGCTGAACACCCGTTCATATCTGTTAAAAAGAGCAAAGGAAATAAGAAGGTTAAGAAGATAGAGATGAGCAAATATATTGATCTTACAAAAATACTTACACGGCTGCCTGATTTTGTTTTTGACTATATTGAGGTCGCTTATGACGGGGAAAGCGTCAATACCCAGATCGGCTACAGTATAGATATAAAGACCTTTTTAGAATATCTGAAACGATATAAGTTCAGAGAGCTGGAGAGCATTGAGAGCTTTACGCCGGAGATGCTCAATGATGTAACGCTTAGGGATCTGAACGGATTTAAAGCGTATCTGCAGGAATATGAAACGGAATATATGTCCGCGACCGGAAAGCTTATAAAGCGCGTAAGAAAAAATAACGAGTATGGGATAAACCGTAAGCTTTCGGGAATACGGGGATTGTTCCTGTACCTGTATAAAAATGATTATATTGATCATAATGTAACGGATAAGCTTGATTTTAAAAAGGTGCATCAGAAAATGAAGCGTCCGCTTACGACACAGGACGTTCTGAATCTTATAGAGGCGCTTTATGACGGCGAACGGTTTCTTGAAGGCAGGAGCCTTGCGAACTATCTGAACCGTAAGCAGAGGGATATAGCGTTGTACACGGCATATCTCGGAACCGGCTGCCGAGTAAGCGAGCTGGTAAATCTCAATATCAATGATGTTGATTTCGAGTCCTCGTCGTTCATTGTAACGCGCAAGGGCGGAGATCAGCAGGAAATTTTTATGCCTATTCAGGTGGAAAACGAAATGCTGAAATATGTTGAGGAAAGAATGTCCGATGAGAACACAAAGGGAACAGATCCTTTGTTTATAAGCCGCAACGGAAAGCGCATTCTTCCGCAGACGGTAGAGAAAAATCTGAAAAATTATTGTATTCTTGCGGGGATAACCGATCCGGAAAAAATGCACCCTCATGCGCTGAGGCGTACCTTTGCGTGCAGCATGATTGCGGACGGTGTTGACATAAAGATGGTCGCGGAGCTTATGGGACATAAGAATATAGAGGTAACACACCGTTACTACACGCAGTACGCGACAGAGCGCCGTAAGCAGGTTATGCGTAAATTTGACATAGTGGGAGAGGCAAAGAATGAAGCCGGGGTAAAGACCGGGGAGGCAGACAATGAGGAATGATGAAGCGATGGGAACTGTGACGATCTCAAAAAAGGCGCTGGCGCAGATTTCGGCAAGAATAGCCGGGGATTGCGAGGGCGTCGCAATGCTAACCGACCGTTCAAAAAGGGATGAGCTGTCACGCTTGCTCAGCGGCGGCGTAAAGGGAGTTTATATAACGAGGGAAAAGGGCGGCGTTGCCGTTGAAATTTACGTTATATGCAGCTATGGCGCCGACGTGCCGTCAATACGCAAAAAGATCGCGGACGGAATAGCGGAAAGGCTTGGAGAGACCGGCATAAAAATAAAGGGAGTAAGCGTCTGTGTAACGGGCGTGCAGTCCGGATAAAGAGGTATAAGTTTGAAACAAGTTGTAAATAACACAGAATAAACTATTGCATGGCAAACA